>JBGSPW010000072.1:0-19951 GCA_041738395.1 Thermoflexales bacterium
CCAACAGCGCGGCCCACTAATCCACACCGCCTACTGAGGCTAGTGCCGCAGCAATTCTTACCCTACCACGCTTTCCAAATAGGACTCTGAAAAGCGACACCTTTCAGCTTAACACAACGGTTTGCTAATTGCATCATATAAGTCATTACGTCCCGCAGCTTTAAGTTCATGCTTGGTCGGCATCACCCGATCAATGCCATGCTGTGCAACAAAAGCAAGAAGTTCTCGCTCGACATTCGCAAAGTCACCCCAGTAGCTAGGCGGTTTTTGCGCGCGGCGATCAATTTTTGACTTTGACGAGTTCGCACTCTTCTTGGGCATGGCATTACCCGTAATCCACCAATCTCTTTATGGCAGGTGAGATCAATTGATCCACCCTGTGCTTCACCTTCTCAATGAAAAAGCAAGAAATGAGACAAATTGCGGTGGAAGGACTTAAGGCTTGATGAGAATCTTTAAGCGGCTTTCGTCATTGTCCCAGCTCAAGGTAATCTTTTCAAGTGGTTCTGATTTTTGGCGTTCGCCTACTTCAAATGTCACCCAGAAGCCATTCACCGAACGCACTCTTGCCACTATATCGGATGGCCATCTTGGGTGAACTCTTACCTGATTGCCGGTCACGAAACCGGGAGATACCAAGCTACCGTTATCAGGAACAACACTAACAGATTTGCTAATCCACTGACCTAGTTCTCTGGCCTTGCTTAAGCGAAATTCAATCAACTGCTGAAAGACCTCGTCGGTTGCCTTAACCGTCTCGGAACCCCGGCGTACCCATGCGATACCGCCAAAGTGTGGCGTTTCACCGTCATATTCGATATCTATGCGGATGCAGTATTTGCCGTCCTTCTCGTATACCTTTGCATTCCAAAGAATGGGTGGATAAATCCTGTCGCAATTATCGCGTATAGTCTTTTGGATACCATCAGGATTGTTGACGCCCTGAATTGTGCCGTCATCTTTCTCGCCGATGAGAATGGTAGCAACATGGCCGGGGCGCACAGAGTTAGCAAAGGCGACGAGAGTCTTTAGCAAGTCCTTCAAATCTGATTCTGTTTTGCGTTCGAGAAGGGAGTCTTCCCAAGGTAATTCAGACATACAACCACCCCTTGCTATAAATTAGGCAAGCTGCGAACAATTGGCCATGCTTCAGCGCCAACCAATAGCCCAGCTGCTTATTGTTTGGACAGGTAAAAATAATACGTTGCCGCGAAATAGTATAGCATCAATCAAATGCGAGCGAAAACAAAATCACCCGACCTCGGCGCTGCGCGAGATCGGGCGATGGGAGTCGTTTACTCTTCCAGATTGATCATGCTGCTGCGCGCGGCAGCCAGTTCTCGCGCTTCAGATCCGGCACCGCGTCAAAGTCACGATCGGTAGTCAGGAGGGTCAAATCATAACGCAAGGCGATGGCGGCGATCAGTGCATCGACGATCCCCAACTGGCGTCCACGCCGGCGCAGACTTATCTGTAATTCAGCAGCGGTAAGCGCATCAGTCTCTTCGATCTGGTAGATCGATAACGAGGTGCGAATCTGCACCCATTCACGCTGATTCTGAACTGCACGCGGCAATAGACTCAGGCCGTACCAGACCTCTGTCAAATTGACGGTCGTCAACGCAAAACTCTCTCCGGCCTGAATTGCGCTCAGAATACGCATCCGCAGTGGATGATCGAGCGTCACAAGCGGAGAAGCATGATTGGTATCCAACAAGAATTCAGTCATAGCGGATGCGGATCGTTCGCTTCAATCTCGGCTTCAATTTTGGCCCACTCGCGCTGCCATTCCTCCAAATTGAATTCGGGATCATGCGGCGCGTTCAGCAGATGATCGGCCAGCGAGGTTGTAGCACGTTGCACATTGGGGATGCCCGGCCCGCGCCGTTTGATGTCCGCCACCACCTCTTCCAGTGTGCGATCCTCAGACCAATCAATGTGAAACGCCGGTTGGCTCTGGCGTGACGCGCGCAGCGCTTCATATTCGGCATACGGCATCAGCACATAGGCCGGCTGTCCATCGCGCTCGATGACGATCGTCTCATCACCTGCCTCTTGCGCCACAACTTCATACAGCACTTGATTCTCTTTCAGGACGAGCGTTTTCACAGCACACCTCCTCGCTGGCCTTCACGCCATGGGCATCACTCTTCCAAGTTTAGCACCGAAATACGCGCCGCGATCAACCGTGCGATTTGATTCAACGCGACAGCCGCCACCGCCTCGGCCTTATTCGCCACGATGGGCTTGCCCGCGTCGCCGCTCTCGCGCACATTCGGGTCGAGCGGCACGCTGCCGAGGAACGGCACTTTCAGGCGTTGCGCCATGCGCTGCCCGCCGCCCTCGCCGAAGAAGGCGATCTTCTGCCCCGTCTGCGGATCGATGTACGGCCCCATGTTTTCCACGATGCCCAGAATCGGCACTTCGAGTTTCTCGAACATGCGCAGACCCTTCAACGCATCGGCCAGCGCCACTTCTTGCGGCGTCGTGACGATCACCGCGCCCGTCAACGGTACCGACTGCGCCAACGTCAACTGCGCGTCACCCGTGCCCGGCGGCAGATCGATGATCAGATAATCGAGTTGACCCCAGTCGACATCCGTCAGAAATTGCCGGATCGCGGAGTGAATCATCGGGCCGCGCCAGATGATCGGTTGATCGGGATCGACCATGAAAGCCATCGACATCAAGCGCACACCATGCGCCAGCGCCGGTGTGATTTTATCGCCCGGCACGCGCGGCAGTTTATCGACACCCATCATCAACGGGATGTTGGGGCCGTAGATGTCCGCGTCGAGCAGGCCTACGCCCGCGCCCATTTGCGCCAGTGCTACGGCCAGATTCGCCGCCACGGTCGATTTGCCCACGCCGCCCTTGCCGCTCGAAATGGCGATCGTGTTGCGGAACGACACCGGCAGTTGATCGAGGATGCGCTGATCCGCCGGCACTTCCGACTTCCAATTGATGTCGACTCGCTTTACGCCGATCTGCGCCAGCACGTCCTTGCAGTTCTGCTCCATCTGCGCGGTGAGCGGACAGGCGGGCGTCGTCAACACGATCGTGAACGCCACCGCCTCATCGTTTTTGATCTGCACATCGCGGATCATGTTGAGCGTCACTAAATCTTTGTGCAGTTCCGGTTCGCGCACGTTGCGCAGTGCGCCGAGGACTCGTTCTTCAGTGAGTTGGGTCATTCAAGTTCTCCGTTTAGGATACGTCACACCTGCACTACACCGCAGGCAGCTGTGTGCGGTGCAGGTGTTGCGAGCGCTGTAACAATTTTCGCTCATGTCGGGTTTGAGGTGACGCTCCCGGCGGATGGTCACATCCGCCGCTGGATTTAGCAATCCAGCGGGAGCACTTCACCTCCGCGGCCACATGAGCCACAATTTTAACTCAACAAAACCGCTCTCGCCCGGAACGATCCGACGAGAGCGGCATTTACGTTTCACGCTTCACGTTTCACGCAGCAGATTTTGCCGGCTGAGCGGCTGCATCTGCGGCGGCCTTCTTCGCCGCGGCGGCGGCCGCTTTCTCCGCATCCTTCCGCGCGGCTTCTGCCTGGTCTTGAAGTTCGCGCGCCCAATCGGTGGGATGAATCGCCGCGTGATAGGTATCGGGTTTGGTCAGGCGCGCTTTATCAAACACCAAGGTATTGAACCGCTCGAAGGTCGATAGCTCATAATCGTGATCCATCTTGATGGCATCGAACGGGCAGAACTCCGCGCATAGGCCGCACGACATGCAGATCGTCGCGTCGATGGTGAACTGCGCCGGCTGCGGCACCGGGCGATTGGTCTTGGGATCATTCGTGCGGACGATCCAGATGCACTGCGGCGGGCAGACCTTGGCGCAGATGCCGCATGAGGTGCACTTGTCTTCGTTCTTCTGGGTGTCAAAGACCAGGAACGGAATGTAGCGAAAGTTCTCTGGCACGGGCAGCTTTTCTTCCGGATACTGCACGGTGAAAATGCCTCTCGCCTTAGGACCCTGCCGCTCCGCCATGTATTTATCGTTGTAACGTCCGCCCTTGAAGACGAGTTTTAGATCTTCGACGTACGTCTCCACGAAGTGCTTAAACGTGACGCCCATGCCTTTGATGATGCCTGATCCGTACATTGATCTTACCTCTTACCGATCGGTTTCGCCCAGCACGATGTCGATACTGCCCAGGATGATGACCACGTCTGCGATCTTTTGGCCGATGCTCATCGGACCCAGCGCCGTCAGGTTGATGAATGACGGGGCGCGGATGTGATACCGATAGGGGTTCGCGGTCCCATCGGACACCACGTAGAAACCGAGCTCGCCCTTGGGGCCTTCGACGCGGCCATAGGCCTGCCCGGCCGGCACGCGCGCCGAATATTGTTTCTTGCCCGTTTGAATCTCGCCCTTCTCCGGAATCTGCTGCAACGCCTGCTGCAAAATCCGGATCGATTGGCGAATCTCGTCGAGGCGGAGCAAATAGCGATCATACACGTCGCCGTGATTGCGCACGGCCACATCGAAATCGAAGCGATCGTAGATCGAGTAGGGTTCAGCGCGGCGCACGTCGTAAGCGATGCCGGAAGCGCGCAGCACCGGCCCGGCCACGCTGTACTTCACCGCATCGTCACCGGTCAGCACGCCGGAATTCTCACAGCGCGCGCGGATAATTTCGTTTTCGCTCAGGAAGTAGTCGAGTTCGTCGACCTTCCTGGGCAAGCGGTTGAACACCAACTCGCGGCACGTTTCCAGCCAGCCGGGCGGCAGGTCGCGCGCCACACCGCCGAAGCGGAAGTAGTTGCACATCATGCGCGAACCGGAGGCCGCTTCAAACAGATCGAGGATCAACTCGCGCTCTTCAATCGCGTACAGCGCCGGCGTGAAGAACGCGCCCAGATCGTTGAGCAGGAACCCGATGGCCCACACGTGATTGCCGACACGGGTGAGTTCGGCCATGATGACGCGGATGTACTCGGCGCGTTCGGGCGGCGTGACCTTCATCAATTTCTCGACGGCCAACGCATACCCGAAGTTGTTGCTCATCGACGAGAGGTAATCCAGCCGATCGGTAAATGGCATGTTCTGAATGTACGTGTTGCGCTCGCCGATCTTCTCATGATTGCGATGCAGGTAACCCATCACCGGTTCGAGGTGCGTAATCTTCTCGCCGTCCAGCGTCACGACCATGCGGAACACGCCGTGTGTGGAAGGGTGCTGCGGCCCCAGGTTCACGACGAGCTCATCGGTTTCCAGATGCTCGTGAAAGTGCTCGCGGCCATCGCCGTTGCCATTTCCTTCCACCGCTTCCTTGGGCAGAAAGGCGCCGTGTTCGTCAACGTAGAAATTCTTCAGCCGATCATACACGGCCGCATCGGCCCGCGCGGTGTACAGCGTCGGATCAAAATTAGTCGGAAAGTTGACGTTATCCGCAAAGGTCACGCGGTCTTCCGCGCGCCGATATTGCCCGCCCGGCCAACGGCTGTCATAGGGCTTGGTGTCCTGCTCGTAATAAGCCTCTTTCCAATCCTTGCGCAGCGGATGCCCTTCAAAACCTTCCCACATCAAGATGCGCTTCAGATAAGGATGCCCTTCAAACTTGATGCCCATCAAGTCCCACACCTCGCGCTCTTGGAAGTCAGCGCCCGGCCACACCGTGATCAGCGAAGGCACCACAGCGTTAGCGCGCGGCGTGCGTGCCTTAAAGACCAACGGCGCTCCGCCCGCGCGCGTGTTCAGCGCGTGATAGACCACTTCCAGCTCGTTCTGGGCGAGATAATCCACGCCGGTCAAATTTGTGAGATAGTCGTAGCCCAGATCGTCGCGGATGAAGGTCGCCACTTCGACGAGTCGATCGGCGCTGATCACAGCGCCTTCGTAATCGCCGGGCTTAATGGCCTCGCCAAATTTCTCTTTGAGCACCGCCAGGGGACCGGTGAGTTCTGCAACTGGAGCGGCAGCAGCTTTCGCAGCCATGATCTTTCCTCTTTCAGTACACGAATCTCACAAATGACACGAATAACACTTCGATTCGTGAGATTCGTGCCATTCGTGTACTATGCCTTAACAGGGTCTGCGGAAACCACCGGCTCGGCCTGAGGCTGGCTGAGCTCAAGGATTTCTGCTGCGCGGCGCACATCGATCAGATCGGGCCCCAAGATCGGCACGGGCACGGCCTCAATCGCCGTCTTGCGATACCACGCCACGTCGCGGATGCTTTGGCTCTCGACCTTCTCAAACAGCTTCAAGAAGCCGTACAGCAGAGACTCGGGCTTGGGCGGGCAGCCCGGCACGTAGACATCGACCGGCAGGAACTTATCGATGCCCGACACGACGTTGTAGCCTTCTTTGAAAGGCCCGCCGCTCGTGGCGCAGGCACCCATCGACAGCACATACTTAGGCTCTGGCATCTGGTTATACAGCCGCACAATCGTGGGCACCATCTTCTTCGTCACCGTGCCGGACACGATCATCAAGTCGGCTTGACGCGGCGAAGGCCGCATCAACTCCGAGCCGAAACGGGCCAGGTCATAGCGGCCGGCAGCCACGCAGATCATTTCGATCGCGCAGCAGGCCAGGCCAAACATCATCGGCCACATCGAGCGCTTGCGGCCCCAGTTGTAGAGCTTGTCGATCGTGGAGATAAAGACGTTGTTGCTCAGCTCCGGCGGGACACTCGGATCATTGGGGAATTGGTCAAACGGTTGACTCATGCGAAGCAACCTCCTCGTACCATTCGCGTTGAATGTTTTCCAGCAAGTAGTGCGCCGTGACGGACTTGTCGTCCATAAACTCAGGCAATTCGATCACCCACTGCTGCAGCGTGATCCACTCCACTTTCAGTGGATCAAGACCGGGATGAACCCGCTTCAGCGCCAGCGCAATAGCGTAGTCATCTTCCCAGTACAGCTCCATCGTGTGCTGGCCTCTCCGGCCCGGCGCATCATTTCAAGCCGACAAACGGCGTCCTTCTTTAATCACGTGAAGAACGCCGTACGGGTGATTGATTGCCTGAATAAATCTGGGGGAATAAGCTGCCCAAGTGGGCCTCGATCGGTTAGCTATAATGGATTACGCTGCTTTAACGGCCCGTGCATGATTACCGATCCCCGCTTCGTTCATCATGTCACGAACTAGGGTTATTGTACCGCCTATCAATCAAATTGACAACACTTTTGATCAAATGTGTGCACGCAAATGTTGTCAGACAGATAGCCGTTCGGGCTCCCACGCCCGAATAACGGCGGCATGGGAGCCGCCCCTGCTGACATGTTTTGCGTGCACACGATCAAATTCTTTTCGCTCTGCGATCGTAAAAAGACGGGCTGGGAGCAGTATCTCCCCGAACTCATTAGCACTTCACGCCACCGCCCACCGCCTACCGTCTACCACCTACACTGGCATTTTGCCCGGTTGCGAGAATGTGCCGCACAGGTTACAATTCGGCGGCTTTGTAACCTGAGATCGTATGACATTACCTCCCAGCATTCCGATTATTTTTCTCGTCCTAGGCGCGCTGGCCGTTGGCGCAAGTGACCTGGCGCGTCTGCGACGTCCCTCGCTGGTGATGGCGATCACGTCGTTATTGGCGTTGGGCGCGCTGTTGACAGTACGCAGCGAGACACCCGTCACCCAGATCATCGCGGCCTGGCAGCCTGTCTCGGTGTTCACCGTGCCGTTGAGCTTCCGCGTCGATTCAACGGCATGGATTCTGGCAATGGGCTTGCTGGTAGCGTTGAACGCGACCGCCTTCACCTGGGGGGCGTATCCCGGGCAGAAACGGCCCGCTCCGCGCGCGATTGCCTTACTGTTAACCGCGGCCGCCCTCGCGGGCCTCTTTGCTAGTAACTTGTTGACGCTGGCGGTTGCCTGGGGTTTACTCGATCTGGCATTTGTGGTCGCGCTGCTTGTCCGCGGCGGAGCAGAGGTAGGGCGGCGTGCGGCCCTGGCCATCGTGGTCAACTTAGCCTCGACAGTATGCGTGTGGATTGCGGCGCTGTTAATCGAAAATCAGCAAGGCAGCTTGTACTGGCATCTATTCAATGCACCGGAAGATGCACGAGCGTGGTTGATGGCCGCGGCCGTGTTGCGAGTTGGCCTGTATCCTTTCCACCAATGGCTGCCCGTCGAGTTGGGTAAAGAACCCGATCGCGCGGTGATGCTCTTTGTGGTCCCCACGCTGTCCGGTCTGGCATTATGGGCGCGCATGGCCGTCGCGCAGGCCTTGCCCGAAAGCTCAATCGTGCCGACGCTGGCGGTATTGAGTGTGGTCATCGGCGCATTCCTGGCCTGGCGCAGTCCGCAACCACGCAACGGTCTGCCATTTATCGCGTTGTGCCTGGCCGGGTTCGTCGGCTTGCTGGCCGCGGCTAAGCCAACGTCAGCGCAATTGACTGCGGCGGCCCTCAACTGGATGTTTATCGTCGTCAGCTTGTTCATCGCGCGCGGCTTGGATCGCAAGCAGCCATTTTGGGCAGTCGGAGCATTGATAGCGGGATTAAGCCTGGCAGCCTTGCCCGGCACGTTGGGCTTCGTGGTTCAACAAGGTGTCGTTACCGGGGCCTTCCGCGCCAAACAGTGGCCCATTTTACTGGCCGTTGTGGCAGCCCAAACGCTCGTCATCGCGGCGGTGGCACGGTTAATTGTGGCGGAGCAAACAGAATCTACACCCGCAAGCCTCTGGCGCAAAGCGTGGTGGGGCATAGCCTTAGCATTGGGCGCACTCCCCCTCATCGGTTTGGCCAATACGCCCGATGTGCTGTCAGGCTTACCTGCGACAAATGTGCTGCTGAGCGAACTCTCTGGAGTAGGCGTGCTGGCTATCTTCGCGCCGATCGCAATCGGGATTGGCGCGGCGCGGACCTGGCGCGGGCCACTGTTCCGCCACGGCGCGGCCGAGGGTGGAACATCGCTCTGGAGTCGTGTACTCCGCCTGGAATGGCTGAACTCGGCCGTGTTCTACGTCATCGATCGCTTGACCGGCCTGCTGCGCGCCGCCGCCAGCGTCTTTGAAGGCGAAGGCGGCCTGCTGTGGACCGTGGTCGTGATCGTCATTGTGATCGTGATTTATACTGGCGCGTTATTGTGAAGCGGCGAAAAGACGCACGAGAAGAAACGCATGAACGTCGATATTGTTAAAACCATCGCCGCTCTACCCGGCACCGCCGTCTTGGTCGCGCTGTTGATCGCGGTCGGCCTGTTGGTGGTGTTGACGAACTGGCGCCTGCTCATTATTGCGTTGGGGGCGCAGTACGTTTTGATCGGGCTGATGCTGACCCGCGTGGTGCCGATCGAACTGGCCGCCGTGAAGGCGCTGGTCGGCGTCATGATCTGCCCGGTGCTGTACATCACCGCGCGGCGCATGCATTGGGGCCAGGTCGAAGAAGACCGCGATTCGGAAGAAGAAGGGCCAACTGCGCCACGAGGGCCAACTGCGCCACAAGAGCCGACTGCGCCACAAGAGCCAACTGCGCCACGAGTGGCACGACCTAAACATCGCTGGTGGTGGATTATGGGCGCGGGCTTGCCCGTGCGCGTCATCGTGACCGCACTCGCGCTGGCAATGAGCATCAGTCTGGCCTCACGCAATCCGCTGCCCATTACGGCCGATCAGGTTCTCTCCCGTGATTTCACCGTTGGCGCCTTCAGCGTGATGCTGTTGGGATTGATCAATGAGGCGCTGGCTGAGAATCCGTTGAAGGTGGGGTTGGGACTTCTGAGCTTTTTGGCGGGATTTGAATTGTTCTTTACGGCAGTCGAACCGACCTTAACGATTGTGGGACTGTTGGGCCTGACTAACTTGATCCTGGCGCTGGCGATTTCATATCTCACCACGGCGTGGGCCTCACGGCGCGGCGAGGTGAAATCGTGATCTTCAGTCCGCTGCCCCTGATCGCCCTGCCCTTAATCGGCGCAGTGCTGACGGCACTGTTGCGCCGCTTTGCGACGCTTAGCGCGTTAATCGCGACGCTCTTCCCCTTGGCCGCCGCACTGGTGGCCAGCCTTGATCCGCTCGATAATCCACTACCGCTGCTCGGGCGGCAGCTGTATCTGAGTACGCCCGATCGCTACGCAGTGATCTTTTTGTTTCTGTGCGCAGCCGCCACCTTCTTGGGCGTATGGCGTACGACACCGCGCTGGACGTATTACCCGGTGACGTTGGCGGCGCTGGCTGCCGTGGCCGCGGCGCTGGGCGCGCGCCCGGTCATCATCGAGGTGATCGGTGGACGGCCGTTCGATCCATTCAACTATTCGGTGATGTTCTTCACCATCGCCGCCGCATTAACCATCTTCCCCCTGCAAGGCGGTCAACCCGGCGTTGCGATCGGCACGCTGCGCTATCTGACCTTTATGGTCTTCGCCGTGCCGGTGTTTTTGGCTGCGGCCTGGATCCTCGATCAATATTCGCAAAGTCCCGATGCCGTCAATCTGGCCGAAACCGCTATCGCGCTGCTATTGTTCGGTTTGACCCTGTGGCTGGCCGTGATTCCGTTTCATTCCTGGTTGCCCGGTGTGGCCAGCGAATCGCCGCCGCTATCCAGCGCCTTTGTCTTAGGCGTCATCAACGTCGCTGCATTTTTCTTGATGCTCGACATGCTGAGCGAGATCAATCTGCTCGGCAATAACACGCTCGTCTTCACGGTTTTGCGTTTGGCCGGACTGGTGACGGCGCTCCTGGGTGGCGCACTAGCTTTTGCGCAGCGCGACTTCGGACGCATCATGGGCTACGCGGTATTGGCCGATGTCGGCGTGGCGCTGGTAGCGCTGGGCACCCACACGCCGTCAGGCGTGAGTGCGGCGTTGTTCGTGGTGTTCTTACGCACGTTCGGGTTGGGCCTCATGTCGATGGGTCTGGCCCTGGCGCGCACAGAAAGTCCAGACGATACCTTCCAATCGCTCACGGGCCTGGCCTGGCGTCGCCCCTGGGCCGCAGTGGGATTGATTATCGGCGCTTTGTCATTGGCCGGTGTACCGCCGCTGGCTGGCTTTGCCGGACGGTGGGGCGCCTTGCAACAAGCGGCCGGTACCGATTTAGGCGCATCGCTCGCGTTGGTATTGAGTTCGATCGGCGTGGTGGCCGGCCTGCTGCGCGGCCTGCAATTTGTACTCCGCCCGATCGGCAACACACCAACCGAGCCGGTGCGTGAAGCACCATTGACCATCGCGTTGATCGTCGGCGCTTTGTTGTTGTGCTTGCTCTTCGGTTTGTTCCCCGATCTGCTGACCCCCATCATTCGGCAGATGTCCGCCGCCTACGTGATCGGGCCGTAATCAAGTGGCCGACTTGGAGGCCAGTTGAGATGTGCGCCCAGCCCGCGTGGACGCGGACGAAGAGCACCGTTCCTCGTGGGTAACGGCCATTACGCGGGTGCGCGATACACCTCTTCAAACTTCGGCACAATCTGACGCCAATCGTAATGCGCCACGGCAAACGCTCGACCCGCTCGCCCCAGAGCTTGCCCCCGATCATGATTAGCCAGCAATTCCCCGATGGCGCGTGCAAAGGCCGCGGCCTCATCCGCCAGCAACAACTCTTGTCCGCTCGTCACACCAAATCCTTCCGCGCCTAACGTCGTACTGACAATCGGCGTTTGCAGTGCCAGTGCTTCCAACAACTTCAAGCGTGTGCCGCCGCCCATCCGTAACGGCACCACGTAGACCTCCGCCGCGCTGATGTAAGGCCGCGTGTCTTCCACAGCACCCGTAATCGTGATCGCGGGATCAGCGCGTAACACCTCCAAGCGCGCATGCGGGCGCTGGCCAACAATGTAGAGATGAACATCGGGCACATCCCGTTTCACCAGGGGCAGCACCTCGTGCGCGAACCACAACATGGCATCGACGTTGGGGCGAAAGTCCATCGTGCCGGTGAAGACCAGGGTGTGCGGTGGGCCGACATCGCCACGAGGGCCGACATCGCCACGTGGGCCAAAATCGCCACGTGGGCCAAAATCGCCACGCGGCAGCGCCAGCGGTGTGACAGCCTCGCGCCGATAAAACTCGGTATCGACTCCGTTGGGAATAACGATGGGACGCAACGCCGGATCAAGCTGTTGCACCGCGCGGGCATCGGCCTCAGACACGCACACTACCCGATCGGCTTGTTGGCAGACCTGTCGTTCGAAGCGGCGCAGCTTGCGCCATTGAATGGAAGAATACACCGCCCCCGCATTCCAACCGCGTGCCGCGATCTCAGCTGCGGCGATGCGCTTTTGCAATAAATACTCTGCATTGTGATCGTCAAAGACGATCCGGCCCTGGCCCAAGTTCAGCACATAGCGCGCCAGTTCCAGGCCCTCCACTTGAATCACGTCGTATGCACCATCGCGCAGCCAGGCCGCGAGTTGCCGGCGAAATTCCGGCGACCACAAACGCAAGCCCATATCCGGCCATGGTGAAAGAAGCGTATCAAGCGCGCGGCGTGAAGTGGCCCGTGTCGGCAGCTGAATCGTAGCGATCCGGCGGCACAGTTGATCGAGCGGCGTAGGTTGTGGAATCGCAGAGTCTTCAGCAAACGAGAGCAGATCGATCGTATGGCGCTGGGCCAGTCCCGCTATCACGTTGTAGTTACGCAGCGTCGTGCCCTTGTGAGGTGGATAGGGAAACTGTGGAGTGAGAAAGAGCAAACGCATAGGTTAATTGATCACGGACGAGGATGGACTGATTCGCCAAGCACGCGCTGATACACTGCCAGTGTTTCACGCGCGCAGCGTTCCCACGAAAATTCTTTGACGCGTTCCAGGCCCTGGTAACGCAGATCGTGCTGAAACGCGGGATCGTTCAACACCCGCTCGAGCGCATCGGCCAGCGCCGACGGATCATCCGGATCGATTTCGAGTGCCGCACCCCCGGCGATCTCAGGCAGCGAACCGCGATCGGAAATGATCGCCGGTGCGCCGCAAGCCATCGCTTCCAGCACCGTGAGGCCAAAGCCTTCGTAGAGCGAGGGCAGCACAAACACGGTGGCCAAATTGTATAACGTGGCCAGATCAGCATCTGGCGGCGCATCAATCCAGCGTACCCGATCGGTCAGACGCAGCTCGGCCAGCAGCGCACGGGTCTCGTCGAACAACCAGCCGCGTGAACCCGCCAGAATCAGATCGGGATTCACTTCGTTCGCACCCGCGCGATCGAGCAGGAGCCGATACGCGTGCAGCAAACCGGCCACATTCTTGCGCGGCTCCAACGTGCCCGCAAACAGGATGAACTGTGCGGGCAGTTTTAGCCGCGCACGCGCAGCGGCGATCTCTTCCAGTTCCCGCACACGATAGACGCCGACATTCGGCGCGAGCCACACCACGGTGATTTTCTCGTCGGGCACATCCAACAGCTTGATCAGATCGAGCCGGGTGGCCTGTGAATCGGCCAGAATATGATCGGCGACACGGACGGCACGCTCAATTTGATTGTTGTAGTAGCGGCGGCTCTCGGTCGTGAGAAATTGCGGATAGACCAAGAAATTCAAATCGTGTACGGTAATGACGCGGCGGAAGCCGCCCATAAATGGAGGAATAAAGTCGGGACTGTGCAGCAGATCCAGTCGCAGCCGCGCCAATTCCAGCGGTAACGCCAACTGCTCCCAGCGGTGATGACTGGGCGTCCATAGAGCCTGCCGGCGCGCCGCCGGATGATGCGGCGGCGTCCGATCTTTGCGGCTGTGCAGAATGGTGTACCGTCGATCCGGATCGAGGCCCGGAATCTGCTCGGCCAACTGCACGATATATTGGCCGATGCCGCTGTAGCGCCGGTAATAAACCAGCCGTGCGTCAAGTGCGATGTTCATGCCCGTATTATAACAGTTGGAAGTTGGCGTCACGTCGTGCCCGGCACGTTGTGCCGACGACGCGCCAGGCGAGCGGCCCGCTCTGCACGCTTCGCGCGGCGCAGAGACACGGGCAAGGTGGAATCTGGAGAGTCGTTCATTGCTCATTACTCATTGGTCATTGGTCATTGTTCATTGTATAATCCGCCCGAGCCCCGGAGGGTACACCATGGACGACCTCACCTTAGGACAACTCGAGCAGCAAATCAAGTGGATGGAAGACGAGCGCCGCAAGGACAAAGCGCAGGTCGCCACCCTGCAGGAACGTCTCACCGGCCAGGCGCGCGAAATCGAAGAGGTGGCGCGCCGCCTGCAGGAAACCGACGCGACCCTGAAGTCTAACCAGAGCATCATGGCCCGACTGCTCAACACGGATCGCGTGCTGGAAGAATTTAAGGCCGATATTGTCGCGATGATCAATCGGCTGGACGATGAGCGCAAAAAGTACGAGCGCGAAACTGACCGCATCCGCAATTTGAGCGCGGAAACGCTGCAGCGCCAGATCAACGAAGTCAAAATTGAGATCCCGCGCATCGGGAAAGTCGAAGAAGAATTGCCTAATCGCCGCGCCGAGGAAAAACGCCTGGGCGAACTGGTGCAGCGCCTGCAACCTCAAATCGATGCGGCTGTGCAGCTGGCCGAAGAGCGCACCCGCGGCGTGCCGTATCTGGAAGAAGGCCGCCGCCAAGATGTGAAGCGCCTGCTGGTCGTGGAACAGGAATCCGTCAATCATCTCAAAAAACTTGACCTGCTGGCAGGCAAGCTACAAGTGCTGGAAGACGCACTGGGCAAGATTCCGCCGCGCTTCGAGCCGCTGGCGATCCGCCTCAGCGAACATGATAAGCAGCTGGACGATCTGCGCGCCGGCGATTTTCGCTTGCAGCAGCAAGTCAAGTCTTTTGAGCCGCTACTCAGCCAGCTGCGCGACCAGGTGACCGACTACACCAGCGTGTTATACAAGCTGCGCGAGCAAGCAATGGTCAACCAGCGCGCCGAAGCCGAACTCAACTCGTTTCAAGAAACGCTGCGCATGCGCGTGGCCGAGCTGAGTGAAGTGGAGCGCCTGTTTGAAGATCGCGTCAAGAAGCAGTTTGACGATTTTCTGGGCGAATTCGAAAAGCGCTGGAGCAAAGTCGATCCCAGGATCGACGAGCTCTGGCACGAACACGATCGTCTGCATCACGCTCAGGATGAACGTCTGGAACGCATCGAAGCCGCGCCGGCCCCTATTCAAGAGCAGGTCACGGCCTTACGCGCCGAGCACGAAAAATTTCTGCAGGCATTTGTCGAGGCGGTGACGGGCCTGGTTAGAAGCAATAAGAGTTCGCTGCCGAATTATCCGGTGCCGCCCGCCCAGACCCCGGAAGACGGCATGGGGCTGCCGACGGCCACGCTCGAACGCCGTTAAGCCAGCCCACCCATCAATGGAAATCATTTCACGCTACGCGCACCCACAGACGAGGATTATCTCATGCGCGTGATAGGCACCGCCGGTCACGTCGATCACGGCAAATCGACCCTGGTGCAAGCCCTCACCGGCACGCATCCCGATCGCCTCAAAGAAGAACGCGAGCGCGAGATGACGATCGATCTCGGCTTCGCGTGGTTGACGCTGCCCGGCGGCGAGGCCGTCGGCATTGTGGATGTGCCGGGACACATCGATTTCATCGAAAACATGTTGGCCGGAGTGGGCGGTCTGGACGTCGCGCTGTTCGTCATCGCCGCCGACGAAGGCGTGATGCCGCAAACCCGCGAGCATCTGGCCATTCTCGATCTGCTCAAAATCGAAGCCGGGGTCGTGGCGTTGACCAAGATCGATCTGGTGGATACGGAGTGGCTGGACTTGATCCAGATCGACGTGAGGGAGGCGCTGCGCGGCACCGTTTTAGCCAACGCCCCGATCGTGCCGGTGTCCGCCCGATCGGGTATGGGCCTTCCCAATTTGCTGGCGGCGCTCGATCAGATTTTGCAGCAGCGCCCGCCCCGTCCCGATCGCGGCAAACCGCGGCTCTCCATCGATCGTATCTTCTCTATGGCAGGCTTCGGTACCGTGGTTACCGGCACGCTCATCGATGGGTCCCTGCGCGTGGGCGACGACGTGATCATCCTGCCGCAAAATTTGTCCGCGCGCATTCGCGGTCTGCAAACCCATAAGACCAAAATCGAACAGGCCGTGCCGGGCAGCCGTGTGGCGATCAATCTGAGCGGCGTCGAGTTGGCCGATGTACAGCGCGGCAACACCATCACACGGCCAGGCTGGCTAACGCCCACCGTGCTGATCGATGCGCAGTTTGAATATCTGGCCGCTGCGCCGCGCCCGTTAACGCACAACACCGCCGTGAAGTTTTTTTTCGGCGCGGCCGAAGTGCCCGCTCATATTCGTTTGTTGAATGATGACGCCCTCGCGCCGGGACAGACGGGCTGGGTGCAATTTGTCTTGCGCGCACCGCTGCCGCTGGTGAAAGGCGATCGCTTCATTGTGCGCCTGCCCTCGCCGTCGATCACGCTGGGCGGCGGCGTGGTCATCGATCCGCAGCCGGGCCGCCGCCATCGCCGCTTCAAGCCGGAAGTGGTGACGCGCCTGGAGGCGCTGGCCCAGGGCACTCCCAGTGAATTGCTCTTAAAAGCCTTGGAAACCAGCGGGCCGATCAGCTCAACGGAATTGTTCAAGCGCACCTCGCTGCCCAAAGACGATGCGCCAGCGGCTTTACAAGCGTTGCTGGATTCACAGCAGGCGCTGCCCCTGAAAACCGATCTGTTCATCCCACCCAGAAATGGGGATTATTTCATCGCGGCCAGCGGCTGGGCCACCTTGCGGCACAAGATGCTCAACGAGTTGAGCGCCTATCATGCCGCGAATCCGCTGAAGATCGGTATGCCGCGCGAGGAATTGAAGAGCCGCCTGGGATTGGAAACCAGGACCTTCAACCTCGTCATCGATCAGGCGCTGACAGAGAACGCGGTGGCCGTCACAGGCGTGGCGCTGCACGTGCCCGGCTTTCACATCACCTTCAAGCCCGAACGACAGACAGCCATTGAGACTTTGATCCGCAAGTTTCGGGCCACACCGTGGAATACTCCATCGCCCAAAGAATCGGAGCAGATCGTCGGGCCGACTGTTCTTTCCGCCTTGATCGATCTGGGTCAGCTGATTAAGTTGAATGAAGACGTGCTGCTGCTGCCGGAGACTTATCAGACGGGCGTAGAAAAGATCCGCGCGCATCTGATCGCCCAGAAGACGATCACCGTCGCGCAGGTGCGTGACCTGTTCACTACCAGCCGCAAGTACGCTCTGGCGCTGATGGAATACCTGGATGCGCAGGGAGTGACTAAACGTCAGGGAGATGAACGCATCTTGAAATGAGATGTGTCGCAAGAATGTAACCTAATCGCAACACCAATTCCATGGGCGCCTGCGGTAGAATAAGCATGCGCCCATGGCTGTTTCAGGCGACAAGCCTGCCGATACGTGCTAAAATCTTTCCCGACAAGGAGAGAGGCGATCAACCTGATTCAATCATGTGCGAGGACAAATTTGTGAAACGACAGCTGCCCTTTTTCCTCATGATCTGCGCCCTGCTGGGATTGGCGGCCTGTGGCGGCCAACCGTCCACCTCCCGTCCTGAGAACCTGCTGCCCATTGTGCGTGTGGACGGTGCCGCCACCCTGGTGCGGGTGGCGGAAAGCAGTGCAGGCGCCCTGCCCGACACGACCACCCTCAGTCCCGGCGATGAAATTCGCACCGCAGCCGATCAATCGGTGACCATTCAGGTGTCGGATGGAAACACGCTGCGTCTGGAACCTCATTCAAGATTGACCCTGCTCTCGCTCCGTTCGTCTGATCGCCGTCCCATTTTTCAGTTGCAGACTGGCGCGGTTACCGCTCAACTTCGCGGCCCTGCTTTCAACACGCAAGCTTACAAAGAAACCGTGGCGAGTTTTAGCATGCTGCAAAGCAACTTGACCGTTCTGCCGCGCACCGGGCCGGGCAGCTTCCGGCTCTGGATAGAGGACGACACGCTGAAAGCTTCCATCGGCGCGGGTGAATTCGACGTACAAGCAGGGAATCAACAAGCCACATTGCCCGCTGGCTGGCTGGCCAACGTAGCACCGGGCGAAGCACTACAAATTACGTCAGTCGTCACGCCGACGCTCGCGCCGCCATCAGCCGCTGACGCACCCACCGCCACGTCGATTCCGATCATCACACTCACGCCAACTCATACGCCGACGGTAACGCCGCAAGCGACGGCGACTAACACACCGACCGTGACGCCGACCGCGACCGCGACAAAAACCGCGACGCGTGTACGCCGCACCATCATTCCCCGGTCGGCGACACCGACCCTCATCATTGTAGTTGATACACCGTTGCCGTCTCCGACCGACAAACCGGACCCGCGGCCCAAGAAGACGAACCCGCCACCACCGACCAATCCACCGCAACCAACTGATCCGCCGCCACCGCCGACGGAACCACCCCCCACCCAGGAGCCGCCAACACCGCGGCCGACTGTGGGCGGCTAGCGTTCGAGGAAGTGAGACTAGCTTATGCAAGTTCGAATCGTTCGCCTACTGATGGCTCTATATTTGATCGGATCGCCGTGGTTGACGACCCGCGCGATCGAACCCAGGGACTTGGTCGAACAATCGGATGCGGCCAGCGTACGCCCGCTGGATCTCGGCCACCCGATCGCCCTTCATCCACCGCTGCGGTTGTTGAGCGCAGGCACGCCGCAAACGATTACCATCGAAGTCGCACCGCCTACGCTCATTGCCAATAGTGCCGCCACCGCGACCATCACGGCTACGGTAGTCGATTTAACAGGCACACCTGTGTCGGGCGTAAATCTGGGCGGGGTCATCTCACCCACTGGCTATGGCATGGTAAGCGGGCTGGGATCGACCGACGGTCTTGGACACAGTAGCGGCACTTGGACAGCCGGTACTCAAATCGGGTGGGGCACATTGGAAATTGGCGACGGCGTCGTCAGCGGTACCACCAGTATCGAACTGATCGCCGGGGCAGTGACGACCGTTACCGTTACGCCAAGTTTCATCACCGTCACCGTGGCAACGACCATGACATTTAACGCCAGTGGTACCGATACGTTTGGCAATGCCGTTCTCATTACACCCACCTGGTCAACCAATGGCGGCACGATCAGTCAAAGCGGCGTCTTCACCGCGCAGAACACAATCGCCGCAGGTAAGCTGGTCACAGCGGCACAAGATGCCATCGCCCAAGCCGCGCTCGTCGACATCATCGCCGGGCCACTGAACGCGATCGTGATCACGCCGAGCACGGCATCCGTCATTGCCGGTTCGGTCTTCACCTTCACCGCCACCGGCTTCGATGTTTACAGCAACAGTGTGCCCATCACTCCAACGTGGAGCACGGATGGCGGCATGATCAGTCAGAGCGGTGTCCTCACCGCGCAGAACACAATCGCCGCAGGTAAGCTGGTCACAGCGGCACAAGATGCCATCGCCCAAGCCGCGCTCGTCGACATCATCGCCGGGCCGCTGAACGTGATCATGATCACGCCGAGCACGGCATCCGTCATTGCCGGTTCGGTCTTCACCTTCACCGCCACCGGCTTCGATGCGCAAGGCAATGCGGTGCCCATCACTCCAACGTGGAGCACGAATGGCGGCATGATCAGTCAGAGCGGTGCCCTCACCGCGCAGAACACAATCGCCGCAGGTAAGCTGGTCACAGCGGCACAAGATACCATCGCTCAAACTGCACTCGTCGACATCATCGCCGGGCCGCTGAACGCGATCGTGATCACGCCGAGCACGGCGTCCGTCATTGCAGGCACGGTCTTCACCTTCACCGCCGCTGGCTTCGATGCGCAAGGCAATGCGGTGCTCATCACTCCAACGTGGAGCACGAATGGCGGCACGATCAGTCAGAGCGGTGTCCTCACCGCGCAAAACGCGGTTGCCGCAGGTAAGCTGGTCACAGCGGCACAAGATGCCATCGCTCAAACTGCACTCGTCGACATCATCGCCGGGCCACTGAACGCGATCGTGATCACGCCGAGCACGGCATCCGTCATTGCCGGTTCGGTCTTCACCTTCACGGCCGCCGGCTTCGATGTCTACAGCAACAGTGTGCCCATCACTCCAACGTGGAGCACG
>JBGSPW010000007.1:0-4852 GCA_041738395.1 Thermoflexales bacterium
CTGTTCGCGTTCGTCCACAGGTAGCATCTCCTTGTTCCTCCGTTAGCGTTGTCGCCCAACGATAGCAGAGGTGTGAGGTGGCCCTGTTTTCGACCATCAAAATTCCGACAGGTGGCCTACTTTTAGAATATCAAAAACAGACAGGTTGACCAGACCATCTGGCGAACCCACTCCGCTTCGCTGCGGGGCGCTGCGCGAAACCTGCCAGGTCTATCGGTCGAAGGACGCTATGGCTTCAGCGGGAACTGTTCAATGGTCAATGGATCTTCCATCCACGCCTTGCGCGGTGCGAGGCGGTGAGGTGATCTTCGTTGCCACCAATTCCGCTAATGGCGATCAGGCCGTGCTGCACGCTATCACGCTGGCCGGGCAAGAGTTGTGGTCGCGCACTTTTGAGAAAGCGTTTGTTAGTGGACTGGAGACCCTCGTAGAGACCCTTGAGGTCTCCAAGACCTCAAGGGTCTTAGTCGCTTTGTCCAGCGCCGATCTGCTGCGCGGCGAAGGAATAATCCTGGCGTTGAATGAAGATGGTCAAGAAGCATGGCGTTGGACGGGCAACGTCCAGAAAGTCTCTGCGTCTGCGATCGTCGGCGATCTGATCTATTTCACTGCCGATGGCCAGACACTGGTATGTCTTGATACGGTGACGGGCCGGGAAGATCGACGCTGGGCGCTGCCGGTGACGGCTTCGTTCTCCGCACCGCTGGTCACAACCGATGCAATCTACATCCCGTGTCGCGGGCCGCAGGTGCTGGCCTATGATCTCAACGGGCAAGTGCGTTGGCAGTTCACGCATGATGATTCGGCGGCGTGGCTCGATCAAACGCCCGCGGCCAGCGACGATGTCCTGGTGGTGGTCAGCAGTCGGGGCGAGGTGTTGCTGCTCGATCGACCGACGGGCGCGTTAAGGCAGCGTGTGTCGATCGGGTTAACGGGCAAAGCGCTGAGCGCGCCGACGACCGCCGGGACGCGGGTTTTCATTGGTGCGCGCGATGGAGTGTATGCCGTCGATCGACGGGCAGGGCGGGTGGTGTGGCATTTCGCTACGACACGCCGTGTCAGCGCCACGCCGATCGTGGACGGCGACAGCGTATATGCGGCGTGTCACGATCACCGGCTGTATGCCCTCAACGCGCAGACGGGTGATCGGTTGTGGGATTACGCCGCCGCGCATCATATCGAAATTCCGCCGCTCGTGTCGCCTGATGGCACACTGATCCTCATCACCGATCACGCCTATCAGGCGGGCACGCTCACGGCGATTGAACGGCCATTGACGGCCGACGAATTGGCCGCGCGCCGCCGCTGGCGTGAAGCGGCCGAACAGTATGCGGCCGATCAACGCAGCTTGCCACAAGCCCGCGCCTTGATGGCCCATGCCCGGCAGATCGAGCGCGATCGATCGCTCGAAGAGGCCGGCTCGATCTGGGAGCAGGCGGCGCAGCTCTTTAGCGCCGAGCATGAACGGGAACCCCAACAGACCTGTCAGTGTGAAGCCGCGCGCTGTCGGCAGCAGCCGATTTTGAGCATCGACGTGAAATATGGCGCGCTGCACCAGGATGTGTGGGCGCAACTCGATTTCAGCGTCACCAACACCGGCTATGGTCCGGCGCGCAGCGTGATCATTCACGCCGAGGGCGATCAATTTGAAGGTCAGGTGATGGCCACGCAGCGCATCGCGACCCTGACAGTGGGACGCAGCCAAACCGATCAGCTAGACGTGAAGCCGCGCGCCGTCGGCCGGGTGCCGCTGCGTTTAGGTGTGGAATATACCGATCGAACCGGTACGGCCCATTCATTCAAGCGCACGCTCTACGTCGACGTGGCTCCTTTCACGACTGCGGCCTCGCGCAGCGGCGGCGTCGACATCAACGCGCAGAACGTCACCATTTACGGCGATGTCAGCGGGCGCGATAAGACGAACGAAGCGCATTAACACGACGATCACCTAACCCGCCGTGTCCCCATCGTCGAAAACTACGGCACTCTCACGCGTCGCCACATCTTCCCGATCGGTTCGTTCTGCGTGCCTTTGAGCGCGGCTTCGTGGGTGTTTGGTAGAGTGCCGCGCCCAGCCCGATTCAGATCGACGTGATCACACGTAATCTGATCGACCCAGCGGCTGTGGCGCGATCACTCGATTGGGTGGTGTAGGTCGATCGGCTGATGACCAAGTTGTGGGGCTGGTCCACTTGTTGACCCTCGCGCTTCGCTTGCTGACGCTGATCGAGTTTGTCGTGTGCCGCGCGCTTAAACGCGAGCAGGCTGAATTGGTCGGACTCCACAAGAAGAATGAAGATGTCCTCTCGATGTCTTTGCGCGGCGCGTGACGCGGATCGCTTCATTCGCAAACTGGCGCGCCGTTGACGAGGCCCGGCCGCCATGCTACAATGCGGCTGACAATTCAATATGTTTTTCCTCTATCAGCTCAAACAGAGGAGAAAACTTTTTCGACTTGCCCTCGTAGCTCAATGGATAGAGCGCCTGACTTCGGATCAGATGGTTGTGGGTTCGACTCCCGCCGAGGGCACTTCGTTAATTGAACCGATTCGTTTTGGTGCAGTGAACAGACTGCCCGGAACGAACTCGGCTGCTATCGAGTTTGTTCCGGGCAGTCTGTTTTGTTGTGGCGATAGGCATACTGTTCGTTTGGTTATACCAGGAGACAGAAAAAGCCTGCGCAATGTTTCGGACACCAGCGCAGGCATGAGGATGACATGACGCCGTGGAGGCTCGCATGTCGGTCAGGATTATACCAGTTTACTCAAGACGGAAAGAGATTGAAGTGCGGCTGCAGTGCAAGTATCTGGTGTTTCCACTCTGAAGATGTGAGTGGAAGGATAGGCGTCTATGACTACCACAACTCTGGAACGCTACATCCCTCTCCCCAAAGCCGCCAAACGACTGGGGATTAGCCCCGCTTCTTTACAAGGCTTGATCGATGGTGGTAATATCAGGGCAGCCAAGCTAAATGGAACCATTGCCGTGGCCGAAAGTGACCTCGATCAAGTCGTGACTCGTGATCAGTTTGAACATTTGCGTGGGCAGCCGATTACAGTGTCGCAGGCAGTGAAAACATACGGCATCAACGCTGTAACAATCCGAAACTGGATCCGCCGCCAATATATTACTGTGCTTAAAAGTGGTTATGGCACTGAGATCGATCAGGCTGATATGGCCTATTGTGCCGCTGTATATCAAGCCTTGGGTGGCGTACAAGGCAGGCGTTTATTTGACGAAGATGGCTCACCATATCAACTTCGTAAACCTGAATTTGCAGAATACAAACGTGAGTGGCGTAGAAAGAAGAAAACACGTTCTTTGAAAAAATAGCAGAAGTCTCCAATCTTCTCTAAACAAAACACCCCCGATTAGGGGGTGTTCTGTTTTCCTCGTACACCCTCGTCGGCCAAGCGATTTGTTGTTTGACCGGCGTGTTCTTCCCGCCGCACGTCCGCCAGCGCCTAGCGGAACGTGGCGGCGATCAGAACACGACCATAGCCCGCATCTCTCAGGCGCGGCAACAGCACCAGCAGCTGCGTGGTGACTGCGCGTTGATCGGACGCAGCCCGGTAGTCATCGCCGAGCTCCGTGCGACTCGTGCAATTGTGCAGAGTGTGTTGGAGCTAGGCATGGCTTTGAAGCCTGGCACACCAACCGTGTGGGCGTGACACCTGCGCCGGGCTGCGCTTACGCCGTGCAGGTGTGCCAGGCATTCGGTTGCATTTCGACCCGGCCGTGCCCCACATCACACTAACCGGCACGCAGCATCGCCTCGGCGCAGAAGATGGAGCGTAGTGAATCTGAAGAGAATAACGCATGAGTAATACTTTGCCAGGTCGAGCACTCGACATTCCTGTCCCGCCGCAACTGGAAGCAGCAGTTGAATATCACGGCACCGCCCGATACTTCGGGTTGTACTGGACGCTTAGCGGTGATGAAGTCGTCGTGACGGATGGCCGTTCAGCGCATGACGGCTGTTGGTGGGGATATCAAGCCTTTGTGGATCATCCCCTGTCTCTGATCCCTCTGGCCGGTCAGCATTACCATCTCGGCTCATCCGACGAACCCGCCACGCACTGGTTGATCATCGATCGCCAGACGCGCCTGATTTCCATGGCGCCTGCCGACGAAGCGTTGCGCTTTCTCAATGCCCAACATCCTCCTCTCTTGCGAACGCAACTGACGGCCGACGCATGTGGCTGGCGGTCGTATTCTGTGTCTGCAGAAATCATCGAGCGAGCCAGGTGTTGTCTTGAATTCACCTCTTCCCCTCGCGCAGGTGTTAGCCGCGATTTCACACGAGCTACGCTCCCCGTTGGCTGCGATTAAGGGTTCGACGACCACGCTCCTGGATTATCAGAGCCGGTTGGAACCGGAGAAAGTGGCCGCTTTTCTCGACGCCATCGATCGTGAAACCGATCGGCTGAGCGAGATGCTGGACTATCTAATTGCCCTGGCCCGCAGCCAGATCGGGGTGCTGCGGCTCCAGCGAGCCACTCTTCCGCTGGCGGAAGTGCTGGCCACGCTGGTGACGGAGCAGGCCTGCCAGGTGTCCAGTCCGTTGGTCGGCGCTGAGATTCCTGAGGTCTGGGTCGATGTCGATGTGCGGCGCGTGCAGCGCGCCTTGACCTTTCTCGTCTAGCAGGTGCGGGCGAACGGGCCAGCGGAGACCCGCGTACAGATGTTGGTCTCAGCGAGCAGTCAGCATGTGGTGGTTCGGCTGCCCGAGGCTGGCGCTTTAGCGGTGCTGGATCAATCGGCTCACCTGCTGGAACAGACTGAGTATCTGGACGATCCCGTCTTGCGCCGTTCGGCTCATGCCGTGCTGCGTCTGCTGCTCAGCCGGGCG
>JBGSPW010000057.1:0-4565 GCA_041738395.1 Thermoflexales bacterium
GCTGGCTCAGGGCCGCCATGCGCACTTGCTGCCAGGCGGCCAACTCGCGGGCGTAGTCGGGCTGCTGACGCAGGGTTTCTTCCAGCGCGTGTTGCTCCGCCTCGCTCAGTGAATGATTCACCGCCCACGGCAGTAAGTCGATTGATTGGGAAGGGTGTGTTTTAGTCATTGACTGTTCCTTTGTCATTCTCGCGCGTTTTCGCTCACGTCGTACCCGACACGTTGTGCCGGCGACGCGCTGGGCGAGCGCGCCTCCGCCGCAAAGCGGCGGGTAAGGCGAAGGCACTCGGTCATGACGGTTGAGCGGTCACGCCGCCTGACTCAGCAGATCGTTCAAGTTCCGCAGCGCGTAACTCATGCGGCTCTTCACCGTGCCGATCGGACAGTTCATCACGTGCGCGATTTCCAGATAACTCAGGCCGTGCACAAAGGTCAGTTCGATCACGGCACGCTGCTTGGGCGACAATTCGCTTAGGGCGGCCCGGACTCGATCGGCTTGCCAGGCCCGCGCGAGCCGCTCATCGATGTGCTCGTCCTCGGCGATGTCGGTCGCCTCGTCCAGCGAACTGGCGGGACGATGGCGGCGCAGCCACGAAACCGCTTGATGATGCGCGATGCGCAGCAACCAGGTCTTCACTTTGGCTTCGCCACGAAAGCGCTGAGCACCGCGCCACATCGCCAGAAAGACTTCCTGCAAGATTTCTTCGGCGATTGAGGGTTCGTTGACCAAGCGCAGCAAATAATTGTATACGGGCGGCGCATACAAATCGTAGAGCTCGGCAAAGGCCGCTTCATCGCCGGCTGCCGTCTGACGCAGCAGATCGAGATCGGTAGGCGGTTGGGCCAGCGTATTCAGGGTGAGCTTACGACTGGAATCAAGCATGGGTCAATTGTAAGCTGAGCTTGTTCATAGCGCAACAACTGAAAATCTATTTCCTGCAACTTTGTATCAAATGATAGTCGTCATGAGGTAGCCAAAGGTTCAACTTTAGGGCGGCGATAAGTAGTGCGGTTCCATGGCCGTCGGATGGCACAGCGCTCGTTCTGATGATGCGCGCGGAGAGAGCAAAAAGGGTGGGGGAGTGCCTGGGGTCTGATCGATTGAGTTAAGTTGGATCGATCAAACTCCAGAAGGAGTCAGCGGGCAGGAAGTGGAGCCGTTGCACGGGGATGGCGCGGGTAAGCTGCACGGCCCGATCGAGCAAAGCCACCGCCCGATCGGGATCGGCACACACGATCGGGCTGTTGGCGATCACTTCGGCAACCGCGACGGCCGGATCGAGCGCTTCCAGGAATACACGGCGATCCTGGATCAAGCGATAGAGGGCTGTGAGGGGGACCTGCTGGTTGCCGGCCGGCTGAACTTGAGTTGGATTTGAAAAGGGTGTGGCGAATATATTCCACCGCTTGGCCTGCGGCAACAAGACAACGAGATCGTCGTTGAGTAAACGGGCGCGCGACGACACCCGCGCGACGGTGGTCTTGCCGCTGCCCGAATAGCCGAAGAAGGCATAGCCGCGATCGTGATAGGCGAGGCCCGCCGCGTGAAACAACAAGCCGCCCGCTTCAAAGGCCAGCAAGGCGAGGGCGGTGCGCACGAAGTAGTCGGCCGCTTCAAAGAGCTGTGACGAGGTGCAGGTGAGTTGCCCCGTCTGACAAGCGACATCGAGCGTGCCGGTATAATGCGCGGCGGTAAAGTGCAAGCGTTTCGCCTGAAATTCGAAGGGCCAAGCTGCGGGCGCGGCTCCTGGGGTGACAGCGAAGTGTAAGCGACAAGCGGTTGAGTTTTCAACAGGCGCACTCGCAAAAGCCTGATAGGCACGCTGTTGCGCGGTGTAGAGCTCAGCGTTGGCCGTGTCGAGGCTGAGGCACAAAGGCCCAATGGCGAGTGTCGTCGTGTAAGTGTCCATACTAGAGCAGTTTTCAGACCCCCATCAGCATAGAGTGCCAATCGTCAGCCTGGATGCCCGATAGAAGCACTCGGGCATGGCAGAACCATAAACCAAACTGGAATTCGCTCTAAGCGGATCAAGCCTTGCGGCCAAGCCAGATGACGACGCTGATGAACAAGATTGTCAGCCCAATCCCCGCGCCGACGAGCAGCGGAGTCAAGCCGCTCGAGGCTGTGACGGCGACAACGCCTTGCACGCTAGTGCCGCCGCTGATTTCAACTTCTTCCAGTTGGTAGTAGTAGGTCTGCCCCGCGACGACTTGCGTGTCGGTGTAGACGTACGAGCCGCCCACCAGCGGATCGGGCGAGGCGGGAATCACTTCGGTGTTGAGGCGCGTGAAAGGGCCGGTCTGACTAGCGCCGCGTGAGAGATTGAACCCGGCCGTGTTCAGTTCACTGGCGGTGCTCCATTCGACGGTGACCACCGGGGGCGTGGCGGCGCTGACGAGGAAGAAGGCCAGCGCTGCGAGAATGAGCACGATCGGGATGATTAAGGTGAGGCGAGAAGAGTTCATGGTGAGCTTGTCCTGTCGACCCTCATTATAACATTGCGATGATATTGTGCGCGGCGCGTAGCTGACCCATGGCCGGTTTGATCATACAACGGATTGTAGATTGTGGATTGCAGATTGCCAATCTCTAGTCTTCGACTTCCTAAGAAGTGATATAATCGCTGCCGGTGCGGGGTCGAATTTTTTAAGAGAGTGTTAGTCAATATGGAAAAGACTGTTGCGATCATCGGCTTGGGCTATGTGGGACTACCTCTGGCTGTGGCATTTGGACGGGCCGGTGTGCCCATTGTGGGTGTCGAGCTTAGCCGCTCGAAAGTGGACGATTTGAATGCGGGGCGCAGCTACATCCCCGACGTGCCGGCGATTGATATTGCGGCGCTGGTGAAACAGAATCTACTGCGTGTCACCACTGATTACGCGGTGGTCGGCGAAGCCGAAGTGATCTTCATCTGCGTGCCCACGCCGTACGATGCGGCTAAAGCGCCCGATCTGTCGTTCATCATCAGGGCGGCCGAAGGCATTGTGCCGCACCTGCAGAAAGGGCAGCTGGTCGTGCTGCAAAGCACCACTTATCCCGGCACCACGGATGAAGTGGTGCTGCCAATCCTGGAGCGATCGGGCTTGAAGCTGGACGTGGATTTCGATCTGGCCTTCAGCCCCGAACGGATCGATCCCGGCAATACCAAGTTCAACGCGACCAATACGCCGAAGGTGGTGGGCGGCGTGAACGAACGCGCCACGCAGCGCGCGGCCGATCTGCTGAAACGCATCGGCGCGCCGGTGGAGATTGTGTCGAGCGCGCGGGCGGCCGAGATGACCAAGCTGCTGGAGAATATTTTCCGCAGCGTGAACATCGCGCTGGTGAATGAGATCGCGCTGTTGTGCGAGCGGATGAACATGGACGTGTGGGAAGTGATCCGCGCGGCGAGCACGAAGCCGTTTGGGTTCATGCCGTTCTATCCCGGCGCGGGCGTGGGCGGCCACTGCATCCCGATCGATCCGCTGTACTTGTCGTGGAAAGCGCGCGAGTACGATTTCCATACGAACTTCATCGATCTGGCGGCGGAAGTGAACGAGAGCATGCCGTATCACGTGGTCGAGCTGGTGATGCAGGGCCTGTCGCAGCGCGGGCGCGGGATCAAGGATAGCAAAGTGCTGGTGCTGGGCGTGGCCTTCAAACGCGACATCGACGATCCGCGCAATAGCCCGGCGGAACGCGTGATCGAGTTGCTGCTGCAGCGTGGAGCGCGGGTGCAGTATCATGACAAATACGTGCCCCAGTACGGCATCGGGCCGGATGTGTTCCGCCGCGAGAAACTCATGCTGACGTCCATTCCGCTGGACGATGCGGTGTTGAGAGACTGCGATAGCGTGGTGATCGTGACTGGGCATCGCAACGTCGATTATCAGCACGTGGTCGATCTGGCGTCCGGTGTGGTGGATTGCTGCAATGCGACGATCGGATTGAAGGAAGGGGACGGCCGGATCATAAGACTGGGAGTGGGCTAGTTGCGCCAGGCGGCCCGCTCCGTAGAGCACGGAGACACAGGCAGTGGTGGATTGCAGAGGTGAGCCGTTGGAAGCGTCTGCAATCCGCTTGTTATTTGGCGCGCCAGGCGGCCCGCTCCGCATGTTCTTCCAAGCGGAGATCATATGTGCGGCGCAGCAAGAAGAAACACCTCGATCAAGTACAACACTTCTTGCTCGGAGATGAGCAGGTGACGTTCTTGGGTCAACATCTCGTGAATCTGCACCACGGTCCAGCGTTTCCAGAAGCGCCACGTGCCAATTTGGACAATGATTTCCAACGCGAAGCTGCTCCTGCGAACCGTCAAGTGGTGTGCTGCCTGCGATTCATACACGCGATCCCGCCAGGTACATTTCGGATTCTGGCAACTGTACCCCAGGCTGACGATCAAATAACGTCTGTCCAAGAAAACGACGTACTTTCGCCATAGCGGATAACACTGCTTCAAGGTCTGACCCGTTGTGTTAAGCTAAAAGGTGTCGCTTTTTATGGCCCTATTTGGAAAGCGTGTTAGAGTCAGAATGGCGGCGGCCAGAGCCGTCGCAGTAGGCGCTGTGGATATTTGGGCAGCGCA
>JBGSPW010000085.1:0-56189 GCA_041738395.1 Thermoflexales bacterium
TATCGGCGGCGGCTTCATGGAAGTGCAGCCCGATCACGTCATCGTGCTGGCCGATGTGGCCGAGAAAGCCGACGACATCGACATCGCCCGCGCCGAGGAAGCCAAGCGCCGCGCCGAGCAGATGCTGAAAGATCGACCAGCCGGCATCGATATCGATAGCGCATTGGCGTCGCTGCGCCGCGCGCAGATTCGTCTGGCGGTCGCGCAGAAGCGCGGGCGGCACGCGGCCCTGCCGGAGATGCGTCGCGAGCAGTAACTGGTGGTTGGTGTCGAACTGGTCGTACGCGAATTGAACATCCTGAGCAAAGCCCGAAGGCCATGCTCAGGATGTTTTATGAGTGGGTTACGCACAATATTGAATTATCAGGTAAAATGACACGCGGTTTAATCACCAGCAGAGCGAGACACATTCGCCCTGCTGCAAGGATTGCTGAATGCTTCAAAAAGAAATAGGAATCGACCTCGGCACGGTGAACGTGCTGGTGTACGTGCGCGGGGCTGGCATTGTGCTGCAAGAGCCGTCGGTGGTGGCCCTGACAGTGAACGAAAGCCGCATCGTGGCAGTGGGCGAAGAAGCTAAATCGATGCTGGGCCGCACACCCGATGCCATTGAAGTGGTGCGCCCCATGCGCGATGGCGTCATCGCCGACTATCAAATCACCGAAGCGATGCTGCGTTACTTCATCAAAAAGGCGACCGGCGGCGTGCGCATGTTTAAGCCTAAGGTGATGATCAGCGTGCCGTTTGGCGTGACGAGCGTCGAAAGCCGCGCCGTGCACGAAGCCGCCGTTGCCGCGGGCGGCGCGACGCGCGATGTACACTTGATCCCGGAACCGATCGCCGCAGCGTTTGGCGCGGGCATGCCCGTCAACACCCCCACCGGCAACATGGTGCTCGATCTGGGCGGCGGCACGACCGAGGCCGCCGTGGTCTCGATGAATGGTATCGTCGTGGCGAATTCCGTGCGCGTGGGTGGTGTGCGCATGGACGAAGCGATCGTGGCGTACATCCGCAAGAAGTACAGCCTCGCCATCGGCGAACCGACCGCCGAAGAGATCAAGTTCCGGCTGGGCGCAGCCATTCCGCTGGAAGAAGAAATCGAGATGGAGATTCAAGGCCGCGATCAAGTGGCGGGCTTGCCGCGCACCATCCGCATCCGCTCGACTGAGATCACTGAAGCGCTGCAAGAACCGCTGTCGGCCATCGTGGGCGTGGTGAAGAGCGTGCTGGAAAAGACGCCGCCTGAACTCGCGTCGGACATCATCGATCGCGGCATGGCACTGGTCGGCGGTGGCGCACTGCTGCGCCGGATCGATCAGTTGATCACCAAGGAAACGGGCGTGGCGGCCTACGTGGCCGAAGCGCCGATGGCGTGTGTGGCGATGGGCGCCGGCAAGGCGCTGGAGAATTACGCGACGATTCGTCGGAGTATCGGCGGGCTATAACTGAAGAGTGAAGAGTGAAAGCGAGCGCCCTCACTTGAGGGCGCTCGCTTTGTTTGGGCGACTATGATTTTTGACAAGCAGGCGATCATCGTCGGCTCGCACAGGATTTAACCTCGCGCAAAACGGACACGCGACTCGGTCACTACGACGAAATTCCCGGCTAACCGATCCGAATAGCGTTCAAGCAGCCGCTGAAGCGTGTTGATCTTGCTGGCTGCCCGTTCGTCATCGAGGCGCAAAAGAACAACGCCCTTGTGTGGACGTCGTTCTCGATAAACCTTCTCTCCAAAATCTTTGTCATTTGTGATCAGAATCCAGTCCTCTACAAAAGCCTTGTGGAGCACAGCGTCATCATCTATCCCGCGCGCTTCGTCGTAAACAGAGAAGACCGTGTGACCTTGCCCATGCAGCCAGCGGGCCACGGCTGGGCCGGTGCTTTCGTCGACCAGAAAGCGCATTTAGACTGTCTCCGCCACCAGTGGCATGAAGGCTGTATTCTCAAGCGACCGCGTCGCAAAGAGCAGGCACGCTTGAATGTCCTCACGTGTTAGTCCGCTGTACTCTTGAAGAATCTCTGTCTCCGACGCGCCGTGCGCCAGCAAATTGAGGATGTACTCCGCAGTCAGGCGTGTCCCTTTGATGACCGGTTTACCCGCCATCACTTTGGGATTGATGGTGATTCGCTCGAGTAGTTGTTGGTCTGTCATGACTCTAGTCCTCCCGGCTCATGCTGCTCTCGACACCTGTCATGATTATACGCGATTTAGTCGAGCAGAAGATCATCACCCCGCTGCGCCATCGCCTTAAACTGTTCCTCCCAACCACTACGTGGACGCGCGGCGAATCGAATAACCAGCTGGCCGCGCTGGGCGTCGATTTCGACTTCATCGCCCAGCCCAACCTGATCGATGATCACCTTGGGGATACGGATACCCCGCGAGTTGCCGATCTTGATGAGGCGAGTTTTTATGACGCTCATAGATCCCCAGCTCGGCCGTCTTAGCCTTCAGAAAGATCATCCGGCGCGCGGAGGTCGTCTGCATCTTTGAGGGACTGATAAAAACTCAAGGGGCCTTTGAGCGCTTCGAGTAGTTCATCTGGAATTTCCTCACGGCGCAATACGCCCCCGACGATCACGTATGCCAGAGTCATATCTTCCTCGCCGTAGTTGTAGCGTTTATAGAGCGCACGCGACGGCCCCCGTTCATACTGATGGAGGCGGTCGCTCAATTCACCGCTGCTGATTTGTCCGCTGCGCCATTCGGCAAAACTCTGCTCCAGCTTGGTCAATTCGCGTTGAAGTTCGCGTTCGTAGGCTTCCGCCAAGTACTGGCGCATCAAACGTTTGATGGGTTTGGGATAGTCTTTCATACGACTCACTCAAGGTTGGGCAGTTGCTCAGACGGTAACACAACGCGGATCGACCGCGCTTGTCCGGGCACTCTGTGGATAAATCCACGCTGCTCCAATCTCACCACCATTGAATGTACGGTTGGTGGCGAAGTTCTGAAGTAGCGCTGCATATCCGCTTCCGACGGAGGCAGGCCGTTGATCTTGGTGTAATGATAGATGAAGGCCAGATACTGGCCCTGTTTGGGAGTGTAGACTGGCATATAGGCCAAGATTTTCTAGATTAATCCATCCACCAGCTTCGGCTGAGCCTCGTTAGTTAAGCCGCCAGGTTCAGCTTCGAATTCATTATCCGTTGTCGTGCTCCCATCTGTTGATCGCACGTTCCATCAATTCCTCTTGACCCGCATATGGCTTACGTTTACGCTCATACTCGACGAGCCGCTCCACCAATTCGCTGTCGCCCTTAGCTTTGTTGAGCAACTTTCGATATAGATCGCTATTTGCGTATGATCCTACCCCAACAGTAGATGCGGTTGGCCTGTATGCACGACGACGAGGTGTCTGACCTGCTTTGGATCTCGTAAAAAAGCGTTTAAGCGGCTCGAATAGCCAGAGGCATGCAATGACTGACACAGTTTGAATGATGTCATAAAAGTCTATAGGACGATGGAACGCGATGCTGATCAGAGGCAAGGCTAGAATCACTGAGAAGGAAAAAACGCCCAGCTTTGCGTTATGCGAAAGAGGAGCTGCGTTCAAAGCGCCTTGGACAATATCAATGACAATTATCAGCCACCCAAAAAGCATTGCCGCTATGACGATTTGAACAACGAGGGTAAATGAAACGTCCAATAGAAAAGTTCCCCAGCTGTCTAGATTTAGAACTACGACGGCCAGGACAACCGGTACACCTAGAAGGACCAACCATTTGAGCGGGGAAGCGGTAAGACTACGCATTTTTGTGTGCTCGCTTTTGCTGCAAGACGCAAGCTTCTTGACTACAAAGCGTGCGACCTTGCTATTGTTTCTCGGACGAATCGGCTCTTGCCCTAACGAACGGACAACACCTTATATCCGACTTGCATCAATCATCAAAAAAGCGCAGACTCAATTGAGCCTGCGCTTTCGATTTACGCTAGATAGTACGTCATCCTTTGCAAGTGCGTGACCGGGTCGATGTACTGGACGTACACATTCTCCGGCACGGCGAGGTTGATAGGCGCGTAGTTAAGGATGGCGCGGATGCCGCCCTGCATGCACAGCTCGGCCACGTCCTGCGCGGCCTTGGCGGGCGCGGCGATCATCGCCACCTGCACATTCTGCGCGCGCACCACGTCGGGCAGCGTGGCGATGTCCTGGATCGTGAGATCACCGATCGGCTGGCCGATCTTCGCGGGATCCACATCGAACGCCAACGCGATGTGAAAGCCGCGATCGCGGAAGCCGGCATAGTGCACCAACGCCTGGCCCACATCGCCGATGCCAATCAAGGCCACCGGCCATTCGCGATCGACCTTGAGAATGCGGCGGAGTTGATCTTGCAGGTGGCTGATGCGATAGCCCGTGCCCTGCTTGCCAAACTCACCAAAATGCGAGAGGTCTTTGCGAATCTGCGCCGAGCTGATGCCCAGCTTCTCGCCCAGTTCGTGCGACGAAGTGATCTCCTGCCCTGCGGCGGTCATCAACGACAAGGCACGTAGGTAAACCGGCAGACGACCGATGACGATATCAGGAATTTCTGTGGAAGCCATGTCAACATCTCCCTTGTGCAGTTTGACACCAGCTTGTGAAGGATGTGACGGTATGTTACCACGGAACAAAGTGAGGAGCAATATAATAACCCGCCATTTTTCAATCTTGACGCCCGTTCGAATGGTGGTAAACTCCCTTCCGCTTTGAAATAGTTCCAGAATGGAAATAAATCGCATGGCCGTGCCCGCCCAAACCATCGAACAATTTATGGAGTTGTTACAGCGCTTCGTCAGTCTGCGCTTTGATCTGATGCTGCCGGAGCACATGGTGCGCTTCAAGCAGCAGCTGGAAAACGCGCGCGGCAGCGGGGGCAGCGGGGAAGACCACACGTTCCTGTTTCGGATTCTCACCCTGTTGGCCGCGCCGCACAGCGCAACACCGCCTACCATGAGTGAACTGAGCGCGCAGCTCAACCTGCCCTTCAGTTCGACGACGCGGCTGATCGATTGGCTGGTGCGCGCCGATTTTGTGGAACGTCTGCCCGATGCGCGCGATCGGCGCGTGGTGCGCGTGCAGATGACCAGCAGCGGAGAGCAGCTGTATCAAATCGGCATGGACTATAACAAGCAGCAGATCGCGCGCTTGTTGAAAGATTTTTCGGCCACGGAACAAACGCAATTGCTGCGGCTGATGAACAAACTGCTCGATGCGCTCGTCGCAGGGGAATGATCGGGTACAATCGTTTTGGCAAAGCTTGCGTGCAAGTTTGCGCGGCAAGGGTTACGGATTTATGCGTTCTAAATTGTTGATATTACTGGTGGTGATGGCGATGTTGGCGGCGTGCAGCGCGCCGACGCCCACGCCTCGCCCGATCGGCCCCACGGCGACCGAGCGGCCTTTCCCGACATTTGGCCCCACACGCACGCCGAAGTCCACGCGCACACCGCGCCCGACCGTCACGCCGACGGCCACCGAGACGGTCATGAGCGCACCGGCTCAGCCCACTGAGACCGGGACAACTCTGCCCGGTAGGCCCAGCACCTCGCGCAGTGCGGCGGGACCGATCGGGACGAGCAAAGCCGCCGTGCCCGCCGGATCGATCACTCGCGCGCAAGCACCTGCGCTGTTGCGATCGGCTCTGATCAAAGCGGGCGTGAACGATCCCAGGGTTTATTGGTTTACCTTCGACGAAGGCAACCGCGAACAGGCTATGATGATCCAGTATGCCAGTCCGCTGCGCTGGCAGGACGGCTATAACGAGATGCTGCGCGCCGCGAAGCAGACGCTGGGCCGTTATTACTTGCAGATCGATCCGCCGCTCTACACGGCCTTTGTCGTGGCCACCGATATGACGGGCACCAGCGACGCCGTGCAGCGCCTGCGCCGGTACGCGCCGGAAAAACTGGCGCGGGGCGAAATCGGCGAAGAAGATTTTCTGAACAACTATTTTGAACCGGAACAGGTGAGCATCAAGTGCGCGGCCGATGGGACTTGCCTCGGCAAGATGGCCACACCCTTTCCGTCTTTCAATTTTCCATTTCCGTTTCCAACACCCACCCCGTAGGGCAACCGGAAGCGTAAATCGTCTGGCGTGATGTCTACCGTGCGAGTACACGAATGGCACGAATATCACGAATATAAAATTGCTTAGAGCATTTTTCGTGTGATTCGTGTAATTCGTGTACGGCTTCTGAGCAAAACGCGACGCGGTAAACAAGTACCGTCTTTACCATTTTCGGAGAAACAAGATCAGCAGTTTACAACGAGGGGAACATGCAAAATCGAAGTAGGATGATGAGCAGTCTAATCGTATTGATATTGGCCACGCTCGTGTTGGCCGCGTGCGGAGCGGCACCCAGCACGACCACGTCAAGCGCAGCGGCTGAGCGCACGGCGGCCGTAGAGCGCGGCACTATTCGCGCCTCGGTCAGCGCCAGCGGCAAGATCGATCCGGAGGCAAAGATCAATTTGAACTTTGGCGCGCCGGGCACCGTGAAAGAGGTCATGGTCGACGAAGGCCAAACCGTGAAAGCGGGCGATGTGCTCGCCACGCTGGATACCGATGATCTGGAGTTGGCGGTCAAGCAGGCCGAGCAAGCTTTCGCCACCCAGAAGTTGGCCTACACCCAGGCGATTTCACCCACGGCCAGCGATATCGCCGCGGCGGAAGCGGCTATTGCCAGCGCCTCGTCGAGCTTGAAGCAGCTCAGCACACCCGATCAGATCGCGCTGCAGATCGCGCGCCTGCAAGCCGATTCGGCCAAAGAATCCAAGCGGCAGGTTGAACTGCAATGGGATCAGATCAGCGATAAACCATTCGGCGGTTTGCCGCGCGATATCTTGCAGTCGCAGATGGCGCAGGCGACGATGGCGGCGCAGATTGCCGAACTGCAATACGACAACGTGAAACGCGGCGGCACGGAAGCACAAAAGGCCGCGGCCCGCGCGCAGGTAGCGCAGACTCAGGCCCAGCTGCAAAAACTGCTGGGGGACGATCGCACCCGCGCCCTGGCTGAAGCGCAGGTAAAACAGGCCGAATTGAATTTGCAGGCCGCCAAGCAGCGCCTCGATAATGCGGTGCTCACCTCCCCGATCGCCGGCATCATCTCCGAGTTGAATATCAAAGTCGGCGAGCAAGTGGGTACGGGCGGGCTGCGGCCGGCCGCGGTGGTGGCTAATCTGTCGTCGTTCCATATGGATGTCGGCATCGACGAGAACAGCATCGGCGAGTTGCAGGAACAGCAGCCGGTGGTGATGACGGTGGACGCCCTGCCCGATGAGCAGTTCACGGGCCGCGTGGATTACATCGCGCCGGTCGCGACGGACAGCGGCGGCGTGGTGACTTACAAGGTGATCATCGGCCTCGACAAGACGGAGCTGCCCGTGCGCGGCGGCATGAGCGCCAACGCGGATGTCATCACCGAGGTGCGTGACAATGTGTTGATCGTGCCGAATTGGACGATCCGCATCGATCGGCAGACGGGCAAGTCTTACGTGGACATCCAGCGCGGCGATAAGATCGAAGAGATCGAGATCGTCACCGGGCTGCGTAATTCCGATAAGAGCGAAGTGATCTCGGGCCTGAATGAAGGCGATGTGCTGGTCGTGCCGCAGAAGAGCGGATTCTTTGGAAATTGATGAGTGTCGATTGTTGAGTGTTGATTGAAGCGCGTCAGCGCGAGACCGCGGCTGCCGCAAACGCGACGGTAGGTCACGAGGCATGAATGTCTATGGCTGAACAAAAACCTGTCATCGAAATCGAAAACATCAAGAAGATCTACAAGATGGGCGAGACGGAAGTCCGCGCGCTGGACGGCGCGACGCTGACCATCTATCAAGGCGAACTCGCGTCGATTATGGGACCCAGCGGTTCCGGTAAATCGACGCTGATGAACGTCATCGGTTGTCTGGATCAGCCGACGTCCGGCTTGTACAAGCTCGACGGCGTGGATGTCCACACGCTGAAAGACAATCAGCTGGCCGAGATCCGCAATCGCAAGATCGGGTTTGTGTTTCAGCAGTTCAACCTGCTGCCACGCACGACGGCGCTGCAAAATGTGGAACTACCGCTGATCTATTCCGGCACGTCATCCCGCCAGCGCAAAGAGCGCGCCAAGACGGCGTTGGAAGCGGTGGGGTTAGGCGATCGGCTGCATCACCATCCGAATGAACTATCGGGCGGGCAGCAGCAGCGCGTGGCCATCGCGCGCGCGTTGGTCAACGATCCGGCCATCATTCTGGCGGACGAACCGACCGGCAATCTCGATTCGAAGTCGGGCGCGGAGATCATGGCGATCTTCCAGCGGCTCAACCGTGAAGAGGGCATGACCATCGTCTTCGTGACGCACGATCCGCGCATCGCGCAGCACACCCGGCGCGTCATCAGCATTTACGACGGGGCGATCGTGGGCGATGAAGCGGTGCAGGATCAGATCATCGAGGATCAGGAACATCCCGAGTATGCCAAGTTGGTGCGCGCGGCTGCACAAAACATCAGTATACAAAATGATTTGAATGCTAAGACTATCGGCCCTGACTGAAAATATCCGCATGGCGTTACGGGCCTTGCGCTCTAACAAGCTGCGCGCGGCGTTGACGATGCTGGGGATTATCATCGGCGTGAGCGCGGTGATTACACTGGTGTCCGTGGGACGCGGCGTGGAGAATTATATCGGCGCGGCCTTTGGCTCGATCGGCACCGATCTGATGTTCGTGCTGCCCGGTTCACCCCAAGAAACATCGAGCGGCCCGCCGTCGCAAGTGGTGCAAGGCAACATCGTGATCGGCCCCTCGCTCTCGATGAAGGATGTGGAAGCGCTGAAGGATGTGCGCCGCGTGCCCGATGTCGCCATCATCGCGCCGGAAGTGCGCACGGTGGCTGCGGTGGCGCTGGGCAGCAACGTGGTGCAGCCCTTCGTCAGCGGCGTTGAACCGGATTATGCTGAAGCCCGCAGTTGGAAGACCACCGAAGGGCGCTTCATCTCCGAGGGGGACATGACCTCGCGCGCGCGTGTGGCTGTGATCGGCCAATCCATTGTGAAGGAATTGTTCGAGGACGGCAGCAGCCCGATCGATCGGATCGTCAAGCTGAATCAGCAGCCGTACAAAGTGATCGGCGTGTTGGAAGGCAAAGGCGGTTCACTGGGCGGCGATCTGGACAATCAGGTATTTGTGCCGCTGTCCACCGCCCACAACGAATTCTATCCGCTGCGCAATCGCGCAGGCGATCCGGTGGTGTCGTTCATGTACGTGCTGCCGCGCGACGGGGCTGATCGCAAGGATGTCAGCGAGCAGCTCACGGCGGTGCTGCGCGATCGGCACAACATTTCGTACCGCGATGACGACGATTTTTCGGTCTACAGCCAGGCCGATTTTCTGGCGGCCTTTGGGGCCATTATCGGCGCGGTCACCGTGTTCCTCTCGGCGATTGCGGCTATCTCGCTGATCGTCGGCGGCATCGGCATCATGAACATCATGCTGGTGACCGTGACCGAACGCACGCGCGAGATCGGGCTGCGTAAGGCGATCGGGGCCAAGCGGCGCGACATTCTGGCGCAGTTCTTGATCGAAGCGATGACGCTCTCGCTGCTGGGCGGCGTCGTCGGAATCCTCATCGGTTCAGGCGGAGCGATCGCGATTGGCCAGCTGGTGGAGAACTTCAATCCCGTCGTCGCGCCAGGCTCAGTGATCATGGCCGTGGGATTCTCGGTGGCGGTGGGATTGTTCTTCGGACTGTATCCCGCGTGGCGCGCGTCGCGGTTGAATCCGATTGAGGCGCTGCGGTACGAGTAGCGAAGTACAAGTAGGCCCAGTAGATCACAAAAACAAATTAAGCATTCTGAGCGGAAACTCGCGCTTTTTGCGAGTTGTAGTCGAAGAATGCGGTTATGCCATACAGGCGGGTCATTTGGCACGGTCGCATCCTTCGACTTCGTTCTGCGAAAAGCATGCAGAACTCCGCTCAGGACGCTTTCGTGATCCACTGAAATAAAGGAAGCCGTATGCAAATCTTTGATAATGTGCGCGGTGCGTTACGCGCGCTGCGCGCCAACAAGTTGCGATCGATGTTGACGATGCTGGGCATCATCATCGGCGTCAGCGCGGTGATCTCGCTGTTGTCCATCGGCCAGGGCGTGGAGAAATTCATCAATAGCCAGTTCAACGCGTTGGGGACGAATCTGGTGTTCGTGCTGCCCAAGTTGAGCAATTCGCAGAGCGCACAGTTCGTGGCGCAGTTTGCGAATCAGACGACGCTGACGCAAAACGATGCCCGCGCGCTGGGCGATCCCGCGTTGGTGCCGGATATCTCCAATGTCTCGGCGCAAATCCGGCTGGATGCGCTGGCGCGCTACGCCGATGCCAAACTCACGACGGCAGTGCGCGGTGTGAATCCCGCTTACTTTACGCAGCGCGGCCTCAAGGTCATCGACGGACGCGAACTGACCGATGAAGACGTGCAGAGTTCGGCGCGCGTGGCCGTCATCGGTCAGACGGTGTTGGACGAATTATTTCCGCCGGACGTCGCAGCGCTCGATCGGGCGATTAAGGTCAACGACATTCCGTTCCGGGTGATCGGCGTGCTGGAAGAAAAAGGCGGCAACCAGTTCTCTAACGACGATAATCAGATCATCATTCCCCTTACCACGGCGCGCGCTCAACTGCGCGATGTGCGGGCGCGTAACGGTCTGCCCGGCGTCACGGCGATTCTGATGCAAGGGGCCAATCCCGATTCAAGCGACGCCCTCAAGAGCGACGCCACGACCGTGATGCGCGAACGGCACGACATCACCTACCGTGACGACGACGATTTTCGCGTGTTCAATCAAGCCGATCTGCTGCAATCGTTCGGCGCGATCAGCGCGGCGATTACGGTCTTTCTCTCGGCGATTGCGGGCATCTCGCTGCTGGTGGGCGGCATCGGCGTGATGAACATCATGCTGGTGACCGTCACCGAGCGCACGCGCGAGATCGGGCTGCGCAAAGCGATCGGAGCGAAGCGGCGCGATATTCTGCTTCAGTTCTTGATCGAAGCGATGACGCTCTCGCTGCTGGGCGGCGCGATCGGCATTGCGATCGGCGCGGGCGGCGCGGCGGCGGTCGCCACATTATCTCAACAATTTCAGCCCAGCGTCTCGCCGATTACGGTGCTGCTGGCGACGGGCGTCTCGGCGTTCGTGGGGTTGATCGCGGGGCTGTATCCCGCCCAGCGCGCCGCGCGCATGAATCCGATTGAGGCGTTGAGACATGAATAACGAGTAACCAGTCCCACAGGGATGCTGCGCGATAATGAGTGAACCGCCCGAGGTCGATCTGACTTCGGGCGGTTGTGTTGAATCTGAAGGGCGAGTCTGCGTCCGTTGTTATCCCGTGAAGCGTGTCCGTTTAACAGATCCGTTGACGGCTTTCATCTGCCGCCTTCCTTCAACATTGGACAGCAACAGGCCGCCCGCCGTGTTGGGTGGCGTAACATTGAAGCTGACACGGCCTTGAGAATTAAAGTCCTAAATCAAGAGAGGAGTAGCGGCTGTCACGCCATTGTTGTGGGGAATTCCTATTTTTGTGGGTCTTTCAACGTTAGGAACAATCAAGTCGTCACAGAAAAACATGATCTCCGAACCCTGGTAGCGAGCATTAGCACTGTAGCTCAGCTTGTATGATAGCTGTCGAAAATTAGCGTATAGTTCTCGAACTTCTGGTGTGTCATCATACGATACAATCCATTTTCGCCTTAGCTTCGTCACATGGTCAGCAATGGACACATGATCATCACGCTCATAATAGTTGTCATATAATCTGCGCCCTTTAGAATAGTACGGCGGATCGAGGTAAATCAACGACCTTTCAGGCAAGCTGGGGACAACTCTAATAATGAAATCAGTTGCATCTTGATTATACAAACTAATTTTGTCCTTAGAGAATGCTATTTTCGTGATTCGAGATAAGAGAGTCTCCTTGTTATAGCGCGCATCCAGATTCCATACACCATCTTGTTTCTTACCACCAATAACTCCCCCTGTGATAATTCCAGACCGATTGGTTCGATTCAAAAAGAATGTAGAAAAACCCAACTCCAACGTCGAGTGTTGCCCTGGACTTTCTTGAATCATCCTTTGTAGGTGCCAAGACTTGATGGAGACTCGAGTATCAGCGATCAGGCGACACAAATTCTCGGTATCATATAAGACTGCCCACCAAAAAGCATGCACCGACTTGCTTAAGTCATTAATATAGATGTGCGTTGCGTAACCATGAAGTAATAGATGGAAGGCAATACTCGCCCCACCAGCATAAGGTTCTGCATAATGTCCGCCAATTAAATCATTGTCACGAAACACAAGTTTCATGAAGTTAGCTAACTGGGTCTTACCTCCTGGGTACCGGAGAGGGGTTACGTATCTCATAGCTTACTCCTTGCCTAAGTTAGCGGTTCATTGCCTCGAGCAATGGATATATATTCCCGAACACAATACTTATATCGTTAGCCTGTATCGAAAACTTAGGATTGTGGATTAACTGATTCAGCGATGCTACAGAGAGAATACCGTCCTTCTTGGCTAGCTCTGTCATTGCGCCATGAAGCGCTTTTTGCATTGCTTGATCTGGCTTCTGATTAGGCATGGTAGTCATATACTTTGTGATATCTCTCAGCATATCAACTAGAGACTTATCTGTACCATCAGACTTGGTTGCTGACGGCCCGCTACTCGCCTTGTGATCGTCACAATAGACCTTGGCAGATATTTCAAACATGCTTCTTAGAATGAAGCAAAATGCAAGAGGGGTCTTCTCGATATTCAATTTGAGCGCTTCGTCCTTGAGAGACACGATTTTTTCCCTGTTTGCGCCTAGTGGCTTAAACGCTCTGAGCATTCGCCGGACAGCTTTGGGATCATTGATAGCGACTGCTACCATCTTCTTCTTAGACGTATTTGATCCCGCCCCACTTGAACTCGTACCCTGTGCCTGTGTCCCTTGAGATTGACTACTTGATCCGCCTGACGCTCCAGTAGTAGATCCTTTTGAACCACCTTGAGAAGCGGCACTCGCAGAAGCACTAGACGAGGTGACGGTGGGTAAGCCATACTGAGCAGCGAAGTCTTGGTCTTTATCTCTGATCTTCTTGAAATCAAGTTCTTCAAGGCCAATCGCCCTCAATATACTCTCGAGTGCGTTTCGATAATCTATCGATGGATACTTCTTCGCTAATTCTGCAGAGTTGCTTATACCTTTGAAACGAATGGAAATACGCTTCATTGCATCTTCGAGCACAGTAAGGGGATAAACACCTCCCCAGAGCTCCTTCTCTTGTTCAGTAAGGTTTTTGCCTTCCTTCAAATATTTCTCAAGCAAATCCAATGGAGGCTCATTAGACCCGATAACATCGCGACTGTGGCGGGCTCGAGCTACTGCATTCCATTTATCTTTTCCAGCTTTCTCACCTTTACCATGAGCAAGAGCAACAATCTTATCAACTGTCGCTGCATCTTTTTCTTCAAAGATTGTACAGGGAACGCTCTCGTTAGCTGTCTTCCATTCTGCGGAAAGCTCATTAATCCTGTTGGCAAATTTATCGGGAAGTACAATGGTGTCCACAGGCAGATACCCGCAGATTATTTTGAGCGCAGCAACGCGGCGGTTACCTTCCTTGACAATGAGTTTCGGTTGGCTAGTATTTGTCTTTAACACGATAATGTTTTCGGTGGGGAGGTAGCCATCATCAAGCAAACTCTCCATCAATGCCAAAAACCACTCATCGCCAATAGCATACATAGCTTGAACAGCATGAGGTTCATCTACCTGGGGCATGGTTCGAAAATTGAATAAGTCCAATAATAAGGTCTTCACAGAAACGGGATTTGTGTTAGGCATAACCTCTCCTTACAAATTAGACATGGCTTCAAAACTAGATGTTTTTATCGCTTCAAGCGATCCGCCACTGGTCTTTTTCTACACTTTCCTTATCGCACTCTTGTAGCGCCATCACAGTATAAAACACCTCACCTGCCCTGGTCAACTGTCAAATGTCATATCAGGGGGTTTTCCCTTTCCTAAAAGTTGCTCTCAACAGAAAGATTGCTTATGGCGCGTGCACTTCAAAGTCCGTAAACTCCACGCGGGCCGTATCGGCGCGCCGGGCCGCGTCTACACCTAAACCGATCTGGCCGGGATCAATCTCGGCCGTCATCATCCCGACTTGCTGGCCGTTGATCAAAAAGACGAAGTCCGAGCCGATCCCCACGACCTCCAGCCGATTGATGTGTCCGGGTCGAGTATCGATCACCGGGCTGCGTCCGCCCATCGATTGGTAGATGCCGGTGTGATGGACCTCTAACGCCAGAAAGTCGCCGGATTTCAGAATGCCGAAGAAGCCGTAATCATCTTCGACGTGCCGGAAGGCCAGCCCATAGGCCGACTGTCCATCGTCGTTGCCCTGCACGAATTGCACATTCACCACGGCGTGGAAATCGGTGAGGCGTGGCCCGTTGGCGGGAATCAAGTTGAAGTACGAATTGCCGTTGACCACCTTCACCAGCCAGTGATAGCCTCCCGCTTCGATGGTCGAAGTCACCGCGAGGGAATGATCTTGCTTGAGGCCCAGCGGCCAACCCAATTGATTGTCGGTGAACGATTCGCCGATGAGCAGCCGCCACGCGGATTTCGCCGCGACGATGGCTTGAGCGGTGGCCCGCGCAACCACGGTGGCGGTGGCGTCGGCATGAGCTTCGGCGGTCTGCGTGGCTTTAACTGCGGCCTGCGTGGCGGCTTCATCCAACAAGGCTCGCTGTATCGCCGTCGCTTGCGCCTGACGCGTACTGCGCGCAATCGCCCCCGTCGTCGGATTGTCATCCAGGTTGGCGGCACTGGGTGTGGCGGTATGCGGAACAGCGATCGGCGCAGAACTGCAACCAGCCGCAACGAATAACAACAGCCCCAAGCCCAGCAACACGCGGTGAAATTTCGAGAAGTTCATACGAATTCCTTAACGATCAACAACCGTTACCCCAACCGCCGCGAGTATAGAAGCGATCGCCACGCCCGTCAACCGGTGACCTTGATGTAGGTGAACGACCAGAATCATGTAGCGGGACGACGGCAAGTATCTGCCAAATTTAGCATGGGTGTCGGGCATGGGAACCCGGCCTGCTAAGATTGGCCCGGTTGACAAGCTTGGCGCATGTCGGATAATAGCCTCACGGTAAATCATCCAGCAGGAGCACAATCACGATGACTGACACGACCTCTATCACCCAACGCCACGCGTGGCAAGCCCTGTCCGCTCACTATCAGCAGATCAAAGACGTTCATCTCAGGACCTTGTTTGCGCAAGACGCTCAGCGCGGTGAACGCTTCACGCTCGAAGCACTGGGGTTGTATTTAGACTACTCCAAGCACCGCATCACCTCCGAGACGCTGCAGCTGCTGGTGAACCTCGCCACAGAAAGCAGCCTGCGTGAGCGCATCGACGCGATGTTCGACGGCGAGAAGATCAACCTCACCGAGAACCGTGCCGTGCTGCACGTGGCCTTGCGCGCGCCACGCGATGCCCAGATCTTCGTCGACGGCAAGAATGTTGTGACGGGCGTCCACGCCGTGCTGGACAAGATGGCCGACTTTGCCCGTCGTTTACGCCGCGGCGAATGGCAAGGCCACACAGGCAAACGCATTCGCAACATCGTCAACATCGGCATCGGCGGATCAGACCTTGGCCCCGTCATGGCTTACGAAGCCCTGCGCTACTACAGCGCGCGCGACCTGACGTTCCGTTTCGTATCCAACGTGGATGGCACCGACTTCGCCGAAGCCACGCACGACCTCGATGCGGCGGAGACGCTGTTCATCGTTTCGTCCAAGACCTTCACCACGCAGGAAACGATGACCAATGCGCGCACGGCGCGTGAGTGGGTGCTCGCCAGGCTCAAAGACGACATGGCAATTGCCAAACACTTCGTCGCCGTGTCGACCAACGCGGTTGCCGTGTCGGACTTCGGCATTGACACCGCCAACATGTTCGGCTTCTGGGATTGGGTGGGCGGCCGCTATTCGATGGATTCCGCGATCGGCCTCTCGACCATGATCGCGATCGGGCCGGAGAACTACCGATCGCTTCTGGCCGGCTTCCATGAGATGGACGAGCACTTCCGCACCGCGCCGTTCGAAAAGAATCTCCCTGTGTTGATGGGCTTGCTGGCAATCTGGTACAACAATTTCTTTGATGCGCAGACCATTGCCGTGCTGCCCTATGATCAATATCTCAAGCGCTTCCCCGCCTATTTGCAGCAGCTCACGATGGAGAGCAACGGCAAACGGGTCACACTCGCCGGTCACGTCGTCGATTACCAAACCAGCCCGATCTTCTGGGGCGAACCCGGCACCAACGGCCAACACTCGTTTTACCAATTGATTCATCAGGGCACCAAGTTGATCCCCTGCGATTTCATCGGCTTTGCGCGCTCGCTCAATCCACTGGGCGATCATCACGATCTGCTGATGTCCAACGTGTTCGCGCAAGCCGAGGCGCTGGCCTTTGGCAAGACGGCAGAAGAAGTGCAAGCCGAAGGCACACCCGCTTGGCTGGTGCCGCACCGCACGTTCGAAGGCAACCGGCCGAGCACTGTGATCCTGTCGGATCAGCTCACGCCCGAAGTGCTGGGTAAGTTGGTCGCGTTGTATGAGCACAGCACGTTCACGCAGAGCGTCATCTGGGACATCAACGCCTTCGATCAATGGGGCGTGGAACTGGGCAAGGCGCTGGCGCAGCGCATTATCCCGGAACTAAAAAATGAGGCGGTGCCTGATCTCCAGCACGATAGTTCGACGAACACCTTAATCCGGCGCTATCGCCGCCTGCGTGGCAGGAACAGTTAATGGCGAACCTGGTGGTCTATCCCGATCGTCACAGCTTCATCGACGGCACGGCGGATTTCATCGTCGATCTCGTGGCGCAAGCGATTGCCGAGCGCGGCCGTTTCACGATCGCGTTGTCGGGCGGCGGCACGCCGCGTCCTATCTACGCCCGATTGGCCACAGCCGGCTACCGCGATCGCATCGACTGGAGCAAGGTGCGCATCTTCTTTGGCGACGAACGCTGTGTATCGCCTGATGACGCCCTGGCTGGCAGCAACTATCGCATGGCGCGTGAAGTGCTGCTCGATCACGTCGCGTTGCCGCCTGACCACATTCATCGCATTCAGGGTGAGATCGATCCAGTGCAGGCGGCCATGATCTATGAGCAAGAACTGCAAGCGCTCTTCCGCACCTCGACCTTCCCGACGTTCGATCTCATCTGCCTGGGCCTGGGCGACAACGGGCATACGGCTTCGCTCTTTCCGGGCACGGCAGCGCTGCGTGAGCAGATGCGTTGGGTCGTACCGCAATACGTCGAAGTGATGGCCACATGGCGCGTGACATTCACCGCGCCGCTGATCAACGCCGCGCGCCACAGTGCTTTTCTGGTGGAAGGCGCAGGCAAAGCCGAGGTGTTGTGGCGCGTCCTTGAAGGACCATATCAACCCGACGTGCTGCCCGCGCAGTTGATTCAACCGGTCAACGGTCAACTGCACTGGCTGGTCGATGCGGCGGCTGCGGCGAAGGTCAGGCCGTTGTAAGTCAACATGCTACTGAACCCAAATCAAGAAACCGGGTTTCTCCATTTCGGAAGGAATGGAGCGATTAGCTCGGAGAAACCCGGTTTCTGGTTGGCAGCCAAAACCGGAAGAACCAACTGATGCAAATCAATACTACCGAGGATAACATGTCCACAGCCCAAATTTGCCCGTCGATTCTGGCCGCCGATTTTTTGAAGTTACAGGAACAAGTGCAAGCCGCGGAACGCGGCGGCGCGCTACGCTTTCAGGTCGACGTGATGGACGGCGTGTTCGTGCCCAACATCAGCTTTGGCATGCCGCTTGTCGCGGCGATGCGTCGGGCGACAAACACCCTGCTCGAAGCGCACCTGATGATCGTGCAGCCCGATCGCTATTTGGAAGAGTTCGCGCGGGCGGGCGCCGATCTGATCATCGTGCATCAAGAGGCCGCGGCCTACGGTCTCGATCGCTCGATTCAGCACATCAAGCAGCTGGGCAAGAAGGCAGGCGTCGCCCTCTGCCCGGCCACGCCCGTGCACGTGCTGGATGAAATCGTCGAAGATCTGGATCTGGTACTGGTGATGACGGTTAATCCGGGATTCGGCGGGCAGAAGTTTATCGGCTATACGCTGCGGAAAATCCGGCAGATGCGGGAAATGCTGGATGCTCGCAATCCGCAGTGCGAGATCGAAATTGATGGCGGCGTCGATCAGCAAACCATTCGCGCGGCCTATGAAGCAGGCGCGCGCGTCTTCGTGGCGGGCACTTCGGTGTTTGGCTATGCCGGCGGGCCGGAAGCCGGCGTACAGAGTTTGATCGAGGCCGCGCAGGGTATGTGAATGAAACAGAGGTAACTACCGATGACGAAACGTAAGAATCATTTGCTCGACGCTTTGAAAGAAGGCCGTTCGTACACGTGGACAGAACCCGACGGCGGCGATCTCGCTTCGATGCGAGCGGCCGTCAAGCACGGTCAGACACTCACCATGTCGCCCGTTGTCGATGTGCACGAAGTTCAGGTGAGAGACATCGTGCTCGTCAAATGGCACAACGGGCACATCATCCATCTGGTGCAGGAAATTCAGGGGGATCAGTTTCTCATCGTCAACAGCGTCGGCAAGGTCAACGGCTGGGTTCAGGGCAGCGACATTTTGGGCCGGGTGACGCAGATCATTGAACCGGAACCCGCCCCCGTCGTCCCGCTGATGCTCGATCAACTTGAATCAGCCTACCGCACACTGGCGGCCAGAACACAATCTGTGGAAAACGAGAGCAGCCGCTTGCGCTCCATCGTCGAAGATCTGCGCTGGTATACAGATCGCGTCGGCAGCGAACGCTGGTCGTCACTTCCTCGGCTTAACAAGTGGAGTTTCGATCAGCACGTGTGGCATCTGACGAAGGAAGCAAAGCGCGCCACAGCCTCGGATTCACTTCGTTCGATTTGTTACTACATCAACCACGGCAAAGAACATGTGGGGTTGGTCGCTGAGGTGTTTGCGCTGCTTGAATATGATGAAGCAGAGTAGTGAAGTCGTGGCCGGGATGAAGCTCTTTACGCATTACTCGTTACTCGTTACTCATCACGATCCCCGTCGTGTAATTCACCCGCTCCCGATTCGGAATCACATACGAGAATACCTTCTCACTCACCAGGAATTGATCGAACGAGCCGTGTTTCTGAATTAATTCCGGCAAGCGCGCCGAATGACGCACACCTTGAATCGCCTTGAATTCGCGCGGGAACAGCGGCGCGCGCCAACCCGTCGTGCGATAGATCAAATCGGTCACGCGGCGCACCTGCGACAAGTCGTCCGGCTTGTCCCACGCGCATTGATGCCCGCCCAATCCCAGATGCTGCGAGACATTCTGCACATTGCCCGGCTCCAACTCGGCCAGCTGCAATTTGCTCAACACCTGCGTCTGCATCTCCGCCTCAAAGTCCAAGGTGGCCGTTTGATCGAACGTGCCGATCAGTTCTGGCACGGGCAGCCACTCAAACAGCCACGTTCGCACGTTAGCCCGATAGCGCTGCGCATTGATCCACGTGGAATCGGCCAGCCACAACAGCAGCGTACAGGCGCGCTTGTTTCTCACGCGCGCATCGTGCAGCCACAGTAAAAAGTGGATGGTGCCGAGAGGATACTTGTGGGTGAAGTCCGTCTGATCGATGCCGCGCAGCAAGTTGGGATTCACGCTCGAGCGGTGGCCGGGGATCCGATCGGCGGGTGTGGGCCGCAGGATGTGATGGCCGATCGAGCAGTAGGCCGGATCGTAGATATCGAGATCGACCCACACGCACTCACGCGGATCGATCGCCGGAGCGACGTAGAGCGTGGTGTAGTTATAGAAGCCTGCCACCGCCCAGCCCAGCGTGTGCTGCAAGAACTGCGCCGAGAGCAGCGCGTCCAGATCGTTGCCGATGATCATGCGCCGTGCGCGCTGCAGCAGCCAGGGGTGACGTTGAGCGATCTCCGTTCGATTGAACATGGGCAGTTCACTCGTGTGGCGTGTCGCGGCGCAGTTGTTTGGTCTGCCCGCGCCGTTTCTTGCTTTCGATGCGTCTGGTCTTGGACGCCGCCGTGGGCCGGGTGGGCCGGCGTTTCTTCGGCTCATGCAGTGCTGCCGCCATGACGGATTGAAAGCGTTCCGTCACCGCCTCGCGATTGCGCAGCTGACTGCGCTCTGATTGCGACGTGAGATGCAGCACGCCCTCCTGATCGATCAGATTCTTGAGTTTGCTTAGAATTCGCTGACGCTGTTGATCGGTGAGGCTGGGTGAGTGCGCCACGTCAAACAACAATTCCACTTGCGTCTCGGTCTTGTTGACGTGCTGCCCGCCCGGCCCGCCGCTGCGCGCAAAGCGATACTGCAGCTCGGCTGGCGGAAGGCGGAGTTCGGAATTGATGATGAGTAAGGCTGAGTCCATAGGGTCACTTGCCACAATGGCCGCGCAGCTTACAATGGCAGGTGTACTGCGCAGGAAATTTCTAACACGGAGTGTATCACATGGCCGTCTTTCAACCGGTCAACGAACAACTCGGCTACTGCTTCCATCCCCCGGCCGATCCGCACGAGCTGGGCCATCCGCAACTGGATGTGGTGATTCGTTCGATCCCGACCGGCGAGCACTTCGATCCCGAATCATTCACCTGCCTGATCGCCACCGCCAGCGGATCGACGAAACTGAATGTCGTGCATTCGTGGGCCCAAGACAACACCTATCGCGTTTGTGCCGGCGAGATCGACATTGAAGACGCGCGCCACGAACACGTCAAGGCGTTTACCTTTGGCGGCACACTCCAGATCATCTCGGACGATCGCCGCACGATCTGCCAGATCACTTCGCCGGCGCCGTTGCTGGAGCACGCTCGCCAGACGCTATCACTGGAAGAACTCTTCATCGAAGAAGTGCTCATCCTCTTCGCCCAGCGCCGCGCGGTGCAGGATGACGATGTTTTCGATTGCCGCCTTGCCGCTGCCGATCCGTTGTTGCTCTATCGCGCGTGTCTTATGGCGCTGCGCGACAAATTCGAAGATTTTCCCGCCACCGACGATGTCCAGCGCCGCTTCACACACTTCCTGCGCACGGCGATACAGTCACTAGAGGATGATGCCGTTCCTAAGCTGACTGAACTGCTCTAAGCCTGGCAAGATGACAAGATGCCAGGGTGACTGGTCATCTTGTTATCCCTTCATCGTGTCACGCGCAACGTGTCATTACTTCCCCGCTGCCACCAGCGCGGCATTCGCTTGCTTCAAATCTTCGTCGTCAAATTTACGCAAGGCTGGCGCTTTCCACGCCGTCAACACCACCGCAATCAGACAGCCGATGCCGCCCGTGATCACACTCAACGGCGCGCCAAGCAAAGCCGCGACAAAACCCGCCTCCATTTCGCCTAACTGCGGCCCGCCCATGAAGAAGATCATATTGACCGACGTCATACGGCCGCGCATCTCATCGGGTGTCACCAACTGCCGGATCGTTCCGCGCAAAATCGTGCTGATGGTGTCGGAGGCGCCCGTCACGCCCAGCATGAGCAGCGAGATCACAAAGTCACGCGACAGGCCAAACAGCACCGTCGCCAGGCCGTACACGGCCACCGCATACAGAATCACCTGCCCCGGCTTCTTCACGCGCGCAACGAAGCCCATTAAGCCGCCCGCGATAAACGAACCAATACTCGTTGCCGCGGTCAATGCGCCCAGACCCGGCGCGCCCACATTCAGGATTTGCGCCGAAAAAATCGGCAGCAGTTGATTGGCCGAGGAAAAGAACGTGGCGACGAAATCGAGCAGCATCGTGGACAGAATGATCGGCTGGTGAAAGACAAAGCGCAGGCCCTCGCGCACCGATCCAACGGAGACCCGGCGGCGACTTTCCTGCGGCGCGGGACGCATCACGAATAATGCGGCGATCACGGCCAGAAACGACACTGCATTCAACCAGTACACGATCGAGGTACCATACAAACCAATCAGCACTCCGCCCAGCAGCGCCCCGCCGATCGTCGCCATCTGCCCCATGACCGAATTCAGGCTCAACGCGTTGGCCAGATATTCACGCGGCAGCAACGCCGGAATCAACGCCTGCCGTGCCGGATTGTTAAAAGCCAGCGTCGCCGCCGACATTGCACTGATGACATAGATCGGCCACACCACAGACAAGCCCGCCGAAGAAAACAACCCCAATACGGCGGCTAATACCGCCAGAATGGACTGCGTGGCGATCAAAAGCTTGCGGCGATTGCGCGCATCGGCCACGGCTCCGCCGACCAGCGAGAAGATCACAATCGGGATGAAACGCGACAAGCCCACCAGTCCCAGCGCGACCGGATTGAACCCCGTCAACACCGAGATTTGCCAATTAATGGCCAACGTCTGCATGGCCGAACCGGACTGCGAGATCAACTGGCCGATCCACCACAGTCGATAGTCACGATACCGCAGTGCAACAAAAGGAACGTTTTTTGGTTCAGCAGTCATCGACGTCTATGCTGGCAAGATGACACGATGAAGTCAGCTTGTCATACCTCCAACTCCGCCACCGACTCCACAATCCGCGTGGGTCGATACGGGAACTTCTCCACCATCTCACGGGTAGTGACACCCGTTAAAACCAGCACCGTCTCCATACCCGCTTCCGTGCCGACGCGCACATCGGTATCCATGCGATCGCCCACCATGACCGCGTTGTGGGAATGCTCATTCAAGAAACGCAGCGCCGTGCGCATCATCAGCGGATTGGGCTTGCCCACAAAGTAGGGCTGGATGCCGGTCGCCGTTTCAATGAAGGCCGTAATCGCGCCGCAAGCCGGAACCAGGCCGCCCTCACCCGGCCCACTGGGATCGGGATTTGTGGCAATGAAACGCGCGCCTTTGCTCACCCAGCGCACCGCCTGGGTCAGCCGTTCATAATTCAACGACGTCGTCTCGCCCACCACCACGTAATCGGGATCGTGATCCGTCAAGACGTAGCCCACCTCGTGCAGCGCATTGGTCAGTCCGCTTTCGCCGATGACGAACGCGGTGCCGTCGGGGTGCTGCGCTTTGAGGAACTGCGCGGTGGCTAACGCCGAAGTGTAAATGTGTTCCGGCGTGAGATTGACGCCGATGCGCTGCAAGCGATGCTGCAAATCACGCGGCGTATACAGCGGATTGTTAGTCAAGATCAGAAACTTGATCCCGCGTTCAGGCAGCCGCTCGAGGAAGCGGTTCGCGCCGGGAATCAGTTCGCTGCCACGCACGATCACGCCATCCATATCGATTAGATAACTCTTGGGCATAGGTTGATCCTTCTCACCGAAATCGTGTCGCAAAAAGATTTGGGGGGCTAAATCTGGTTGAGCCGTAGGGGCGACCCTCGCGGTCGCCCGCATTTGGACAGGCGCAAGGCCCTGCCCGTACATTGGCGATCAACTGAGTTTAGCCACACTCAAAAGATTTGCGCCGCACAAGTGCGCCGCAACTATACCACACAGCCCATTGATCATGCCGAACAAAGGATAGAAAACACATTGACACCCGCTTTCAAAAGTGCTACGATGCAAGCGGGTGGATGCAATCCGATTCGCCCTACCACAACCGATGGCCCCGCTGCTCCCCGCGCGGGGTTTTCTATGCCAGGAGGTAGATCATGCCCTACGTCAGTGAACTCCTGGGCAAACCCGTAGCCGACGTCGACGGAACTCGTATCGGCCATTTAGATGATCTCATCGCCATCCAGCGCGGCGACCTGCCGCACCCGGTGGTGGTGGCGATCGTGGTCAGACGTTCGCGCGGCAACCTGATTGTGCCCATGTCCGATGTGGTCGTTTTGATCGCACCCGCCGTTCCTCTCAATAAACAGGCCAAAGACCTCGAACCCTACACGCCCGGCCCGTCCGATCTTTATCTGGCGCGTGACGTGTTGGATAAACAGATCATCGACACGGACGGCGTGCGCGTGGTGCGCGTCAACGATCTGGAACTGACGCGCGTCAATGTCGATTTCTACGTCGCCAACGTGGACATCAGCGGCCTGGGCTTGATGCGCCGCCTGGGCATGGGCAAAGTCGCGCAGCGCTTCACCGGCCGATCGCAGCGCAAAGGCGGGCCGACGGGCACCATCTCGTGGGACGATATCGAGCTGCTCTCGCCCGATCAACCCATGCGGCTGCGCGTCTCCAGCGATCGCATCAGTGATCTGCACCCGGCCGACCTGGCCGAAATCATCAGCGACCTCACCCGCACCGAAAGCGACAAGCTGCTCGAATCGCTCGACGTGGAAACCGTGGCTGAAACGCTGGAAGAAGTGGAGCCGGAATTTCAGGCGGCGCTGGTCGAGACGATGCCGGATGAGCGTGTGGCCGATGTGCTGGAAGAGATGTCGCCCGATGCGGCGGCTGACCTGTTGGCCGAACTACCCGAACAGCGCAGTGAAGACCTGCTCAATTTGATGGAGAAGGACGAGGCCGCCGACGTCCGCAAGCTGCTCTCGTATCCTGATGATGCCGCGGGCGGTCTGATGACCACTGAATTTGTCGCGGTGCCACCCGATCTCACCGCCGAGCAGACCATCGCCGTACTGCGTGAACTGGGGCCGGATGCCGAGACAATCTACTACGTCTATGCCGTCGACGAAACTGGCAAGCTGGTCGGCGTGTTCTCTCTGCGCGATCTCGTCATTGCCAAACCCAACGTACCCATCGCCGAATTCATGCACCGCCGCGTTGTGACGGTCAATGCGCTGGACAGCCAGGATGATGTGGCCCACGTCGTCTCCAAATACAACTTGCTGGCCGTGCCCGTCGTCGACGATCAACACCGTTTGCAAGGCATCGTCACCGCCGACGACGCCCTGGATAAGATTATCCCGACGGCGTGGAAGAAGAAGATACCGCGTTTGTTCAGGTAAGCAGCCGTCAAAGAACAACTCCGCAGATTGCTCTGGGCTGGATGGTGACATCCAGCCCACCCATTGCCGGATTTGCAATCCGGCAGGAGCGTCGAAAGTGCGGACTTATTTCTTGGCAAGCCCTAATCGGGGATCAGGATCGATTGTTGAGGTTAGTACAGTTGATCGGGCGTCAAGTATTTCAAATCCAAAATCCACAATCAGAAATCTAAAATCGCATCATGGCCCTTCGTCATCGCATTCGTCCTTTACGCGCCCGGCTGCTCTTGCTGTTAGCCGTCCTCGGGCCTGGCATCATCACCGCCAACGTCGATAACGACGCCGGCGGCATCACCACGTACTCGGTGGCCGGGGCGCATTACGGCTACAGCCTCATGTGGATCATGCCGCTCTTGGTGTTGGCACTGATCATCGTGCAGGAGATGAGCGCACGGCTGGGGGTCGTCACGGGCAAGGGCCTGGCCGATTTGATCCGCGAGAGCCTGGGCGTGCGCCTGACGGCCCTCATCATCGGCATCATGGTCATCGCCAATCTGGCCAACACCGTCAGCGAATTTGCGGGCGTGGCCGCCTCGCTGGAAATCTTCGGCGTCAGTAAATATCTCTCGGTGCCCGTGGCCGCCCTCGTGGTGTGGCTGCTCATCGTCAAAGCCAACTACAAATTTGTCGAACGCATCTTTCTGGTCGCCAGTTTGATCTTCATCACCTACATCATTTCCGGCGTGCTGGCGCATCCCGCCTGGCCGGAGGTGGGCCACGCGCTGGTGACACCCACCCTTCAACTGGACGCGGGCTACCTGACCATGGTCGTCACCATCATCGGGACGACGATTGCGCCCTGGATGCAGTTCTATCAGCAAGCGTCGATTGTCGATAAAGGTCTGAAGATCACCGACTACGCGTATGAACGCCTGGATGTCATCGTCGGTTCGGTCTTCGCCGTCGTGGTGGCATCGTTCATCATGATCGCTTGCGCGGCGACGCTGTATCAGAACCATATCCCCGTGCAGTCCGCCCAAGATGCAGCGTTGGCCTTACGGCCGCTGGCCGGCGATTACGCCTCGCTGCTGTTCGCGTTTGGTCTGCTGAATGCGTCGGTGTTCTCGGCCGCCGTACTGCCATTGACCACAGCCTATGTGGTGTGTGAGGCGTTCGGCTGGGAGAAAGGCGTCAGCCACAGCTTCAGAGATGCGCCGGTCTTCTTCGGCGTTTACACCGCCTTAATCGTGCTGGGCGCTGGCATCATCCTGCTGCCGATCAAATCGCTGGTCGATGCGATGCTCTCCAGTCAAACCCTGAACGGCGTGCTGCTCCCCATCATCTTGATCGTGATGCTCAAGTTGATCAATGACCAGCGTTTGATGGGACGCTTCAGAAATGGGCGCGTGTTTAATTTTGTCGCCTGGGTCACGGTCATCATCGTCATCTTACTGACGGTCGTGTTGGTCATCGTCAGTCTCTTCCCGCAAGCGCTGCCAGCGTAACAAAGAAACCGGGTTTCTCCATGTTAAACGTTCAATTCCATTGGGATTGGAGAAACCCGGTTTCTACAGTTGTCGCTGTGCTCTGCCGCAGCGCCTCTAGCACCAATACTGCCAAGATCAGGCTCCCAGCCCGCGTACCGGCCATACCCGGCGCAACGTGCCGGTGGCCCGCTAGGCGTCGCGGGCGGGTCAACCGGCGTAACAAAGAAACCGAGTTTCTCCATGTTAAACGTTCAATTCCATTGGGATTGGAGAAACCCGGTTTCTTCAAAGAGCAGTTCTCAACACCTCAAGCCAAACCGTTCGGGCGTCAGATTCAAATCGGGAGCCAGGCGCGCCACAACCTCACACCAGCGGCAAGCATCACCTAGTTCTACCGTGTTCGCGCGATCCAAGGCCGCTTCCATGATCGTCGTGGCGTCGGTGGCGTGGCCGCGCGCCAGGGTCGCCAACGCCAAACCAATCTGCCAACTCACCGTTTGATCGCGGTTCGCCATAGCCGTGAAATGCACCAGGGCATCGTCGAATTGTCCCGCCGTAAGGGCGCGCCAACCCAACCAACCAAACTGTGACGGGGATCGATCATCGGCTACCAGTTCAAACGCGCGCACGGCTTCGGCGCGGCGATCGAGCAGCGCCAGCGTGTGGCCGATACGGCCATACAGCGCTTCGACCGCGCCGATCGGATCGCCGATCTCCTTCCACAAATTCAACGCCGCCTCGAAATCAGTCAGCGCATTAACATAGTCATTTAACAACAAGAACTCTTCACCCAACTGCGCATCGGCCTGAGCTTCGCCAAAGCGATCGCGCGTTTGACGATACGCCGCTAACGCCGCCTGGAACAGACTCACCGCCTCGGCGCTGTTGCGCTGCAAATGACGCGCTTCACCCAGCACCAGCTGCGCATCGGCTTCCCCGCGGCGATCTTCAATGTCACGGAACTGGATCAACGCCAGTTGACAATGCTGCGCCGCACCCTCATAGTCCCGCCGCTGCAACTGCAGCCGGCCCAGCGCGAGTTCGGTTTCAGCCACATTGCGCCGCAGGCCGGCCAGCTTGAATTGAGTCAGCGCCTCTGCATAACACTGCTCCGCCTCCTCCAGTCGCATGAGCTTCGCGCGCGCATTACCCAGCGCCTTCAGCGCGGCCGCCTCGCCGGCTTCGTTCTTCTCCGCCCGATAGATCTTCAACGCTTCTGCGAAGCGCTGCTCGGCCGACGGAGCTTTCCCGCGCAGCAGCAAGCTGCTACCGATGACCAGCAGGGCATTCGCCATACCGATGGCACTACCACACCGTCGATAGATTTCCAGCGCCTCTTCGTAGCTGCGCCACGCCTCTTCCTGGCGATCCAGCGCTTCCAGCAAGCGGCCCTGCGCCAGTAAAGTTTCGCCCTCGCTGATTACCGCCCCGCCCTGGCGATACGCCGCCAGCGCCACTTCGTATTCCGTCAGCGCCGCGGCATACTGCCGCAGAAAATGCAGCACATCGCCTTTGGCCTTGTGGGTATCGGCCTGGCTCAATTCATCGCCCGGCAGGAGCGCATGCGCGCGCAGCGCCAATTCGTAACTTTGCAGTGCCTCTTCACTTCGGCCCATCAGATACTGCGCATCGCCCAGGGCCTTGAAGGTAAGCGCTTCGTCGAACAGCAACGAATCGCGGGCGCCTTCCCGCCGGGTCGCGTGCTGCAGCATATCGCGGCTATTCTGATACCACTCCAGCGCATGTCGATAATCGCCGCGCGCCAGATGTTCATCGCCGATGAGACGCATGGTCGTGCCCGCGCCCGAGAGGTTGCCGGCGGCCCGATAAACATTGAGGGTCTCGTAGGATCGCCGCAAGCGATCGGCGCTGGGCTGCGGCAGTTGCAGATCGGCCCACAGGCTCCAATGCAGCCGATTGACCGCCGGCCGCGCCAGCGAGCTCCATACGGAACTATCGGGCACGGTGGATCGATCGGGCGGATTGATCACGTCCAGCGCGATGCTGAGCGCCTGATAGATGCGCGGCGTGATCGTCGGATCGCCGCGTGCCAAGCGCCGCGCGTGTTCCAGGGCCGAGAGCGCTTCACGCACCCGATTGGCCCGCAAGGCCAGGCGGCCCACATAGTAATACACCAGGCTGTTGAGCGGATCGGTCAGGCGGCCTTCGTCGGCGTGTTCACGCAGCGCCTCCAGCAAGTTTTGCAGATTGGCATTTTGGCGCGCGGCCAGCCAGTCATCGCCGAGTTGTTCCAGTGCATGCTGCGCATTCAAGGGATCGCCCACCGCCAGATGATACAACCACTCGATCATGTCGGCGGGTGCCTGGCAATTAGGCGGGAGAAAACGGAAGAACGTGTCGGAGACAAAACGCGCATTGCGTTCCGAGTAAGCCTCGGACTGCGCGACCAGGTGCGTGTGAAAATATTTAGCCGCGCGCAGCGAGTTGCGCAGATACTCTTCGCGCTGCTCTTCTTTGCGGAACAAGTGCCGCAGCATGGCGCGCCGCACAGCCGCCTGGACACAACTGCCCTCGGGCATCACATTGACGAACCACAACCGCTGCAGTCGATCGGTCACGTCGACACCGCGGCTGGCCCAGTCGGGGCGCAGCGCGGCCAGGATGTCGGCGTTAAACACGCGCGGCGTCACGGCCACCCAGACCGCCGTTTGCATTTCGACCGGCAGGGTCTTCAGCGTACTGGCCGCCGCATTGATTAACCGTTCATCCGGCGGCGTTTCGGCCGCTTCGGCCACCAATTCCGGCAGAGGCGCGGATTGCAGACGCGCCGGACGGGGAGCCGGCGCTGATGGCGGCGGGCTAGGTGCGTCTCCGGGAGGAGGCAGAGGTGGGACACGCCGGCGAGCGCTCTTGATCAACGCCACCATCACCATGATGATGACGCCGCTGGCGATAACCGTCAACAGACCTACAATCCAGCGCAGAAGATCGTTTGGTTCCATGTTAGGGATTTTAGCACAAGTCGCCTGAAAGTTCGGCGCAGATTCGATTATAATTGAAGCAGCAGACAGGGAGATAGCCCATGACCATTCCTAACCTCACCGTGCAGCTGGGCGAAGTGCTGAATGCCGAGCTCTTTCGCCGCTATGATGAAGACATCCGCAACTTCCTGATCTTCAATCACATCGCGTTCGACGCGGGCAATTTGCCCGTGACCGAATTAACCCACCGGCAGGCGAAAGAGCTGCTGGAAGAACTGGCCGCCGCGCAAGACGCGTGAAGAGGAGCAGCATGTCCACATCGGCCCGCCGCCCAACGACAACCGAAGCGTTGCAGCTGTCGGAAGAAAAATTCGCCAAAACCTTTCGCATCAGTCCGGATGCCATCTTGATCAGTTCCTTCGTCGACGGACGCATCCTCGATGCCAATGACAGCTTCTTCCGCATCACCGGTTACACGCGCGCTGAAGTCATCGGCCACCGCACCGAAGAGCTCGGTGTCTGGCGCAGCATGACTGATCGCGCAGCCTTGTTAACGGAGCTGCAAGCCAATCAGGGCAGCGTACGTGATCTGGAGTTTGAATTTCACACCCGTCTAGGCCGACGCGGCATCGGCTTGGTTTCGGCACATCTCATCGAAATTGCCGGCGAGCAGTGCTTGATCACGATCTCGCGTGACATCACCGAGCAGAAGCGGGCGGCCGAGGCCTTCCGCCGTCACGCCGAAGATTTGAAGGCGCGCAACGAAGAACTGGATGCGTTCGCGCACACCGTAGCGCACGATCTCAAAAGCCCGCTGTCCAACATCATCGGCTTTGTCGAATGGCTGCAAACCCGCCCCAATCTACCGCCCGACGAACGCCAGACTTACATCGCCGCGATCGAGCGCAACGCCGTGAAGATGGACAACATCATCGACGAGCTGCTGCTGCTGGCCCAGGTACGCAAAGCCGCAGTGGAACTGAGTCCGATCGACATGGCGTGCGTCATCGCCGAGGCGCGGACCCGGCTGGCTTTTCTCATCGCCGAGAAACAGGCCGTTATCAGTGCGCCCAGCCAGTGGCCGCTGGCGCGGGGCCATGCTCCGTGGGTCGAGGAAGTGTGGGTCAACTATCTCAGCAACGCGATCAAATATGGCGGGCAGCCGCCCCGCGTAGAATTGGGGTGTGATCGCCAATCGGATGACACCCTGCGCTGCTGGGTACGCGACAATGGCAGCGGCATTCCGCTTGAAGAACAGGCCGACTTATTCACCGCCTTCAGCGAAAGTTCCAAAGTCCGCGCGACGGGACATGGCTTGGGGCTTTCCATTGTGCGCACGATCGTCGAAAAGATGGGCGGGCAAGCGGGCGTAGAAAGCACCCCGGGCCACGGCAGCACGTTTTACTTCACGCTGCCCGCACCGGAATGAACCCAGCCACTGTGACCGCTTGGAACTTCCGTAGTTGAGGGCGACTGCGGAAGTTTTTATTTTCTATGATTAAATTGGCCGCTGGGCGTGTATAAGATAGCAAGAACAACATTCAGCAAGTCAGGACTTATGCCCGATATCGATGCTTTAATCCACCGCTGGCAGGCCGGCGATCAACGCGCCGCCGAGGAACTCTATAACCAGTTTCGCGAGCAGGTCTATCGGTTGGCCTATGGTCTGCTGGGCCACGCCCCCGACGCCGAGGAAGCTGCGCAAGACGCCTTGAGTTACGCACTGCTCAACATCGGCCGCTTTGATCCCGCCCGCGCGAGTTTCACCACGTGGCTGCACACGATCACGGTGAGCCGCTGCCGCAATCGCTATCGCCGCAGACGACTGAGCAGCGTCTCGCTTTTTACATGGCTCGAAGAAGGCCACGACATCGCCGATCCGTCCGCCACGCCCGAACACCTGGCCCGCCGCCGGGAAATTCATAGCGAAGTGTGGGACGCCATTCAAAGATTGAAACCGCCCCTGCGCGAGGTGATCCTGCTGCGTTACTGGGCCGGACACACCTATCGAGAAATTGCCGACATCGTCGGCTGTCCCGTGCCCACCGCGCAATCGCGCGTGCGGCTCGCCTTCGATCAATTACGTACCCGACTGGCCCCCGATGATCTGGCGGTGCTGGAAGAGGAGCAAGCGCTATGAACGCCCATCTCACTGATCAAGAGTTGAATGCCTACCTTCATCAAACGTTGAACGACGCGCAGCGTGAAACGCTGGACGCGCACCTGACGAGTTGTCCGACCTGCCGCGCGCACTTAAGCGAATTGAATGTCTTACAGCAGCGCGTACGTCGTGAACTCACCGCCGAGTTGAAAGCCGCCAATGTGCCGCTCTCGCTGACGTTTGAGGCGATTGCGCCGAGGCTACAGCCTCCGTCGCGCGCCACACGCCTGTGGCACTATTCCCGCCAAACGCTGCTGGGAATGACGGCGGTTGCTGCGCTGCTGATGGTCGTGATCGTGTTGGCCAACACGGCTTCTCCAACCGCCGATCAAATTGGCGGTCGCCTCATTTCTAATACGGGTCGCGTGGGTGGCTGGTACATCGATGGCGACGCTCCGGCGAGCTATGAATTTGGAGTCGATCAATCGGTTGCGTATACCGGTCAGGCCAGCGGCTTCATTCGATCGAAGGCAGACGTGCCCAAAGGTATTGGCGCCTTGATGCAGGGCACTCCTGCAGACAGTTATCATGGCAAACGGATACGCTTATCAGCTTATATCAAGACGGAGGAAGTCGAAAGGCAGACGGGGCTGTGGCTGCGCATTAACCGATCTCAGATCCAAACTCTGAGCTTCGCTGACATGAACAACCGGCCCATTCAAGGAACGACGGACTGGCAAAAATATGATCTGGTGCTCGATGTGCCGAATGAGGCGACGAGCATCAGCTTTGCCTTTTTCTTAATGGGCCGCGGCCAGGTCTGGGTCGATGATGTGCAACTGGAAATCGTAGGACAGGAAGTGGCGACAACGGAAACGACGGAGGACCCACCACTAGTCCAACCCACTAACCTGGATTTCGAAGCGGGCCTGGAAGGTTGGTTACCGGAAAGGAATCCTCAAAACTACACGACGAGTATCGATACCGTGAATGTTTACGGTGGTCAAGCCAGCGCTCATATTCAGTCAAAACAAGCGAACCCGATAAGTTCTGCCGTCTTAGTACAAAGCGTCAAGGCTGAAGCGTATCGTGGTAAACGCTTGCGCGTCACAGCTTACCTCAAGTTCGAAAAGGTCGACGCCACCGTGCAGCTGGTAGCAGGCGCTTTTGGTTCTTACAATACCAAACAGAAAGACATCAATAAACTCATCTACAGCACACCTTTGTGGCAGAGACAAAGCCTCGTTTTCGAGGTGCCTGAGAATAGCGATCGAATTGCCTTTGGCGTCATCATGCAAGGAGAAGGCCAGATTTGGGTGGACGATGTGCAGGTAGAAGCGGTTGGCACCGATGTAGCGCTTACTCTGCCTGAACAACTACCCGGTACAGCAGCCCAGCCGAGCGTGACCATAGGCCACGATCTGGATCAATCGTTTTCAGGCTGGGTCATTGCCGGTACTCGACCCCAGGATTATGAGATGGGCTTTGACAGTGAAGTAGTCCACACTGGGAAGTCGAGCGCCTACGTGAAATCAATGGCAGCAACCGCGCCTGAATTTGGAACATTCATGACTATAGTGGACGCTGCAAACTATCGCGGTAAGCGAGTGCGTCTGACCGCACATGTGAAGGCTGAGCAGGTTGAAAGCCAAGCAGGGTTATGGCTGCGCGTCGACGGGCCTGAATCAACCGTGTTGGGTTTCGATAATATGCAGAATCGTCCTATTCAGGGCACGCATGACTGGCAAAAGTGTGAGGTCGTTCTGGATGTACCTGAGAACAGCGTCGACCTTGCCTATGGCATTTTGTTGGCTGACAAAGGTCAAGTCTGGCTGGACAACGTGCAGCTGCAAGTAGTCGATCAGAGTGTACCGATCACCGGCTATGAGACTAAGCCGCCCACCGATCTGGGCTTTGAGATCCAAGATCAAAGCTGGGCTGTGCCAGAGGAAAACACATTGCCGACGCTTGCGCCAACGGCGCAAGCGATGATCAGTTCAACGGCGACTCCGCCTCCACCGCTGCACGTGCACTTCGGAAATGTGGCGACTTTGACCGACGCGCATTGGTCACCAGACGAATTAAAGCCGGGCGAATCGCTTGAGCTATCATTACACTGGACGGTCTCTCCTGCCAGTCCGGCTTTGACCATTTTTGTATATGTCGTTGATTCCAATGACCACGTTGTAGTGCAAAGCGATCAACCTTTGCCCAACGCGAGAACTTCAGAGCAAACCGTAAGCCTCAAGCTGCCCGCCGAGATGGCGGACAAGATTTACTTCCTTGCAGTCGTAGTATCTGACACAAAAACCGGATCGCCCCTCACCACTGACCAGGGTAAGGTCGTAGTTCAACTCACGCAGTTTGTGGTGGGCAGTGGATTTGCTCTTCCTTCGTTTCACCCCGCTGAAACCCAATTTGGAGATGTGGCGAAATTGGTTGCCACGTCATTAAGTGACACTCGTTTCAAACCGGGGGACACCCTCACACTGGATTTGTCCTGGGACATCTCCCGCGCCGAAGGTTACACGAGTTTTGTGCACGTACTTGATTCCCAAGACCAGGTTGTGGCCCAGGCCGATCTGTCGCTCGAATCGATCAAAGCCAGGAATGTCCGCGGACAGCCTAATGTGCCTTACCTCATCGGCCAGAGCAAAATCCAGCTGCCCGCCGATCTGGCCGACGGTGAATATCACCTCGCCGTCGGAATCTACGACAATCAGACCGGGCAGCGTGTGACCAACAATCTGGGACAAACGGCGGTGATGATCGCCTCGTTTGAAGTAGGACCCGATTTGATCATAACCAGCGACACGAAACACGTGCATCTGGTCAACCCACCCCAAGGATACTTTCCTCCCGTCGAGTCACACTTCGAAGTAGCGATTCGCAACGCCTGTGCTGATCTGGGTTGTGAAACTCAACCAATGACCTGCGTCGGCTCGTCGTGCAGTCCGTATTCACCGGCGCTTACCGTAACGGTGTACGTCGATCCTAAAGCAACATCGCTCTACGGCTGGATGTACGAAGATCAATTGATGTTCAAGATGCCGACACCCGACAGCACTCAGGGCCTACTCTCGATCTTCGATGTTCCAGACAGCCTGACTTTGCTGGTGGAAAAAGTGGCACGATCGGTTTATGGCTGGCCCCCGCAGACCATGAGCGGCCTGCCCATCTTCTCTGGCATCGTCGATTGGGAAACGTACCAACTAGATCAACGCCTGGGGTCCGCCAAACTGAGCAATCCCTTCCAGCCCAATCGATTAGCTGGCACGACGATGTCGCCACTGGAATCCTTGTGGGTGCCCGGCCCGATTGTGAGTGAGACGCGCGAGATGCAAGCCGAAGCCGCCGCGTTAATCGCTTTTGTCGAGAAAGAGTTTGGAGCACCCGCAGTGGGCAAGTTACTCAAGTCTATCGGACATGCCAACTCGCTGCCAGAAGCGATCGAGTCCAGTCTTAATCTCAAGTACAGCGACTTTGAGCAACGCTGGCTTACTTGGCTTAAACAATACAACCTCAAGTAATGTCACCAGACAAACAACGAGGCGGTCCCAATTAAGATCGCCTCGTCTTTCCTCGTGTTGCTTCGTGAACTCGCCGTTCCCTGCGCTCCGCTGGAACGCAGGCGGCGCGCTTGGCGTCGTGGATCGCTTTACGCCGCGGCCTTCGCCTCAAACTCGATCGGCATACAGCACAACACCAGATCCTTCGCCGCCTTCACTTCATCCAACCGTTTCACCGGCGTGTGGTGCGGCGCGGAGTGCAGCAGTTCCGGCTCGTTCACCGCCTCATCCGCAATCTTCCGCATGGCGTCGATGAACTCATCAAGCGTTTCCTTGCTCTCCGTCTCGGTCGGTTCGATCATCAACGCTTCCGGCACGATCAACGGGAAGTAATTCGTCGGCGGATGGAAGTTGTAATCCATCAGGCGCTTGCTCACATCCAGCGCGCGCACATCGCTGCCGGCGAACTTGCCCTGGCAGACGAACTCGTGCATGCAGATACGATCGTAGGGCACCGGATACTTGTCGTTCAGCTTCACGCGGATGTAATTGGCGTTCAACACCGCATACACCGAGTTGGCCTTGAGGCCGTCCGGTCCATGCACGCGCATGTACGTATAAGCGCGCACCAGCATGCCGAAGTTGCCATTGAACGACTTCACCCGCCCGACCGATTTCTTGGGTTCGGTAAAAGCATACAACGGAGTCTCATCCTCACCATCGGGGAACGTCATCTCCACGATCGGCCCCGGCAAGAAATCGACCAGCTGCTCCGCAACTCCGACCGGCCCGCTGCCCGGTCCGCCGCCGCCGTGCGGGGTAGAGAACGTCTTGTGCAAGTTGAAGTGCATCACGTCGAAGCCCAGATCACCCGGTCGGGCGATGCCCACCAGCGCATTCAGGTTGGCGCCATCGCCGTACATCAAGCCGCCGCAGCCATGCACCAGGTTCACCACTTCTTCCAGATGTTCTTCAAACAGGCCGAGGGTGTTCGGGTTGGTGAGCATCAAGCCCACCACGGTGTCATCGCACGCGGCCCGCAGCGCATTCAGATCGATGTTGCCGCGATCATCGGAGGCCAGTTGCTTCACAGCGAAGCCACTCATCGCCGATGAGGCGGGATTGGTGCCATGCCCCGAATCGGGAATCAAGATCACGTGGCGTTTGGTGTCACCCCGATCGAGGTGATACTTGCGCATGATCAAGATACCCGTGAACTCGCCGTGCGCGCCAGCGGCGGGTTGCAGCGTCACGCCCGCGAAGCCGCCGATCTCTTTGAGCCACTCTTGCAAGTGGAACATGATCGCCAGATTGCCCTGCACGGTCAACGGATCTTGCAGCGGATGCGTGAACGCGTAACCCGGCAGGCGCGCGGCATCTTCATTGATCTTGGGGTTGTACTTCATGGTACACGAACCCAGCGGATAGAAGCCGGTGTCGATGCTGTAGTTTAACTGCGACAGGCGCAGATAGTGGCGCACCACGTCGATCTGCGACAACTCCGGCAGGCCCAATTCGGTGCGGCACAGCTCGGCCGGAATTTCGGTCTCGGTCACATCGGGCTGCGGCATCGCAATAGCACAGCGGCCCGGTGAGCTCATTTCGTAAATCAAAGGGACTTGTTGGTTCATAGTCATTTCCGCCTGAATCACGTTTGGCCCCGTCATTGCGAGGAGCGTTGTTTGCGACGAAGCAATCTCCTCTGTCCCTATGAGATTGCTTCGCGTCCTTCGACTTTGCTGCACATCGCTCGGGACGCTCGCAATGACGTGATCGTCTGTGATTTACAATTGCTCGGCGGCCTCCTTTAACCCCTCGGCTAAATCGTCGATCTCGACCTTGTTGTTCGTCTCGGTCACCGCGATCAGCATGTGATTCTTCAAGTGCGGATAATCCCGGCCCAGATCGTACCCGCCGATGATGTCGAACTCGTCGAGCAGGAATTCATTCACTGCCTCGACCGGCTTCGGCATCTTGACGACAAATTCCTTGAAGAACGGCTGGTTGTTCCACACACTGTAGCCTTTGAGGCTGCCCAAGCGCTTGGCGGCGTAGTGACTCTTGTGCCAGCACAGCCGCGCCACTTGATCCAGTCCGCACTTGCCCATCGTCGCCAGATACACCGCAGCGGCTAGCGCCAGCAAGCCTTGATTGGTGCAGATGTTGGAGGTGGCTTTCTCGCGGCGGATATGCTGCTCGCGCGTGGAGAGCGTGAGCACAAAACCGCGCTTGCCATCCGCATCGACCGTCTCACCCACCAACCGGCCGGCCATCTTGCGCACGTAGGCATGCTTCGTGGCGAAGATACCCAAATACGGCCCGCCGTATGATAGCGGGATGCCCAACGGCTGGCCTTCAGCGACGACAACGTCCGCGCCATATTTGCCAGGCGGCGTGAGAATCGCCAACCCAATCGGATCGGTGGCGACGATCAAGAGCGCGCCCACCGCATGCACGGCCTCGGCCACGCCCTTCATATCTTCGATCTGCCCGAAGAAGTTGGGGCTTTGCACGACAAGGCAGGCCGTCTCTTTGTCGAGCAGTTTCACCAGATCGGCGACAGCGGCCTTGAGGTTGTTATCACCCACGATCGAGACGCCCATACCCTGCGTGTAGGTGCGCACCACCGATCGGTACTGCGGATGTACCGCGGGCGACAGCACAATCTTCTTGCGGTTGCCCTTCGTCGCATTCAGCGCCAGCAGCACGCCCTCGGCCAATGAAGTCGCGCCATCGTAGTGACTGGCATTGCTCACCTCCATGCCCGTCAACTGGCAGATCATCGATTGATACTCGAACATCGCTTGCAGCGTGCCCTGACTGACTTCGGGTTGATAGGGCGTGTAAGCGGTGTAGAACTCGCTGCGGCGCAGCACGTAATCGACGGTGTGCGGCACGTAGTGGTTGTACGCGCCCGCGCCGAGGAAGCACGCGTAGTGATTCACGTCCGCGTTCGCTTCGCTCAGCCCTTGCATCTCCCAGAAGGCTTCCATTTCAGAGAGCGCAGCCGGTAATCGTAATTCAGGAAACTTAACCTTGTCCGGCACGGCCGGGAACAACTCTTCCAAAGTCTTGACACCGATCGCTTCAAGCATTTCTTTGCGATTGGCGTCGGTGTGTGGGATGTAGGTCATAGCCAATTGCCTTTCTCTAACCAATAACAAGTAATGAGTAACGAGTAACTCCGATCGGCTTTACTCGTTACTTTTTACTCGTTATTCGTTAGCCTCTTTCGTTGCAATATGCTTCATATGCCTGCGCGTCCATCAAGCTGGCTAGCTCGCTCGGATCACTCAGCGTGAACTTGACGATCCAGCCTTTGCCGTACGGATCGCTGTTGACGACTTCGGGCGTGTCCGCTAGGCCTTCATTCACGGCGGTAATTGTGCCGCTGGCTGGCAGGTTGAGGTCCGACGCGGCCTTCACCGACTCGATCGAGCCGAAGGCTGTGCCCTGCTTAAACTCTGCGCCGACTTCAGGCAGTTCCACGTAAACGATGTCGCTTAAGTGGCTCTGGGCGTAATCGGTCAAACCGGCCTCAGCCTCGCTGCCCTTGACGCGGATCCATTCATCAGACTTAGCATACTTCAGATCGGTGGGGAAATTCATGGCCTCGCTCCTAGGTAGATTTTTGGGTTCGATTTTGAAAAGAAAACAGGGAACACACAAGTGCTGTGTGTCCCCTGTCGGACGGCCTTCAGGAGATTCGGCTGCAGAGTTGCTTGACCTGAGAGTTTCGCCTGATCAATTCAGCCATCGATCGACTTGCCCCTTCGGTGGCGGACCGTAGTCCGCGCTCTCCTATGCTGCCGATGAATCACAACTAGAATACAAGGTGATTGTAGTCAGAAGCAGCCCGGCTGTCAAACGCTGATTGTCATACGTGCTGCATGTCATTCCGCCAAATACAGGCGCGGCACGCGTGCCATGATCAATGAAACGGTCTCATAATTGTTCGTGCCGAGTTTCATCGCCACGTCCTCAGCCCGAATCCGATCGTCCCCCTGCGCCCCGATGAGCACGACTTCATCGCCCAGCTTCACGTCAGGCAGATGCGTCACGTTGATCATGCACTGATCCATACACACCCGACCGACAAGCGGCGCCCGGCGGCCCTGCACCAACACCTCGCCCCAGTTGTTGGGCTTGCGCCGGAAGCCATCCGCATATCCGATCGGGACGACGGCGATCCGTTCGTACCCTTGCGTAACGTAGGTACCGCCATACGACACCGCCGATCCGGGCGGCAGCAGTTTCACCGCAGCAATCACGGATTTCAACGTCATCACGGGCTTGAAGTCGGTAGGGCACAGCACATCCTCGCTGGGATGCAGGCCGTGTAGAATGATGCCGGGCCGGACCATATCGAGGTGCATCTCAGGGAAGCGCAAAATCGTCGGCGAGTTGGCGCAATGCTTGATCGGGATATGAATACCGCGCGCTTCCACTTCGCTCAAGATGCGTTTGAACTGCTCGAACTGGCCGTAGGTGTAAGCGGGATCGGCTTCATCGGCTTTGGCAAAGTGCGTGAAGACTCCTTCAAGGATCAGCCCTTCCATTGAAGTGATCTTCGCAATAGCATCCACTGCTTCATCAAGCATGAAGCCCAAACGATGCATCCCGGTATCGACCTTCACGTGCACGCGCGCCGGTTTGCCAAGCGACTGTGCGGCGCGGGCGAACTCATTCGCCGTGTCAAGATCGGTCAGCGTGCAGGTCACATCGTTCTGAATCGCCGCCTCGGCCAGCCAGCCCGGCGTCCAGCCCACGACAAGTCTGGGAAGCGAAGCATCCCGCCTAGCGCGCCGCCCAGCCTGTGGCTGGGGTACGGCGTGAGCGGAGCGGAACACAGTCGAAGAGCGCGCGTCCTTCGACTCCACTTCGTTCCGCTCAGGACGCTTATTATCATTCAACGACAGCGCTTCCGACAACGACGCAAAGCCCAGCATCGACGCCCCGGCCCGTTCAGCCGCACGCGCGATGCCAGCCATACCATGCCCGTAGGCCTCGGCCTTGATCATCGCCAGCACCTTGACGTTTGGCGCAAGCAGGCTGCGAATCCGGCGGATGTTGTATTCCGACGCCAGTAGATCGATTTCAGCCCAAGTGGGGCGAGGGAGATTTCTGATTTCTGATTTCTGATTTCTGATTGGTTCACTCATGACACGTACACCGCACAGGGATGGCGCAAGTATAGCACTACCCTTTTCAGCGCGCGCATTCGTTTATCCGATGTCCATCCGCTGCCATCCGTTGATTCGAGATCATTCGTTGACATCGCCGTGCTATAATAACCTTGAATCGCCAGTTCGCATGGAACAGCAATATGACAGGGTTTGCGGCAGCAGGAGGCAACTATGCTTCAGGACATTGCGGTTCAAGTAGACGACGAAGGACATATTTTGATCTCGCCAGAGATCCGGCGACGCCTTCATTTGACCGCGGGTATGACACTGGTCGTCGAAGAAGGCGGGCAAGGTGAAGTGCGCCTCAGCCCGCAAGCGGAAGAACCCATCCTTGTTGAGGAAGACGGTATCCTGGTTGCCACGGGTGAACTTGTCGGTGATGTGACGGACATTGTTCAACAGGAGCGTGAGAAACGCATCCGCACCTTTCTGGACCAGGCCATTCCATGAGGATCTTTTTCGATACCTCGGTCCTAATCGCTGCCTTAGTGCAAGTTCATCCGGCCCATGCTCAGGCACAGCCGTGGATGCAGCGGATCAAGACGGCCACCGACAGCGGTGTACTGGCTGCTCATTCCCTGGCTGAGCTGTACTCTGTTCTCTCCACTTTTCCGATTCGCCCACGCCTGACTTCCAAAGCCGTTCGTGACTTGCTGCGCCAGGATGTTCTAGCGCGATTTGAGATCGTTCCGCTGTCTGTCGCTGACTACACATTGACTATTGAGCAGTTAGCGGCTGTGGAACTTAGGGGCGGTGTTATTTTTGACGCTTTACTCCTGCAAGCGGCTGAACTCGCTCGCGTCGATCAAATCGTGACATTGAATGTCCATGACTTTGAGCGTGTACGCCCAGATTTGGCCGATAAAATTCTTTCCCCTGAGTAGTACTTTGATCTTCACCTACGAAAAATTCGCGCAAGTGGGCCGCGCCCGCGCCGGAGTGTTTCACACTCCGCACGGCGATATTCCCACGCCCGTCTTCGCGCCTGTCGGCACGGCGGCGACCGTGAAGGGCGTACCGCCCCGTGATTTGAAGGAACTCGGCGCGACGTTGGTTCTCTCCAACACCTATCATCTCTACCTCCGCCCCGGCGATGAGCTCATTGCGCGCATGGGCGGGCTGCATCAATTTATGGGCTGGGCTGGACCGCTGCTCACCGACTCTGGCGGCTTTCAAGTCTTCTCACTGCAAGACCTGCGCAAAGTCGACGACGATGGCGTCACGTTCCGCTCGCACCTGGACGGCAGCACACACCGCTTCACGCCGGAGAAGGTCATGTCGATCGAGGAGAACCTCGGCGCGGATATTGCTATGGTGCTGGACGAATGCGCGCCGCCCGCCCAGCGCGAATACAACGAGAAGGCGCTGCGCCGCACACATCTATGGGCCGAACGCTGCCAAACAGCCCACACCCGATCGGATCAGGCGTTGTTCGGCATCGTGCAGGGCGGCGTCTTTCCCGATCTGCGCGAACAGTCGGCGCGCTTCCTGATCGATCTGGATTTTCCGGGCTATGCCGTGGGCGGATTGGCCGTGGGTGAGACAAAAGAACAGATGCATACGGTGCTTGATCTCACTGATCAACTACTACCCGAAAACAAACCGCGTTACTTGATGGGCGTGGGCACGGCGGAAGATTTCTTCGAAGCGGTGTCGCGCGGCATCGATATTTTCGACTGCGTGCTGCCCACACGTTTGGCGCGGCACGGCGCGGCGTTCACGCACAGTGGCCGAATCAACTTGCGTAATCTATCGCTCAGCGAAGACCAGGCGCCCATCGAAGCAGGCTGCCCGTGCTATGCCTGCCAACATTTCACGCGCAGCTACATCCGGCATTTGATGGTGTCCAAGGAAATCCTGGGCCTGTATCTCGCCTCGATCCACAATTTGCACTTCTTGCTGGACACGATGCGGCAGATCCGCGAGTCGATCTTCACCGGCACGTTTGACGTGTTGAAGGCAGAGATGCTACCAAGTCTGAAACGTATGGTGTAGCTCGTTACGCACCACGCAATACGCACTACGAGCGAACGATGCTCTTCTTTCTCATCCTACTTGTCCCCCTGCTCTTCATCGCCGCCGTCGCCTGGCTCGGCTCGAATTATCTGCTGGCGCGGCGGCCACCCGATGAGGCCGATACACCCACGAACTACGGGCTAACCGCTGAGGCCGCCGAGTTCCAATCGGGGGATGGATTGACGCTGCGTGGCTGGTACATTCCGGCGGAAAACTCCGTGAAGACAATCATCATCTGCTCCGGCGCGAATGGATCACTGGACGCGGATGTGCCTGTTGCGCCGTGGCTGCATGAGGCGGGCTTCAATGTGCTGCTCTTCGACTGGCGTGCGCACGGGCAGAGTGAAGGCGAAGTGGTAACGCTTGGCTTCAACGAGCGCTACGACTTAATCGCCGCGGTTCAGTTTGCCAAATCAAAAGGCGCGGAACGCATCGGCGTGCTGGGTTTTTCGATGGGGGGCACGGTGGCGATCGCGACTGCAGCAGTCTATGAGGACATCCATGCGTTGGTCGTCGATAGTCCGTTCGTGACGATCGTGAGCGCCGTAGCGGGCGGCTTGATCGAGCGCGGCCTGCCTGACGGTGCAGCGTATGTGTTAGCGCGTTTGCTGTTAATCACGGCCTGCTTGCGGACACGGTTGAACCTGTTTGAGATCGATCTCGCGCGGTGGATCGGCCGGGTTGCGCCGCGGCCACTCTTGTTGATGTTCGGCGAGCAGGATATGATCGTGCCTAAAGTCGAGAGCGATCTGGCCTTTGCGCACGCCGGCGAACCCAGGGAAATCTGGCGCGTCCCGGAAGCCGCGCATCGCGATCTTCACATCCATCAGCCGGAAAAATATCGCCACAGAATCGTCGAGTTCTTCACCCGGCATTTATAACTGATAGGGATCGGGGAAAGATTGGACTTGATCTATGACTACGGCGACCGGCTGATTCGCCGTTTCGATCCAAACACGCTGCAAGTCACCCCGCCCAATCTCATCGAGTGTGACACCTGGCCTGCCAATGCTCATCTCATCCTTAATTTCGATAGCGCAACACGGTTCGTCTCCGCTGAAGGAAGTCACACGAACGCGCGCGTGTGATTGGCGACCGGCCGCGTGCGCATCGTTACTGCAACAGGCGCATCCCGCTGATTCGTTCCGCTCGATCATCTGGTTCAATGCGATCGCTTTTGAATCTGAGATGACAGCGTGAGTAGCACAGAACTGGAACCGCGAGACACGCTTGCTGCGCCTGAGCCTCTCCAGGTGACGGTCAAACGTGACAGTACGATTTTCTACACGCCGACCTTTGCGCGGGCGCCTGATGAAATTCGCAACTTTCAGGCTAAGCACTTACCCAAACATTGGCGTGTGAGTTTTTCGGGACTTTGATCACTGGGTTCCACTAGCGAGGTGGAACAGGCTTGTTACCTTTCTGTAATTGAACGTGATATACTGCGATTCACAACACAATCGCTCCGTATGGTGTCCCGCACTCTCTGAGCCAGAAGCCACTATGAGTAACCTACTTCAAAACCAATCCGATGGTGTGAGCGTCGACGCCGAGCAGGTCCACATCGGCGGCGATGTCGTCGGGCGTGACAAGATCGTCTCGTATCAAGGCTACACCGTCGAGCAAGTCAGCGTGCTCATCTCACAGATCAGCACGACGTTTCAACCCCGCCCCTTCGACGGCCGCTGCCCCTACCTGGGCCTCGCGCACTTCGATGAAGACAGCGCCGATCTTTTCTTTGGCCGCGCCTCGCTGATTGGTGACTTGCTTGAGCGGATGAAAGCCGCGCGCTACGTGTTCATCACTGGACCGTCGGGCAGTGGCAAGTCGTCGATCGCGCGGGCGGGCTTGCTACACGCTTTGAAACAGGGGGCACTGCCGGGCAGCGAAAAATGGCGGTATGAAGCGCTGCGGCCGGGCCGCGATCCGATCGGCGAATTGGCGCGGGTGGCAGCTAGCCTGGCGGACACACTCAACGCAGGCGAGGATATTCGCACCCGCGGCCTGACCGATCCAACGATCTTGCATCAATGGGCCGAGATTGCCCTAACCGACAAACGTGATCGACGCGCCGTGATCTTGGTTGATCAGTTTGAAGAGACATTCACGCAAGTAACAAAAGAATCAGAACGTGCCGCTTTTCTGAACTTACTGATACACGCGGCGACGGTCGAGCACGGGCGCGTGCTGTTCGTGTTTGCGATGCGCTCGGATTTCGTATCAAACTGCGCGACCTATCCCCAACTCAACGCTTTGCTTAATGAGCAGTTCTTGCAGGTCGGATCGATGACGCCTGCCGAGCTGGTCAGCGCCATTGCGCAACCCGCCCTGCGCGTGGGTCTGAAAGTGGAGCCGGAATTGGTCGCGCAGATCATCGCGGATATGAAAAGTGAGCCGGGCGCGCTACCGCTGGTACAGTTCGCCATGAAAGACCTGTTCGACGCTCAACAGGCGCAGGGCGGCATCCTGGCACTGACGTTGAAGGATTACTTCGCGCGCGGCGGCATTCACAAAGCGTTGGAACGCCACGCCGATCAGTCGTTGCTGCAGTTGAGCGCTGACGAGCAGCGCATCGCGCGCGACGTGTTTAGCGGGTTGATTCAGGTGGGGCGCGGCGCGGAAGACACGCGCCGTACGGCCGCCCTGGAAGAGCTGGCGCCGACGAGCGTGGCGCGATCTGAAGTGGAAACAGTCGTGGGCAAATTGGCCGACGCGCGCCTGGTGATCACAAACGAGCAAGCGGGTCACGACATTGTAACCATCTCGCACGAAAAGCTGATTGATGCGTGGCCGTGGCTGCGCAAACTGGTTAATGAGAATCGCGACGTGATCGCGCTGCAAAATCAAATCGCGGAGGACGCGCAGGAATGGGCCGATCAACACCGCGACGCGAGTTACTTGTACGTCGGCGCGCGGCTGGCGAATGCCCGCGAGCGACTGGCGGCGCAGAAGATAGCACACGCCCCATCTGCGGGCAGAATCGTGTTGAGTGGACTGGCGCAAGCGTTTGTTGAAGCAGGCGTTGAGGCTGAGAACGCCCAGCAGCAGCGCGAAGCGGCGCGCATGCAAAGAGAACTGGACGATGCGCGCCTGCTGGCCGAATCGGAAAAGCAGCGGGCCGAGGAGCAAACGCGCTCGGCGGTCAAGCTGCGCCGCTGGGCCGTGTATCTGATCGGGGCACTGGGCATTGCGCTGGTCCTGGGCGTGCTGGCGGGCGTGTTCGGCGTGCAGTCGAACCAAAATGCGGACACGGCCAGTCGCAACGCAGCCACGGCTGAGGCGGCCAGTACGTTAGCGGTGGCCAATGCCCGCACAGCACAAGCGGCCAGTACCCAGGCCGTGACCGAAGCGAATATCCGCGCGACGGCTGAAATCAATGCGAATCTGCAGCGCGACGAAGCGCAGCGGCAAGCGGCCATCGCCGATTCACGGCGGCTGGCTGCCACCGCCCTGAACAACCTCGATATTGACCTCGTCGACCCCGATTATCCAGTCCGGATTTTGGGCCTACGTCTGGCGCGCGCGGCTGTTGACCGCGCGCATACCACTGAAGCGGAAAGCGCCTTGCGCGCAGCGTTGCGGCTTTCGCAGCCCACGATTAACTTTGGCGAATTTGCGGCTGGCTCGTTACGCGACTTGCAATTCTCACCCGATAGCCGGCGCGTTGTCGTAGCGCAGGCTGAGTCGGCGCAGAACGCCTGGGTCGTTGAAATGGATAGCGGCAAACTCACGTCACATATCGCATTGTCAGACGATTTGACGAGCCTGGTCTTCACCCCCGATAGCCAAGGCGTCGCCACTGTCGAGGGCGATGGTGTGCTGCGCCTCTGGGACATCAGCGCTTTTCAGGCCCATGAGCGTTTCAAGTGGACTGGCGGGGAGGCGGGCGTAAATTCGCTGGTGTACTCGCCCGACGGCCAGCGGCTGTTGACCATCGACGGCAATTCAATGGCGCGCGTGTTGAAGGCTGCCGACGGCCAAGTCATTGCGATCGGGCCGCACCTTAACGGCCACGTTTTTCAAGCCGTGTTTTCGGCGGATGGCAACCAGATCATGACGGTGGCGGGTGGAGACGATGTGCAGCTGTGGGACGCCGCCACCGGATCGCCTGTGGCTGAAGTAATAGGACAAGCCTCGTCCGTGGAGGGAACGGCGGACGTTGGCACGGTGATCGCCGCGCACTTGTCGCCAGACGGCAAACGCGTGCTGGTCATCACCAGCGAGGGCGTCTTATTGCAATGGATGGCTGCGACTCGGCAAGCAACTGTACTGCACGATGTTGGATTCACTGTGCAGACGGCGGCTTTCTCAAACGACGGGTTGCGACTGGGAATGCTAGGGACTGATCGAGCACTGGCGGTGTATGCGATCGACACCGGGCAATTCATCGGCCGGACGAAAGCGGACGAAGTAGCCTATCGCCTGGCTTTTTCACCCGATAATCAACGCCTGATCACCTTTGGCTACAATGCGCGGTTGTGGGATGCGCGCAACGGCGAGGAGCTCATCGAAGTCGATGGCGGTCACATGTTCCCTTCCGGCAGCGCGGCGATGGTGGAGGCGGCCTTTTCACCCGACAGTCAGGTGATCGCCTTATACGGCGAGGGTTACACCTATCCGCCGATGCGCTTCGAGCCGGTGTATCTGGACGGGCTGTTAGATTGGTCGCGTCGCCTGGTGCCAGGCGAATTGACGTGCGAACAGCAGGCACAATATCAGGTAGTGGATGGGGGCTGCTCGATGCCAACGCCGACCCCGTGAAGGGGACCGTCGAACCAGAGACGAATTGGGCGTGGACACCCAAACACGAGTTCCAGGTTCGACCTAAACACTGCAAAATACCGGAAATTTGTGTGAGCCGTCAGGGACTCGAACCCTGAACCAAAGGCTTAAAAGGCCTCTGCTCTACCATTGAGCTAACGGCCCAACCACTGCGCGCAAGATTGTAACACGCCCCCTAAGGACTGTCAACGAATGCCCGTGAATTCTCGACTGATTTTTCTCGCGCCGCATCCTGATGATGCCGTGTTATCCTGCGGCGGTTGGATTTATCAATTGGCGCAAGCCGGTGAACGCCCGATTGTGATCACGCTCTTCGGCGGTGATCGATCGGAAGGTGCATCGCTCTCTGATTTTACACACAGTCTGCAAGACCGTTGGCAGTTAGGCGATGATGCTCCAGCGCGCCGCCGTGATGAAGATCGCGCGGCGTGTGATCGCCTGGGCTGTTATCTGATCCATCTGCCGTTTGCCGATGCAGTCTATCGCGCTGATGAGAATGGTCAACCGCTGTATACTTCAGAAGAAGCGATCTTCGGCGCAATCCGTGAAGCGGCGATCGTCAATCGAGCGGCCGAGGCGCTGCGCCCGCGTGTGCGGAAGGTCGGCCAGGCCCGATTAGTGATACCGCTCACTGCCGGTCTGCACGTCGATCACGTCATCACGCGCTTAGCCGCCGAACGCCTGAATGAAGACGCGATCTACTACGAGGATTATCCGTATGCCGAGCAACCGGAGCGTATGATGCATGTGTGGGGATCGGTCGTTGGCGCGGCGGACGAATGGGCAAGTGAATCAATCGGGTTGAGCGAGGATGCGCTGCACGCCAAGATCGAGGCGTTCTTGTGCCATCGTTCGCAAATCAGCACGTTCTATCGCGATGACGAAGAAGTCCGGAAACGGATGCGCGCGTATGCCAAACAGGTAGGCGCGGGCCAGCCCGCCGAACGGTACTGGCGCAAGCTCTAATCTTCTGCCGGGGTATCATGTGCTATAATCTTTTCATCACACAGGGCCAAGGCCCGGGAGGCAAAGGAGCATGCATTTGGGTGCGCCCGAACTACTACTCATCCTGGCGGTTGTCGTTATTCTGTTTGGCGTGGGCCGCATTAGCAAGGTCGGTAAGGAGCTAGGCACCGGTATCAAGGAGTTCCGCAAGGGACTGGGCGAGGACGAAAACAAGCCTGCTGTATCCCCGCCTTCGACCGACGAACAGAATAAGAGCTAGAACTTGATAGAATGATAAACAGCCGCCTGAGCTAGGCGGCTGTTTTGCTGTGTATCTGCACCGTCATCACGGCACTTGATAAGTCGCAATCAGTTTCCCGGCCGGATCACGCAGGTACGCCACCTTACCCTTGCTCCAGCGCGATTCGGTTTGACCCCAGTAGAGATTGGTGGGCGAGTTGGTGCCTTTGCCGGTGTGTACCGTCACCTCGCCATTGGACAGCAGCGTCAAATTGGGGAAGGTGAATTTGTTGCCTTCGCCGTCGGTCATCGTCCAGCCCGCCATATTGACTTGACCGCTCAGGTTCGTCAAGATGACCTGTTCCGCCGACAGTGTGCCGGGCGATTTGATTTCGCGGATGGTGACGAAGTATTCACCCAGCGCGGTGGCCGCCGTACCACTCACGGGCATGGTGGGCAGCGGCGAACGGGTTGAAGTGGGAATCGGCACCAGTGTAGGTGTGGGTGTCAACGGACTACCGGGGATAATAAGGACTTGCCCCAGCGCGAGGATGTCGACGTTCGAAAGTTTGTTGGCTGCCACCAGATCATCGACGGACACCTCAAATTTGCGGGCGATTTCGCTCAAGGTGTCGCCGAATTCGACGATGTACTTGCGCGAAGCGCCTGGCGTGGGCGTTAAGGTAGGGGCCGCCGTGGCCGTCGCCGCCACCTGGGTTTGAGCGACGGCGTTCAGCGTGGGCACCGCCGTGGGCACCACCGGACGCGGCGTAGCACGGCTCGACTCCCATAGATTCATGACGAGCAGTGCGGTGATAGCCGACACCAGAATATTGATACCGATGAAAAGTGCCCAACGTCGAGGAGTCATAGTTCGTTCATCCCACGCATCCTACGCGGTGCAGTGGTTGTCTACCGCCTCGTCGAAGGATGCCATTAATTCTACGGTTGCTCACAGGTTGAAACGATGATAGCACATCCAGATCACAGCGTCAAAGCGAACATCCTGCTGGCTTCGGCCTCGCCACGCCGGCGTGAGTTGATTAAATTGCTCGGCCTGCCCGTCGCCACGACCGCCGCCGACATCGACGAAGTTCCCCTGCCCAACGAGCGCGCCGATGACATGGCGCTGCGCTTAAGCCGCGAAAAGGTGCTAGCCGCCGCGCGGCCTTTTCGCATTCCGCATTCCGCATTATTCTTGCTTCCGATACGGTGGTTTCGCTAGACGGCGAACCCTTGGGCAAACCGCGTGATGCCGACGAGGCGCGTTCGATGCTGCAGCGCTTGCGGAACCGCACCCATCAAGTCTATACCGGGATTGCCTTGATCGATACGAACACCGATCGGCTGGTCACCGATCTGGCGGGCAGCGCTGTGCGCATGCGCGACTATTCCGAGGAAGAGATCGAAGTCTACCTTGCCAGCGGCGATCCCTTCGATAAGGCCGGCGCGTATGCCATTCAACACACCGGCTTTCACCCCGCCGATCGCTTCGATCAGTGCTTTGCGAACGTGATGGGGCTGCCGCTGTGCCACGTCGTGCGCGCGCTGCGCCAACTGGGCGTGGAACCACACAACCCGGTGCCCACGTGGTGTCAAAGCTACCTCGCTTACGAATGCCCCGTGTTTGCAGCGATATTAGACGGCATGTAACGCCTAAAGCCACTACTGATCTGAAAATGCTCACCGCCCTCGTCCCGAGGGCGTTCCCTGGGGACGGAGAACGGAGCGTTTTCATGCTTCGTGGTGAGCGCAGTTCATGGAGTCTGTTTAGATAAAGCTCCAAGCCCGCGTCCCCGCGGGCGAACCAACCGCGCGGACGCGGCTGGCGAACGCTAGATGTTCGAAGATATTTTAGCGAGTAGTGCGTCCCACGGGGAGGCTTCGCGCTAACGAGTAACCGCCAGCGGTTCAGCGTCCTGATTACGCAGTACGTATTTCGATTTACTTGTCGCGCCTTGTCCCCTCCGCTATAATGCCGCGCATGCTCAAAAAATTTCTGCTGCTCATCTGTCTCTTCACCGTCGCCTACGCGACCGCCGCCTGTTCTGGCCAAGCGACGCCCCAACCCACGCCTCAACCCACGGTTGATACGTCGCGGCCTCCGGCTGAACCGGTGGCGCAAGAATTTCTGGCCGCCTGGGAACGTGCCGACTACAACACGATGTATGGACTGGTCAGCGCGGACACGCAAGCCCGGCTGTCGCCGGAAGCGTTCGTCAATCGCTACACGGCTGCGCAGACCACGGCGACGGCGCAGTTCGTGCGCGCGCAGCTGCGGTCAGCCCTGCAAGAAGGCGACCAGCTCAACGCCAACTACCACGTCGAATGGGATACCGCGCTGTTCGGAACATTGCAGGCCGATCATGGCCTGACGCTCACGTTGGAGAATGAAGGATGGCGGGTGAAGTGGGATGATGGGTTGATCTGGCCTGATCTGGCCGGCGGCGGTCAATTTCAAGTTCAATATCAAATTCCGCGCCGCGCCAACATCTACGATCGAGAAGGCAAGGGCCTGGCGGTCGATGGTAAGATCGTCACGGTGGGGGTCATCCCCGGCGAGATCACCGACGAAGCCACGCTGTTGGCCGGACTCAGTCCGATTTTGAATCTACCGCCCGACGACATCCAAGCCAAGTATGCGTCGGCCAAACCCGATTGGTATGTGCCCCTCGGCGATATTCCGTTTGAGGTCAGTCAAGCCAACGCGGCTGTGCTGAAGTCGCCGGGAGTGCTGCTGCGCGAGAGTGCGCAGCGTGTGTATAAGGGCAGCGCGCCGCACATCGTAGGTTACATCGCACAGATCACCGCCGAGAATGTGCAGCAGTGGAAAGAGCGCGGCTATCGCGGCGATGAGTGGGTGGGCGCGACGGGCCTGGAAGCGTGGGGCGAACCTTATCTGGCGGGCACGCACGGCGGGACGTTGACCGTTATCGGGGCCGATGGATCGATCGTGAAGACGTTGGCCGATCAACCGGCGACGCCCAGCCGCAGCCTCTACACCACGATCGATCGCAAAATGCAGGAAGCCGCGGACAAGATTCTGGCGGGGCACAACGGCGCGATCGTCGTGCTGCGCCCCAAGACCGGCGAAGTGTTAGCGCTGTCCAGTTATCCGTCTTACGATCCCAACGCTTTGATCAACCCCTATGCCCAGCAGCCGACCGGCGAGCAGTCGTTTCTCAATCGGGCCACGCAGAGTGCGTATCCACCCGGCTCGACGTTCAAACCGGTGACGATGGCGGCGGGATTGGAGCAGGCCGGGCTCACGCCATCGTCCACGTTTTTCGATCCGGGTTACTGGGACGGGCTGGGTGAAGCGTTCCGCAAGTTCAACTGGAACACGGCCGGCGACGGCACGATCGATTTTGTGACGGGCCTCAGTGCGTCCAACAACGTGGTCTTCTATGAAGTGGGCAAGCGCGTGCAAGATGTCGATCCGTTTGCGCTGCCGGACATGGCGCGCGCCTTTGGGTTGGGACACACGACGGGCATCACGGGCGTCGAAGAAATTGCGGGGCAAATTCCCGATCCCGATTGGAAGGTGGCGACCAAAGGCGAGCAGTGGGTGCCGGGCGATGGAGTGAACATGGCGATCGGGCAAGGCGATGTGCTGGCGACCCCGCTGCAAATGGCCACGCTGTATGCGGCCATCGCCAATGGCGGCACACTCTATCGGCCCCGCGTCGTGCAGAAGATCGGATCGAACAACGAGCCACCCGAAGAAATCTGGCAGCCCGAAGTGCTGGGCACACTCCCCGTCTCGCCGGAGAATTTGCAAGCGATTCAGCAAGGCTTGCATGGCGTCATCTCTGGCGCCAAGGGGACGGCGGGTTTTGTATTCCGCGGCTTTCCGCAAAGTGCCGCGGGCAAGACGGGCACGGCTGAGGCCGGCGGCCCGGGTCAAACCTCGCATGCGTGGTTCGCCATATACGCGCCCTATGAAGATCCGGAGATCGTCGTGGTCGTGTTTTTGGAAAACGGTGGACAAGGATCATACAATGCCGCGCCGTTAGCACGACAGGTACTGGAAACGTACTACGATTTGCCGTTGACGCCGCCACCCGCTGTTCCGCCGCCGGGACCGATAGATCGATGACCAATTAACAATTTTCAATGAACAATGAACACCCTTGCGAGCGTGAAAGATTACGTTTGCGAGATTGTTATCGGGGCGAACCTGCTATGCAGCTCACCACCGCTCGTCTTATCCTGCGCGAATTCGTAGAGGATGACTGGCCCGCCGTGCTGGCCTATCAGCGCGATCCGCGTTATCTGCCATACTACGAATGGACCGATCGCACGCCGGGTGACGTGCAGCGTTTTGTGCAAATGTTCCTCGATCAGCAGGAGGAACATCCGCGCCACAAGTTTCAATTCGCCGTCGTGCTGAAAGACAAGCAGCGGCTCATCGGCAACTGCGGCATTCGCAAAGCCTCAGCCGACGCGCACGAAGCCGACATCGGCTATGAACTCGCCCCCGATCACTGGGGACGCGGCTACGCCACGGAAGCAGCGCGCGCCATAGTCGCGTTCGGATTCACCGAGCTGCACTTGCATCGCATCTCTGCGTGGTGCATTGCCGACAACACCGGGTCGGTCCATGTGCTGGAAAAGGCCGGTCTGGGGCTGGAAGGGCGGCTGCGCGAGAACGAGTATTTCAAAGATCGCTGGTGGGACACGCTGCTGTACGCCGTTCTGAAAGACGAGTGGAACGAGTGACATGGCTGATCACAGCCTCATCCTCACGCTCAAACGCTTTCTCGTCGCCGCCGAATGCCCAGCGGACTGGCGCTCGTTCGATCTGTACCTCTTCCGCGCTGACGACATTGTCTTCTACGTCGGCCAATCGTACTGCGCGTTCGATCGCGTGTGGCAGCACATCACCGACGGCTACAAAGCGCGCTCGATCGTGGGCCGTTTCATTCTCTGCAACTGGCCCACATCGATGAACTTCACGATCGAGTTGTGGAGCTCGCAGGCCGATCGGTTTGCCGCGCTCGATCACGATCTCAACGCCGCCGAGCGATCGTTGATCGAACTCTACGCGCCATGCCTCAATGAGTCCTATAACTTGCGGCCTACGCCCCTGCCCGATCGCTATGCGCCACCCAACGCGCCGATCCGTTGTTCGCGCAGTCCCCACAAACTCATTCATGAAGCCGAACGTGCCGTACAGGCGGAGGAACGCAAAGCGTGGCTGACGGGTTGAGCGATCATGCACGCAAGAAACCGGGGTTCTGTAAAGAGTGAATAAAAGTTAAGTTTGAATCTCGTTTGACACCCTCGTTTGACTTTCTTCCCCCGCATCGCTTACAATCACTCAGTGCCCAGTGGCACACCGGGTGAACACTTCTATCATGGCGAATAATCCTTTTACCTACGGCAACCCCATTTCCGATCCCCGCCGTTTCTTTGGACGTGAACGCGAAATTGAACTGGTTTTCAGCCGCCTGCGCAACGCCGAGTTCGAGTCGAGTTCGCTAGTGGGCGAGCGACGCATCGGCAAAACGTCGCTGCTGCACTATCTGGCCGATCGCGATGTGCGCCGCAACTACGATCTCAATCCGGGCACGCACATGTTCGTCTACGTCGATCTGCAAATGTTGAATCAGGAAGTCACGCCCGTGCGGTTGTGGCAGCGCCTGCTACGTCAGATGGGCCGCGTCTGCCAGGACCCGGTGGTCCATGAGGCCATTGACGAAATTCGCCAGCAGGACGCGATCGATAATTTTGCCTTGGCTGATCTGTTCGATATCGTCGACGACAAGAATCAGTACGTGGTGTTTCTGCTGGACGAATTTGAGAAAGTGACGGCGAACCCCAACTTCGGCACGGACTTTTTCTACGGCCTGCGCAGCCTGGCCATTCAGCACAATCTGGCGTTGGTCACGTCAAGCCGCCGCGAGCTGATCGAGTTGTGCCACTCCGAAGCGATTCGCTCGTCGCCGTTCTTCAATATCTTCGCCAACATCAACGTCGGCCTGTTCACCGCCGATCAAGCGCTCGAGCTCATCGAGACGTCGCTGCGCCCCACGGGCGTCCACTTTGAAGTGGGCATTATCGACATGCTCTTTCGGGTGGCCGGCTTGCATCCGTATTTCTTGCAGGCGGCGTGTTATCATGCCTACGAGTCTTACAAGCAGCCGCTGTCGCTGCTGGATCGCGCCCAATTTGTGGGCGCGCAGTTGTATCAGGAAGCAGCGCCGCACTTGGCCAGCTATTGGCACACGTCCGACGAACGCGAAAAAATCTTGCTCACCGTGCTGGCGCTGTTAGATCGGCGCGAGCGAGCGGTCGAACAACGCTTTGAAGTTTCCGATCTGCACGAATACTACGTGCGCTCCGATCAGACCTTGTCACGCCTGGAAAAACGCGGCTTGATCAGCGAGCAGCCCGAAGGCTACAAATTATTCAGCGCCGCCTTTGGCGACTGGATCACGGAAGAAATCACCGATGTGGCGCACGATCCACAAACCTACGATGAATGGCTGCACTCCAACCATTCGACCGTCGACAAGCTGTCGACGGTCGCTAAGCACGAAATGGGTCAGATCCTGCCCAAGATCAGCAGTAAGTATCGCGATCTGATCGTCGGTTGGGTAGGCGATCCCAAGAACTTGCACACCGCGGCCGCCCTGCTGCGCGGTGTGTTGGCGCGCTAAGCCGGCGGGACTTATGGGCGATCTGGTCAATCCCTACATCGCCGGTAATCCCGTGACCGGCGAAGAAATGTTCTTCGGGCGCGAGAACGTGTTTGCTTTCGTGCGGCAGGCGCTCACCGGCCAGCACCGTGATAACGTCATCGTGCTCTACGGGCAGCGCCGCACGGGCAAAACCTCCGCGCTGTACCAGATGCATCGCCACCTCGATTCACGCTATCTGTGCATCTTCGTCGATCTGCACGGCCTCGCCATCAACGGCGTCGATGGGTTCCTGTGGGACCTCGCCAACACGATCGTGCGGGCGCTGCGCAAAGAGCACCAGATTGAGCTGCCGCCGCTGAAGCGGGCCGAGTTCATGCAAGACGGGCGCGCGGCATTTGAGAATGAATTCCTGCCGCAGGTGTGGGACGCCATCGGCAACAGGCACATCTTGCTCATGCTCGACGAAGCGATCCGCCTGCAAGAGCAAATCGATGCGGGCAAGTTGGATAAGAGCGTCTTCGAATATTTGCGGCACCTGATGCAGCACTCCGATCGTTTGAACTTCCTCTTCGCGCTGGGTAGCGGCCTGGAAGAAATGGCGCAAGGGTACGCCTTCTTGTTCAGTGTGGGCCTCTACCGCAAAATCTCATTCCTCACGCTGGAGGCGGCCACGGCCCTGATCACACACCCGGTGAAGGACTACTACAAGCTGGAACCCTCCACGGTCGATCGCATCTTTAGCGTTACGTCGGGGCACCCGTATTTCACGCAGTTGTTGTGCCACAGCCTGTTCAATCGCTGGCTGCAGCTGCGCCGCCCGCTCCTGCGCAGCGACGACGTGAATGCCCTGCTCGACGAAGTCGTCGAACGCGGGCTGGCCGTGTTGAAACAAGTGTGGGACGATTCGACGCCGGGTGAAAAAGCGGTGCTGGCCGGTCTGTCGACGGCGACGGGCAAGCGCAGCCATCCGATCGGGTTGGCCGAAGTCGATCGGGTGTGGGAGCTGCTCGGCGTGGTGTTGCCCGATAACGAGAAGGCGAAAGCCGTGCGCAGTCTGGTGGCGCGCGATGTAATCATCGGCGAAGACAAATATCATTTTGCGGTTGAACTCCAGCGCTTGTGGATTCAGAAATACGCGAAACTGGAATGGGTCAAAGAAGAAATCACGCCCACGTTGCAGAAGTGGCAGCCGCCGCCCGAAAAGATCATCGAGCGCCAGCAGCTGCGGCGGAACAAAACCGACCTGGCGACTCTGGCCATGATCCTGGGCGTTTTTGCGGCATTGATTATTGTGCTATTTCAAAGTATGCGTGCACTCAATGACAGCGTAGCGTCCGAACGGGCAAAGCGCCACACCTTAGAAGCGCAACTCACCCGCCTCGTCGCC
>JBGSPW010000160.1:0-13464 GCA_041738395.1 Thermoflexales bacterium
CTTGCCTGTTCACGCCCAGCCGCAAGTGCTCCAAGCGGTGTGAGCCCACGCTTGTTGTTCGTTATGCACCGCTGTTGGGCGCAAATCCCACGCCTGTTTTAAGTCCGCTGTCAAGGGTCTTGCCACATTGAGAATTGCTGCCCAACCGTAGATTACGTCGCACAGCACGTCATCTGTCATACGAAATCGGTTACAAATTATACCGCCGCTCACCGCCAGAAAGGCTTATAATTTTATGGTTTTGCGTATACCCTAAGTTGGACCGCGCATTACATTTGAAACATTATCTCCCTAAGGAGTTCTTTGACATGGGCAAACCACACGCAGTACCTTTCGAACCGACCCACGATATTTACCACTACACCGGCAATCCGCTCGATAAGATTTTCGCGCCCAAGAGCGTGGCGTTGGTGGGCGCGACCGAGAAATACGGCACGGTCGGGCGCACGATCCTGTGGAACTTGATCAGCAGCCCTTTCGGCGGCACCATCTACCCGATCAATCCCAATCGCCCCAGCGTGCTCGGCATCAAGGCGTATCCCAATATTGCCGCTGCGCCAGAGCAAATCGATCTGGCCATCTTCTGCACCCCCGCCCCGTCCATTCCGGGCCTCATCAAAGAATGTGTCGATATGGGCGTCCCCGGCGCGATCGTGATCTCCGCCGGCTTTAAGGAAATCGGGCCGGAAGGCGCGGCGCTGGAAGCCCAGATCATGGAGCACGCGCGCCAGGGCAACATGCGCCTCATCGGCCCCAACTGTCTGGGCCTGATGAATCCGCACACCGGCCTCAACGCCACCTTCGCCGCCGACATTGCCAAGCCCGGCAACGTGGGCTTCATCAGCCAATCGGGCGCGTTGTGCACCGCCGTGCTCGACTGGTCGTTCCGTGAAAACGTGGGCTTCAGCGCCTTCGTCTCGGTCGGCTCTATGCTCGACGTGGACTGGGGCGATCTGATCTACTACCTCGGCGATGATCCCAAGACCAACAGCATCGTCATCTACATGGAAACGATTGGCGATGCGCGCTCCTTCCTGTCGGCGGCGCGCGAAGTCGCGCAGACCAAACCCATCATCGTCATCAAGCCCGGTCGCACGGCCAGCGCAGCGAAAGCCGCGGCCTCGCACACCGGTTCATTAACCGGCAGCGATGACGTTCTTGAAGCGGCGTTCCGCCGTTGCGGTGTGCTGCGCGTCAACGACATCTCCGATCTGTTCGACATGGCGGAAACACTGGCACACCAGCCGCGCCCCAAAGGCCCACGTCTGACGATTTTGACCAACGCGGGCGGCCCGGGCGTGCTCGCCACCGATGCGTTGATTATGAGCGGCGGCGAATTGACGGAGTTCTCGGCAGAGACGATGCAGACGCTGAACACGTTCTTGCCCTCCGTCTGGAGCCATAACAACCCGATCGATGTGATCGGCGACGCCGGCCCCGATCGCTACGCCAAGTCCCTCGAAGTGGCCGCCGCCGATCCCAACAGCGATGGTCTGCTCGTCATCCTCACGCCGCAAGCCATGACCGAATGCACCAAGACCGCTGAGGCATTGGTGCCTTACGCGCACAGCACAGGCAAGCCGGTCCTCGCCAGCTGGATGGGCGGCCAGAACGTGGAGCAAGGCATCGAAGTGTTGGGCAAGGCTGGCATCCCCACCTTCGAATATCCCGACACGGCTACGCGTGTGTTCACTTACATGTGGAAGAGCGCCTACAACTTGCAGGGCATCTATGAAACGCCCAGCATGTCCGAGACCATCGCGCCAGATCGCGCGAAGGCCGAGCAAATGTTGGAAGCCGTCCGTGAATCGGGCCGCACCATTCTCACCGAAGTCGAATCGAAGCAATTGCTGGCGGCCTATGGCCTGCCGATCGTCGAGACGGTCATCGCGCGCACCGAAACCGAAGCCGTTGCCGCGGCCGACACCTTTGGCTATCCGGTCGTCCTCAAGATTTATTCGGAAACCATTACGCACAAGACCGATGTGGGCGGCGTGCAGCTCAACCTCAAGAACGCCGACGCCGTACGCACCGCCTATCAGCTCATCGAAAGCGCCGTGCGCGACAAGGTGGGGATCGAGCACTTTCAGGGTGTCAGCGTGCAGCCGATGATCAAACTCGAAGGTTACGAGATCATTATCGGTGCCAGCATCGATCCGCAGTTCGGGCCAGTGCTGCTGTTCGGGTCGGGCGGCCAGCTGGTCGAAGTGTACAAGGATCGCTCGTTGGCGCTGCCGCCGTTAAATTCGACATTGGCCCGCCGCATGATGGAACAGACCACGATCTACAAAGCCCTCAAGGGCGTGCGCGGCCGCCGGCCGGTCGATCTGGATGCGCTGGGACAGGTGATGGTGCGCTTCAGCGAACTCGTCGTGGAGCAGCGTTGGATCAAAGAGATCGATATCAACCCGATGCTCGTTACCCCCGATCGGATCATCGCGCTCGACGCGCGCGTGGTGGTGCACGGCCAGGATGTGACCAGGGAGCAGCTGCCCAAGTTGGCGATTCGTCCCTATCCATTGAAGTACGTCAAGCCATGGACCACCAAACAAGGTGAAGCGGCCAGTATCCGCCCCATTCGCCCCGAAGACGAACCGCTGCTGGTGAAGTTCCACGAAACGCTCTCGGATCGCAGCGTCTATCTGCGTTATCTGACCAACCTGGACTATAGCGAGCGCGTGGCACACCAACGCCTGGCGCGCATCTGCTTCATCGACTACGACCGCGAGATGGCGCTCGTGGCTGAATGCAAAGACTGCGAAGGCGGCCCGGAGATTATGGGCGTGGCCCGCTTGAGCAAGCATCACACCCGCCCCGAAGGCGTGTTCACCATGCTGATCAACGATCATTTCCAGGGACGCGGCATCGGCACCGAACTGCTGAGCCAATTACTGGAAGTGGCGCGCGACGAGAAGCTGGAGCGCGTCACCGCTACCATGACGGTGGATAACCACGCCATGCAGCAGACCTGTAAGAAACTCGGCTTCAAGCTTTTCCATGCCGAGCAAGGCGCCATGGTCAAGGCCGTAATGGAGCTGCAATAGTCCTGCCGCGAAACAGCAGCTAAGAATCGCATCGTAACACTCGCTGAGCCAGATTGTGACCAACGCAATCTGGCTCAGTCTTTATTGTGGTGCGCCAAGTTCCGGCCCTCGTCGCGCGGACTTAGGGCTCGTTAAACAACAACTTCCCGGTTTGCTCATGCTCCGGCTGGACGTACCATCCAGCCGCCGGATGTACCATCCAGTCGGAGCATAGCGGAACTTATTCTTTGACGCACTTAGTGCGCTGACTGGGTGAAAATCGTGGCGGTACAACGCGGGGGATTGATTTCTTCAGAAATAGGTCTATACTGAAAACACAATCCGTTGTCCAATGACGTTCTGAGTAGCGGGGAACAGGCAGCGAGCAATTAGCCAAGGCGAGCCACGTCAGCGCAGGAGACTGCCCGTGACCAATTTCCGACGACTGATCTGAACCAGGCATATGTTGTTAGTTGACATGTGCTCTGGTTCAGATCGGTCTTTTTGTTGGCGCGCCTAGCGCGTTTCAATTCAAAGATTCACGATCCAGTTCGCGTCCAAGTACATATTCTTCTCTGGAGGTTACAACATGACCCCTCGTTTGTGGCGTAGTTTGTCGGCTGTCTCGCTCAGCTTCATCTTCGTTTTGGCGCTGGCCGGTCTGGTCGGCGCGCAGGTGCCGTCGGAGGATTCGACTCGGCCTGCCGTTGCTTCAAATGTCAGCGTGATTGATCGGGAAGCGGGCAGCGCGGCGCTTCCGCCGGACAGCCCGCCCGTCACCCGCCCGATTGCTTTTCGCCCTACACCAGGCGATCGGCACACTTCTTCTTACGATGTCTATGCTCCAACGAGCAGACCACAGTTTGCAGCCCGGTCGCTAGCTGCAACGGCTCCGTCAAACAATCCAGTGGCCCTTAACAAACCACAGCCCAACGCGCCGTCGGCTCCGCCCATGCCCGGCAGCGCGAATCTGGCCGTATGCCTCGACACCGATCGAGTGTGGGGCGTGATAAGCACCGGCGAGACGGTCACAGTTGCCGTCAACACCACCCAAATGGGTGCCAGCCTGGCAGATGGCGGGGGGTTCTTCTGGACGACACTCTACAACAGCAGCGGTGATCGCCCCGGGCTTGCAATGGGCGATGACGTAACGATTTACCATGGCGCCTCTTCGGCCAGCGTCACCCTCCGCGCTATCTCCGGCCAGGTTACCCCCTTGACCAATATTGTCTCCGGAACTATTGGCGGCGTCACCGCGCCCATCAGCGTAACCGTTTACGTACCCGGGGGGGAACCCTCGCTGACGTCTTACAGCCTGACGGTTAGCTCCAATGCCGCCGGTTATTTCGTCGCCAACTTTAGCGGCCTGTTTGATCTGCACTCCACCGATGAGGCCGTGGTGGCCTACGTCCAGAACGGCATCGAAGTCCACCGACATGTTTATCCTCTCCACAGTCTCTTTGTGGGACGTTGGTGGCAAGAAGCCGGTGGCTATGCCTCGCCCAATACGCTCGTGACGGTCACCCTCTATCTTTCCGACAGCATAACCGCAAAAGAGACCATCACGCTGACGGCCGACGCGACGAACGGCTGGTTTTACACCACCTTCGTCACCGACGTGCTTGAAAGCGAGATGGTCGTCGTGAACCTAGCCAATGGTGCGGTGCTGAGCCGCGCGGTCGACCCCCTCACCGAATTCGTGGACGCGGTGAATGACCGCGTTCTTGGGCAGGCTAAACCCGGCGCGGTTGTTTTAGGTGTCGCCAGCCAGCTTACGCCGCTGGGCTGGCAGAATGTGCGTCTCAGCACTGTGGCCGATGCCGGCGGCGTCTACACCCTCAGCTTTGGCGGCCTCGCCGATCTCCTGCCAGGTAACTGGGCCGGCGTTTACGTTGCCGACCCGGAAGGCGACGACCTGAACATCTGGCAACCGGCCTTGAGATTCATTGAAGTCAACCAGACATGGGACGAAGTCGCAGGGATGGGTGCCTTCCCGCCGCCCTTGAGCGAGCCGCAGGCACCGGTGACGCTTACTGTCTACAGCACCGCCTCTGCTTCTGAAGCGACCTACTCAACTTTCTCCCAGCCGTGGGGCTGGTATTCCTTCACTCCAAAGGATTTCCCCTCTATGCCGGATATTGCGCCCGGCGATGTGATCACGGTTGAGAATGGCCCATGGCAGGGTGCAGTGCCCGTGATGACGATGACTGTGCAAGTTGACGCCGAGGTTAATCAGTTCACCGGTACGGTCGTCTCGCCTACGCAGCGCATCGAACTGTCAGGCAACTATAATCAGCCTCAGTTATATCCTGCCAATGGGCAGTTTGCGATGCTGGTCACGGCCACCAGTCCCTTCACTGCGACGCCCGGTGGCTTCGATGTGCGCGGCGATCTAGCTTTCAACGTGATTCACCGCACCGTGGGAGATCATGTGGAAGGTATCTCCCGCAATACAGACGTGCTCGGGGCAGTAGCTCAATGGAATGCCTTTGGGGGAAACGTTAACCCTCCAGGCTCATCTTATACGGTAACACTCTATAATGGCAGCGGCGGCTTCAAAGCCCAAAAGACGGGCACATCAGCGCAGCCCGCCGGAAATATCTGGGACGACTTTGGGAGCACGGGCCAACAGATCGAGCCGGGCGACTACTTGCAGATCCAATCGGTGGCCGGCTTCAGCGACACGGTAGAAATTCCCGCTATCACCGTCAGCCCTGATCTTGCCACCAATGTCATCACTGGATATGGACCGGCGAATGCGCTACTTTTGGTCGGCGTAGATAATCAGGGACAGGGCTTTGTGCCTACCGACGGCAATGGCCGGTTTGTGGTTGCAGTAAACCAGCTCCAGGAGTTTTGGGGAAATGGCCAGCTGGCGTGGGGTGACAACGTCAACATTACCTATTACGACTCGAATAACAGTTGGCTCTATTTTATCAGCAACTGGCCGCAGATTTTTGTGCGGTACCAGATGGACACCGTGAACGATATTTTCGGTTTCAACGCTTTACCGGGCAGCACGATTTACTTCACCGTCACTCACCCAACCAGCGGAACCATTGCCACCGGCTCCACATCTGCCGGTTCGGGGGACCAGGGACCGGATAGTTATCAGCTCGATTTCCCCAATAACGCGCTTGCCCCCGACAATACCGTCACAGCGAATTTTGGCAGCGGCTACATTGACACCGTGACGGTGGTGACCATCACCGGTTATGCTGACCCGGGGATGGAGATTATCACTGGGACAGCGCCCGCCAATAGCCAGTTAAGCGCCTTTGCCCAAGATCGCTTCGGGGGTCAATCAGATTCCCTCAACAATATCCAGGTGGACGCCACGGCTGTTTACACCGCCGACTTTACGACGGTGGGCTGGAACATCCAATACGGTGACACTTTCCATGTCTATTATCCTGCGCCGCATAGCCACAATGTGGAGTATATATTCTGGCTGCCCGCGCCGGACGTGAGTGTGAATAAATGGAATCCCAGCGGTGGTTATGCTCGACCGGGCGGCGTCATGGTCTATGACATCGAGTACAGCAACTGGGGCAATGGGGACGCCGACAACACGATCATCACCGACACGCTGCCGCTGTACACGACCTACGCAGGCGATACGAGTGGCATCACGCCAACGATCGGATCGGAGGGCGTGATCACGTGGAACCTGGGAACGGTAGTTCCTAACACCGATCGCGCTTTCATGGTGACGTTGGATGTATCGCCCGGCGCACCCACCGGCACAGCGGTCATTCCTGACAACTGTGCGGGCATCGCCACGACCAGTCCCGGCGATTCCAATTCCGGTAACGATCGGTCGTGCACCGGCTCGATCGATGTGCAGGATGACGAAGTCGAGATCGGTGTCGACAAGTGGTCCAACCCGAACGATCCCGCGCCGGGTGAAGAATATGAATATACCTTGCAAGTGTGCAACAATCGCGGCGCGGCAGCCGGGCCGATCTGGCTGACCGACACACTGCCGCTATCCACCACGTTGGTGCAATGGTGGCCGCAGGACCAGTCGAACAATTACTGGACTGAGGTGAGCCGCACGGGCGGCCAGCTGGTGCTATACGCACCGGGCCTGTCGGGCAACCTGTGCGATCAAGTACGTGCGCGACTGCAAGTCGATGCAAGCGTCCCATTCTTTACAAGTCTGACCAATTCGATCGTGGCCGTCGTCGCCGGCGATGTCTATCTTGACAACAACCAGCGCACCCACACCACGCGGGTCAGTCCGCCACGCTACGATCTCTCTGTGAGCAAGAACACCAATAATGGCGTGATGGTGCCTGGGGGCTGGATCAATTACCACATCAACTACCGCAATCAGGGCAACACGCCGACCCATGCCTGGGTCACAGATACATTGCCGCCCGGGGCCACGTATCAACCCAACAGTTCATATGAGCAGAACGGCGGCCCGGCCTTCCCGCCCACTCTAGTCACCAGCGACTATGTGGTCTGGGATCTGGGCCTGCTCGATGTGAATCAAGATTACGGCTTCGATTTCTCGATCGACCTCAGCGAGACGGTGACCCCCACCACGCTCTTGACCAACTGCGCCACGATTGGTTTAGCTGTACCCGATGATACGCCGTGGGACAACACGAGCTGCGCCAGCGAGACGATCTACGCTCACGGCCCCAATCTGCGCGTGATCAAGTGGAGTAGATGGGAAAACAACTATCGGCAGTTGAGATACGACGCTCAATTCCAGAACATCGGCGATCAACAGCTTGATAATGTGTGGATTACGGATACATTGCCTGCGTTGACAACCTCGAGCTGGTGGAACATGGACTTTGATTGGGGCAGGCTGATTTCCAATACACAAAGTGGCAGCGAACTGCGCTGGGAATTCTCGACCCTGTATCCGGGCGATAATGGTTGGTTACACTTCGGCGCCAACCTGGATAATCCCGACGCTCGGCCGGGTTGGTACACCAACACGATCATGATTGATACGCCATTTGGCGAGATCAATCCTGCCGATAACATTTACCACGATGTAGCTGCCAACGGTGAAGTGAATCGCGTCGAACTGCGGGTAACTAATCGCATCGACATGTGGGGGCAGGCGCAGCCCAACGGCCCGCTCACTGTTACTACGCCTTACACTGAAGTCACGACCGGGGTAGATGGCGGAGGCAATTGGGGTATCAATCAAGATGGATCGATCCAGCCGGGTGATACGGTCACCGTCACAGCCGGCAATGGCACGCTGCTGGTCGTGATCGACGTGCCCGCTCCCTTCGACGTTCAGGCGGACTCGATCACCGATCGGGTCTGGGGCCAGATCGATTCACTGGATCAGCAATCGATCGAAGTTGATCTGTATGGTTATCTGACCAGTATGGCTCAGACTGACAGCAGCGGCACCTTCACGCGCACCTTCGCCGATGTGCCGCGTGGGGGTAATGGCGAAGTGCGCTATAACACGATAATCGACAACGCCGATGTCGTCTTCCACCGTGATTTCCAGTCACCCGATCTGATCCTGACCGTCAACCCCTCCCACGACTGGGTAGAGACTAACTACGAGGCCGGACATACGATCTGGATCACCGTGACCGATATCACCGGCACTGTGAAGGCGACGATGATCGACACGACGACCGTTGTGCCCTGGTGGGGCGGCAGAACCGGCTTCTCGACCAATATGGGTACTTGGTCACCCAATCAACCTGACATTGTGCCCGGCGATTGGGTCTACGGTGCGCTGGACAATGGCTATTCGTCGTCAGTACACGTGGGCACGATTACGGGAAATCTGAACATGGCGGACGACTCGATCACTGGTAGCGTCACCGCCGCCTGGTTCAGTCAGACGTTGAATGCACAGTGCTGGATAGATAACGTCAACAACAGCAACCAGGACTTTACCGTCAACCCTGCCAGCGGAGCCTACGCCTGCGACTTTGCCGCAGTGTGGGATTTGGTGCCGGGGGAGAATGTGAGCGTGCAGTACCAGGAGCCTGATGGCGACTGGGTGCGCGCTGTCTTCCGTGGCCCGACGCCACACGTCAAGCTCCAGAAGCAGGGCAACGGCAGCCCCGGCGAAGGGGGCAACTTTGCCTTCCGCATCTACTATGAGAACAATGGTGATGGTGATGCAGAGAACACCATCATCACCGATACGCTGCTCTACGGCATGACCTATCTGACCGACACCACCGGTCTGCCCTATACCGGCAGCGGCGCGCCGGGCGATCCGCTCGTTTGGCAGATGGGAACGCTGACGAACAGCACCAGCGGTTGGTTTGACCTCTTCGTTCAGATCACGGCAACTGTGGGCAACCAGGTCACCAACACGGCACAAATTGCCACCAGTAACCCCTACGATGAATATCGCTCGGGGGAATACAACAACGGCTGGGGCAAGGAGAGTTGGTGGTGGGCGGATGTGCAGTCCATTAATATGGATGTCAACGTGGGCGCAGGGACCTGGACGTGGGAGCCGGCGCCGGGCTATGACTACATCTACAACGCAAATGTCTGCAACGGCGGATCGACCGGCAGCACGGAAACCACACTGACTAACACCTTGCCGCTCTCGACTTCGCTGGTAAATTGGTGGAGTCAGAATCCAGGTTGGTCGCAAGTATTCAGTGCCACGCACCAGCTCATCGTCTCACGCCCAACCCTTTCCAGCGGACAGTGCGAACAGGTCTTCGTGCGCGTGCATCTTGATGCGGCTGCCTTGTCTGGCGATTCGCTGCATTACAACGCCGAAGTCGGCGCGAGTAACGACTCGAATTCCGGCAACAACCAGAGCGACGTCTGGCACAACGTCGGTGGCCCATACTACGACTTGAGCATTTCCAAGTATTGGAACTGGGGCCAGTTAGTTCCCGGCGGCGAAGTCCGCTATAACATCAACTACAACAACAGCGGCAGCTTGCCCATTACGACAACGGTCCGTATTACCGATACATTGCCGCAGAACACCACCTTCCTTGGCGCGTGGTACTACGATCAACAGGGATCGCATCCAGTCACGCCAACGAATAGCACCGCCGGCTATGTAGTCTGGGAAATACCAAGTCTGGAAAACGGCTTCGGCAATAACTTTGAGATTGCCCTGCGCCTCAACTCGGGTATGACACCCGGCACAGTGTTCACCAACTGCGCGACGATTACCGCGGATTTCTCCGAATACAACAATCCCTACGATAATGAGCAATGCGTCGCGGACACCGTGCGCGCCAGCGGTCCGAATCTGCGCGTGACCAAAACTGCGGACTGGCAGAACGGCGGAAACCAGATCCAGTATCGTGTGCGCCTCGAAAACATCGGCACCACTTCTATCTCCTCGGTCACCGTTACTGACACTTATCCAGTGTCGATGACGCTGGCCTGGTGGAATATCAACTGGAACCCGTGGTACGCCAACGACGATTCGCTTAACCATGTGTTCACCCTGACACTCGATTCGCCCTTCGACCCAGGCAATGTCGCCGATCTGAACCTGCAGTTCAACGTGCCGAGCGTTCCCAATGGTACCCTCTTTACCAATACAGCTGAAATCACCACGCCGCCCGGTGATGTAAATCCGGCGGATAACCTGGTGCAGCAGGTATCGGGTACAGGCCCGGACTTGAGTGTCGTGAAATTGCTGACAGGGGGTTCAGCCACGCCGCGGCCTGGCGAACTGCTCACTTACACACTGCGCCTGGCGAACAAATCCACCCAGTGGGCAACAAGCGGCCAGACTCTCATCACGGATACTCTGCCCACCGGCCTGGAATTCGTCAGTGCCCGCGCGCGACTCTGCGGACCTGGAAATTTCTTCTGCGAAGACAACCCGACTCAATCCGGCTCAATCCTCACCTGGACATGGGGATCGTGGTGCCCCAACTGCTGGAACGATCTGATCCTAACCGTGCACGTGACCGACACGGCGCAGTTTGGTGATGTGCTGATCAACGCGGCCGAGATCGCATCCGATGATCCGATCAACGACGTTGAGCCTGACTACACCAACAATAGCAGCGAAGTGATCGTGCGCGTGATGAATCCGAAGTTCGTAGTAGGCAAAGTCTATGAGGGCAACCGAGTAGCCGGGACCGTGATCACTTACACTCTCACGGTGACCAACATCGGCACGTACACCGGGACGAACATCACGCTGATCGACGAAGTGCCTGCCAACCTGACACCGGGCGGCACACTCAGTTGGACGCTGGCGAGTCTCGCTCCGGACAATAGCACGGCCAGCGTGTGGTTCGCACGCACGTTGAGCTGCACCGCCGGCGGCGCAGTCAACAATACGCAGTATCGTATAACCAACAGCGATCAAGGTGTCACGACCACCAATGGTCTGCCGGTGAGCTTCGTCATCACCGCGCCCACCATCACGGTGGACTTCAGTCGCACGCCCGCTCCGATCCTGGCCGGGCAAACACTGTACTTCACCGGCACAGCCAGCACCAACGGCACACCGTTGAGCTACGCCTGGAACTTTGGCGATGGCGCACAAGGCACCGGGTTGAACGGCACACACGCCTACACGCGGCACGGCACTTACACCGTGGTCTTCACCGCAACCGATGGGTGTGGCTATGTCGGCACGCAAACCCACCTCGTCACGGTGAACGCGCCCACGCTGACGGCCAACTTCACGCAAAGCGCCACATCGATCGTCGTCAATAACACCGTGCGCTTCACGGATACCAGCACCACCAACGGCACGGGCCTCGTCGGCTGGTTGTGGACCTTCGGCGATGGCGGCTTCAGCAGCGCACAGCATCCGACGCACCTTTACACCACCGTAGGCGTATACAACGTCACGCTGTTGATCACCGACAGCCTCGGCTACACCGCCACGCACTTTGTCCCGAACGCCGTCAACGTGGCGTCGGGCTGCATTCCGCTCACCAGCGCTGACTTCACCTATGCGCCGCTCAAGCCGCTGATTCACAACGCTGTGACCTTCACGGCGACGAGCACCCCGGCGAGCGCCACTCAGCCGATCATGTATGCGTGGAACTTTGGCGACGGCAGCACGACCAGCCAGTCAACGCCAACGGTGACGCACGCTTATCACGTCGCCGGCACGCGTGCTGTGACGTTGACGGTCTCGAATGCCTGCACCATGCCCGGTGTAATAGCCTCGCACACGTTGACCGTGGTACCGTATCAAATCTATCTACCACTCGTCACACGCAACTAGCGACGGATACGTCGTAAATGAAACTCGCTCCGACAACCGCGGTGGATGTCGGAGCGAGTTTTTGCACAAAGCAAGCCGTTTCAACGCAGCGTGACAACCCCACCCGAACGCGCCGACTGATAAATGGCTTCCACCATTTGCACGCTGCGGCGACCTTCATGTCCATCGATAAGTGGTGGACGACGTTGGCGAACTGCATCAGCAAAATCTTGAAACACGGCAGCATGACTCACCGCCGTGATGTCCATGGGATTAGCCGCGCCGCTGCTGATATTGGCCTCCAACACGTGATCCTCGTGTGGATCGAGGAGATGCCATTCCAGTCGCCCCGCACCCTTGTGATAGATCGCGCTGCCGCGCGTGCCGTACACTTCAAGACGTTCCGCATAACCAGGATAAGCCGCCGTCGTCGCTTGAATCAACCCCAGCCGATTGTCGGCATACTCCAGCACAGCCATGGCTCCGTCTTCCACTTCGATGGCGTGATTCAACGTCCGCGTCTGTGCCGTAACCCGATCGGGCATGCCCGTCAACCACAGCATTAAATCGATGGCGTGAATGGCTTGATTGATCAGCACGCCCCCGCCCCCGTGCGCCCAAGTGCCGCGCCATGGTCCGCTGCGATAGTAGTCGTCGGTGCGATACCAGATGGTGTTGGCGCTACTCCACACGATGCGGCCCAGTGTTCCCTCATCGATCAGACGTTTGAGTTGCAAGGACAACGGCTCGAAGCGCGATTGGAAGACCACGCCCAGCGTCACCCCCGCCCGATCGCAGACTTCGATCATCGCATCGCACTCGGCCGTGGTGCGCGCCATGGGTTTCTCGCACAGCACGTGCTTGCCTGCCTGAGCGGCCGCAATCGTCATCGGCGCATGGAGATCGTGCGGGGCGCAGATCGCCACTACGTCCACATCAGGCCGTTGGAGCAGCTCAGCATAATCGGCTTGCCACACGCCGCCATATTTCTCCACAAACGTCTTCCCGCGCTCTGGATCCCGCGTGGCAACCGCCACTAACTCCGCCTCAGGAAGAGATTGAATCGCCAACGCATGCAGCGAAGCAATGTTCCCGACACCCACGATCCCGAAATGTAACACGTTCATAGTGACATCCATCCAGGGCTTTTCCAAAGTCAGCATAGCTGCCGCATAACGATCTGTTGCGCCTCAGCCGGGTGGGCATCATAGTAGCGGCGGGCTGCGGGCAAATTCGTCCAGCCCAGGTGCAGCACGATTCCGATAATGAGGTTGTTGATCA
>JBGSPW010000171.1:0-9804 GCA_041738395.1 Thermoflexales bacterium
CTGGAGGCAGGTCAGCGGCCTGCCTCCAGCATCGATCAGCGCCTGTGCCGCAATTACTTCAGTTCGTAGCTTTCGGCGACGGCGGCTTCGTACTTCGCGCCATCCCACAGATACCAGAACAGCGGCGTGTACATGGCATGATATTCGGGCGCACCCAACGCGACCGGCAAACTGCTGGAGGTGAAGAAGTTCAGATCGTAGTTGGGCGGTTGCGGGAACGGCCAGCTGGTGTGGAAGGACATGTCAGAGCCTTCAACCGGCTTCAGCATACCGTTCAACAATTGATACGAGATGTAGTTGTCGGACTGGCTGTTCTTGTAGATCTTGTCGTCCAGCGGCAGCCAGCCGGTGACGCGCGTGCCGATGTTGATCGGGTCGTTAGCGAAGCGTTCGAACAATGACAACACGGGCAGTTCTTCGTTGACCAGAATGGACAGTTGCGCGATGAACGGCTTCTGCGCTTCTGGATCGAGGCCGGCGGCCGCGCCCTTCAACAGATCGGGCACATATACTGCGGTGCCGTCGGGCAGCTGCTGCTTCCACGACCAGTTGAAGCCCTTCAACGCATCCTTCGACTCAGGATTGTTGCGTGGTGCGGTCAGGTAGTAATTGAACGACGTTTGCGGGTGCGGCGGATTGTAGTAGATGCTCAAGTCCACCAGAATGTCGTACTTGCCTTCCTTTTGGACGGTGGCGCGCTCGGAGGAGGGGAACCCGCGCACGCTGGCATCGAAGCCGAAGGCCTTGAGCTGCTGCGCGGCATTTTCGGCCGAGCCGAGCCAGTCGGCGAAGTCCGATGGGACCGACAGTTCAAACTTGATCGGCTGGCCCTGGTCGTCTACCCACTTGCCGTTATCCTTCTTGAAGCCGATCTGGGTGAGCAGTTCTTCGGCTTTTGCCAGGTCTTTGGCATACGGATTGAGTTTGGCGATGGTGTCGGGATTCAGCCAGGTCTGGACTTGCAGATCGGTGAAGCCGGCCATGTACTTCAGCGCGCGGCCCGATTCGCCCAAGGCCACCTTGGCATTTTCATCCCGGTCGATGATGTAGGCAAAGGCTTGGCGCACTTCCTTCTTTTCGAACGGGGCCTTGGCCTGATTGAACCACAGGCCGGGGCCGGTGCCCGTGGGGCCACGCACGATCTGGATGTTGGGCATCGCCTGGAAGGCTTGCACATCCGACGGCGTGAAGCCGTGCGTCACGTAGTCGATCTCGTTGGCGAGGACCAGGGGCACGGTGGCGGCGGTCTCACCGTAGTACACCAGAATCTTTTCAAAGTCGATCCCGTCGGCGTTGTAGCCGCCGGGGTTCTTGATCAGTTCTAACTGCGCTTCTGTGATTGAAGCCGGATCAACCACGTACGGGCCGTAGGTCGGCGCGGTTTCCGGTTTGAAGGCATACAGATCGTCCAACAGTTTTTTCACTTCGTCGCTGTCGGTCTTCAGGCCCTGCTTGCGCAGTGCGCCGGCCTGATCCATCCACTTGGCGTATTGGGAATATGGCGCGGCTTGATTGGCGCGCAGAATCAGGCGCAGCGCGCGCGGGGCCAGCGAGCTCATCTGGAACTCGACGGTATAGTCGTCTTTAGCGACCACATCCTTCAAGTAACCCCACGAGGCATCGGACTTGGCCCAGTAGATGTTGTACGTACCGGCGAGGTCTTTGGCCGTGAACGGCGTGCCGTCTGACCACTGGATGCCCTGGCGCAGCTTGACGGTGAGCAGGTTGCTGACACCTTCCGGCAGACCGGCGTCCGGCGCTTTGGTCGGCTCAGGAACCTTGGTGGGTTCCGGCGCTTTAGTGGGCTCGGGGGCCTTGGTCGGATCGGGAGCCTTAGTGGGCGCGGCGGGCTGTGGTTGCGCGGGTGCCTGGGTCGGCGTGGGGGCGGCGGCCGGTGAACAAGCGGCCAGCACAACGGCGAAAATGACAAGCAAGTACAGCAGAGCAGACTTCTTCATGTGAATTTTCCTCCTGTGGAAATTGACAAAGTCACAACTTATCGATTGAGCAGCGGTCAACACCTCAAGTGATCTCAGATGCGCGGCACCTCCTTGTCTCGATCATACTTCAACGCTCAAGGCGAGCGGTGGCTTACCGATTGGCCCGGCGTGCTAACATGGCCACCACGCCCGCGAAGATTAGACCCACCACCAGCGAAGCCACCGTCATGACTTGCCCGGTGCTGCCCGCGGGTTGAAACAGCAGCATCACGCCTGAGATCAGGATGATGAAGATGGCGATGCGAAACGCGTGGCGGCCAAGTTCGGGACTCATGGTAATGATCAATACTCAATGATCAATGTTCAATGATCAATGTTCAATGCACAATGCCAAGGCCAATGAGTGCCTGTCTTCGCTCATCGATTATTGCCAATTGATCATTGAGCATTGTTTTTCACCGCCGGATGACACGCCACTTGCGCGCCGTTGCGCAGCGTCGTCAATTGCGGCACGACGTTCTGACACATCTCGCCCTCAAAGCGCGGGCAGCGCGGATGAAAAGCGCAGCCGGTCGGCAGGCGCAACAAGCTGGGTACATCCATGCTGCGCAGTTCGATACGCTGCTTCTTGCGCGTCACATCGGGATCCGCTTCCGGGATCGACGACAGCAGCACCTGCGTATACGGATGCTGCGGCGCTTCCACCAACTGCCGCGCCGGACTCAGTTCCACGATCCGACCCAGGTACATCACGCCGATGCGGCCCTCCCACGCAAAATACTTCGCCAATGCCAGATCGTGCGTGATGAACAACACGGACAGCCCCATCTTTTCTTTCAGGCGCGACAGCGTGCTGAGCAGGCTGATGCGGATCGACACGTCCACCATCGACACTGCTTCGTCGGCCACGAGGAACGAGGGGTTCACCGTCAACGCGCGCGCGATTGAGACACGCTGTCGCTGCCCGCCGCTCAATTGATGCGGATACTTGTCCAGCAGATCATCCGGCGGCGTTAGATCAACCATCTCCATCAGGTCACGCACGCGCTGCCGCGTGTGCGTTTCGCCTTTCGTGAAGCCGTGCCGCAGCAGCGGTGTGGACAAAATCTGAAAGATCGTCTGGGATGGATTCAATGACGCATACGGGTCTTGATGGATCAGTTGTACGCCCAGGCGATATGTGCGGTACGCGGTCTTGTCCAGGTGTTTGATGTCGCGGCCCAGATACGCGATGCGCCCGCCCGAGGGTGGCAGCAGCCCCACGATCATCTTGCCCGTCGTCGTCTTGCCGCAGCCCGACTCACCCACGAGGCACATGATCTCGCCTTCGTGGATCTCCAGCGAGACATCATCCACCGCCTTGATTTGCTGGCGTTTCACCATGAAGGTGCGCGTCACATTTTCCAGCGTAATGATGGGCTTAGTCATTTCGCACCTGCCAGGCCTTCAACGCTTCCCGCGCCGAGCGCCAATGCCAGCACGCTACCTGATGCCCCTCGCTGGGGGTGACCTCCAGCGGCGGTTCGGCTTGCTGGCAGCGGGCATCGGCCAGCGGGCAGCGCGGATGAAATTTGCAGCCGGTGGGCAGATCGATCAGATCGGGCGGCGAACCCGGAATCGACGATAGATCATCTTTGTGCCCGGCCAGTGTCGGCACCGCGTGGATCAGGCCGATCGTGTAGGGGTGACAGGGCTGCTTAAAGATCGTATACACTTCGCCGATCTCGATGATCTGGCCGGCGTACATCGTCGCCACCCGATCGGCCAACTCGGCCGCCAGGGACAGATCGTGCGAAATGAAGATCAGCGAGAAGTCCAACTTCTGCCGCAAGTCCTTCAACACATCCATGATATTGCGCTGCGTCAGGATGTCCAGCGCCGTCGTCGGCTCATCCAGGATCAATACTTGCGGTTCCAGCAGCAAGCTCAGCGCGATCAACACGCGTTGTCGCATGCCGCCCGATAGTTCGTGCGGATACGAGCGCCACACGCGCTCGGCGTCCAGCCGCACCAGCGCCAGCAAGTGTGCGGCCCGCACGGCCAAGGCTTTGCCTTGCAGATAGCCGTGCGCGCGCGCCGTATCGCCAAACTGATCGGAAATCCGCAGCACCGGATTGAAGGCATTCAGCGCGGCCTGAAAGACCATGGCACACTCCTGCCAGCGGAACTTGCGCAGATCGCGTGAGGATAGATGCAGCACGTTGATTTCTTGGGTGACATCGACTTCGCCGTAGTGGGTCGCGTAACGCTTATACACGATCTCGCCGCTGCGGACTTTGGCCGTGCTGGGCAGCAGCCGCACCACGCCCACGCCCAGCGTCGTCTTGCCGGAGCCGCTTTCGCCGATCAACGCCAGTGCCTCACCGCGTTGCAATTCAAACGAGATGCCGCGCACTGCCTGCACGTAGCCGCGCTTGGCCTGATACTCGATCGTGAGATCACGCACCGACAGGGTGCTGAGGGGAGTTGAAGTTTTAGTCATGCTCACACCCCCACGCGCAGACGTGGATTGAAGACTTCTTCCAGCGAGCGCGAGAACAACACCAGCGACAATTGGAAGAGGATGATTGCCCCGATTGGAGCGATCAGGCTCCACGCGGCGTTAACCTGAAAGTGCGCGTTCTTGGCATACGCCAGGCTGAACATGGTGCCCCAGTTGTTGCCAAAGGGCACGACGCCCAGAAACACCAGGCCGATTTGCTGATAAATCGCGCCTTTCATGGCATCGATCAGCGCAATCGCAATGAACGACATCATGCTGGGCAGCATCTCGCGGAAGACGATGTGCGGCGTGCCCAGATCGAGCAGCACCGCCGCTTCGACGTATTCGCGTTTCTTCAGGGACAAGATCTGCGATCGGATTTGGCGAGCCAACCCCGGCCACGAGAATAGCGCCAAAAACAAACCCAGCGCGATGACGTTATCCAACTCCACCAGCGTCGCCAGCACAAACAGAATGATGCCGCGCGGCAGCGTGAGCCATGTGTCGGTCACGCTCATCAGCAGCGTGTCCACCCGGCCGCCCAGGTACGCGCTGAATGCGCCAAAACTGATGGCGATCAACGTCGTCAGGATGCCGGCCGTAAAGGCCACCAGCAGCACATCGCGCCCGCCGTGAATGACCATTACCAAATTGTCGCGGCCTTGAAAATCCGTGCCTAATACATGCTCCGCTGAGGGCGACTTGGAGATGGCCGTCGTGTCGGCTTTATCGGCCACCGGCACGACCAGCGGCCCCACGAACGACATCAACGTCAGCGACAGGAACATGACAAAGCCTAGAAAACCGGCCTTGTTGCGGGCCAGCAATTTGAGCGTGGTCCCTGACCCTTTGATCAGGCGCTGAGGCAGAGAGGTTGTGGCGGCCATGTTTATTTCTCCCCGCTGGCGATGCGGATGCGCGGATCGAGCCAGCCATAGAGCAGATCCGCCAATGCGGTGGAGATGATCACCGTGATCGTCAACACCAGCAAAATTCCCTGCATCACCGGATAATCGCGTTTGGCGATGGCTTGCGAGAGCAGCAGCCCTACGCCCTGATAGACGAAGATCAACTCGATCAACACCGAGCCGGCCACCACAAAGCCCAGCGAAATTGCCAGGCCCGTGAACAGCGGCAGGCTGGCGTTGCGGCCCACATACGCGGTGATGATGCGCATATCGGGCAAGCCGCGCGCTTTGGCCACCGTCACGTAATCGTCGCCCAGCGCGCTGATCGTGCTCGAGCGCATCGCCAGCATCCAGCCGCCCAGTGTCGCCAGCACGTAGACCAGGCCCGGAATGAGGAAGTGGCGGAAGGCGTCGACGAAGAATTCGATCGTGAAGCCCGGCTTGATGCCCGGCGACAACGAGCCGCGCATCATGTTGAGCGGCACCACTTTCCAGATGACGCCCAGCAGCAGCACCATGAGAATGGCGGTCAGTGTGCTGGGCACCGCGTCGAGGATGGCGCTCAAATTCGTCAGTACTTGATCGATCCACGAATTGCGCTTGTACGCGGCGATCATGCCCAGAAACATGCCCAGCATAAAACTAATCAGCAGCGACGTGCCCGCGCTGAACAAGGTCCATGGCAAGCGCTGCATCAAAATATCCATCACCGGCTTGCCGGGTGCTAACACGTAGGAATCGCCCAGATCGCCGCGCACCACATTGCCCATGAATTCCACATACTGTTCTCCCACCGGCTGGTTAAAGTCGATGCGGAACAAGGCTTTGGCGCGCGCCTGCGCTTCTTCTTCCGACAGGCCGCTATCCATCAGGCTCATGACCATGATGTCTACCGGATTGCCCGGCAGCGTGCGGATGATGAAGAACGTCAGCGTGGTAACGAGCCAGACAATGAACAGGGTCTTGAGCAGCGTCCGCCCGAAATACTTGGCCGTAGACAGCCAATGATCGCGATCTTGTTTGCTCATGCGCAGCGATCGCGGGCGGGGCGGTGAGATGCTCGGTGTCGGCGTGCTCATCGGGCCTCCTTGCTCAATGCGGATATAGCCAATATCCCGGCGTGGTGGCGACAAACCGATCGACCTCGGCCGCCCACTCGGCGGTGATTGATTCACCGGCTTCGATCATTTCACGTCCGCGCGCGGAACCATACAGCCGATCAAAACCGCTGGGGTGAAACTCAAACCGATCGGGCTGCTGCGCCCGCGCGGCCGCGATCACGCGCAGGCCGGTGATGATCGGCTCAAACCGCAGCCGATCGATCACGTGCACCTGCACGCCCGCGCACAGCTGCTGCGCGTGTTTGCCGGCCCACGGCTCGAACGTGATTGGACGGAAGCGCACGCCCGGCAAATCCAGCCGATTGAGTGATCGCGCCAGTGTGTCGCCCTTCAGCCAGGGGGCGCCGACGATTTCAAACGGCAGCGCCGTGCCGCGCCCTTCCGATAGATTCGTGCCTTCGATCAGGCACATCCCCGGATAAACTGTGGCCGTTGAGAGGTGCGGCATCGCCGGTGAGGTGGGCACCCACGGCAAACCGGTCTCATCGAACCACATCGAGCGTTGCCAACCGCGCATCGTTACAACCGTCAAGTCGGCATCCATGTGAAATTCGGCGTTGAAGTAACGCGCCAGTTCGCCCAGCGTCAGGCCGTGCCGGATGGGCAGTGGTGCGACACCCACAAACGATTCGTAGCCCGGCGCGACGAGCGGGCCGTCAACGCGCGTACCGCCGATTGGGTTGGGGCGATCGAGCACGATGACCGATCGGGCGTGGCGGGCCGCGCCGCGCAGCACGTGCCACAGCGTGCTGAGGTAGGTATAGAATCGCGCGCCGATGTCCTGCATATCGAAAACCAACACATCGATGTTAGCCAACATCGCGGCGGTAGGTTCCGGGGTGGGACCGTACAGGCTAAAAACAGGCAAGCCCGTGCGCGGATCGAGCGCGTCGGGCACGGTGGCGCCATCGGCGGCAGCGCCATCGAAACCATGTTCTGGTCCGAACAGCGCCGTCACGTTGACATCGGCTTCGCGCAGGGCCTCCACCGCGCTCGTCAAATTGGGCATGACGGCGGGCGGATGCGTGACCACACCTACGCGGCGATCGTGCAGCAGCGCTGGTTGATCCGCAAGCAACACGTGTAGTCCGGTGTCGATCATGATCAGCCAGTCACGCCAGGTTGCAGCGTCGAGTGGAATTTGTAGCGGTCGCCGCGATAGATCGAGAAGACGTATTCAATGGGGACGCTGTCTTTGATGAAGGTCAAGCGTTCCATTTTCAGCACCGCGGCGGGCGGCGTCATCGCCAACAACTCGATCTCGTGCGCAGTTGCCAGACTCGCTTCGATGGTTTGTTCGGCTTGCCACAGGGTGTAGCCGAAATCGTTTTGCAGCACGTGATACAGCGATTCGACGGCGAAGTTGTGGCTCAATAAGGTGGAGCACAGGCTGAACGGCAGATAGGCCGTCTCGATGGCGAGGGGGATGCTATCGGCCAGACGCAGACGCGAGAGCAACACGACTTCGGCGTTGGGGACGACGCGCAGCGCGGCGGCCACTTCGGATGCGGCCGGAATGACGCGCGCTTCCAACACCCGGCTGGCCGGGCAGCTGCCGCGCATTTGCACATCCTGGCTGAAGCCGGTGACGGCGCGCAGCGGTTGATCGATTTTGGGTTCGGCGACGAAGGTGCCCTTGCCGACGCGGGTATAAACGGCGCCATCGCGGGCCATGTCCAGCAGGGCTTGCCGCACCGTGATGCGGCTGACTTTGTAACGGTCGGCTAGTTCGCGTTCGGAGGGCAGCCGGTCGTTGACGTGATAGCGGCCGGTTTCGATCTCGGCGAGGAGCAGGTCTTTCAGTTGCGCGTACAACGGATCGGGCGATTCACGTTTCAGGCGCATGGGCGACTACCTATTATAACTGGTATAGACCACTTAAGACCAGTATACCCCGGAACGATGAATTGTCAAGCCGGATTTTGAGATGACGCAAGTGGAGTGAGGTGCTGAGTGTGAAGGCCGCGGCGGCCAAATGGCAGCGAGTGAAGCGCTGAGATCACGCAACACTCGTCACGTCACACATATCACGCTATAATTCACCCATGGCTCAACGTATCCTTGTTGTCGACGACGACCGTCAAATTGTCCGGCTGGTGCAGTCGTATTTGCAGCAGTCCGGCTTTACCGTGCTCACGGCCTATGACGGTGAAGAAGCCCTGCATGTCATTCGTCGTGAGAAGCCGGATCTGATCGTGCTCGATTGGATGCTGCCCAAGCGTGATGGTCTGGAGCTTACGCGCCTGCTCCGGGCCGACGATCAACTGGCTGCGATTCCGATTTTGATGCTCACCGCGCGGGTGGATGATGTGGACAAGATCCTCGGCATTGAGTTGGGCGCCGACGATTACGTGACCAAGCCCTTCAATCCACAAGAAGTGGTCGTGCGCGTCAAAGCGATCCTGCGTCGATCCCGCGGGACGCTCAAGCCGTCGGCCATCGTGCAGCTGCGCGGCCTGCGGCTCGATCTGGAACGGCATGTCGTGACCATCGATGAGCGATTGCTCGATCTCACCCCCACTGAATTCGATCTGCTGCGCGTGTTGATGCAGAACCCCGATCGGGCTTTCACGCGCGGCGAATTGATCGAACACACGGTCGGCTACGGTTACGAAGGACTGGAGCGTACCGTCGATAGCCACATCAAGAATCTGCGCAAGAAGATCGAAGTCGATCCGGCCAAACCGGAGTATCTCGAAACCGTGTTTGGCGTGGGCTATCGACTACGTGAAGCGTAAAACGTAAGGCGTCAATTGACGCTTTACGCATTACTCGTTACTCATTATGAATCGCCTTTGGGTTCGCCTCTCCTTAGCTTTCATCCTCGTTGCGTTGATCAGCGCGCTGGCGGTGGCGCTGTTAGCCAGCCACCTCACCGCGAATCAATTCCAGCAATATGTGGCGCGGCGTGACTCGCTGGTGCAGAGCGGCCTGCTGGAAGAACTCACGACTTATTATGAGGCGACAGGCAGTTGGCAGGGCGTGGAAACGGTGCTGGTGCAGTATGCCGGGCGCGGGCAGGGGCGTGGTCGTCCGCCTGTGCTGCTGGCCGATGCGACCGGCCAGATCATCTACGACGAGCGCGATCTGCGCGTGGGCACGGCGTTGACGGAGAGTGAGCGCGACAGCACGTTGCCTATCGTGGTGAGAGACGCGGCCGTTGGCTACTTGCTGTTGGGCGCACAGGGTTACGGTATGCTGGCGGCCAATGAACAGGACTTTCTCGATCAACTGCAGCGTACGCTCCTCGTGGCGGCGCTCTTCGCGGCAGGTTTAGGGATTATCGTGGGCGTGGTGCTGAGCCGCACGGTGAGCCGGCCGCTGGCGCGTCTGGCGCAGGCCGCGCGCGCCTT
>JBGSPW010000196.1:0-20603 GCA_041738395.1 Thermoflexales bacterium
GCAGACGCAACGCAATGAAGCCCGCGCGCCACGCGACACGGCCAGTCAACTCAGTCAACATGGCATCACCTGGACATTCAGTCAACCCGCGGAGTACGGCCAATTTGCCAATGGCGATTATTGGGTGAGCGGACCGGTGACGATCACGGCGATCTCGCCCGCTTCGATCCTCAGCGGCACACGCACCCTCAACGGCTCGGTGATCAACCCTTCGCCTAAGCAGGGCACGACGCAAGGCTATGACAGTTCCATGTATGGCGGGTATGGACCCGATTTCGATGCAGCCCTCAACGTCGCCCGCCCCAAGGGTCAAGCGTTATCGGCTGCCAATCCGCTGATCATTCAGCCGAGTTCTTCGCTGGTTTCGACGATCAGCCTGCCTGAAGCCGGAGCGCGTCCGCAATTGAAGACTGCGGCGATTTTGACCGTGCTGGCCACGCCCGCGCCGGTCGGAAGTTTTCGCCCTCCGTACAGTGGCAGTGATAAGACCGTTCGCTTCAACACGTCACAACTCAATCGGGCGCGGTTGGCGCGCTTGACACCCGTCGCCGGAACGCCCAGCCTGTCCTCGGTCGAGCGCTATTTCGAACGCCCCTGGATCGATCACGTTCCCAACTGGATGGGGCGCTACCATCATCCCGCCGACAACATGCCCGACTACGGGCGTGAGATCGCCACGGAGGTCGGCATCGGCGCGTTGATGTTGAACCTCGACTTTACGCCGCAAGCGAAAGAGACGTTGTTGATCCGCTACGTGCAGCTGGGTCTCGATCTGTATGGCGTGGTCGTCGATGGCGGTGAAGACAACTGGCCGCCCAACGGTGGTCATTCCAGCGGGCGCAAATGGCCCATCGTGTTTGCCGGGATCATGCTCAACGACAACGCCATGCAGCACATCGGCCCCGGCGATGGATCGGGCACGGTGATGTTCGGTGAAGATGGTCAAACCTTCTTCGTCACGCAGGCCGACATCGATCGCACGCACGCTCCCGATCTGCGCGGCTGCTACCTCGAAGAATATCAGGCCGCCGATCTGGGTTTGCCCGAATGGGGTATTGTCCATAGCGACAATCCCAATGCCGATAACAAAGCGTGGTGCGCCGTCTATCGTGAGTGCTGCACGGCCAATGCCTGGGCCGGGTTTGTTCTGGCCGCGCATATCATGGATGCCACAGAGTTGTGGGATCATGATGCGCTGTTCGATTATCAAGATCGCTACATGGCTCATGCAGCGCCCGGCGACTGGACGCGCTGCTGGGATGACTTCACCGAAACGATGTGGGACACCTATCGCGCTGCTTACGGCTTCGTCTGGCCGGGATTGATGTTGCAAGGCGCTCCGGGCGATGAAACAATTCATCTCACCTGGACCCTGAGCGGCACCCTGCCCGTGACCAGCACGTGGCGCATTTCGTACTACAGCCAGACCGTGCCGATCACGATCAATAACCTCATCAGCCCCACGCGCGCCTACACGCTGACCGGCCTCACCAACTACGCGTGGTACACCATCACCTTGAATGCGGTGTTGGACAACACGCCCTTCTTGACGGATACGCTCCAGCTGATGCCGACCGATCGGCTGGTGTATCTGCCCGTGATCATGAAATGACTACATCTGCGAGGCCAAACATGAACACACCAGAAGCGAGAGAACTCGGTCGGTGTCTGGCCGAGCTCGTCGCACAGGGGCGCATCGGTGCCGCATACGATCAGCTTTCTCCCACGCTCAATGCCCGCACACCCTTTCGCCTGCTCGATCTGATCGGTCAATCGATTGGCGCTGGCGAGTTGGAGGTCGCCAACGCTTTCACCGCACGTGTTGCTGCCGACAAGACCGAGGGCGGCTGGGTCATCATCGCCAGCATTCTGCGCGAGCAGTTGACGCGCGACATGGCTGGCGCCTTCGAGCGAAGCCGCGTCTTCACGATCACGGCTGACATCTGGTATGCCACCGACATTCTGGGTGAACGCGTCCCCGGCCCGGCACTGTTGATCGATTTCGATCGAGCCTTATCGCTCCTCGCTCCGTGGCGCACTGATCCCGATCGCTGGGTGCGGCGCACTGCCGGCGTCGCCACGCACTTCTGGGCCAAACGCACGCACGGCGAAGCGAAATACGGCAATCAGGTCGAGCAGTTATTGACGTTCCTCGAGCCGATGTTCGAAGAGCGCAACGTCGATGCCATCAAAGGTGTCGGCTGGGGACTGAAGACGTTGGGGCGTTATTATCCCCAACCCGTTACCGACTGGTTGGCGCGACAAGCAGGCCGCAATCCACGCGCGTTGATGCTCCGCAAAGCACTGACGTTTCTCTCGCCCAAGCAGCGCGCGCGTGTCACCGGAGGCCAAGCACAATGAAGTTGGCGTTTGAGGAATACAAAGCCCGCAAGATTGTCAACATCCACAAGCACGTCGATGGCCCGTGGTTCTGGGATAAATACAGCGCCCATCCCTACGTCGGGTGTCGCAGTGGCTGTGAGTTCTGCTATCAGCGCGGCGGCCCTTATTTGGGAAAACGTGACCCCGACACCTTCGACACACAGCTTCGTGTAAAGATCAATGCCGTCGAGCTGCTTCGCAAAGAATTGTCTCGTCTGCCGTCCGATGTGATCGCCTGTGGCGACTGGCAGCAGCCCGCCGAAGATCGTTACCGGCTTTCACGCCAGATGTTGGAGGTCGTTCTCGAAGCCGGTTTCCCGTTGTTCATCGTCGAGCGCTCGCCCTTGCTCACGCGCGACCTCGATCTGTTGGTCGAGATCAACCGGCGCGCGTGGGTGGGTGTCGTCTTGAGCATCAGCCATCTCGATCCGGTTTTGAAGCAGGCCTTCGAGCCGCATAGCCCCGGCGTCTACCGCCGCCTGCAAGCCATGCAGCAACTCGCGGAGGCCGGCATCCTGGTCGGCACGGCGCTCATGCCCGTTATTCCTTTCGGGGGCGATGACGAGCGCCACCTGGAAGACCTGGTCCGCGCCACCCAGGAGCATGGCGGCAAGTTCATCATGGCCGGCGGATTGACCATGGCGGGTGTCCAGGCTGATCGGACACTGGCGGCTATGCGGCGCGTCAAGCCCGAGCTAGAGTCGAAACTGCGCCAGTTATACCAATGGCTACCCAACGGCCAGCCTAGTTACAGCCCTCCACCCGATTACAACACCCGCCTGGGATTGACCATCCGAGAGTTGTGTGTTCAGCATAATCTGATCGATCGGATGTCGCGCTACATCGCGCCCGGTCCACTGGCCGTCAACAAACGCATCGCCGAGCGGCTATTCCTCAAAACCTATGATCTGGAGTTGGAGCAAGCCAACAGCTATCGCATCTGGGCCTATCGCAAAGCGGCCTGGACGATTGACGAGTTGTCGGAAAACATCGACGAGATCTATCGCGCTCGCGGTGAAGCAGGCTTATGCGCTCTACCTGGCATCGGCCAGAGTTTGGCGCGCGAAATCGCCAGCTGCTTGGAGGTTGAAAGATCATGACTTATCGACGCGGTATCTGGTTGTGCCTCAGCGTGTTGATCGGCATTAGCGTGCTGATGACACACAACGCGATCGTTGCCCAAACCCCGATCGATCCGCTGCGCCCACCGATCGGTTGGTGTATCTGCCGTTGATCAGGAAATGAAAACAGGCGGAGCCGCGCCACTAAGGCTCAACAGGCCGTCGGGCTTACGCCAGCCAATGACGCGACCGACGGCGCGGCGATGCCTGTCACTACCTTAAAATACCGAGGTCCCGGTTCAATGAGTCACTCATCAGCCGCCCGTGGCCGGCCTGTTCGGCCTGACCCGCCTCACAGGCCATGTGTCGACCTGACAACATGCTTCTCTCAACGCAGGTTCTACTCGAAAACTTCACAAAGGACAACACCATGAAAACCCGACAAGTAATTGGCCTCAGTATCTTATCCGGTCTGCTAACGTTGCTGGCCGCATTCGTCGTATTGAGCGACAGCGGAATTGCGGTTGCTCAAAAACCAGTTCCAACGCCGACTCCTCTCCAGCAGGTAACGCCCCAGGATCCTAATGCGCTCACGGTGAATTCGGAAGGACCGGCGCTGAATCAAGCGCCAGAGCTACCCGATGCCTGGGCAGCCACGACGGATTATCAACACGTTGCCGGTTCCGCCTTCGTGCCGCTGTACAGTGATGCGGGCGTTACCTACGGGAGCAAGGGATGCACCTATATGTCGAGCGCCTCTCACCTCTTTATGAACTACTCGCTCGATTTGCCCAACCATTCCACCGTCACAGCCGTACGCCTCTACTTTAACGACACTGCTCCCACTAATGGCACCTTGCACCTTGCCCAGTATGACGACGGCGCGGATTATGAGTATCTGGCCACAGTGACGACAAGCGGCTCGAGCGGTCTTGGAAACGCGACGGTGAGCGGTCTAACCATCACATTGGATTACGCCAATTATAACTATGTGATGTATTGGATGCCGGGCATCGGCGGCAGCACCATGCAGTTGTGCGGATTCCGCGTTACCTATACTCGGCCGTTCGTCGGAGTAAACTTTTTACCTGTGATGTTGAAAAACGCCGGACAGTAATGTCGCTGTGGCACTGTCGGGGCGATGCTCGCCCCGACAGTCTCTCACCGGACAGGCGTGGTGCGCCGCGACGTGATTGCGCCGCAAGGGCCATAAGGAAACTGACAGGAGCGCTTCATGTTGAAGACTGGACTTGTGCTAAGTTTCAGTTTGGGTATCGTGCTCGTCATAGCAACTTTGCCCAGTACCGCCAGTCCTGCCGCCGTTACCTACTACGTTTCCAGATCAACCGGCAATGACACTGACGATGGCCTGTCGGAAGCGAACGCATTTGCCACCCTCGCCAAAGTGAATGCGTTGAACTTGCAGCCGGGTGATCGAGTCTTGTTGAAATGCGGCGATGTGTGGCACGCCGAGCAGTTGATCCTCAGCCAGTCCGGCACGGAGCTGGCCCCGATCGCGTTTAGCTCGTACCCCGACGGCTGCGTCAACAAGCCGATCCTCTCTGGCTCACGTTCGATCGGCGGCTGGGTGCTAGACTCAGGCAACGTCTATCGCGCCGATCTCTCAACCGCCGATTTTCCGCTGGGCCTCAATCAACTCTTTCGCAACGGCCAGCGTCTGACGTTGGGACGCTGGCCCAATCTCAACGATCCCAACGGCGGTTATGCTTTCGTCGAAGCGCACAGCGCGGGCGGTAATCAGATCACGGACAACGAACTACCTGCGAACGATTGGAACGGCGCGATCGTACATATCAAGAACATCCGCTGGTCGATGCTCGATCGGCAGGTGACGGGCACCAGCGGTCACACGTTGACGCTCAATCAAGGTCTATCGTGCTTGATCTCCGGTTGGAGCAACTGCGTGGGCTGGGGCTACTTCATCAACAACCAGCGCGCCACGCTCGATCAGGATGGCGAGTGGTATTACGATGCGGCCACGCGCCGTGTTTATCTGTACTCCACCAGCGGCGCACCCACCAACATCGAAGGATCGGTGATTCAAGGAGAAGCCACCACCCTGCGGCATGGCGGCCTCATGTTGAGCAACGGCGCGGCCACGGCTTACGTGATTGTCGACAACCTGGAGCTCAAGAACTGGTTCAATCACGGCATCGGCACGCCGAGCGGCATGAACGGCGACATCTATCATCACCTGACCGTGCGTAACGTGACGATCAAAGACGTGGATAACGCCGGGGTGAACCTCAGCAGCTGGCTGGAACGACCGTCGAATGGGCGCAAGGGCCTGCGCGGCGGCGATCATTTGACATTCACCGACAACGTCATCGACGGCGCGAATGCCTTCGGCATCACCGGCTACTTTGCCGCCTCCACCTTCGAGGACAACACGATCAAGAACATCGCGCTGATCAAGAACCTGGGCAAGTCGGGCATGAGCTGCGGCTTCACCTTGGGCGAGTGCACCGAAAACGGCGACGGCTTCCGCATCCGCCTGTACGACGTGCGCGACTCCGGCTACGGCAACACGCTGCGTTACAATCGCTTTGAGAAGATCGGTTACAACGGCGTGGATGTGTTCGGGCCGGACACCACGTTGGAGAAGAACTTCATCACGCAGGCGTGCTACACCAAAGCCGACTGCGGCGGAGTGAGAACCTTCGGCGCCACCAGTCTCGCGGCAACCACCGTCTACAACCTTCATCTCCTCGACAACATCATCGTCGATATTCCAGGCAACGTCGATGGCTGCCATGCCTCACGCGCCGCGTTCGGCATGGGGCTGTACATCGACAATTACTCACGCGATGTCGAGACGCGCAGCAATACCGTCATCAGCACGACGATCACGGGCATCCTGTATCAACGCTCTTCGGGGCAGATCGTGGGCAACACCGTCTTCGACGCTTCGACCGGCACCGAGTACAGCGCGCACATCAGCCTGGGCGGCGACGAGACCCGCGCCACCATCACCAACAATGCGCTCTACGGGTTGAACAACGAAGCGTGGACGTTGTATGCGCGCGGTCTCAGCAACTTTGTTTCTTCAGACTACAACTATCTCTTCCATCCCTACGTCACGAAGCACATTGCCTTCGGGCCGTCGTGGACGCGTTACGCTTTCGATGCCTGGAAAACGTTCAGCGGCCTGGAGAGTCATTCCAAAACCAATTGGTTCACCCAACCCGCCGGCGAAGCCTCGCGGGGCAAAGTCTTTTACAACGCATCCAAGGCCCCTTTGACCATCGACTTGGGCGATCGGCAATATCTCGATCTCGATCAGAAGCCCGTGCTGGGCAACTTGACCCTATCGCCGTTTACGTCGAAGATCCTGGTGGATAACGGGGCAGCCGCGCTTACTTTGCAAAGCATCAATCCATCTTTATCCAGTGTCACCGAGGCCGCGACTTTCACCCTAACCGCGCACGGCGCAGGCTTCACCGCTAACAGCATCGTGCGCTGGAATGGCGGCAATCGGCCAACTGTTTTCGTCAGCGGTACGCAGTTGACGGCCACCATCTTCATCACCGATGTGAATGGGCTCGGCGATTTTCCCGTCACGATCTATGATCCAGCACCGGTACCCACCGGCACCGTGACCGCGCCAGTGATGTATCATGTCGTCGCGCAAGTCTTCGAAGTGTATCTACCCATTGTGTTGAGATGATCGATCGGGAGTGTGAACCATGACCAAATCCATCCGCACCTATCTCGTGTTCCTGATCGTATCGCTGCTGTTGGCCTCTTCCCTGCCGATTCCGATCGCCACTTCGGCCAATGACACCGAGCCGTATATTTTCAAGCTCTCCCAATCCACCGCGGCTTATCAGCTCTGGACGACGCCGCCCAGCGTGCGGGTCTTCAAGGACGCGAGTGTGCCTACTGTCACCGGATCGGAGGTGAAGGTCTACGCCGCCAAGAATGAGTTCGAGCCGTTTCAAGTGGTGGTCAAACCGACGACGAGTGGCAGCGTCGCGGTCAGCATCGATTCATTCGGATCGGGCATCACAGCGGAACTCTATCAAGTCAAGTACGTCAACATCACGCAAGTCAGTGACAGCCTGGGCCGCACCGGCCCGTATCCCGATCCCCTATGGCCCATCGCCAACGGCGCAACGATCGCGCTGACCGCCAACGAAAACACCGCGTTCTGGTTCAGCCTTTTCGTGCCACCTGGCACGGCCTCAGGCGATTACACCACCTACGTTCATCTCGGCGCGATCGTGGTGCCAGTGCGCCTGCATGTCTTCAACTTTGCCATACCCGATCAGCTGCATGTTGCTTCGCAGATGAACTTCTCCTATCAGACCGTCTTGAGCAGCTACAGTGTGCCTGGGACTGATAGCGAATACTGGATGTATGGCGATAAGATCAAGCAGTACTTCATCGATCATCGCTTGACGCCGTCCAGCGTTAATTGGCCCGGCGGGTTGACCGGCGGCGGCACGTTTGCCGAGCCGTTCATCAGCTATAACTGCGCCACGCACACCTTCACCGACAACGAAGGCATCTGGGGCTTTGATCTTTTGGCGCAACGTTATTTAGCGGGAACGGGGTTGCTCGACGGACAATTCACTACGCCGTTCAATGGCGGTGTGGGCTTCTCTACCTTCATGGCCGCGTCGTTCGCCAACAACGATTCCTCGCTCGATCAACGGCCCTCGCCGTTTTGTGGCATCACGCGCAGCGCCAGCGATTGGTTGCAGAATCCCACCTCGGCTTACAACCAGGCGTGGTTTGCTTACGTGACGGCCATGCAGAACTATCTTAGCAACCTCGGCTATCTGGACGAAGCCTATCACTACTTTGCGAATGAGCCGCAGGATCAAGCCGATGACGATGCCGTGGCGTGGTACTCGCGTTACGCCCACGCCGCCGCGCCCAATCTCAAGTTGATGGTGTCCGAAGAGCCGAAACCCGAAATCTACGATCAAACCGGCGCACACATCGACATCTGGCTGCCCGTGCTGAACAACTACAACCCGATCGTCTCTCACGACCGCGCGGTGAATCACGGCGAAGACACGTGGATCTACTGGCTGCATGGCACACGTCCGCCCTACTTCAATCCCATCACGCTCGATCATCCCGGCATCGAGAGCAAGTTCACCGGCTGGTTCCTGTGGAAGTATCGTGTGCGCGGCATCGCCTATTACTCGCTCAACGACTGGAGCAAGAATCCGTGGACGCTGCCTATGACCGACGGGCACAACGGCGACACCTTCATGCTCTATCCGCCGTCGGAAAGCAACAGCGCCATTCCCTATGGCTCCAACGGTCATCGCTTCGTGCCATCGATCCGCTTCGAGTTGATGCGCGACAGCCTGGAGGATTACGAATACCTCTACGTGTTGAGCGGCGGCCAGCCTGAAGTCAATCAAACCAACACGGCCGATGCGCAGGTCAACAAGATCGTCGCCGGCCTGATCAGCTACACCCGCAACGACGAGTTCCTATACAACCTGAGAAGATTGATCGGCTTGAAGAACGGCGGCGAGATTTCCGTCATCCCCGATATCAATCCGCCGCCCACCCATCCGCGCGCCGTGGGGCCGCCGGGAAACTACTACATCAATTTTCAAGACCCGGCCGGTCAACCCACTGCCAATCCGTTGATCGTCAACGGTCACACCTATCTGAAGATCGGCGGAAACGATTATGCCGCCGACACTTCGCTGGGTTACGGTTGGTACGCGCCGCCCGATGTGAACTGGCTGACGACTTACTTGAGCAGCGGACCCAACGTCTTGCAGCGCAGCATTCTTTACAGCGATTGGGGCCGGCCCGCCACCTTTGAATTCGATCTTCCCAACGGCGAGTACAACGTCACGCTCTCGGTTGGTTGGCAAGGCCGCACCTACTCGCATCAGAAAGTGGACCTCGAAGGCGTGAGCTTCGTCGACGATGAAGCGACCACACCCGCCAATCCGTATCTGGTGCGCACCAAACGCGTCACCATCGGCGACAACAAGCTCACGCTGGCGATGGGCATCTTCGACGAATACACCATGCTCAACTATCTCGACATCGAAGCCGCCTACGTGCCGCCCTCCGCCGTGACCGATCTGCGCGTGACCGCGGCCATCGCCGACACCAGCACACTCACAGCGACTCTCCGCTGGACGCCGTTGAGCTCGGCCATCACCACGACCCTGCGTTACTTGAGCAGCCCGATCACCGATCTCAACTGGAACAGCGCCATCACGGTGACTTCAAGCGTAATTGGCAGCAGCTACACCGCAGTGGTGCCTTACTCGAACGGCGTGGTGTACTTCGCGCTGAAATCGCAGGATACATCGGGCGCCTGGTCGGGATTATCGAACAACGCGTTCTGGCCCTATCACGCCGTCTTCTTACCGGTGATCCGAAAGTGATGACAATAAACGCGACCGGGATTCTTTCAACTCAGAACCCCGGTCGCTGTGAAACTGGCCGTTTCAATTTACCTGAAAGGACTACGCCTTCGCGTCGGCCTGCGCTTTGGTCATCACCTTGCGGATGACTGTCGCTACACCCAACGCAGGATCGGCAAAGGTGTTGACGATCACTTCCAGAATGTCGGGGGCGACACGTTTGACGCCACGCAAATAGCGTGCCAGCGAACTTTCGTCCGCTTCTTCGCCCTTTGCCACTTCGGCTTGCACTTGTTGTACCCCGATCTTCAAATCTTCTTTGTCGGTTGGATCCAGATCGGACTTGGCGGGCAGTCAAGACCTGGCAGGTTTTCATCTTCCGTCAGGCGCGGCTTGATGATCGATCCGATTGACTGGCAGGCCAGGCCAGATCGCACGTCAAAACCTGCCAGGTCTTTCTTCGTTCGGGCCACTGTCATTCCCGTGCAGGCGGAATCCATTTTGACTTGACTTACTTCGCGCACCGTCATACAATTTTGTCTTCAGGCGATTAACTCTACTCATAGGAGCGTCACAATGGATAGCAATGTTCTCATCGCGCTCATCGTCGTAGCAGGCATCGTCGTGATTGTCTTCCTGTTGCGTGATCGCATTACCAAGCTTAGAGCGCGGGCCTCTATGAGCAAGGGCGAAGGCGGCGTGGATATTGAAGCCGCCAAACCCAAGCAGAAAATGTCTGCACAACCGCCCGATCCACATTCGGTGGTGATCAGCGGCAACAAAAACATTGGCCGAGGCAATGCCATTGAAGTTAGCCGTGACGATGTTGCCGTCACAGATAACTTGCAACTGGGTGAGGATCAAAAGATCGTCGCCAAGCCAGAGACAGGACGCAAGAAGAAATGACCACCTTGTTAGCCGACTATGAGAAAGAGCGGCAAGCGTTTGAGGCCTTACTACAATTTGGCTGTAATAAACATGTTCTGCTGTTTGAGGGTCAAACTGGTAGTGGCAAGACCACGCTTCTCGAGTATTGTCTGGAGCATATACCACAGTCTATGCCACATGTCTCTATTCAATTGCGCGGTAACGCCGTGGGCATGGCCGAAGTTTTCTCTCGCTCTGGCAAAGCTTTGAACTGGGAGCACCTGCCTAACTTTACTGCACAAGTCGCGGATTTACAAAATATCCCCAAAGTGCAGATCGACCGCAACTGGCTGGCGGGCATTCGCAATCAAATCAACGTGGTGCTCAATGTCCAGGATCTTACCGATCGTGAGCAGCGCCGCACCGCGCTGACTGAAGCCTGGTTTAGCGATCTCGATGCGTTTGATCAGCCAGTTCTGCTGATGTTTGACACTTACGAACAAGCAACCACCGAGGTCAAAGACTGGATCAGCGGCCCGCTTCTCGCGCGTACCGCTTATGCCGGGCAGGTGCGCGTCCTGGTGGCTGGTCGGGAAGTCCCCAACAAGCACAACATCGAATGGGGGCATTGCTGCGTCCATCATCCGCTCTACGGCGTACGCGAAGCCCGCCATTGGCTGCCTGTGGTTCAAGCCATGCGGCGGCACATTCCGCTTGATGATCCACTCACTTGGCTCGCCGGTGTCTGTTATGCTTTAAAAGGCAATCCCGCAGAAATCATGAAGATCATTGAAGGACTGCCGTTGCTGGAGCTGCAGGCATGAGCGATGACTTATTGACTCAGCTTCAGGCTGCGCAAAGCGACGAGGAGCGCGAATGGATTGTTCTTCAATTTAGCTTAAACAACCTCGATCCCGCTGTGCGTGAGGCCGTCTGGGCCACCGCGATCCCACACTGGTTCGACGCACCATTCTTGTCGGCGCTGCTGGATAACCCTGGCTTTGCCAGCTCAGAGCATTTTAGTAGTCTGCTTGCCCTATCATTCATCGAGTCATTTCCGGGTCGGGGCTATAATGTGCACGAACGCACCCGTGCGCTGTTGCTCAAGCGCTTGTGGCAGGACGATCGCGAAAAGTATCGCGCGTTGAGCAGGCGAGCCGCAGACTACTGTGCATGGGAGGAGTCTGACACGCTGTGGCGAGTTGAAACTATTTTCCACTTGCTAATTGCTGATCCAGACAGGGGCGTGAGCCAATTGGTAGACGTAGGTTGGGAATGGCACAACTCTCCCAATTTCGCCTACAACAAAGTTGAAACGCTGGCGCGAGCCGCGCGTGAACACGCCGACGAGGGACGCTTGTCGGAACGAGCATCAGCGTGGACAACTTTTTGGGAAGCTCTTTTAGATTCAGATTATTCACGCTTTCTGTCTGCCAAAAAGCGCTTTCTTGAAATCCCGTTGAAGATCGATCAGAATTTGACAGTGGAAACAACATTTCGACTTGGCGATGTGTACCTGAGCTTGTCGGAGACTGCGAAAGCCCGGGCGTGCTATGAAGAGGCACTAGCGATCTATCGAGCGATGGATGCGAAACTAGGCGAAGCCAACTGCATCTCTTCGTTAGGGGATGTGTATCTAAGCTTATCGGAGACTGCGAAAGCCCGGGCATGCTATGAAGAAGCACTAGCGATCTATCGAGCGATGGATGCGAAGCTAGGAGAAGCCAACTCCATCCGCGCGCTGGGCGATGTGCATCTAAGTTTATCGGAGACTACGGAGGCACGGGTGCGCTATGAAGAGGCACTAAGTGACTACTGCCGCATAATCGAGCGTACCCCGAACGATGCCCATGCCTTCTACAATCGCGGCAATACCTATCGAGCTTTGCAAGATTATTCCGCCGCGTTAGCTGACTTCAGTCGCACCCTCGAACTCAATCCGAACTTAGCTCGGGCCCACAACAATCGTGGCAACACATACGCTGATCTGCAAGACTATACTGCCGCGCTAGCTGATTACACGCGCGCTCTGGAACTCGACCCGAACTTTGCCGCAGCTTATAATAATCGCGGCAACACCTATAACGACCTGAAGAACTATGAAGCGGCGCTGGCCGACTACAGCCGCGCGATTGAACTCGATCCGAATTATGCCTTGGCCCACAACAATCGCGGCCACACTTACGCCGATTTGGAAGACTATGAGGCGGCGCTGGTTGACTACAGTCGCGCGATTGAACTCGATCCGAACTTAACCGTGGCCTATTACAATCGCGGCAATACCTATCACAATCTGGGGAACGATGAGGCAGCGCTGGCCGACTATAGTCGCGCCATTAAGCTCGATCCGCAATATGCTGCGGCCTACAACAATCGTGGGGGTATCTACACTAGCTTAAAGAACGATGAAGCGGCGCTGGCTGATTACAGCCGCGCCATTGAACTCGATTCGCAATATGCCGCGGCCTACAACAATCGTGGCGGCATCTATGCTACCCGACAAAACTATGAGGAAGCGCTGGCTGACTATGACCGCGCTCTCAAACTCGATCCGAACTTGGCTACTGCATACTATGGTTGCGGTTGCATTTATCACGAATTGAAGAATTACGAAGTCGCATTGACTGACTACAGTCATGCGATTAAACTCAACCCACAATATGCCGCAGCCTACAATAATCGCGGCAATGTCTATGCTAATTTTGAAAACTATGAAGCAGCGCTGGCTGATTACACCAAAGCCATGGAAATCATTCCATTCAGTGGTATTCCCGTCTACAACACGGCTTGGGTTTATGCTCTGCAGTCAGATGCTGAACAATCTTGCTACTGGTTGCGTAAAGCGCTTAAATTATCTAATCAATGGCTCGATGTGGCTCAGACCAACTCCGACTTCGACTCCATTCGTGACACGCCTGAATTTCAAGCCCTGCTACAAGAATTTGAAGACCGCAACTCGGCATCGTCTTGATAAAAGTAGGCCTCGGAGGTTTTACACATCGAGTTATGACGCCCTTGCTTTCTCTAACACCTTACGGACGACAGCCATTACGCCAGCGGCGGGTGATGTCAATGTAGCCAATGCGACATCGGCGATATCTCTCAGCAGATCAGGCGCAGTTGTAACCAAAGCCTGAGCCGAAAGCTTGACCATTTTCTCATCAGGTTGTTTGCCGTCTACAGCTTCTTTCTTCGCTTCGGCTTTGATGGCATCGACCGCGTCGCGAATGTCCGCCTGATCTTCAGCCGGCTTCGTAGCAACTCTTTGATAGATCACATCAAAGGCGTTGGCAAAGTCAGCAGCAGACAAGCCTGTATTGGTAATCGTCGTCGTTACCTTGTCACGGCCGACAACATCACCCGTAATATTGACTGCCCCGCCCCTGGCATCAATGTCTGTTCCACCGCTGCGGTTAATGGTTCGGTTATCGATTTTGCTGATCTTGTCAGCTTGATAAATGCCGCCCCCCACCTTGGTCTTTCCACTGATGTTTACACCACCGCTTCTTGATTTGTTATCTTCGTCTGCCATGTCAGTGCTCCTTGCTGATGATGTTTGTTTCTTCAATGACTCAACGCTCCACAACCGCCCGTCCGGCACACGCATGAACAATACCGGCACGGCAGCATCGAAACGTCCGTTGGTGATCAACGTGCCGCGCGCTTCGTTCATCGCTAAATCAATGATGCCATGCGCCAACAGCCGTTGATAGAACGTCGCGGCGAATTGGCGCGCCGTGACGACGGTCACGTTCTCCTGCATCGCGATCACCGCCGGTAAACCGATCTGCACCAACTGCGGGCCAAGGCCGGTGAAGGCGGCGCTCGTCGACTGCTGCGCGCTCTGGCACGCGGCGAGCACGACGAGATGCGGCGGCGCTTGCAGGCGATTGAGCATTCCGGCGAAGTCGGCGTCGAGCACACGTTGAGCGTTGCCCGTTGCATCTTGCATATACAACGCGGCCTGTTGGGTCCTGGCATTGAACGCCCCATGGCCAACGAAGTGCAGGATGTGATAGCCTTTGCGCAGTTCCGTCTCCAACCGATCGAGCGTGGCGGGTGTAGCGAGGAAATCGAGTTGCGCGGCCGATCCAATGGCATCTCGCAAGGCCCGCGTTTCCAGCTCGACATCGGCCGGCGACAGGCCGTATTTCGCGTCAAGATCTATCGGGCCGGAGATGACCGCCAGGACACGAATGGGACGTTCGTCAATCGTTTTGCCCCACGCGCGGCTCACTGTGAGGTAGCGTGAGAACGGCGTATCCGCATCGGCCGCTAGCAGATCGATCTGATCGCACAGCAACTCCCACGGCAAGGCGTTCAATTCCACGGCATCGATCCGCAACCGCAATCGTTTGGATTTATCCTGTACAACGCCCCACCCTCTGATCAATTCGGGGCTGGTGAAGAGCGCGGTGAAGAGCCGTTGCCCGTCAGCGCGCGCATCGCCCGTGGGATTCCACGGCAGCAGGTCTTTCGCGGTCAACTGCCCGCGAAAGACCTGCTGCGTGGGCGTCAGCGTCATCTCGACCGGATAGCCGGCCTCCGTCCGATCGAGCAAGCGGATTTCCAGGGCGATCAAGTCAGCGGGTTCAAGATTGGGAGGCATGGGTGTCCTTTTATTCGATACGGCAAATAGATTTCAACGTGCGGGATAGAGATAGTATAAAGCGAAGCGAGCCGCGAGGCAAACGCAGGGAACCTATTCCGGTGCATGTCAAGTTGGCAGCGAAATTGCTCCAAGCCCGCGTCCTCGCGGGCGTCATGCGACACGCCCCCGCTTTGAAATGCAACGCCTGCCGCCAGCAATTCTCATTCTGGTTGGATGCTCTCGCTCCGCGGCGCGTGGTCACACACCGCACTGCACGCACACCTTTGTCTGCCACAACGTGGCGGAGGCGCGCTGGGCGGGGTGCATGTGTGCCCGCGAAACCGGCAGCGTGGGAGCCGCCTCGGCTGTCATATTGCGCCGTTGGTTGAGGTTCTGCCGGTAATGTGGTATCTTGTCTGTCATGCAGTTTAAGTACACGCCTTATGCGCTGCCCTTTCTGGCTGCGGCCGTCGTCGCCGGTGGATTGGTCGTTTTCATCTGGCGGCGACGCAACACGCGGGGCGCTACGGCGTTGGCGCTGCTGTCCCTGGTCGCTTTAATCTGGACACTCGGCTATGGGCTGGAAATCGCTGGAACCGATCTGGTGACCAAGGTATTCTGGGGCAAGATTCAATACTTCGGCATCGTCACCGTTCCGCTACTCTGGCTCATCTTCTCTCTACAGTATACAAGTCACGACAAGTGGCTGACACGCCGCAACCTCGCGCTGCTCGCCGTGATTCCGGTCGTGACGCTGGTGCTCGCCCTCACCACCGAAGCGCACGGCTTGATCTGGAGCGAGTATCACGTCGATGTGTTGGGACCGATCCCGGTCCTGGCCGTTACGCACGGCCTGTGGTTCTGGGTATATTGGGTTTATTCGCAGGCCCTTGTCCTAACGGGGACGATCTTCATTTTGCGCTTCCTGCTCAGCCCGCCGGGCCTGTATCGCGGACAGGCGATCGCCTTGTTGATTGCGGTGGTGATTCCGTGGCTGGGGAATGCCTTGTACGTCCTGGGTCTGAATCCCATCCCGCAGCTCGATTTGACTCCGCTCGCCTTTACCTTCTCCGCGGCCGCCCTCACCGTCGGCATCTTCTACTTTCACTTGACTGATCTCGCGCCCGTCGCGCGTGAAGCCGTTGTCGAAGGAATGAACGATGGCGTCATCGTGTTCGATCCGCAGGGCCGTATTGTTGATCTGAATCCGGCAGCGCAAAAGTTGCTGAGCTGGTCGGCCGCGCGAGCGGTGGGACGACATGCGTCCGAGATCTTTCAAGCCTGGCCCGATCTCCTCACGCGTTATCTCACGGCGTCCGAGGCGCGAGACGAAATTACGACAGGTGAAGGCGAACAGCGTGGACATTACGAACTTCAGCTGTCCACCCTGCGCGATCGACGCGGCCGCACGAATGCGCACGTCCTCACCCTGCGCGACATCAGCGAGCGCAAACGCGCCGAAGAAGCGCTGAGCCGCCAAACCGCCCGCCTGGCAACGCTTTATCAGCTTAGTCAGGACGTTGCCGCCACGCTGGATATGGAACAAGTCTACGTGGCCGTGCAGCATGCCGTGGAACAGCTCATGCCCACCGATGCGTTCTTCATCGGCCTGGTCGATGACAAGCAGCAAGAGATTCAGCACGTTTACCTATTCGATCGCGGTCAACGCTGGGTCGGCAAACGCCAGCCGCTGTCTGCGCAAAGTCTATCGGGGCATGTGGTTCAGACGGGCGAGCCGTTGTGGATCAAAGATGATGCGGATGGCACTTCGCACAGCCTCGGCATGGTGATGTTTGGTGATCCGGAACCGACGCGTTCGCTGCTCCTCGCGCCCTTGAAGTTGAGCGGCAAGACCATCGGCGTCCTCTCGGCCCAGCATTATGCGCCCAACGTCTATACGACCGAGCATGTGCAAATTCTCCTCACGCTGGCCAATCAGGTGGCGATTGCGCTGGAACGCGCCCGCCTGATCCAATCGCTCCGCTTGCAAGCGGCCGCGCTGGATGCCGCGGCCGATGCGATCGTGATCACCGATCAAACCGGCCTCATCCAGTGGGTCAATCCGGCTTTCACTCAGCTGACCGGCTACACTGCGGCCGAAGCGATCGATCACACTCCGGCTTTACTCAAATCCGGGCAGCATGATGCCGCTTTCTATCAGCAGCTCTGGAACACGATTTTGGCCGGAGAAATCTGGGAAGGCGAGATGGTCAATCGGCGCAAGGATGGCCGCCTGTACGTTGAGCGACAATCGATTACAGCGCTGCGCGATGAGCACGATCAAATTTTCCGCTTCATCGCCATCAAGCAGGATATTACCGAGCTGGTCCAGGCGCGCGATCAGGCTTTGGAAGCCAGTCGCTTGAAGAGCCAGTTGTTAGCCCGCGTGAGTCATGAGCTGCGCACGCCCCTGGGCGCAATCTTGGGTTACACCGAATTACTGGGAGACGGCACGTATGGGCCGCTGGCCGAACAGCAGCAGAGTGTCGTGGCCGAGATCATGGACAGTACGCGCCACCTGACTGACCTGGTGAATGAATTGCTGGACGAAGCGCAGCTGGAAGCCCGCGCGGTCAAACTCCAGAACACGCCCTTCGCGCCAACCGAGCTGCTGCACAAGATCACCACGACGATGAGCGTTTTAATGCTCGACAAGGGCCTGGCTTTTCACACGACGGTTGCGCCCGATCTGCCGCCCAGACTGATGGGCGACGAGATGCGCTTACGACAAATGTTAGTGAACCTGATCGGCAACGCGATCAAGTTCACCACGGCCGGCAGCGTGCAGGTGCGCTTCTATTGCCCCGATCGGAAACACTGGGCGATGGAGGTCGCCGATACCGGCTGTGGCATTCCCACTGAAGCCGAACCTTACATCTTCGAACCATTCCGGCAAGTCGATGGCTCCATGACACGCGAGCATCGCGGCACGGGCCTGGGCCTGTCGATCGTTAAAGCCCTGACAAATCTGATGGGGGGGACCCTTACTCTCCAGAGCGAAGTCGACCACGGGAGTACCTTCACGATTACTCTGCCGTTGACCACGGCACCGGAGACAAGTTCATGACTAATCCATTGGCCTTCATCATCGAAGACGATCCCAAGTTGAGTTCAATTTACAGCACCGTGCTGCAGCAGGCCGGTTACGTCACCGAAATCATCCGGCGCGGCGATGAAGCCCAAACGCGCTTGATCAACGCAGCGCCCGATCTGATCTTATTGGATGTTCATCTGCCCTATGTTTCCGGCGCGGAACTCTTGCAGCAAATTCGCGCGGACAGCCGCACCGCCCACACCCCGGTCATCATTCTGACCGCCGATATTTACATCGCCAAGACCATGGACTTGGAAGGCCGCGCCGATCATGTTCTGGTCAAGTCGTTTGGCGTCTCGCAACTCCGCAGCCTGCTCACGCGCGAATATCCGGGCGGCCCACCCGTTGACGCAGCTGCGCCGGCCCCCCTGCCGCTTGATAGCCCTTAACTTCGATTCAGGCCGTTACTTTTCGCTCGCTTCTACGACTTATTGAATGATGTGACTCCACTGAAAAAAAACTGCTCACGTCGTACCCGGCGCAATGCGCCGGGTACGACGTGAGCGGGTTTTTCAGCGCTCTCCTAGAGCCAATACTGTTTAGATAAGGCTCGCAGCCCGCGTCCTCGCGGGCGATCCCACCGCGCGGACGCGGTTGGGTGAGCGCTATCTAAACAGTATTGCTCCTAGAGCCTTTTGGCAGTAGTGTCATCCATAAAACGCAAAGCCACGCCTGAATACTCAGGCGTGGCTTTGCTATCGGAACGAGAAGACACGTGCTCGCAACGTAGGAGCATATCTCACAGCGCGGAGCGTTTTTATCCTGCAAATGCAGTATTAGCGATTGCCCGCACTATGATTGGCCTGTTGCCGTGCCTGTTTATCGATCTCGCGCCGTATGGCGAAAGGTAAGGCTTTCCATTCGGCCAACGTAAGGATGTGCCCAAACTGTGTCTGGCAAATCTTATTGAGGGCCTGATCGATCCGGCGTGCTAGGTTGGTTACTTCTCGTGTGTCTTGCGGTGCCATGGTTTTCCCCTTACGACTATCTCTTGAACCTGTCATTTTCGTATGCGACGATGACTTAGTATACACCCGTATCAAATTGCCGAACCTTAGACTCCGGGTGCAGGCGCAAAACAAAACCGCCCGCGAATTTGACTCCGCGAGCGGCTTTTCTGTCGGGGCGAGAGGATTTGAACCTCCGACCCCTACAACCCCATTGTAGTGCGCTAGCCGGACTGCGCTACGCCCCGAACAGTGGCGTGATTATAACAGAGCGATCAACGTTTGACAAGCAGCTGCTCAAAACAGGTATAATCGTCTCATGTCAGACGATGCTTCTCCTTCAGACTATGCGCCCTTCATTGCGCTGGCGATCGTGCTGGGCTTGTTCGTGCTGGCCTTGGTGGGACTGCTCGTCGCCGCGTTGATCATTTTTGCGCTCGCACCCGCCGCCGGGATTACCCCGACCGTCGACTTTGCACCGCTCAATCGATTGGCCGTGATCGACGAGGATCACATCTACACCATCGATTCCGACGGCTCCGATCAACTTGTTCTCCCGCACAACGGCGGCGTGCCCACCGCCGCCCTCATCTGGTCACACGACGGACAACGCTTAATTTTCGTCGAAATCGAGCGCGATCAGAGCCGCCTGATCAGCGCCCAGCCCACTGGGGAAGCGCCGCTGATCCTCTTTGAAACCGATCGACTGAGCGCCCCCTTCTATCTAAATGGTTCGCCCGACGATCGGGCCGTCGCCTTTCTAATGCCGAGCGCGCTCAACGCCATGGAGCTGCAGATCGCCCAAACCGATCGGCCCAACTCGGCCCAACTGGCATTAGCCGGCCAGCCCAACTATTCCGCGTGGTCGCCGGACAGCCGATCGTTGGTGGCCCACATTGGCGGCGATCAAGTGGATGCGTTCGTCGGCACGGTTGCGCTCAGCGACACTCAGCCCCACAAGATCGAAACGCACCCGGCGTTGTTTCAAGCGCCTGTGTGGTTGCCCCATAAAACGGACACCTGGCTTTATGCGCGGCAGCCAGGCGCGCGCAGCGAGTTAGTGCTGAACGCCGCCGGCACGATAGAAACACTGGCGACGTTTGATGGTGGCGTGGCATTTACACTCGCGCCGGCTGGGCAACAGGTGGCGTACACCCTCAACACGCCGGACAGTTTCGTTTATAACGGCCTGACCATCATCGATCTCGCCACACGCATGACACAGACCGTGTATGAAGGCGACCTGGTGGGGTTCTTCTGGTCGCCGGATGGCAAGAAGATCGCTTA
>JBGSPW010000221.1:0-18123 GCA_041738395.1 Thermoflexales bacterium
TCCAGCGATAGTGCCGCATCTGCCGATCGGTAATGCGTAATAAATCGATGTCGTCGAACAGCACCTCGCCTGAAGTGATGCGGCCCGCCGATGGGAGCAAGCGCATGATCGAGAGCATCGTCGTCGTCTTGCCGCAGCCCGCCCATGAAATTGATGATGCCGTTGGCTTTGCTGCGCTCGGTGGGCTGGAACAAATCGCCCAGGTAGGTAATGGTGGGTGATCGGAACAAGGCCATGCCCAGGTTGGTGCCGAGGATCGCCAGCGCGATCAAGACGAAGTTCTCACGCACGAAAGGCACCAGGATGAAGAACAGCGCTGCAATCGGCGCGCCCGCCATCAACCACGGTTTGCGCCGCTCAAAACGGCTGCGCGTCCGATCGGACCGCGCCCCGACCCACGGCTGGAAAAACATATTGATGATGTTGTCCCACGTCATGATGAAACCAATGACGAAACTGGCCAAGCCTAGTTTTTCCAGCAGCGGCGGCACGAAGGCATTGAAGAGCCATCAGAATTTTCGGAGCCGATAGCGAAGTGCTCAATCCTCAACTACTGGCGGAGATTGGAAGGGTATTACGCTTGTCACTGGTTGAACTGCGCTGAGGCACAACGAGTCTGCACCTCAGCGCAGTGGAGGGTTATCGTTTAGGGGGAAAGCGGCTCTACGCCAAGAGCAGTACTCTTGGTGTGAACGCGCATCATCAAGAATGCGGAAATCCCAATGAAAACAGCACTAAATATCCAAAGTACGCTGTAATTCCTGCCGGCCAGATCGATCAGCCCACCGGCTGTAATAGGTCCAACGATAGCGGCCGCCGAGGAAGCAAAATAATACAAGCCCGTGTATGCTCCGATTTGCCTTTCGCTACCCAGGTCGTAAACCATGGGTAGGGAGTTGATGTTGACCAGTGCCCAGAAGCCACCCATCGCAGCCAACACAATCAATAAAGGTGTGGTACTGCGGATGAAGAAGCCCACGATCAAGCCCAGGATCATGCCTCCCAGACCGATCGTAATCGTCCGTTTCCGACCGATCCGCGTGGCAATCAAGCCGCTTGGGATAGCGAATAGAATCAGCATGGCCGCAAACGCAGTGAGCATTTGCGTGCCGGTGCCCTCAGGAACGCCCAGCACATTGCGGGCATACAAAGTGAAGAAAGCCTCCATCGCGTTCCAACCCACGAACCAACTAAAGATGGCGCCCAGCAAAAATAGGCCGCTCTTGTCAGCGTTGCGCCACACTGCGCGAAAATTATCCAGCACGCCCGGCTGGTTCTCTTCTTCTGTGGCGAGCGCCGCTTCGCGCGCTGGTTCTTTCACGGCCATCAGCACGACGCCGATGGCAATCAACATCACACCCGCGCCAACAATGAAAGGCAAGGGGACACCAATCTTATACAACGCTCCACCGCCGAACAGCGCGGCCGCCCCACCCAGGCCACCCATCAAGTTGATCACGCCGTTAGCTTTACTGCGCTCCTCGGGCTTGAACAAATCGCCCAGATAAGCAATCGTGGGTGAGCGAAACAGCGCCATGCCGATGTTCGTGCCAAGAATGGCCAATGCGATGAGGACAAAGTTCTCGCGCACAAACGGCACCAGAATGAAGAACAACGCGGCGATGGGCGCTCCCAGCGCTAACCACGGTTTACGCCGCCCAAAGCGCGTGCGCGTCCGATCGGACCGTGAGCCGACCCAGGGCTGGAAGAACATGTTAATGATGTTATCCCATGTCAGAATGAAGCCGATGACAATGGTGGTCAGGCCGAGGTCTTCCAAGAACGGCGGTACAAGACTGTTAAATAGGGGCCAGACGATTGAGATTCCAAAGAAGCCAAAACCGAGGACGAAGGTTTTGCGCCAGGGGAAGGGTTGCTTGCTCATACGATCTCCTTTGAGAAATACGAGGATTAGATCGTATCACAACCACACGAAGAAGAAAAATGAGCAGAGAACCTAAGATTCTTATCGCACATGCGCAGCGGCCAAGAGTTAAGACGTGAATAGAACAACCCATTCCCCCGCAAGTGTTTCGCTGAGAATTGTCACCTACCATTCCCAGGGTGGCACCCAGACCTGCGGCAAGATCGTCAAGCGAACGGCTCGTGGGCTGAGTGCTTGCAACACTTGCCGAGCAGACGCCAACACTACTTCACCCGCCGGGCAGCCGGGGCAATTCATCACCAGATCGACTTCGATCCGGTCGTCGACCAAGCGCACCGCGCGCACCATATCCAGCGCGATCAACGACATCCCGAACGAAGGATGAAACACCTTGTCGAGCATGGTGCGGACATCATCCTCGGTGAGCATTGGGTGTGACGCCCAGAGCTTCGATGCGCCTGCGGATAGCAGGCACGGAAATCTTGCCGCCGCTGCTCAGGACTTCGCCGTCGACTAACACCAGAGGCAGCTGGGCGTCGGGCGGCAACGGCGGGCAACCTGGATCAAGCAAATCAGAGTAAGTAACACGCACGGCCGATCCGAAGCGCGCTGTCAGTTGCTGTGCGGCCCACTCGGACAGTTCCCGCCACGTATCGGTGACGCCCTCACCGCAGCCGGCGGTGAGGGCACCAACGATGTGGACGTTGATCGGTGCCTCCATCAGCAACACCCTGGCCCCGCGTTTGGACCGCAGGCCGACATGGACAAGCTCCCGCCATCGCTGCCATGCAGCACCAGCCCGGCGCTGATGACCTGCTGACTGTGGACGCTCTGGCAGTCGAAGGACGCCGGCGCTACCAGCACCAGGTCGGCCAGTTGCGCCAGATGAATGTATCCCAGTGGATCGCGCTCAGCGTCTGCGAAGATGTCTGTCCATACCGGACCGCCGGTGCTAGCCGCGACGGTCAGTGGTGTGACAAAGTGCGTCGCGGCTGGCGTCATCGCTATGTACACCGACGCCATATGGCGAAAGCGCAACTGCCCGATCAGCTCCGGCAGATAGTGCGCCGCGACGCCGCCCGTAATACCGACAACTACCGTTCGTCCCAGCAACATGTTAGCAGCTTGATTTGCCGGCCAGCGCGGCAAAATCTGTGCCGAGCGCGCAGTTGATCGACATCGGTTTGCGTCACGCCGCGGCTCATTTGACGCCGCCGACCGTGCCCGCCGTGGTGCCATCGGCCAGCAGCACGATCTGCGTGCCGGTGAAGCGCCGGTCACTTCTATCACAGTGGCTAGAACAGCGGGTTGTTGCTGCTGAATTGCTTCGGCTAATTTCAAGATAGGCTGAGTCATTGGACGTGCTCCTGAATGCCAAGTATCGGCACGCGTCCCAGTTCGACGCAGTGATAGGCGAACACATACATGCCCGCCGACCACGCTTGATGCGGATAGCCCATCGGCCGGCCGGTGCGTCCGTGGCACCACTCGTTGAACTCCCATTCTTCTTCAACGCCTGACCGATTCACTTCTGCTAATCGTTCCAACTGATGTCGCGCCTCGGCCATCCGACCGGCCTTCACCAACGCGGCCACATAGAAGCCACCCACAAACGGCCAGATGCCTCCATTGTGATATTGCTCCGGCAGGTTCAGATTGTTGTTGCGATAGTATTCGCGCCAGTCTTTGTTGCCAGGATGGATGACCGGATTCAACACGCGCACCGGATACGGCTCGGCAATGCCGACTTGATGCAGATAGTCGAGGATGCGTTTTTCTTGCGCCGGGTTCGCGACATCAAACAAGATCGCCAGCAGGTTGCCAAACACATCGCAGTAGTCGCCGCAGTCGCGGAAGGCTACGTAGGGCAGGAAGAACGGTCGCTTCACCAGCACCGGATCGACCTGGCTGAGCGTGTGTTTCCATTCGGTATGGCCGGGGCAATCGGGTCCCCATTCGGCTTTGTTTTCCTCGCCAACCCACAGCACAATGCGGATTTTGTGGCGCACATCGCTGGCCATGCAGTCGTAGCGCGCTGCATCAAGGCTTAACGCGCGCGACATTTCGGCCATCGCGCGCAGCGCTGCATACCACAATACATTGTCATAGAGCACGTTGAAACGATTGGCGAGCAGATCGGCCCAATCGGCGGCTTCGTGCACTTCCAGCAGGCCGCAGCCGTTGGAGTCTTGATAGCGCAGCCACAGCAGGGCCTTCTCCAAAGTCGGCCATTGTTCTCGCAGAAAATTCACATCACCCGCCGCGCGATGCTGAAGCGCATGACCGATGATGAACCACAAGTTGGAATCGACCGATCCCGCATTCGTGTGATCGAGCCGCCCCGTGGCGACACTGACGTTATTCGGGATCGCACCCAACTCCGAGTGCTGGCTGCCCAACGTGCGCAGTGAGACACTCAAACAATATTCATGGCCGGGCGACAGCAGCGCGCCCAGCGAGGTGATCACGCTGTCGCGCGCCCACACGTGGGGATAGCCTTCGGGGGACGCCATCAAGCCGATCGGACTGCACTCCGTTCCGAGGATTTCCTGTGCCTTTTCAAGTGCCCTATCCGTTAAGTCACTCATCCTATACCTATCCTTTCAAAACATCGCTATTCGACTATCGTCATTGCGAGCGCTTTGTGCGAAGCAATCTCTGCGCTAATCAACGAATGTTACTGCTCGTGCCGGAGATTGCTTCGTCGCAAACTGCGCTCCTCGCAATGACAGGGCGTGGTTACTTCAAAACATCGCTTCCAATGTCGCTCGTCGATCACTCAAGGCCTCGTCGGCATGCAGTGGTGGACATTCAACCACTAATCGTTTGTGCTGCAACAATCCAAACGCGAAAGCCATGCAAGTAGCTTCACCACATTGTCCGCAATTTGCCTGCGGCAGCAGCGTCCACACATCGAGCGGACGCGGCGCGTGGCGGCCAACGGTCACAGCGATGAGTTCCGCCCGATGATCCCAGGTGGCGTTGATGGCGTCCTTGAGCGCGGTTAGCAATTCCAGTCCTTCGTCCGCGCTCTTGAGCTGCGTAATATACACGCGATCCGCATACAGTGTCATGAAACCCACGGGGCGGCGAAACGTCAGCGTATGCGCTTCGGGGTTGTAGGCGACACTTGCACCGCACCAAACCGCCTGCGGTTCAAGTGCAGGTGTGATACCAGGCAGTGTGGCCAGATAGGGCAGAACCTCGTCGAGCAGACGGTTCGGGTTGCCGATGATAATGATCTTGCCCGGCTCGGCCAGACAGGGCAAGGTGCGGGTCAGGGCGATGGAGTCGAGATATGTCATCGGGAAAAGACGTTGCCGCTAAGTTGAGTGATGCCCGCACCGGGCACATCGATCATGACCTTTCAACCGCCTTCCAACAGATCGCGCGCCTTGCCCTTGAAGTGTGTTTTGAGAAAAACCAGCGCGCTGTCGGCATTGTCGTCCATCAAGATGCGCATCAACTCAATGAGGTCGTCGTCTTCGACGACGAGACTGATAGTTTTCTTCATCGTCCAACTCCTCGCCCGATCGCCGGCGCATCGATGACGATGGCTTGCAGCGCCGCCAATTTTTCGGCGTGCTGCGGCTCAGTCAACGGCGGGCAGTCGGTGAGTCTTTTCTGCGACGCGACCAACTTGATCGCAAATGAATAACACGTCGGATCGCCGCACTGCTTGCAGTTGGTCTGCGGTAGCAGCTTATAGACCACCATCAGACCCGGACGCTGATGGGTTTCCAGGTCGGGCGTGATCTCCGATCGGCGTTCCCACGTCCGATTGACCAGCTTGATCAAGCCGTCGAGTTCTTTAATCGCGGCTTCTTTGTCTTCCACATTGCTCGTGGCGATCTGGTAGGCGTGAAACGCCAGATTGTGCCCACCCTTCTTCCACGTCAACGCGTTGGCCGTCCGATGATAGACTGCGCCGCGCAGTGTGGCATTGAGATACGGCAGCACCTCGGAGATGTCCACGGTCAAGCGGGCAATGGCCGAGAAGCGCTCGGCTCCCGGTTCGCACGGCGGCGTGAACACGTCCAGATCGTAATGTTCGATCAGCATCACAGCCTCCTGATGTCTAACCGCTAACCGCTGTTAATTCCGCCAGAAATTGTTCAACCGCGTCCAGCGCATGGGCAGCATAGATCGTGCCCGGCCCGCCGGCCATCATCACGCCCACACTGATTGTCTCCAACAACTCAGCACGAGTCGCACCAGCCTTGATCGCGTCATGCGTGTGATAGGCAATGCAGCCCTCACAACCGACCGCAATGCTGATCACCAGTGCCATCATCTCCTTGACCTTAGCGCTCAACGCGCCGTCTTCCACAGCCTTCTTGTGCAGGCGCGCAAAGCCCGACATGGGGCCGGGCATCTCACGGCCAAACTGCGTCAGACGTTCTTCCAACTGTTGGCGAAGTTCGATGTAATTGGTGGTCATAGGGCTCCTTGAATCTTGCTGAGCGCTCGGCGTGCGGGCGATAAAGTGATCAACAGCAACAGCGTCATGATGACGGCGGAGGTCAAACACCACGCACACACCGCGCCGATGACGAACGGTTCTAAAAACGTCAGATATAGCGAGAACAACACGCCCGCGGCGGCCAGGCCAAACACGATCAGGGGCGCGACCTCAGACAACCGATCGGATCGGAGCCGGCCCCACAGCCACGTGATCAAGATCGAGACGTAGCCGATGACGCCCAACACCCCGATGGGCAACAGGCCGAACAAACGCGCGTATGCGCTGCTCTGTACAGCATTGCAATCGCCGACCGGTCCACAAATGGCCGGTACCGCTTGTGTTTCCACGTAGGCCAGATACCCGGCGACGCCCAGCCCGATCAGCGTCAGTATCACGAACGCCCAATCGCGCCACGGCGCGGAGACAGGCAAGGCCGAAGTGGGTTGGCGCATCAGCGTAAAACCTGAATAGATCAGCGCACCCACCATGCCCAGCATGATCGCGATCGCCAGCGCAAAACCATTGGATACGGGCGCGACGTGTGCGGGGGTTGCGGCCGAGGTCGTGGCGGCTTCGGGCTGCGCTGCACTGTCGGCGCACGGCGTAGCCACCGAGCAGCCGGCCGCACTCACGGCAGGCGACGTGAAGCCAGACACTGGTGGAGAAGACACACCGCCCGTGGCGAGGTGCTGCTCGATGAGCTGCGGCAGTTCGGCCGGAATCTGATCCGCTCCGACGAGCGCCCGGTTGCCGATGATGAGAAAGGGCACGCCCACTTGCTCTTTGACCAGACCGAACGATGCGCCCACTTCGTACAATCGATCGATATCTTCGGTTGTTACCACCTCGATCAGTTGCAGGTCCAGCTGCTCACCATATTTCTCATGCAGCGGTGACAGCACATTCTCGATGACATCGTGGCAGTGCGCGCAGCCGTCCATCCAGAACATCACGGCGTGAACGATGGGTTTCTCAGGTCCCGGCGGCGCAACAATCGCTGGGAGTGCGGCGGGAGTCGCGGTCCTCGTCGGGGCGGCCTCAGCTTCGTCTTCCTCGCAAGCATGGCAGGTCTTGAAGTAAGGCGGGGGCGAGGGTGTCACAGCCGGTGGCGCCAGGAATGCGTCTATGCCCGAGATCGCCGGCCAGTCGATACCTCCAGCGCGCAGGTGGCCTTTGATCAGCGGTGGCAGTTGTTCGGCAATCTCTCCTGATCCCACCAGCACCTGATCGCCGACGATAAGCGTGGGGACGCTCACACGATCTTTCGAAATCGCCAAGGCCTCAATTGCCGCCTCGCGCAATTGAGCGCCGTCAGCCTGATGAACGTCGACCGTCAAGACTTCCAGCTGCGCACCATAGGTTTGTTGAAGTGGAAGCAGCACTTCATTAAGGACTTCCTGACAGTGGAGGCAGCCGGTCATAGTAAAGACGACCACCCTCACCACGGCATCGTGGGGCATGGGGACAGGCGTCGGCGTGACAAACACTTGTGCCGCCGCCGACGGAGCCGCATCGCCTCCCAGCAGCAACGCCAGCGCGCCTGCGCTGACAGCGATCAGCCCTGCTAGAACTTTGTGCAACTTCATGGAATGAGCCGGCATCGTCGGGCTTAATTCAGCGCATCGGCCACCCACGTCATCACTTCTGCTTCCGTGGGGATGCGGCCCGCGCTGACGAGCTTGCCGTTGACGACGAGCCCCGGCGTGTACAACAGCCCGTACTTGGGGTACTCCGCTCGATCGGTCACTTTCTCGATCTGGGCTTCCGCGCCCAGATTCGTCACCGCCTGTCGCGCCAGGGCTTCGACCTTTTTGCAGTTGTCACAACCAGGGCCTAACACTTTGATGTCTAACATGGTTTCACTCCTGTTGAAATTGAGATGGATTTTGCTTACGGACACTGAATCACGCCCTGCGCCCACAGGCAGCCGCCGCACGACGGGAACGTATTGCCGAGGCAATCCTCTTCGTTGGCGTCGAGCAGTTCGCAGCCGCCGCAGAACGTGCAGGGCGCAAACGCGAAACTATGCACGCGCTCACGGTATTGCACATATTCGGGCTCCAACCACAGGTCGAGCAAATCATGTTCGGCGATGTTGCCCAGAATATGTCGCTTGACCAGATGCTGCCGTTCCTTCAAATAGTGCACGTGCGTGTGCAGCATCGGCAGGCACGGCGCGACGCTGCCATCCCAGCCGATCGAGATCGAGCCACTCTCGATGAAGTTGCACACATCGTTCGCGCCGCCCAGATTGTTGCCCGCCAGATTGACATTGAAACCGCTGCTCATGGCCTTAAAGAGCGGCCCTATCGTTTGAGCGTTGAACTCCATCTTGGGCAGGCTGATGCGCGGGATGCCGGGCGCAGGCATATACACCAGATCACCCTGTGCGTTCACCTCGGCCCACGTCGTCGGTTTGGTCGTAATCAGCGCTTCCATACCCGTCCCTTCTCGAATCGATAATGCTTCTCAGTCGATAATCTCAATCGTCGGCTCGACGATGATTTGTGACTTCACCGAATTGGCGACGAGGCTGTATTTCTGCGCCGATTGCAGCGCGCGGCGCGTGCGGTTCTCTACCACCGATCGGTCTTCGGCGCCCGCCGAGATTTTGATCTTTGGCCAAAAACGCAAGTGTGTGAAGATCTCGGTGCGGTCCAGTTCAATCAACTTGGTGCCCTCAGTGCGGCATTCGTACGAGATCAGATTTAGTTTGAAGCGCTCCGTCGCCCAGATAAACATCATCATCACGCACGTGTTGGCCGCGGCGACGAAGGCATCTTCCGGCGTGAAGACGCCGGGATGTCCCTGCGCATCCGGCGGTGCGGAGAAATCCATCTCCGGCCCGTTGCCCATGACGATGTGGCCCCAATGTTCGCTTTTCCAATTAACCTTAGTGTGATACGTAGACGTTCGACTCATGTTGATAGGTCCTTTAGTTCTTCGCGCAGAACGCCGTGTACTCGCGCTCGAGCGCCGATAGGTAATTCGCTTCTTGCTCGACGGGCACGGCGTTGTAAATCTTCACCATATCCAGCAACTCGCGTGTCACGTCATCACCGGGCACCTTATCCTGATCACGAAACTGCTGAAACATCGCGGGGAGTGCAATGAGTGTTACGGTCTGGCCGTCAATGTTGACCTTCTGCACCGGGATGCCCGATCCGCACGAGCAGGACGCTTCAACAGGTTCGGCGGCTTCTTCGACAGTCGTTTCACCACTGAACTCACCGGCACGGCGATCCCATTTCTTCCCCAATAGTTCATCGACAAGTTCGGCGGTACGATCAGCCGTCGCATCGACCAACTGCCGCCCTACATCATTCAAGCGCCGCATCGTGCCGATGTCACCCGCGGTCCTTAGATCGGTGACCAGCACACTCGCGGCCGGTTTGCCAGAGTACATCTCGGTCGCCTTCGCGGCGCAGCGCTTGTCGCAACCGTCCAGGGCAATCGTCGGATAGAAGCGCGCAAACGCGCGATCGCCTTCACCGCCTGCCAGAAACAGCGGCAAGCAGATCGTCACCGTGTCCTTGGGGCGTAACTGCTCCAGCACTTTCAATGCGGCCAGACGTGTCACCGTGCCTTCAGCCAGTTCCTCACCCGAGCAGGCGACGATGCCCACTTTCCTCTGCGGTAGATCAACCATGTTGACCTCCGTTTAGTTCATCGATGACTTGTGCGATTTCTTGCGCCAACGCAGCGGCTAATTGCTGTCCACCCTCATTCAACTCCGCAATACCCTGCGGCTTGAACTGCTTGTAGCGGCGATACACGTCCAGCACCGCGTAATCTTTCGCCACTTCGCCGCCGCTCTCTTTCACCATCTTCGTGGCACAGGCCAACTTACAACCATCGATGGTGATGGCCTGCGAACCCGCAACGGCAGCGCGTGCTGCTTCATCGCCCAACACCAGCAGCGAGAGCGGCACTAATTCCGCCGTGTCGGGCCGCAGGTCTTCGGTCACATCATACGCGGTCTCGCGGCTGACGCTGCCATACGTCTTGCCGATGCCGCTGCACGGCACAATTACAATGCGTTTTGATTCGGTCATAGTTTCTTGGCCTCTTCTTCGGTTTCGGCCTTCATGACGGCGAAGTATGCCTGCGGATCGAGCAGCTGCGCGCGATCGGTGTCCCACTCGGACGCCTCGATCACCGCCAGCCAGCCCGCGCCATACGGATCCTGATTGATCGCTTCGGGTGCCGTCTCCATGGTAGGATTCACTTCAATCACCTTGCCGTTGACGGGTGATCCCAGTATGACATTCACCTTGATCGTTTCGATCGCGGCGGCCTCGTCCCCGACTGCCACGACGGTGCCCACCGGTTTCACTTCCGCAAACGCGATGTCGCCGCTACGCTGCTGCGAGAAATCCGATAGGCCCACGCGCACCCGATAATTCCCCTCGCCTTCTGGGAGAGGGGTGAGGGGTGAGGGTTGCGCCCACACGCCTTCGCGCGTGTAGAAGCGATCGGTGGCGACTTTGAACGTGAACTTATCAACGGTAGTTTCGAGAAACTCTGGCATGATGATCTCCTTCTTTACATTCAGCAGAATGAATATAATGTACCTGACAACCCGGTTATTCGACAGTGGCAGACATCAGGTCGCCGAGGTGACATCTGTCGTCAGCCTTAGCCTGCCGGCCTGGCCGAAAGGGCCGATCCTTGCCCGCACGCGGCACATTCAAACTGAATCGTCGTGTGCTCGATGCCAAAATCGGTCTGCAGGCGCTGCTTTAATTCGCTCATCAGGGGACCCGTGTCGCCCAGCGATCGATCGGATACGACGATGTGCGCGCTCAGCGCCACATGGCCCGAACACAGACTCCACACATGCAGGTCATACACCTCTGCTACATCTATGACGCCCGTCATCGCCTGGCTCACCTGTGTCACCGATAAGCCTTCAGGCATCCCTTCGACCAGAATGTGCAGCGATGATTTCAGCACGCGGCCTGAACTCAACAAGATGATGACGCCGATCAGTATACTCATCAGCGGATCGATCCACGGCGCGCCGGTCAACCCGATCAGCACGGCGGCGACGATCACGCCCACCGATGAGACCGCGTCGCCGACCACGTGCAGGAAGGCGCTCTTCACGTTCACGTCTTCACGCCCAGGCGCGGCCTCGGCGTGATCGTGATCGTGCCCGCCCAGCACGAACGCGACGATCAGATTGACCACCAACCCGATCGCGGCGATGACGAGCATCTCAGCGCTCTTGATCGGCTCCGGGTTCTGCCACCGCTGGATCGCTTCGCTGAAGATGCCGATAGCGATGACGCCCAGCGTCGCGCCGTTGATCAATGCTGCCAGCACTTCCAATCGATGATAGCCGTAGGTGTGACGATCGTCGGCGGGCAGAGATGACAGCCGCAGCGCGATGAAGCTCAGCCCCAACGCAAAGATGTCCATGAAGACGTGCGCCGCGTCCGAGAGCAGAGCGAGGCTGCCTGTCCATAGGCCGCCGACGATCTCGGCGACGAGGATCAACGCCGTGAGCACGATCGAGATGAGGAAGCGTTTTTCAACGCCGTTATTGGGATGGGGTTTCATAGTCGATCACGAAGTCAACAAGATCACGACGCGCTGCATGACCAATTGCCGTAACGCGCCGCGAAGAGCTGGCTCAGCATTAACTCTTGCACTTCAACCTTGAAGACTGGTGCGCTTATGCCTTTTCCGCGCACGGCATGCACACCACCTGGCCGTTCTTGAGCCGCGCGTAGCGCTCCACGACCACTTCGCCGCACTGCGTGCAGGTGACGGTGTTGAAATCGTGCGGGCGGGGCGTGGGCAATTTGACTTCCGTCACTTCGCCGATCTGGAACAACGCTTCGGCGGGGGCGCTCATCATCATGTCTACCATCGCGTCCACGTATTTCGGATCAATCCTGGAGGCTGGGATGCCCTGTTTGCGGAAGCCGATGAACTCGCTTTCCTTGCTCTTCTGGATGGTTTCGGGCTTCGTCACCACGCGCACACTGCGGCCCGTCTTGTTGTCGATGACGGTCAGCGCAAACTTGCCATAGCCCAACTTCTGAATGTTGCCTTTGCCAAACGTACAGCCGGTCGCCATCTGCACGCCGTCGGCGTAGCAGGTCGCGCAGTGATCGCGATCGATCTCCACGAGGGCCGTCAACTGCCCGTCGGCTGCGCGATCGACGCTCAGCGCTTCAAGCGCGGCCTGCCCCGCGCGCAGGCCCATCGGCATGGCGGGGCATTTGTGGCCGTGCAGCAGCAGACCGGCTTTGTAAAGTTCGTTGTTAGTATCCATGATAGAAAATCTCCTTGTGGTTGTATCCTCCCCCAGTGGGACTTCCTGTTCGAAGGGGTGAGGTTTGGATGCGAGTTTTATCGCTCAATCAGAGCGGTTTTTCAAATACTGCTTATGGCGACCGAAATGCTGGTGCTGGTACGCACGTTGTCCGTCACCGGGCAGCGTTTTTCAGTCTCTTCGAGCCAGGACTCCATTTCTTCTTTGCTGACGCCTTCCATATCAGCGTCCACCGTTACCTTGATCTGCTGAAAACCAGCCCGCTCTTCAAACGAACAGCCGATAAACGCACAGGGATTCATCACCCCTTCGATTTTGATCTTCAGCCCATTGATCTGATAGCCCCGCTGCCGCGCGATTTCATGCCCGGTGACATTCAAGCAGCCGGCCAGCGACATCAACAAGACTTGAATGGGCGACGGACCGGCATCGGTACCGCCCATATTTTGCGGCTCATCGATGACCATCTTAAATTTACCCGACGTCAAATTCATCCGGGTGGGGTTCTCACTCTGACCGCGGACGATCACTTTGACCTCGCGCGGGACAATCGGTTCCACTTTATTGTCAGTTGCTTCAACGGTGTTACTCATACCAATAATCTCCTTCGATTGGGTCGATCCTCCCGATGTCACCTGGACATCGGGAGGCAATTCGAATTTACCGCTCAATCAACGCCGTTTTTTCGTAACCCGAGCACGGAATACACACCGGCTTCCCGTCCTTCATGCGCACGTAGCGATCGAAGACGTACTCGCCGCACACGCTGCACTTCGTCTTGTTGAATGAACCTTTGACGGGCGTGTACTTGAAATCGGGCTTCGGTTCCACCTTGAACATGGCTTCGTCGGGCTGGTCATACACCCACTGGATGACTTCGCGCCGCACTTCCAGCGGAATTTGCGAAGGCTCAACGCCTTTCTTGCGATAGACGAAGAATTCGAACTTGCCCATCGCGTCGATGGAGTCGGGCAGCAGCGAGTAACGCACCGCGCCCTTCTTCGGGTGATAGAACGTCGCCGCCAGTTTGCCGTAGAAGGTCTTGGCGATCATCACCTTGCCATAGGTGGCGCCGGTGGCGATCTGCATGCCGTCCATCATGCAGGTCTGCGGATGGCCTTCGCCCAGTTCGGGGAAGACGAAGAAACCGTGATCGGCTTCTTTCTCTGCGCCCAGAAATTCCAGCGCCAGTTTGCCCATGTGATAGCCAATCGGCATAAAGGGGCATTCGTGGGCGTGAAATTCAAAGGCCCATTCGGGGGGAATGTGGTGCGTTGTCATTTTGAAATCTCCTTTAGTGAATGCCCTCTTCCAGCGGAAGAGGAATTGAGAGTGAGGGCTATATCAACCAAACCTTTAGCCCAATCAACCACCTTAAGAACCATTTTTATCCCAGGATCTTGATCAGGATCTGGGCTGCAAATGCCCACATGATCAGGCCCAGGCCAGCCTTGATCATTTTTGTTTTGAACTTCATGCTGAGCCTGGCCCCGAGATTTCCGCCGATGAGAACGGCAATGCCCGTCACAGCGATCAAGGGCAGATCGAATTGGTGAGAAGTCGCATGCCCGATGATCCCGGCCAGCGCCGAAAATGAGATGATCAAATGGGATGAGCCTGCCGCAATTTTCGTCGGGAACTTGCAGACGTAAACCATGAACGGAACTATGAAAATGCCGCCGCCCACGCCCAGCAGGCCGGCGAGGAAGCCCACGGCCAGACCAAACACGGCAATCAGCACGTACATAGCCCTGGACAGGTGAACGGGCGAATTTTCCTCAACCTTTTCCTTTTCCCAATAGGAGTAGATCATTTTCGCGCCCACACCCAACAGGAAAACCGCGAACACCCACAGCAAAACCGTCGTATCGAAAGATTTGGACAAAGCCCCGCCTGCAAAGGAACCAAGGCTGATACCCGGCGCAAAGATGAGAGATATTTTGTAATCAATCAGCTTTTTGCGATAGAAAATATAGCCCGCTGACAATGAGGTGATGAGATTCAATACCAGGGAGGTGGAAGTGGACAGCAATATCGAATAACCCAGCAGCAGCAAGAGCGGGGAATAGATTGACCCGCCCCCCTGACCAAACATCGAAAACACAAAGGCAATCAGAAAGGCAAAAATGGCGGCGGCTAACAGCGTAGAACTAATCTCCATAAGGGTTGATCTCCACAACCGGACTCTTAAGTGTCCAGTTTCGATTTTATGAAGCCGGAGTATGAGATTACACTCAAACTTTCCCGCCTACATTTGTAAGTAACCCGGCCATCGCTAGCAAACCGGAGAGGACAAACACGAGAATCGCGCTCACGACATAGACTGTAACTGACATGTTCAGCCTCTACATGATTGCGTTGAACAGATAGCCGGTGATGATGATCGCGAAGGCAATGACGCCGACGAACACCGCGATCAAGCGTGGCTTGAGCACGCGCCGCAGGATGATCATCTCGGGCAGACTCAACCCGACCACCGCCATCATAAACGCCAAGACCGTGCCCAGCGCCGCGCCCTTTTCCATCAGTGCGCTCACGATCGGAATCACGCCTGCCGCGTTGGGATACAGCGGAATGCCCAGCACCACTGCCGCCGGCACCGACCACCATTGATTGCGACCCATGATGTCAGCCAACGCACTCTCCGGCACGTAACCATGAATGCCCGCGCCCACGGCGATGCCGATCACCACATACAGCCACACCTTGCCAACGATTTCCTTAACGGACTCCCACGCCCGATCGAGCCGATCGTGCCAGGTGAGTTTCTCTTCCGGCCCGCCCTGGCCGACTTGCAGCTGCCACACGAAATCTTCGACGTAGCGTTCCATCTTCATCCGGCCGATGATAATTCCCGCCACGATGGCGATGATCAAGCCGGATACAATATACAGGCCCGCCACCTGCCAGCCGAACAGCCCGAACAACATCACGACGGCGACCTCGTTGATCGTCGGTGCGGCGATGAGGAACGAGAACGTCACGCCCAATGGCACGCCGCTTTCGACGAAGCCGATGAACAACGGCACGGCGCTGCACGAGCAGAAGGGCGTCACGATGCCCAGCATGGCGGCCAACACGTTGCCCACGCCCTGGCGCTTGCCGCCCAGCAGCGCGCGCGTGCGTTCGGGGCTGAAGAACGTGCGCAGGATCGAGATGAGGAAGATCATGCCGCCCAACAGCAGGATGATCTTGGGCACATCGTACAGGAAGAAAGCCAGTGACTCGCCCAGATGCGAGCCGTGTTCCAGGCCCAGCAGGTCATACGTGATCCAACCGGCCAGCGGTTCGATCACGTTGTAGGCGATTAGCCAGGCGAAGGCGGCGACCACCAATTTCGTGAGGGTGCGCCAATCTATTTGATTCAGATTAAATGGTTTGTCAGAAACTTGATTTTCCATGATGAACTTCACTGTTTCTTTTTAGTAAGAGTGGTTAATGCGTTATCGTGCAGCGACAAACATCGGGGCTGCCGCTAAGTGTGGCTGGTGCGCTGCGGCTGGCTCAAATACCGTTTCTTCGGTGTCCGGGCCTGTCACTGGCCAGACGCGCGTAAAGACTTCGTGGCACACCAGGTGGCTCGCCGCCTCTTCGGGATCGCCCGCGACGGGTGGCTGTTGGCTGGTGTGACACTGCATCGCGCGGGCCTTCGTGATCAGATGTGCGCCCACATCGATGAAGGCGACAGCGCCGCCCGTCTGTTCATTCGATGGGGGGCACACCACAGCCCTGCGCAGTTGCTTCGGACGGTGTGATGTAGTATAACCGTCGCGCCCACCCGGCGTGGCGCGCGCGCTCGAAAGCAGCGGTAACCCAGTGATGGGCCGTCACGTGATCGGGATGGCCCGAAATGCCGTCGGGGCCAAAGGTGATGACGGCATCAGGTCGAAAAGCGCGCATGAGAGCGATGAGCTGATCGATCGCAGCGTGCGCCTCAACTTGATCGAGCGTGCCATCGCGGTAGCCCAGAAAGCGCAGGGTTTTCACGCCTAAGGCTTCACAGGCTGCGCGTAGCTCGCGCTCACGTAACCGGCCCGCTGCGTCCGGCTTCATGTCCGGAATGCCCGCTTCGCCGCGCGTCGCCGTGACCAGCATCACCTCGCCGCCTTCGGCCACGGTTTTCGCAATCGTTCCGCCGATGGGAAAGCTTTCGTCGTCGGGATGGGCGACGATCACCATGAGACGTTTGGATGTCATACTGCTCCTCCAGAGGTTTCACGCAGAACGGTATCGAGCCGTGAATGGTGATAGCCCATCATCACGATCTGCTCGTCGATGACGAGACCGGGTAGCGCCAGCAGCCGATAGTTGATAATCTCCACCAGATCGTCGATGCGCTCGACCGTCGCTGCGACGCCGTGGCGCGTCAACCACTGGCGCACATCCGCTTCAAGTTGCTTGCAGGCCGGACAGCCCGCGCCCACGATTTTGATGACCATGTTCTGTGGCCGCTCGGTGTATTCGTTGTAATGAATGTAATCGGGCCGAAAAAGGCCCCGCCGTCAGCGGGGCTTAATCGATCAGGCGGGTTGTTCCGCCAGCGCGTTCGTCAACAGGGTCATCATTTCGGCCTGCGACGGGACGCGGCCGGCCACCACCAACTTCTCTTCGATCACCAGACCGGGCGTCGACAGGATCGGATACTCCATGATCTTGGCATAGTCGGTCACTTTCACGATCGTGGCCTCGGCGGCCAGTGCTTCAAGCGCCTGGCGGGTCACCTGCTCCAAACGCTTGCAATTGGCGCAACCGGGACCTAACACTTTAACGGTTAACATTGGCTCCTCTCCTTAATGAGAAAGATATTCGAATTGGTGTTCGTATACTGCCAGGTAAGTATCGGCCTTTTAGACCGCCACCTTCTCCAGCGGACTGCAATGCGGACACGAGCAACCATCCAGGGTTGCAGATTGAGACGACTTGCGGCGGGCCGTTGGGCGCGCACCGCCCAGGGCAGTTTGCGCCGCGTCGATCACGTCGTAGACATGCGGCTGAATCACCCGATAGTATATATTCCACCCATCGCGTCGATCTTGAACCAGGCCGGCTTCCCGCAGCACCATCAACTGCTGTGAGATGTACGCCTGCCGGTAGCCCAGCGCCGCCTCCAGGTGACACACGCAATGCTCACCGTCGCGCAGGATATCCAGAATTTCCAGCCGGGCGGGGTGCATTAAGGTCTTGAACAGTTTGGCCGCTGACTCAAAGTCACTCATGATTCTCCCCCGAGATCATATTCACAACTACGAATAAGATTATAATCCCGAAGAACGTCTACGTCAAGGCCGCGATGTCATCGGTTTAACGTGACAGGTGACAGGCATGACATCAACGCGGGCATTCAAGCCAGCAATTCTCAATTTGACTTTTCAAAAAGCGCGGGCTGTGTTAAGTTGGGCCATCTTCTGCCCGAATTGAGTCCGCCATGCCTGAACGCTTCACGATTGGCACCCTGTTGCGCGCCTTCGAGCCGGTCTTTAATCAACT
>JBGSPW010000245.1:0-20555 GCA_041738395.1 Thermoflexales bacterium
TGTATAAGTGTACAGCCAACAGCGCTGCCCACTTATCCACACCGCCTACTGAGGCTAGTGCCGCAGCAATTCTTACCCTAACACGCTTTCCAAATAGGACTCTGAAAAGCGACACCTTTCAGCTTAACACAACGATTTGCACATCGCCTAACGAGAAATCCTTCAGTTCTGAAGGTGGGCGCTTCTTGCCGGCATCGTCAATTAGCTTAGGCACGAAGTCCAAGATTTGGACAAAGTAACTTAGCTTGCGCGTGTAATATAGTGGATGTTTTCCTGTTGCCGCGCAATAATCTACGATTGTCTTGTGATCGCCTTGAATCTTGCGGAGAATATCAACTTCCAAGTCGGATTCAATTTTCGCAAATGAGCCTGTCTTCAAGAACTCGGTCGAATCTGCATAGAAAATCGAGGCGAACAGATGGGGACGAAACTCGCTTTGCCATTTGAAATACCGCGTTGTAAACAGCTTTGCTGTCCCAGATGTTGCTCTCCTTTGGGCCAAGATGATCGACAACCGAATATGTTCGAGACCGTCAAACAACTTCCCGGGGCGATCATTAAAGAAACTGGTATAGCAAGTCTCTTGTTGTCGGAGGATATCTTGCAAAGTTGAGTAGCCATCAGTACACACTGACGCCACCGGAACAATCATGCCGAATCTTCCATTCACACTTAGAAGTGATAATGTTCGCTCGATGGCAAACGCATACAGATTACCGCACTCTTCGGTTCGGTATCCACGAATCTGATAATCACCGCGGACAGCTCGGTATTCGACATATGGCGGATTTCCTACTCCCACATCAAACCCACCATCCTGCATGATCGCGTTGAACTTGACGTACCAGTGGAACGGGCGATGCGACTCGACAAACTTCTCCAACTTCTTCGCGCCATATTCCACGCGCAGCGACTCGTTCAACTCCGCTTCGATCTCGGCCAACTTCGCTTTGGTATCTTCTTTGGCTTGGCTCAACACGCGTGCGCTGATGCCGATCTGCGTCTGCAACTCGCGGAAGGCACGCAGCGCCACATCGGCTTCTGTGATGCGCTGTGGCAGATTGAGGTTAAACAGCGAGCGGCTGGCGGCCTGCTCCACTTCGGCCAGACTGGCATAGCCCACCAGCGTATTGCCCGGCACGATGTTGAAGTCGATGTCGGGCAGCGGCTCGATGTGCTCGGCATCGCTGACCTGCGAGACCAGTTTCAGGAACAGGCGCAGCTTGCAAATCTCCACCGCCTCTTCCATCAGGTCCACGCCGTACAGGTTGTTGACGATGATGCTCTTGAAGATGAAGTAGCGGCGATTGGGGTGCGCGGCCACACGCGCCAGTTCGGCCTGAAATTCAGGGTATTTCGGCCCGATGCGCCGGTCGGCTGCGAACTGCGCGATCTTGTCGAGGCAGATCTCATACAGTGGCTCGACGATGTTCATCGCCGCAAACAAAAAGGCGCCGCTGCCCACCGTCGGGTCGAGCACCGTCAACTTCTTCAGGCATTCGAAATAGAAGGCGCGCAGCGTCAACGGATCATCCAGCGCGCGCAGCCAATCCTGCATGAAGCGCTCGATGTCGAGGTTGTAGGTGATGAAGTCGTTGATGGTCAAGGCCCGTGAGGTTTTCAAAACCTCACGGGTCTGAGCTACGCGTTTCTGGCGGGCCGCATACTCCCGATCGGTTTCGGTGGGCAAATACTCGGCCTGCGTGAGCGCCGCGTAGAGGTACGGCTCCACATCGCGCAGCGGGAACGGGTGCACCGCTTCATAGCGCAGACGGCCGACCTTATCAAACAGGAACGGCAGAATCGCATTGCGGCAAATGTAGCCGGTGATGTCCTCTTTGGTGTAATACGCGCCCATCAATTTCTGGTTGATGTACTTCTCAAAGATGAAGCCCAACACATCGGGGTTGATCTCGTTGTCGGCGCGCAGCGGGCGATCGTCCAGCTGCCACGCATAGCGATCGAAGAACGCGAACAGCCGCTTGAAACTCGTATCGGGGATGTGCAGGCGCGGGCCGTGTTCCACTTCCAAGCGATGCGGCATGAACAGGCCGCCATTCAGATACGGTACCCGCCCGATCAGTTGGCGCGTCTCGATCGAGCGCAGGTCAGCCTCCAGCGCGAAGCCTTGAAAAAACAGGGGCACCAGAAAGCCCCGATAGAACTGATCCTCCCCGCGCAGGCTGGCCTGCCGTAGGCGCTGCGGCAGATACCGCTCGTCGCCATCCAGATAGCCTTGCTTCTGAATGAAGTAGATGAACATCAGGCGATTGAGCGTCACCAGCGCGTACCACGCCCGCTCGGGCGCGGCGTCGAGGCCCTTGATCGCTTTGGCCAGCGCCTCGTGCTCGCCTTGGAACTCGTCGTAGAAGCGCTTCGTCACGCGGTCCACGTCGAACTGTTTGGCGACCTTGCCCACCACCGTCGCGATGGACACCTGCCCGTCGTCGTCCAACTCGTTCAGGTCAAACGCAATCCCGCCCAGTTTTTGCAGCAGCGAATCGCCCGGCTGGCCTTTGGTGTACGTATGCTGGCGGGCTTTGGCGCTCTGCTTAACCTCACGCTTCACCCACTGCCACACCGCCTGCGTGCGCGCCCCATCGACAAAGATCAGGATATGCTCGAAGGCCAACTCGCTCACGCGCTTGTCGATCTGCTTGCGCCGCGCGGCCGCCGGTATCTCACGACCACCCGATTGATCCTCGCACACGAACACGACCATCCCGCCCAGTTCGGCGATGGGCGTCAGCCGGTAGCGTTCGCCCTCCAGCTCGATCGGCGCAGTGCGCCCTGTCGGCCGTGACCAACCCAACACTTCCACGAATAATTTCTTGAAGTCAAACGCTTCCAGATAGTAGCGGGCCTGTCGATAGTTGATCATAGGAAATTAAGAATGAAGAAAGCAGAAGGAAGAAAACAAGAGAGCGCGCTGCCTCACTTCTTCTTTCTTAATTCTTCCTTCTTCCTTTTGCTGTTGTTCAGGATTGTCACAAAAATCGCCGTCAGTTGATTCGTCTCGTCTTGCAATTCAGCCAACCGTTTGGCGGACACGATCCCCGCTTCCACCAGCAATTCCAGCCAGTAGCCGGTTTCTTCGATCTCTTTCAGGCAGTCGCCGACCTTCGCGATGAACTCCACGTGCGACCGCGCGCGAAACGCTTCCCGATAATTCGCGCCCACCGACGTGCCGGATCGCAATACTTGTTTACCCAACACCTGCGCCTCGGTCGCTTTGGGCAGCGCCACGTACATCTTGATGATGCGTAAAGCAAACGTCTTGGTCCGTTGTCGCAAATCCTCAGCCACGCTAACCTCCAGAGAAATTAAGAATTAAGAAGGAAGAAGTAAGAAAGCGTTCTGGCCCATTTCTTCCTTCTTAATTCCTCCTTCTTCCTTTTTCATTCTTCCTTCTTACTTGTCCTCGCTCAACCCCAACGAGCAAATAATGCGCGCTTCGTCTTCAACCGTTTCGCCTTCTTCGACGATCAAACTGAGCCGGTTCTCATCGCGCAGGTTGATGACCAACTCGGCCAGATCCGCATCGCCGACGCCGGCCTTCAACTGCCGATTGAGCACGTCCTTGGCCCCTTCGCGCAGCGGATACCGATACACATCGTCCAACGCGCGTTGCAACTCTTCCCGCGCAAACAGCGGCGAGCGCGCTTTCAAGTCTTCGTGATACGCCTTCAACCGCGTGTACGTCTTGTAGCGCGCCCCCGAGGGCTTGCCCAACTGCCCGCCGGTCGTCCGCGCCTCTTGCACCATCTGTTCCACCGCCCGCAGCACCAGCTCGTGATGCTCCGCTTGATGGGGCAGCGTCGGCGTATCGGGCTTGCACTCGGCCGCGCGCAGCACCGCCAGTTGCGACTGCGTCACGCTATTGCCCGCCCGATCGACCCACGCCAGCGCATCGGCTCCCTCAGCCGTCCGCATATAGACCAGCACCCCGGCGGGTTGTTCCACGCTGGGCACATGCTCCCGGGTAGACAGCACCACATCGGGCATCTCGGCGATCTTCTTCTCCAATGCGGGCTGATCTTTAATCGCATCGCGCCAGATTTGATAGGCATACGACGCCAGATCGACTTCGCTATCGGCCTCGTCGTCCAGAATGCCGGATTTTTCGGTGAACAGATCACGCAGTTGATCGGCGTTGCGTTCGTCCTCAAAGAACTGTTCGTCGGTGCCGATGACTTCGCCGTTTTCCTGCAGGCGCTGCCGCACCCGCGACCGCAACCGGATGATGCGCTCCACACCGTCAGCCGGCAGGAAGGAATAGCACGTGATCAGCGGCGCGCTCTGCCCGATGCGATCGACGCGGCCCGCGCGCTGCACCAGCCGGATGATGGCCCACGGCAGATCGTAGTTCACCACGATGTGCGCGTCTTGCAGGTTCTGCCCTTCCGACAGGACATCGGTGGCGATAAGCACGCGCGTTTGCGCTTCGGGAGGAATCGGCTTGTCGTTGCTCTGCGGGCTGAAGCGCCACGCTGCTTCGGTGGGGCTGGTCGATTGGCCGGTCACGCCCTCGAGCGCGGTCAGGCCGCGCTGGGTCAGTTCGTCGGTGAGGTAATGGACGGTGTCGGCGAATTGCGTGAAGATCAGCACCTTCTCCGTCGGATGCTCGCGTGTCAGCACCTCGTACAGGCGCTTGAGTTTCCGATCCCGATCGGACCGCCACGGACCGCTTGTTTGCAGCACCCCGATCAAGCTTTCGGCATCCTGCTTCAGCGCCGCAGCCAGACCGGAATTGAACAGTGTCCCGCGCAGCCACTTGAAGCGGCGTTGATAGGTGGTGCGATACAGTTCATAAGCTTGCGCGGCACGGCGGTGATATTCGGAAGGTGCGAAGGAAGAATAAAGAAGTAAGACAGCGTCCGCTTCATTTCTTCCTTCTTCATTCTTACTTCTTCCTTTTTCCTCTTCCTCGTTTTCAAAGAGCGTGCGAACATCCTCGTCGTCTTCGTCGTTGTTGCCCGGATCGAGCATGTCGGCGTCCTGCGTGCCGATGGGCAGCGGCAGATCATTCTCCAGCGCATACAGGAAAACGTAGTTGCGCAGCACGTGCCGATCGAGTGATTGAATGAAGGCCTGCCCGCTGCTTTCCAGCCGCTTGAACAACCCGGTGCGGCAGTAGCCCAACAGCCGTGCGCCCGCGCGTGAGAGATTGTCCAGCAATTTCTTCTCTTCGCGATCGGCCAACTGCGGCGCATTGGCCTTGAGATATAGGCCAAGACCATAGCGCGGCAGACTCAAGCCGTTGACGACATCGACCACGGCTTCGGAATACAACCGCGCGTATTGATCATCCTGATCACGTGTGCGCAGCGTGAACTTCAGCGTCTTCGGCTCGCGGGTCGGGAAGAACGAGCGCGTGCCATCGTCGAAGTGCAAGAACTTGCGGCCCGTCGTGGGGTCGGTTTCGGCATAGTGCGTTTGAATGAAACTGCGCGTGCGTCGCACCAAAAACAGCCGCATCAATTCGCGCCAGTCGTCGGCGTGGTTGCTCTTCTCAAAGGTCGCTAGCGTACTGGGCAGTACTTGATACTGGCTGAACTTCGCTTCGCCGATCTCGCGCAGCCACTGCTCGGGGCGAATGCCCAGATCCAAATCTTCGGGCACGAACAAGCGCAGCTGCGCCGACAGATCGAGATACGTTTTGTTGTACGGCGTGGCTGTCAACAGGATCACGCGGCTGTCGCTTTGATCGACAAACTCTTTGATGGCGCGATAGATTTTGCCTTCACGATTGCGGAAGTTGTGGCTTTCATCGATGAGCACCAGTCGGAAGCGCGCCGGCACATTGGGCAGTTCCTTGATCGCCACACTGCTCGACATCACCTTGCCGCGCAGCCCAAAGCGATCGACATAGCTCTGCCACATTGGCACCAGGTTCTTGGGGCAGATGATCAGCGTGCTAACGCCGGTATTTTCCTCGAAGATGCGGGCCAGCGCCGTTGCCATCAGCGTCTTGCCCAGCCCCACCACATCGCCGATCAGCACGCCGCCGCGCTTGTTCAGATGGTGCGCCGCGATCTTCACGGCCGCCGCTTGAAAATCGAATAGCTGGCGGCGAAACTCCACGGGCAGCGTGAACTCGCTCAATCCCGCGCGGGCTTCCTGCGCCAGATGGTAGGCCATCTTCAAATACACCTCGTACGGCGTCGGTTGGCTGACGGCCCAACTCTCTTCGATGACGGCGATCAGCTCCTTGGAGATGTCCAGGCAGAAATTATCTTCCCAGCGATCTTCAAACCAGGTTGCCAGTTTCTGCGTCGCATCCTGATCCAGCACATCGACGTTGAGTTCGCCTTGCTTTGAGAGACCTGCAAACGTGAGGTTGCTGCTGCCGACGTAGCCAGTGATGGGATTGTTGTAGTCGTCGCGAAAAAGGAGATACAACTTGGCGTGCAGTGTGTGGCGCAAGAACAACTTGACCACCACTTTGTTCTCGCGGAGTTGTTGCGCCAGCCGGCGCAGCCCGGCCTCGTCGGCGCTGGTGGGCGCACCGCGCATCAATTGCTGCCGGAATTCCTCGGCCAACTTGCGCTTGAGGCGTATGGCCGTCGCGTTATCGATGCCATCTTCGGCGGTGCCCAGGCTGAACGCGCGTTTGAGTTCTTCTTGCGGCGTAGTCTGCATTCCCACCATCAACCGGCAGGCGTGCCCCTCGCCGCCCGCCCATTGCTCGATGGCCTCATCGATCTGCTTCCAGCCGCGCAGATTGAAATATCCGACACAGAAATCAGCACGATACGATACGGTCAGAGTGCGTTTGAGCGCAGGTAGAAGGTGCTGCTCGATGTTGTCGAAGATGCGGGGCATGGAAAAGTCCTTCGATCAAATGACAAAAAAGCCGCTCGCGATCGCGCAAGCGGCCTGAAGATGTGATACGCTCTGCGTGTCTTCGCCAACGTGGTCACTAGCCCTGACGTCGTACCACCGAGGTGGTCCCGTCGAAGGTCTTCTTTTTGCGGCAGCTCGATCGAATCGCCCAGCGGCTCTTGGTGTAAATGTCCAAACGCACGTTGGCTGGACAATCGCCTGTCATTCTATGATCAAACTCCTGAATGGTCAAACTGTTTCCGCGGAACGACCCCAACGCGGGGCGTTGTCCCGCAGAGGGGAAACTCCCCGAGCGGGATCTGTTTCTCAGAAAACACAGCCCCAAAAGTGGGGCTTGATTTCTCACCCAAACCGTGCGTATAATTCTTACTGAACAGCGTCAAAAGCGCAACCGGCGAGTGCTTGTAACACTCACCGGCTGCTAACCCTCCGAACTGCGTGAACAGTCTGGCGGGCTGGTGCGCATTTTAGCACGAGCGGCCATTTCTGTGTATATGCAGAAATGGCCGCTTTTTTTGGCGCTGTTCTTTTCCTTATCGAAAGAGTTACTACTCAGCCCGCTATCCTTCGACTTCGGAGCCAGCGCATTCCGCCTGGCGCGCCACCTCGGCTCTGCCGAGGACATGGCGTGAGCGGAGTGCAATGTAGTCGAAGAACGCGCTGGCTGCTCCGCTCACGCCGTGTCCGCGCTATGCGCGGCGGCGCGCCAGGCGGGATGCGGCTGAGTAGTAACTCGAAAGACTCATTTAATTGTTACGATCGGCGCCGCTTTTCTTCAAAGGAGCGTTCACCATGATAGAAATGCAGCGCAGTAACAAATTCGTCGATCGGCCGAAGCAGCAATTCTACGGGCGTGATCCATATGGTCTTCTTCGCATACGGTGGAACGATATGCTCAAGGCCGAAATGGCGACCTATCAAGATTGGCGCACGAAGCCATATGATCCGACCCGCGCTAAACGACTGCAACAACGCCCCATCTTTGTTGAGAAATCTCTCCCGGAGTTTGAGAACTACTTCGGACATTTGATCAATCTATACACGCCCAAACTAGAGGCAGCTAACCTTAGGATGATGGTGGTCGCTTGTCGCCTGGACGCGCGCTTCCACAGTAAACTCGACGTTGGCCGCCTGGACGCGCGCCTCAACGGTGGCGTCGATGTTGGTCGTGGTCTGTGCGCCTCCACATCCTACTGTTACCAAAATTATCAGCGTGAATAGCAATACCAGTACGCCAATGTTGCGATTCATGGTGCTCTCCTTGCTTGTGATCTACTTGATCGCGGTCCCCATGGACAGACACGAAGCCGGTATTGTCTGCGTAAGCCGCCGATCAAGTTAGCGGGCACACCGAAAACCGTAGGTGACGGGGCTGGACGACCGCACATCGGGGTGGGACCAGCTGCGAATGTACACACGGGGTGGAACCTTACTGTTCCAAGGCCCGTTCCGGTTCACGCGAGCATTACCTGAACTTGGCCCAGCTGGATTGCGGTCTGGTGAGCTGACGTAATACTTTTCGCCATACCAATCGGCCACCCATTCATACACGCTACCGGCCATGTCCAAAGCGCCATACGGACTGGCACCAGCCGGGTAGGCTCCAACTTGAGTCGCGTGCCCAACCTCTCCACTGTAGTTCAGCCGCGTCTTATCGGGCGGCTGATTGCCCCATGGGTACAGACGGCCATCCGTGCCTCGCGCCGCTTTCTCCCACTGCGCTTCGGTGGGCAAATGCCGGCCAGCCCAGTCGCAATACGTCTTCGCATCATTCCAGGCAACAAACTGCATGGGATAGGTATCGAACTTTGGATCCTCGAAGCCATATAACGGCGGCGCTTGACACACGCCCGCTGTCACGCACTTCGCGTACATGGCGCTGGTCACTTCAGTCTGATCGATCCAGAAAGCATCTAAGTACACGGTGTGTTCTGGGTTTCCCATCATGTCACCGGCCTGGACGGCGAACAAGTCACTAAGCTGTCCCTCGGGCAGTATCCCGAGGGGTATCTCTTCATTGCTCCCCATGGTGAATTCACCGGCGGGCACATAGAGCAGCGTCATGCCATCCTTATCAGAAACTTGCTTGGAACCAATACCCAGTTGGGCAATGGGTGATGGAACAGGCGTCGGCGTTGGTGCGGCAGTAATCTGCGGTTGCGGCGTCGATGGCTTGCCGTTGGCGGCTAACGTCGCTTGGACACGCGCTTCAATGGTGGACTCGACGTTGGCAGCCTGGACACGCGCGGCAACGGTGGCGTCGACGTTGACAGCGGACTGTGCGCCTCCGCTTCCACATCCCACCGTTACCAAAGTAATCAGCGTGAAGAGCAAAACCGGCACGCCAATGTTGCGGTTCATGGTATCCTCCTGGTTCGTGATTTGATGGAGCACAGGCTCCGTGGATAGACACGAGGCCCGTTTTTGTCTGCGTAAGCAGCCATTCAAGTTAGCGGACACATCGAAAGCCGAAATAGTCGGCAGGGCTGACTGGGTTGGAGTCGAGACGAGGCCAAACGCGGACGTCAGTCGCACGACTGTACCAACCACCACCCCGTAGTACACGAAAATCTCCGCTACTTGGCCCGGTGGGATTGCGGTCGGGCGAACTGGCGTAGTACCTTTCATCGTACCAATCGGCTACCCATTCCCACACATTGCCCGCCATATCCAACGCGCCATAGGGACTGGCTCCGCTTGGGTACTTTCCTACCTCAGTCGTACCACCCACTTCCAGCCTGAAGTTCAATCGAGCGGTGCTCGGTGATTCATTACCCCACGGATAGGTGCGCTGGTCATCACCACGCGCCGTTTTCTCCCATTGTGCTTCAGTGGGTAAATCTCCGCCAGCCCATTGGCAATACTTTTTGGCGTCATTCCAACTGATTTGTACTACCGGATGATCCTCCAGTCCGTTTAAGTTACTGCCCGGTCCGCGTGGATGCTGCCAGTCGCCCCCTTTTGTGTTGCTCCACGTTTTGGCGGCGGAATCAAACGCAAGGCCGCTGCCTTGTTTCTCCGCGTCGGTTTGGTAGTGGGTGGCGTCGATGAATTTCTGGAATATGGCATTGGTCACTTCAGTCTGATCGATCCAGAAGGCGTCCAGATATACTTTATGCTGTGGTTTATCGGCGTCACCAGCCGACTTATCGGAATCCGCCGCGCCCATGGTGAATTCGCCCGCTGGCACGTAGAGCAGAGTCATGCCATCTTTGGCCGAAACTTGAGTAGGGCCGATCCCAAAATTGGGAGATGCGGTTGCTTGTGGCGCAACTGTTGGCTGGACCGGAGCGGGTGCGGAAGATGCAGACGAGGATTCAGATTGAGCACACCGAAAGCCGAGGAAGTCGAAGAATCGGCGGTCGGCGGGGCTTCCGTTGCGATACGAGGCGCGGGCTTCTGACGCCCTAGTGTTCCAAGACCCGCCCTTTGTTATACGATAGTCACCAGAAGTCGGTCCTGTGGGATTGCGATCGGGCGAACTGGCGTAATATGTTTCACCATACCAGTCGGCCACCCATTCATGCAAATTACCCGCCATGTCCAACGCGTCATACGGACTGGTATCGGTTGGGTAAGCCCCAACCTGAGCCGTGTCCCCAACCGCATTGTTGTAGTTCAGCTGCGTCTTGTCGGGCACGTCATTGCCCCACGGATAAATTCGGCCATCTGTGCCGCGCGCCGCTTTTTCCCATTGGGCATCAGTGGGTAAATCCCTGCCTACCCATGTGCAATATTGCTTCGCGTCGTCCCAGCCGACATACGTCACGGGATAGTTATCAAACTGCGGGTTATCGTAATAGCTAGCACGCGTGGAGGACTTGGTTTCTGCTGGCGCTTGACACACGCCCGCTTTCACGCACTTCGCGTACATAGCGTTGGTCACTTCGGTCTGATCGATCCAGAAGGCGTCCAAGTATACTGTGTGCTGCGGCTTCTCCACGTCGGTAGATTGCGAATCCGAATCCGCCGCGCCCATGATAAATTCTCCGGCAGGGACATAGAGGAGCGTCATGCCATCTTTGTCAGAAACTTGTTTGGAACCAATACCCAGTTGGGCAATGGGCAATGGAACGGGCGTCGGCGTTGGTGCGGCAGTAATCTGCGGTTGCGGCGTCGATGGCTTGCCGTTGGCGGCCAATGTCGCCTGGACGCGCGCTTCCACAGTAGCCTCGACGTTGGCCGCTTGGACACGCGCCTCAACGGTGGCGTCGACATTGACCGTGGTTTGTGCGCCTCCACTTCCACAGCCCACTGTTACCAAAGTTGTCAGCGTGAATAGCAAAGCCAGCACACCAATGTTGCGGTTCATGGTATTCTCCTGTTCGTTATCTGATGGAGCACGGGCTTCGTGGACAAGCACAAAGCCCGCTTTTTAGCGGCGGCGCGCTGGGCGGGACGCTCCTCGCAATGACGACTAGTGCTTACCCGATTGTTATCGGCACTTGGCCCTCGATGACGGTTTCCTCGCCCGGCATGGAGCGAACAGCTAACTGTCCCCCCACATTCTCAACGTAGATGCGCATGTCTTGCAGGCTGCTGTACCCTCGGCTTCCCGCCTGCAGCGCCTGTGCAACGTCAAAGCCCATGCCATCGTCTTGGATTGAAAATCGCACGTGGTCGCTCTCCAAGCGTAGTTGGGCTTTGATGCAATGACCCGTAGAATGTTTCACTGCGTTGCGAATGGCTTCCCGGAACACGCGATACAGCGTTACCTGTGCATCGACGGACAATGCTCGCTCCGCTTCGGCCGATAGGTCTGTCTGGATCGCGATCGCCGTATCCTGGCGCGTCCGATCGATCCAGGCTTGGAGTGACGTGACCAATCCTTGTTGCACTAACAGTTCGGGCGCGCGCAGATAGCTCATCAGATCGCGCAGCTGGCCGGCTTCGGCGCTGATGCGATCCTGCCAGCGTTCGACCTCGGGCGCGAGCTCGGTCTGTCGTTCGCGCAGATCGTCCAGGTTGTAGGTCAAAACCAGCAGAAACTGCAGGATGGTATCGTGTAGTTCGCGGGCGATTTTGCGCCGCTCGTTTTCCTCAGCCTGCAGGATCAGATGCGGCATTGCTTGCAGGCGCGCCCATTGACGCGCGTTCAGAATCGCCAGCGCCAGCTGGCGGGCCAGAATGCCAATCAATTGCACATCCTGCTCGTCATACACTTCACCCGTCCAGCGCGGTCCCAGCCCTAACACGCCCACCGCCTGCCCGCTTTCCACCAGCGGCACCCATAAGTCGACGGCGTTAGCAGGGTCCGATCTGAGCAAAACGGAATACGCCGTTGCGTCGGGCGTCGTGGCATTGATCGGGTTGGGGTGTGCCCGCAAGTAGGCGCTAAAATCCGGAGGAGGATCAATCGAGTCCACGACAACCCCGTCACGAAATCGATCGAGCCGCTGGTGATCGGCATCGAATAGCCAGACGCTAAGGCGCTCCACGTCCAGATCAGCCTGAAGTGCCTGCCGGGCTTCTAACTGTAGCACCTCGATCGGATGCACTCCGCCCACGCGCCGGCTGAATTGCGCCACCACTTGATAGTCCAGCGTTTCACGGCGCAGCAAGCGGGTGAAGAAAGATGTTGGTCCGCGGCGTGCTTCCAGCGCCAGGCCCGTCAGCAGCGCCGCCGCCAAAATGGGCAGGAAACCCGTGATCGAGCCGAACGCCAGATAGACCAGATTGGCGACCAGCACACAGCCAATCACGACCAGCAACACCGTTAGCGTGCGGGCTTTGGAGGCGAAGAGTTGATAGCGCAAGATCGCATAGGCCATGATGCCGACCATGCCCAGCCCCAGATACGGTGTGTAGTGCAGGTAGGGAAACGCGGCATTGAAAAACAAGAACGCAATGTAGGAGATCAGCAGCCCGACAGAGAGTGTCAGGCCTGCCAGGATCAAGCCGGTCTGGTGACGGATCCGTCGCGAGGACGTTGCCCGCCAGGTCCACACCAGGCTGATGAGACCCCACACCAGCGCCAGCACACAACTGACGGCGATAAAGGTGACGAACGGCCAATCGAGCAATCGACTGAGCGGCTCCCCGCTCGTCGCGTACGTGACCAGGCCCATCAACGAGAACAGGATCGACAGGCCGTAGTAAGGTCGGATGACGCGCCGGGTTAGCGTGATCAGTCGAGCCTGATCCGTGAGCAGGCTCATCAGGTGGAAAAATACGGCGCCCAGCAGCGGCATCCAGGGGACCGTCATCAACATGGCGGCGAGGCGCGCGTCCGCCCACACGGCGGAAAAGCGCCCGGTATAACTCTCATCCAGCGCCAGCCCCGCGATGATGGTGACGAACAGCGTGAAGACGAGGTTGATCTCGGCTGCGGGGTTGGCCCGGTAGACCACCCAGCCGATCGCCAGCAGGCCCAGACCCAGGAGAAAAGACGGCAGGAAGATCTCGAGCAGATGGACGAGTGTAAACTCGATCACGGGGACACCGGGCACGGTGATGGGAAGAGTGCCGGCTCGACCGACTCGAAATTCCAGAAAAGCAGGACGTACGCCGTCAAAGCGGGTGCGAAAGAGTGAGAAGTAATCTTCCTTTTCGCCCTGCGGGCACCCGCTGGCGTCGTGTGGGTCCGGGCCATGGTCGTCACGGTATGGGCTGGGATAATAGCCGTCGATGCATAGAATGCGGTCGTTGACTTGCAGCTTGTCGGGGCCAAGTCCAGGCCAATCAGACGGCGTGGTCCAATCGACGCTCAAGAGATTGAGCTCTTTACGCCACATCAACGCAACGCCGGGGAACGGTTGGCCCAATGACAGGGCAAGGCGCACACCGCCCAGCAGGCCGCCCAGAAGCATCAGCAGCATAAGCGCGGGTAGTGCGCGCTGCGCAAATCGCCGCGTAAAAGTTGGCTTACCGAGTGAGGTGTTGGTCATAGCTGTGATAGCATTAGCAGCAGGACGTAGACAGAACGAATCTGCAATCTGGTTCCCATTCCCCTGTGATTCCGCCACTGGCGGCAAGACCCATCTGTTTGGCGTCTTGACCTCGATCAGGAGGCTACGCCTATTCAGCCAGAAGAGGTTGGAGTGTTCTTGGCCAATCGAATAATCAAACCGAAGAGTTGCCGATCCAGGTGTTTCTTTGGGGCTTTGAGTCCAGTCCAGTTTCTCGTGACCCATCTTGAAGGCCGAGGGCTGGCCGGTAGGTCAGGCGGAGGCGAATTCCCAGCTTACACCTGCCCTCTTCAGTAAACAGGTTGGGCTATTGTCAATTAAACTGCCATGCTGCTAGTGTACAGATCAATAGATAAACGTTGACTGACCATAATGTCGCTTTCGTCGCAGTCGTTCGATCCTGAATAACCAGTAGGGTTGCCGGTATCGAAAGACAAGCCAGCGTTCCAAGTAGTATGCAGATACCGCCAGACACACCACGCTGATACAACCAGAAAACTGGTATAGCTGTTAGCACCATCAAAACAAGTGTGATGGCCACATGCATGGTTTGAAGGTTCCATTTCCGGGCAAGAGCAAGCGTGTAAAGCGTCTGATTACCAGCCGCTTGGTCGCCATCAATATCTTTATAGTCCTTAAAAGGCGACCCCAGGGCAAAACCCAGAAAACCTGCGGCCGCTCCTAGCCCTACAGTCCAATACTCGGGTTTGTTTACCGTCGAGAGTGCGCCAACCGAGACCATTGCCGCTGCGCAGACGCCTTCGATCAAGTAACTCAAAGGGAAGATACGTTTGAGCCGAAATCGCCGATGATGGTAGAGCAACGTCGAGAGATAAAAGACCAACAGAAGCGCTACGATGCTGATCTGATACGTGGCTATCACTATCAGGATCAAAATCAGCATCGCGTGAAAGAAGTGCATATCTTCCTGCGTTACAGTTACAATTCTGCCTGCTTTCGCATCCTCTGTTTGATCATAAAAATCATTTTGGTGCATGGTGAACATGGTTACGATGCCGGCAATCAGCGCAATGGCTGCCGTAGGGCCGATGGGCTGATTGGCTATCGCACCGCCTAATAAAACCAATAGTGTCCCAGGCAGGGCATGTGGCAATCGGCGTACGGCCTGCCGAAGCAGTGCGGGGTTCAACCCATAGTAGATAGCAATCACAAGGATGACCTGAACCAGGCTGAGCGTGGTCAGCAAAGAGAGTTGTACAACTGACTCTAATCGAGCCGCCAAAGTAGGCAAGCCGCTGCCCCAGATGTGGATTAACTCATAGCCAACTAAAAAAGCCAACACTGTTCGTCCAAGAGAGCGGGACCGCAAAGCGACGTAGGCTGCCAGCAAGCCTGCACTTGCATAGGCCGCCAGAGCTTCACCGAGCGGAATCCCTCGAACCAGGCCAATTGGGATAGGGCCAAACACTGCATGCGGATAGTCGAACTGGTAGAAATAGTTGAAATTGCCGGCGCCATAGAAGACGAGATCCATCAATGGTGGCAGGACGCCCAAGAGTGTCCCTAGCATTGCCGGGCCAAGCGTTCGACGCCAAGGCTGGCGGATTAGAATAGCCGTAGCCGCAGTATAAGCCCAGACGATTTGTGCATAGAAGGCGACAAAGTTCAACGCCGCGCTAAAGGTAAGTGGATCCCCTCTAGGCAAGTAAACCGTCAGAGCCTCTTCGATGAAACGGCCAACGCCAACAATGATAGCCACCGCCAGCCAAGACGCCCAGAGCAGATGATCACGAGACTCGATTTGCTCTAGCCAGCGAGAATACTTTAGCATAGTCGGGTACCCAAGATGCAACAAAGCAGACAAATCTTTTTGCATGTGGCTAACAATACGCTGCGCTAGTATCAATACGCGCGCAGAACAAGCGGAAGGTACACTCTACGCGCAGCAATGACCACAATGCTTTTTTGATTCGTTGCCTTGCTTCCATAGTAATCTGCTACAACTTTGACCCCCCATGCCCCATCTTCGATAGCCTGCCCCAAATTCGGCACAAGATCTGCTGGGTGAAGGGTCATTGAATACACTGCTCCGCTGAGCACTAGCGGTATAGTGACCAGACCATTGGGTGTGGTGATTTCAGCATAAACTCCCGCTTTATCTACCTTCGTTCCTCGTTCGTAGACGCTCGCGTTGAAGGTCATTGAGGCCATTTCAAAGACAGGGTCCGGGGCCACGTCCAACGTTACTGTTAGCTCTGGCGCAACAAAGAAAGCTGACTTGGCCCGAGCTGGAGTGTAGCCCGGGCGAGCAGTAACGTAGTCAATTTGATAAGAACCCAGTGGCGCATCGGCGGGCAAGTTCATAGTGTACTGATAATGCCCACAACTAGCGCAATAGGTCAGGTTGACCACTGTTGAAAAGCCAACTGTGGGAGTTGAGTATACGGTAGCCGTGATTGTGGTGTAGGTATCCGTGATAGGCAGGAGTGATTCATCGAGCACATTGGTCGTCAGAGTTAGAGCCTGCCCAGGGTGTACTGTGCCTAACCCGCACATTCCTTCTATAGTTAAGGGCGGCAGTGTGCCCGGTTCACTGACTACGAATTTATGGCCGGTTGTTTCAATGGCTTCACCAGCCATGGCTTCTACTAATAAGGGAATACCACTACCAGTAACCATTGGTGTGATCGTCCAAGTCAACGTAATCATCTCACCTGAATCAAGATTGGCAGCCACCTGATAAGAAGGAGACGCATCAAAAAGCAAGGGGGCGAAATCACCGTAATCCTTGAGTGACAGGGTCACAGTAACAGTTTCCAGCGACGTAATAGAGTTATTTTTAACCTTGGTTGTAGCCGTGAAAGGTGACTCATGGGTGACAAGTATTGGGGCTTGAATAGAGATCGATATAGGCGTGGTAGCCTCCAGATTCATTTGACTAAAAAGTGGCTGATAGCTGGAAGTAACATCCTCCACGCAACCCATATATGTGTTTATCAAGGACGGACATCGCCCACTATTTGACACAGGACACCAATTGCTATCATGGATACAAATTTCACAATTGATCGGATATTCGTAGCAGGCGGGGACACACATAAGGTAATTCCAGTCATAGTTGGCGGCCGATGCAAGGGGGAACTTGTCGGCTTTTGCCCATCGCACCTGAGCCGCAATAGGCCCTACTTGACCCCATGTGGTGTCTACCCGCGTCCAACTTTCAGCCACGAAGGCTTCTGCCCAAGCATGACCTTCACGCTCAAACCAGTTGGCTCCTAACGAAGCTCTTACATACCGACTTGGAATGTCCAAAGATCTTAATAGGCCAACCGTCAAATCTGCATAATGGCGACATTCACCGATTGTTCCTCCACGCGTGCCCACCAAAGTCATGTCTGCAATTCGATAGCCCGATGGACCATTGCCATATTTGAATTCGCTCTTAACACAGCTGGTTAAATTGAGAATAGTTCGCTCTGCTGTGTCGGGGTCGTTGTCAGGAGTATGCGACTGTCCCTGCTTTGCGGCTGCATACTGGGCATAACTTTGAATCTCAAAGTCATCAGGGTTGTGGAGGCACGAACCCGCTGTTAGATTCCTATTTTCAGAGGCGAGGAATTTTATAGGAAGAAGGGATGTCTGTATTGTCCAGTCACCGGATACGGTATGAACCTTGAACCCGGTTTCACCGTACAGTGAGGTACGCGCAATGGGGTCTATATCGTCTACATAGACCCAAACATCACACCAACCCACAGCGCCGGGAGCAAGGGTAGCCGGTGTCAAGGCAATCGTCTGTAGTGTCCCCCAATTGCTGCCTTGTTGATTCTGAATCCAAACAGCCGGTGAACTATTTGCCTCAGCCTTGCCCATCACTTGAACTGTCGTGTTGGTGAGAGTAATATTGCCCGTGTTCTTGAAATAGAGGCGCAGGTGTGCGTGGTCTCCGACAGTAATGCGTTCGTCTACTTCTGCGAGCACCACTGCTCTTTGAGCGCCTTCAACCAGAGCTGTCGCTTTGAGATCATAAAGTGGGCCGATGTAACTCAACCCAGGCCGGGGTGGCTGAACCTCGATATAATCTACCTTGGTTTCGATATCGCTTCCTCCTGGGCCGGTGACAGTTAAAGAAACTGTGTACTTGCCGGCTTGCGCATAGGTGTGTAGTGGATTGGGTGATATGCTCGTGCCGCCATCGCCAAAGCTCCAAGAATATGCTGTGATTTCGCCAGTTGACGCGTTCGTAAACTGTACGGTCAAAGGCGCGACACCATTGAGCGGTTTTCCACTGAATTGTGCTATGGGTGGAGGTCCCATATTTCCCCAACTCGACACTTCTTCATTACTACTCGAACGTCTGGTCAGGTTCGTTAGGCTGCTGCCACTGCTATTCATTGCATAGACTTCATCGTTGCCATCACGCGCTGTAGCAAAGAGAATCTTGGTACCGTCTTCAGACCAGGTTGAGGCCCAGTCATCTTCGGTAGTCAGCTTGACTTGCCCACTGCCCGTAGCGCTCATCGTCCAGATGTGGGGCACATACGAAGTGCTCCATCCGCTTGATTCTTCTTCACAACCGGTATAGGTGATTTTGTTGTTGGCGTGAGACCACACAGGGTACATATCGCCATAGCCATTGGTGGTGAGCTTGGTTTGCCCGGACCCGTTCACGCCAATCACATAAATGTCCCAATTGCCAGAATTACATTGGAGGGTTGACTCCGTATTGCGCATAAAGGCAATTTTCGAGCCATCTTTCGACCATGTTGGAAACGCAGAGAATTGATTATTACTAGTCAGTCGGCGTTGATTGCTCCCATCGGCGTTCATGATGTAGATTTCCCGCTTGCCGCCCGTTTCGCGCGTATAGGCGATTTGTGTTCCGGCGGGTGACCATGATGCCCAAAATTCGTTATCTGCACTGGTAGTAAGTCTGGTTGGAGAAGTGCTGCCAGCCGTATTCATAACATAAATGTCATAGTTCCCGGAACGATTCGACTCAAAGACAATCTTGTTTGCAGCAGAAGAGTAACGTGGAACTCCTTCTGTTGAAGAATCAGAGTTGAGTCGCGTCTGATTATTCCCAGCTGTATCCATCCGATAGATGTTCCAGTTGCCATCTCGATCTGATTCAAAGAAAATGACACTGGCAGCGTCTGCGCTTTCTATATCGAGAGGTGTATCTGATGAAGGCGAAGGGGTCGGTCTTGTCAACCCTGGCGGCAATACAGCCGGATTGACGATCCGATAATCAGGAACTTGTTGAGCTTGTAATCTGGTAGTGGGCTTGATAATAGGCGTAAGAGCCGCTGCGATGCTTATGACTATCAAAACAGCAAACAGCTCTATTACGAACAGTTTAGAGTAATTTTGTACGGTAGATTTTGGTTTGGACATTTTGGCGATTCTCCTGACCGCTTCTGATGGTTACATTCAAGCAGGACATGTCAACGTGAGGTTGATTAGCACTCCTGCAGCTATGACGGTCTCCCCCGACAACTACTAAAGCGAGTTGTATGCCATGAGCGGCTCTTGCCGATTGAGACCGTTCCACTACAAATCCGCCGCCCGCTGGCGCAGACCATGCAGCAGATACACCTTCGCCAGCAGTGCCGACTGGTTAAAGCGCGCATCGATTCCCCGCAAACAGAGCTTCTCGTAAATCGCGCCCATATGGCTATCCACGGTTTTGATGCTGAGCGCCAGATCGTGCGCAACTTGCCGATAGGTCTGGCATTGCCCCACGGCTTCAAACACACGCCATTCGGGTTTGGTGAGCGTTGCCAGATTGTCGAGCGCGGCCAGCACACAGCCGCGTTCGTCATCCGCCAGTGTCTCGACCGCCAGATCAAATGCAGTCTTGCGCGCCGTCTGCACGCCGGATGCGATCTCCAGCGCCGACAACCCGCCCGCAACTTTGTGAACGGCATCCAACAACTCTTGCGGCTTGGACCCTTTCAGCAGATAAACAATCCGGTGATGGCCGTCCATAAACAACTGCACGACTTCCGGCCCCCGATCGGCATACGCCGATAGGAAGACGATGCCTATCTGAGGCAGCCGCTCGCGCAATTGCCGGGCCACTTCAATCCCGATGTGCCGATCAAAATTGGCGCGTTCACCGGCGCGTTCGGGCAAAACGATATCGACTATCGCCACATCCGGTCGGATGGTATCGGCCACGCTCAACGCCGCCTCCAGGCAATCTGCTTCGGAGACGGCCATTTCGCGCTTGATTAGATAATCGCGCACGGCGCTGCGGACCGACCAGTCATCTTCCACCAACAGCACGTTGAGCTGTTGACTCATCTTGGACTCCTACTGTAGGCGCATTGCTTGTTAAAAGCAACGGGGATTGACCTGACGTCTGCTAGGGACTATCCCTTAAGCCGGATACCCAGCGCCGGGCAAGTGATGACGAACGTGTACCAGCCGGTGATCTAAAACCATTAAGACGGGCTGATCGTCGCACGGATCAGCCCGTCGTGACCAAAGACAAGCGGCGATATAACATGGCAAACTGCTCCTTTCGGGCTACCCGCATGCGACTGCGACACGTTGCCTCTTATTGTGAGGCAGAATGGATCGCTTGTCTATCCGTAAAACTACTTAGCTTTGAGAAAAATCTGTAAGTGGTGAGGAATGTCATGCATTGGGGGTGACATTGGACAGCTATGGCCGAAATCAAATACGAGGATCCCAGCAATTCTCAATTTGACTTTTCAAAAAGCGCGGGCTGTGTTAAGTTGGGCCATCTTCTGCCCGAATTGAGTCCGCCATGCCTGAACGCTTCACGATTGGCACCCTGTTGCGCGCCTTCGAGCCGGTCTTTAATCAACT
>JBGSPW010000247.1:0-45056 GCA_041738395.1 Thermoflexales bacterium
GTTGCGCGGGCGAATTGCTGCCCGTGGGCCGATTGCCGCCGCTGAGGCCCGCCGCCACCGCGAAGAAATAGCCGCGCAGCGTCATGCCAATCTTCAACGCGGACTCGGCCAGTTCCACCGTGTCGGGCTGGATGCCCCCGCCGCCGCCGTAAATATCGACAAACTCTTCCACGACGATTTGCAGCAGGCGGTATTCCAGTGCCGAATGCAGGCCATTCTCGCCCACACTGATCGTCTCGCCCGTCACCGGATCGATCTCCCACCACGCGAAAGTGGGCTGGCCGTCAATCATGACCGCGCGTGATGGAATCAACACTTGCTTGCCTTCCAACAACGCATCGATCACGTGCGCCAGCGCCTCATCTGAAAAGTCATAGGCATCGAGCAAGCCGTAGTCGTTGGGTTGAATCAACACCGGATCGATGCCCTGCGCCGTCATCTCGTCGAAGACGCGCATCGTCGTCAGCGGCAACGTGCCAGCGCCTTGCACTAAAGCCTCGCCTTCAAGGATCGATTCGGTCAGACCCTTGATCCACTGCGCTGTTTGCTCCGCTGCCGCTGCTTGTCCCGGATAAACTACAGCTTCCACCGCGGTGTGACGCAGATCGACCGTGGTCGTCACAATGTCGTTAGGTGCGCCGATCGAGGACACGGTGAAGACGCGCGGCGAGCCGTAATACAACCGCGTGCGCAGGCCGTCTTCAATTTGATTCAAAGCCGCATCGGCTTTTCGCGCAAAATTCAGGCCGATGCTGGAGAGCGCCAACTCGGACACAAACACCAGATCGGCCCGCGCGGCCGCATAGGCGTCGAGATCGGCGCCGGTCAGGACTGCATCAGGCGGTAGGCGATTCGCAATCTCCAGCATCGCCTGACTGATGTCACCCGCTTCTTTCAAACGTGTCATCACACCAACTGCTTGACGCTGCACCGCCCACTCGTCCACGGCGTTGGGCAGCACCCAGTTCACGTACACATCATCCGGTCCGAAGAACGGTCCGCTGCTCGTACCCACCGCCAATTGCGGGCTGCCGCCCAGCCGTCGCGTCGCTGCGCCGATGAGGTCTTTCACTTCGCGTGTGAACGTCTCGACGTGGCCGTCGGGCGAATGAATTTCATATTCCAACCATTCCGCCGTCGTGAACGTCGACGCCAGCGGGAAATTGGTTAGCAGGTCTTGAAACGACGTGCCTTGATACGCCACGCCGTTGTCTTCAATCATCAGGTACGGGGTGTAATCGCGCGTGATGTTGGAGAACACGCCGCCTTGAATTACTTCGTGGACTAAGTGTCCCAACGTCACACGCTTGCCCGCCAGTTGACTCACATTGAAGACTTCATCCAGCGGATACGAAGTCGATAACGTCGTGCCGCCGACGGGGAACGAGTTGTACTGTTCTTTCTTCAATCGTACACGCAGCGTATGGTGCACAGCCGATGGGACATCGGCGGCCCGATCGGTTCCGTCGCCGCTCGGCGTCGCGAATGTTTGTCCGGCGTTCGCTTGCGGATAAGTCGGATCGAGATCGGTCCAGCCCGATCCGGGTAGATATGCTTCGACCCACCAGTGATCCGACGCGAGCGCAATCAAAGAAGCATCGTTCACCGGATCGGCCAACGGCGTCCCGATTGGCAAATACCCGGCCACCCCGTTCGCTGCTGGAAACAGGCTGGCGATCAACGTTTGGGCTTGCGTGTTGTTCAGCGTGCCATGGCGATACCGCGCCGGCACACCCGCGGCGCGCAGCATCGCGATCAGGGCCGAGGCTTTGTCGAGCGAGTTGCCGGCTTCGCCCCACAAGGTGCCGCGCGTGCCGCGCAAGGCGCCTTGATACAGATCCGTGCGGAACGATTGAACCGCCGTGAATGCCGCTAACGGGTCTTGCTCAAAGCCCGACGTGTACCAGATCAATTCTGGATCGTAGGGATCAGCCGCTGAGGTTACAGCTAGATAAGCCGCATCAAGGCCCGTCGGGATGAGGCTGGCCGATCGGGCGTTGGTGCTGATGCTTTGTCCCCAGCGCAATGCACTGGCTTGCGCGCCGGTATCGAGGTTGATGAAATCGCTGCCCGCTGCTGGCGTCTGGATCGTCAATGTGATCTGCGCGCTGCTCTGCGGCGCGAGGTCGGGCAGTTGCCATGTGAGCGTGTTGCCGTTTTGCGTCGCATTACCGTTGGTTGCGATCAACGTCACACCCGCCGCGAGCGTGTCGGTGACGATGATCGATCGCAGTGTGTTGGCGTCGAGCAGTGGATCGAAGGCCGCGAAGGAGTCGGCCAGTTGTTCATCGGTGGCAGTGGGTGGCGCATCGGGCACGCGCGTCACCGGCAGGTTGTTGGTCAACGTGAAGATCACGTCGAGCGTGCCCGCCGTGTACGCACTCTGCACGCGCGCGACGGACAGGGACTGCGCGAGAGGCGCGGGATAGTGCCCCGCCGAGGCCGGGGCAACCAATCGGGGCTGCGGTGAGGCCGCCGAAGTTGAAGCACTGATCGAGATGGGTACGAGCGAGAAAATGATCGATAGGCTCAACACAAGGTTGAGCGTACGACGCGCGATAGCGTGATCCAACATGGCTTCCTCCCTTGAAAGCGATGATGAGTAACATCACGAAAGCATCCCGCCGGGCGCGCCCCCGCTTCGCGGACAGGGCGTGAGCGGAGTGGCATCTTTTCGCCACGCAGTCGAAGGATGCGGTATTAGTCAGGTTTTCCGATCGGGACGCATCCTTCGACTGCATTCCGCGAGAAACGTGCGGAATTCCGCTCAGGATGCTTGTTCCGCTATCTCTGCACCAGCGGCAGATACAGATCGAAACTATCGTCGTTCAGGATCAACCCGGAATTGCCGTTGGCGTCGATCGGGACGTTGGCGTTGCTGATCAAAGTCCAGTAGATTTCATCGCTTTCGGCCAGTTCGTCGCCGATGATCTGCACGGTGAAGGTCCGCGCCGTGACGCCGGGCTGGAAGGTGAGCGTGCCGGAGATGGGCACGAAGTCTTCACCGGCAATCGCGCCGGTCGCGCCATAACCGGACGACACATCGTAGTCCACGGTGATGGTGAAGTTGGCCGCAGTGCCCAGCGTCACGGTGAACACGGCGGGTGTGAAGCCGCTGTCGCCTTCCAGCATCTCCGGGCCGATCGTCTGCGTGAGGCGAACGGTGTCGTCGTCGGTGATGGTGCCCGTCGCTTGCCCATCGGCCAGCGTGGCACCGATCGGGTTGTTCAACTGCACGCTGAAGTTCTCGCTGACGCCTTCATCGATGGTGTCGCCCAGCACGTTGATCGAAATGGTTTTGCTGATCTGGCCGGGCTGAAAGACGAGCGTGCTGTTGGCGGCGGTGAAGTCGCTGCCTGCGCTGGCCGTGTCCGCAACAGTGGCATAGGTCACGGTCACGCTTGAAGCGCTGGCCGGCGACAACGTCACCACGAACGACATGGCTTTCGATCCGCTGTTGCCTTCGAGGATGGACTGATCCGCGATCGAGAGCGCCGACAGGCCGTCGTTGTCGACGATTGTGCCGATGGCCTGTGCGTCCAGCACATCGACGTTGGCGACGGTGGACAACTCCACGCGGAACGTTTCGTTGAATTCATCGGCCAGATCGCCCGTCACACTCACGGCGATGGTCTTTGTGATCTCGCCAGCGTTGAAGGTCAGCGTGCCGGAGACGGGCGTGTAATCTGAACCGCCCAGCGCAATCTCATCCACGGTAAGATAGGTCACGGAGATGGGAACCGAACTGGTGGGGGCTAGAGTCACTGTGAAGACCGCCGTGACAAAGCCGCTGTCCCCTTCCAACACGGTGCTGTCGGCGATGGCGATCTGGTGACGGGCTTCCACCGCGCCGATGTCGCATACCGCCGATCCGTTGCCGTCGCCGTCGTAGGGACGCGCGATGTTGCGCGCATCCGTGGCAGGACAGCGAGTATTGTCGCCCGCATCGATAGCCGGACTGCCAGCTCGCAGGGCGTGCGTTTGGACAGCGCCGCCATAATTGCCCAGCGTGCTGAGCAATGGATCAACGCCTTGCTGGTCACCGGTCTGGGTCAGTCCACAATTGAAATCGCTGGACAGGTTGTAGCCCAGCGAAGTCGGCGGCGCGGAACTGGCGCAGTTTCGGCTTTGATTGTAGGCCAGGATCGTGTTCACCAGCGAGGCCGCGGCATTGTCGCCGATCATCACGCCGTTGAAGCCGGTGCCCGCCGTGTTGGTGCGGGTGTTATAGGCGATGGTGCTGTTGTGCAGAAACAGGCTCGTCGTTGCGCCGGTCACGTAGATCCCGCCATAATTGTTGGAGGCGGTGTTGCCGCTGACGGTGAGGTTGGTGGCCGTAATCATGCCCTGCGGTGAATACAACCCTGCACCGGCGGCCGCCTGATTTCCGGACAGCGTCACGCCGTCGAGCACCGTTACGCCGTTCATGTAGACGATCAGCCCGCCGCCTAACGTCGCGCCGGTGTTATTGGCGATGGTCGAATTGGTGACGCTCAACCGCGTCCCGCCCGCGTAGATGCCGCCACCGCTGTCGTAGGCCAGCGCCGTGTTGTAGGCGATCAAACTCTGCGTCACGGTGATCACGCCGATGTTGTAGTTGTACAAACCGCCGCCGGCCCCATCGGTGGTGTTGCTCAACACCTGTGTGTTCTCCAGCGTCAAGTGGCCGATGTTGAAAATCGCGCCGCCGGAACCCGGCGCGTGATTGTCGATCAGCACGGCATTCCGCAGGGTAAGCCGTGCGCTGCCGCCGGTGAATACCGCGCCGCCCGACGATGGGAACAGCGAACCCATCGGGGTCTGCCCGTTTTGCAGGCGCAAGTTCGAGATCGTCACGATCGTCGTGACCTCGAATACGCGCCCGAGCGCGTCCGCATCGACGATCGAGACATCCGACCCCGCGCCGTTGAGTGTGAGCTGCCTGTCAACTTGAACGTCGTGCTCGTGATAAGTCCCGGCGGCAATCTCGATGGTGTCGCCATCGGCGGCTTTGCCGATCGCGGCGTTGATGGTGGCGCAGGCCGTGCCCGGCGTCAGGCAGTTGCTGCCATCGCTGCCGGTAGGCGACACATACCAGGTGGTGGCCGACGGAGCAGCCTGTGCGGGGGTGTTCCTCGGCCCGGCCAGTGTCGGCAGGAACACGAACGTCAGTAAAGCGCTGGCAAGCAACGAAACCGCGGTGCGGAATGTCATGTGAACTCTCCCAATGTACGTGTGATATGAAGATGAATGGATACGACGACCAACAGACTCAAGACGTGATGTACTGCGCTTGTGGTCACATGTTGTCCCCCGCGATGAAGTTGTCGATTCGATAAAAATAATTGTAGCCAATTTCAAGTCACACTTAAGGCTAACTTCCAAACTTTCACAACTTTCATACCAGAATCGATCGTGGTTTGCTGCACAATGCCAGTTGCAGGTTGTCAGCGCCACTTGGTCGTGCGATGGTTACCGCATAACAGCGGAAGCGAGATCGTCGCTGCCGCTGTTGCTTTTTGCACGGCGACGATTTTCCCAAACCCGCCAGATCGTGCTATGATCGCATCGAATCGGGAGCAATGTCACCATTCCACGTGACATCCTGTACTGCCACCACCGGCCCATTCTGACTAATCTGTAAGGGCTATCATTCTTGGGCTGCAGAAGGAGGTGGTGGCTGTCCAGTCCGATGGGTTGATTTTGCCTCAACACTGTGTTTGATCCTCAATCCCAAATTTCTCAGGAGAAGAAACGTGAAACGCCTATCGATCATTGTGATTGCTGTGATGTTGGTGAGTGTGGTGCTGGCGGGCTGCGGAGGCGCAGCGGCTCCGACGAAGATCAAGATCGGCACTGATGCCACCTTCCCGCCGTTTGAAATGGTCGACGAGAAGACCAAAGAACTGACCGGCTTCGACGTGGAATTGATGAAGGCCGTCGCCCTGAAAGCGGGCCTGGAAGTCGAGTTCATCAACGTTGGATTCGATCCGCTGTTGGCCGGCATTGCGCAGTGCCAGTATGATGGCGGTATCGCGGCCATTACCATCACCGATGAGCGCAAGCAGCAGATGACGTTCTCTGATCCGTATTTCGACGCGGGTCAGGTGGTGGTCGTGCAGAAGAGCAATGACGCGATCAAGAGCAAGGACGACCTGGGTGGCAAGACGGTCGGGTCGCAGATTGGCACCACCGGCGCGATTGAAGTCGGCAAGCTTGCGGGCGCGAAGCTCAAGACGTATGACTCGTTTGATCTCGCCTTCCAGGATATGATCAACGGGCAGATCGATGCGGTGATTGCCGATAATCCGTTGGCGCTGGGCTACATCGGCAAGAACGCCGACAAGATCAAAGTGGTGGGGCCGGTGTTCACCAGTGAGAGTTACGGCATCGCGCTGTGCAACAAGAAGACCGAACTGGTCGACAAGTTGAACAAGGGCATCGCCGCCGTGAAAGCGGACGGCACGCTGGATAATCTCATCCAGAAGTGGATCGTCGCCGGACAGTAGGTTACAGCAGACCCCAAGGGTTTCCCAAACCCTTGGGGTCTTTTTGATGTGAGGCGCTATGCAATCCAAGTCGAGACTGGTGGGCGATACTCCTGAGAAGGTGCTGGCTAAGGTGCCCGGCGCGCGACCGGAGGATCGTATCGATGCGTGGTGGGGACTGTTCGTGGCCGTGGTGGTCCTGGTGATCGCGCTCATTATTTTCTGGCCCGATCCCTACCGGCGTATTTTGGAATTTGTCGCCGATGGCATTCTCATCACTATCGTGGTGACTGTCGCGTCGTTTGTGCTGGTGATGATTGTCGGCCTATTGGGCGGCCTGGCACGCACGGCGCGCAATCGCTATTTGCGCGGGGCCATCTCGCTGTATGTCGAAGTCATTCGCGGCATTCCGATGCTGGTGCAGTTGCTCTTCTGGTACTATGCCCTGCCGCAAGTGATTCGCGGCCTGGGCGAGAGCCTGGGCTCGGAGGGTCTGGCCAATTACACCGCCGATCCGGTGGTGATGGCGGTCGTGGGTTTGACGATCGGCTACGGGGCGTACATGACCGAAGTCGTGCGGGCCGGCATTCAGAGCGTGCCCAAGGGACAAATGGAGGCCGCGCGCAGCCTGGGCTTGACGTATTTCATGGCGATGCAGCATGTAGTTTTGCCGCAAGCGTTCCGCACCATTTTGCCGGCGGTCGGTAATGAATTCATCACGCTGCTGAAAGATTCTTCGCTAGTCAGCGTGGTGGCGGTGGCCGATTTGACGCGCCGCGGCCGCGAGTTCATGTCGATGACGTTTATCCCGCTGCAGACCTGGGCGATGGTGGCGTTGTTGTATTTGATTTTGACGTTGTTCTCGGCGCGCGTGGTGTCCTGGCTCGAGAAGAAGTCAAAGATTGAGAGATAGCATGGAACCCATCATTCGGATTGAAACCGTCCACAAATACTTCGGCGAAGTTCACGCGCTGCGCGGTGTGAGCCTGGAGGTGCAGGCGGGCGAAGTCGTCGTGATCATCGGCCCCTCGGGATCGGGCAAGTCCACGTTGCTGCGCTGCATCAATCGGCTGGAAGAGTACGACGAAGGGGAGATCACGGTCGACGGCATCCCGCTCGACACAGCTGCCAACATCAACGCCGTGCGCACCGAAGTCGGCATGGTGTTTCAGCAGTTCAACCTCTTCTCGCATATGACGGTGCTGGGTAATATCAGTCTGGCCCAGCGTTTGATTCGCAAACGATCGCGCAAGGAATGCGACCGAAACTCGATGGCACTGCTGGAGCGGGTGGGCATTCCCGAGAAGGCCAATTCATATCCCCTGCAACTTTCGGGCGGACAGCAACAGCGCGTGGCAATTGCGCGGGCGCTGGCGATGAATCCCAAGATCATGTTGTTCGACGAGCCGACCAGCGCGCTCGATCCGGAGATGATCAAGGAAGTGCTGGACGTGATGCTGGATTTGGCGAAGGAAGGCATGACGATGGTGGTGGTCTCGCACGAGATGGGCTTCGCGCGCGCGGCAGCCCATCGGGTCATCCTCATGGCCGAGGGCGAGATCGTGGAGCAGGGGCCGCCCGATCAGGTGTTTGAGCATCCCCAACACGAACGCACGAAGACGTTCTTAAGTCATATTTTGTGACCATTTCCTCCCGGCGGATTTACCACCTCCGGGAGGTTTCTTATCTGCAAAATCGACTTTGCGCGCCGGTTGTGATAACATGTAGCCATTATCCCAGCCTCACTTTCCTGGAGGAGAATGTTATGCTACGGCGCCTTGTTGTGCGTCTGATACTGATCGGGGTCGGCGTTCTGGCGTTGACCGGCTGCGGCTCTGCCACAACATCGACCCCACTACCAACTTCCCCGCCAGCACCAGCCGCGACGCCTGTGCGTGAAGTCGTGTTGACGTTAGGCTCGTGGCGGCCCGAAGATGTCGAGCAGATGTCTCGCATTCTAGCGAAGTTCCACGCGCAGCATCCCTCCATCACGATCAAATTCGATCCGACCTCGGCACCCGATTATGATGCGGCGTTGGAGGCCCAGCTGAAAGCTGGAACGGGGCCGGACTTGATGTATCTGCGCTCTTTTTCGATCTCGCGCAATTTATTCAATCAGGGTTTTCTGGACCAACTCAACGAGGTCTCCGGTGTAAAAGAACACTTTCAGCCAGCCATGCTGGCCGCGTGGGCGACCGAGACCGGCGTGGTGTATGGCGTGCCTTTCATTGCTACCTCGCATGGCATCTACTACAACCAGGACATCTTTGATCAATTGAATTTGAAAGTGCCGCAGACGTGGGCCGAATTGCTGGCGGCGGCCCAAAAGATCGAGAATGCCGGAACCATTCCGTTTGCGAATGCGACCGGCGATGCGTGGACGGTCGCCGAGTTGATGTTCATGAACCTGGTCCCCAACTTTGTCGGCGGGCGCGAGGGGCGGCGGCAGTACTTGAATGGCGAGCGCTGCTTCAACGATGCGCAGATGGTGGCCGCGTTCCAGGCGTTGAAAGATTTGGCGCCTTTCCTGCCGCCTAATCAAGCACAGCTGACTTACGTGGATAGTCAGCAGTTGTTCCTGCAGGGGAAGGCTGCCCTGTGGTTGGGCGGCTCATGGGATATTCCGTTTTTTGAAGCGCAGCGGCCCGCTTTTCGGTGGAGCGTGTTCGCGCCGCCTCCGCCACAAGGTCAACCTGGCTATGTAACGTTTCATCTGGACGCCGGCCTGGGCCTGAACGCAGCGTCAAAGTATAAAGCCGAGGCCCGCACTTTCCTGGCGTGGGTGGCCGAACCGGCAGCGGGCGCTTTGCTGGCGAATGAACTCCCCGGCTTCTTCCCCATGCAGCAGGGCCTGCCGCTGCTGCAAGATGAACACGCTACCGCGTTTTTGAAACTGAATGAGGGCCGCGGCACCGACGTGCGCTTTGCCTGGGAAAAACTGCGCGACGGATCGCCGGATGCATACAACTTGATCCTGGACAACTCTGTGAAGGTTATCAATGGTCAGGTGACGCCGCAACAAGCGGCCGATGCTTTGCAGGCGGGACTGGCGAAATGGTATCCACCCGCGCAGCAGTGCCAACCTTAGGCGCAATCATCAATAGGGTATAAGATGCGTCTCCTTCGTCGCAAAGTCGGCGCCAAGATCATTCTCGGCTATTTGATCGTCATCCTCTTGATGACGGTGATTGGCGAACTGGCTTTGTTCCGGCTTGATGAAATCAGCGCCACGGTGTTCAACCTCACCAATCGGATGGCCGGCGATTGGGCGCTCTCCAACGAGGTCGCTAATCGCATCGTGCTGGCGCGGCTGTATGCCAACCAGTACGTCGCTGCTCATCAACAGATTGCGCTCGATCAGTTTCGCGCGGAACTGGCCGCCGTTCAGGACTTGCTGTCCCGCTATGATGCGCCCGGGATGGATCCAGCTCGCCGCGATCACTTTGTGCCTATTCGGGCCGATGTCACTGCTTATAACACGGCTTTTGAACAGGCGGCGGCTCTCATCATGGATCAAGATGAAGTGCAGTCGCAAGTGCTGGACATCAAGGGGTTGGTGATCGACAATCGGCTGGCGGCGCTGCGGATTGGCCTTAATGCGTTGAACGATCCGGTGGCGTTCTTGTCGTTAAGCAATGCGCAGAATGCCTTCCAATTGATGCGCCTGAATGCGACTAAATACCTCACCGACGGTGACGAGCGTTACGCGGTGTTGTTCGATCGGGCTTATCAGCAGACGCAAACGGCGTTCAATGATCTCGCGACCGTCGTGCGCGATCCGGCGCAATCTCAAAATCTCGCAGATGCCAAAACGGCGGCGGCCGACTACAACGCCGGTTTGCAGCGTCTGCGGGCGAGTTATGCCGCCCTCCGCCGTCTCTTTACGCAAGAGCTCGACGTGATCGAACCGCGTATTAATGCGACGGCCGTCAACATGGTGACGGAACTGGCTCAGCAATTAAAGATAGACAATGCCCGTTCGCAGAGTCTGGTGGTAGAAACGCGCACCCTCTTATTAGCCGCAACGGTGATCGCCGTGCTGGTGAGCTTAGGGCTGGGGCTGGCAATTTCTCGCAACATCACCCGCCCGTTACAACAAGTGATGCGCACTTCGGAGCAAATGTCGGATGTGGATGTCTACGCCTTGACGACTCAGTTGGAGCGTTTGTCCACGGGGGATGTGCGCTTGCAGCTGGACATCACCGCCACCCCGCTGGAAGTGCTGCGTATCGACGAAGTGGGCAGCATGGCGCGCGCGTTCAATGACATCATCTTTCAACTCCAGGCGGCGCAGCGTGCCTTTGATCACACGGCCACTTACCTCAACGAGATGGCGCGCGCGGCGACCAGCGTGGCGCGCGGCGATCTCCACGTGACGATTGAGCCACGCTCGGCGGCGGACGTGCTGGGTAATGCGCTGCAAGATATGCTGACTAATCTCCGCGCCGCCGAACAGCAGATGCAGCGCCAGTTCGAACGCCTGACGGCGCTGCGCGATATCGATGCGATGATCACATCGGGACGCGGCCTGAACGTTGCCTTGAATTTTCTGCTGGATAAAGCGCTGCGTTACCTTGATTTGGAAGCAGGCGAGATCTGGCTCGTCTCTTCTTCGACGCAGCCGCCCCAGCGCTTTGCGCATCACGGGCGCGATCTGGGCGATCTGGCTTTTTATGCCGAGCAGGTGGCGCGTGAACGGCGCTCCCTCATTATCGATCCGCTGCTGGTCGCCGAACTGCTGCCGACCGATCAACCCACGCCCCCCCTCGCTTTTTACAGCCGGCCATTGATCGTACAGGGCGAGATCAACGGTGTTTTGCAGGTGTTCCACGCTGCGGCTTTTGTGCCCACGTCTGAATGGTGGGGTTTTCTGGAAGCATTGTCCAGCCAGGCCGCAATCGCCATCGACAACGATCAGCTGGTGCGCGGTTTAGAAGAACGGGTCGCTCTGCGCACGGTCGAATTGGAAGCCCAGAAAGACGAATTGCGCCGGGCCAAAGACGCGGCCGAGGCGGCGAATCGTGCCAAGAGCGCTTTCCTGGCGAACATGAGCCATGAACTTCGTACGCCCTTGAATGCCATCATCGGCTTTTCTGATCTCATGAGGCGGGATTCCTCGTTGGGGCCTGAACAGCGGCAGAACATGGCGATTGTGCATCACAGCGGCGAGCACTTGCTGGGGCTGATTAACAGCGTGCTGGATATGTCCAAGATCGAAGCGGGCCAGATGGTCTTGCGTGTGCAGCCGTTTGATCTGCATGCGTTGTTGGAGACGGTCGTCGAGATGTTTGGCTTGCGCGCGGCCGACAAAGGACTGGCCTTGCGCTTACTACTCGATCCACAAGTATCGCGTGTGGTCGCAGGCGATGAAAGCAAGCTGCGGCAAGTGTTGATCAACCTGGTGAGCAACGCGATCAAATTCACTTCAAGTGGTCAGGTGGTGTTGCGCGCACAGCGAGTGCAGCGAGTGCAGCGCGCGCAGCGAGCACAGTCCCTGGCCGCGGCCGGCCCCACTGGCGTGGAAGATGAGCCATCCCGCGTTGAGTTTGAAGTGAGCGATACCGGCCCGGGCATCGCTCCTGCCGATCTGGAGAAAATCTTCGAGCCTTTTGTACAGGCCGACGGCTTAACGGGGGGACAAGACGGCACCGGGCTGGGGTTGTCCATCAGTCGGGAATTTGTGCGCCTGATGGGCGGCGAACTGACGGCCACGAGCGCATTGGACGAAGGGGCCAGGTTCACTTTTAATCTTCCTATGAGCATGAGCGTGCAGGAGCCGGGCCATATCGGCGCGAGGTCATCCCAACAGGCGATCGGGTTGGAACCGGGCCAGCCGGTCTATCGTGTGCTCGTGGTGGAAGATCGCGAGTACAGCCGCCGCCTGTTGGAAAAATTTCTGGGCCAGTTGGGACTAGAAGTTCGATCAGCGGTGAATGGGGCCGAAGGCGTCGCCCTGTGGCAGGCCTGGCAGCCGCACGTCATCTTCATGGATATGCGGATGCCGGTCATGGATGGACATGAGGCGACGCAGCGCATCAGGGCGCTGTCGCACGGCCAGGCCACGATCATCATCGCGCTTACTGCGAGCGCTTTTGAAGAAGATCGGGTCTTGATGTTGGCGGAAGGGTGCGATGATTTTGTGCGCAAGCCCTTCCGTTCGGCTGACCTCACCGAGACATTGCGCAAGCATGTCGGCATTCGCTTTGTCTATGCCGATCAACCTGTGCTCCCTTTGGGAATGGGTGTCACATTGGATGAGGTGCGCCTGGACTTTAGCGGCGTGCCGCGTGACTGGCTGGTGGCGCTGCGCACGGCGGCCTTGCAAGCCGATGGGGACCAGCTGGCGATTTTGCTCGATGAGGTGCGCGCCGATCGGCCGCTGCTGGCTGCGGCGGTGATGCAGCTGGCGGAGAAATTCGATTTTGATGCGATTCTATTGGCGCTTGATCAGGCCGCGGGGCCACGAGTTGAATGATGAACGAACAGACAGACATGGCAGACATCCTGGTGGTCGATGATACCTCAGCCAATCTGCGGCTGTTGGCGCAGCTGCTGACCGAGCAGGGCTATAAGGTGCGCGCTGTCTTGAGCGGCGAGCGGGCGCTGATCGCGGCGCAAGCGGCCGTGCCTGATTTGATCTTGCTCGACGTGCGGATGCCGGGCCTGGACGGGTATGAAACGTGCCTCCGCTTGAAGAGCGATGAGCGCACGTGCGAGACGCCCGTGTTGTTCATCAGCGCGCTGTATGATGTTGAGGATAAACTCAAGGCGTTTGCCAGCGGCGGGGTGGATTACATTACGAAGCCGTTTCAACCGCAAGAAGTGCTGGCGCGGGTGGAAACACAGTTGGCCCTGCGCCACTTCCAGCGTGAATTGAAACGGGCCAATGCGGAACTCGCCGTCCAGGTGGAACAGCTGCAAGATCATATTCAGGAACTTGATGCGTTCGCGCACACCGTGGCGCACGATCTCAAGAATCCCTTGCTGCAAATTACGGGTTACGCTGAAACGCTGCTGGAGTTTTATCATGAGATTCCATCGGATGAAGTGCTGCGTGGACTGGCGGGCATCGTGCGCGGCGGCCACAAACTGGGCAATATCATTGAGGAACTTATGCTGCTTACGGGTGTTCGCAAAGCGGAAGTGACCCAGGAGCCTTTGGACATGAACGCGATTGTCACTGAAGCCTTGCAGCGGCTGGCCGATATGTTTCAGCAGCAAGGGGTGCGCGTGCGCGTGTCCGACACCTGGCCCACGGCGTTGGGTCATGCCCCGTGGATTGAGCAGGTGTGGATTAACTATCTAAGTAATGGCTGCAAATACGGCGGTCAGCCGCCCGTGCTGGAGCTGGGCGTGGATACAGCGTCCGACGGGCAAGTGCGCTTTTGGGTGCAGGACAATGGACGGGGCCTTACGCCTGCCGATCAAGCCCGTTTGTTTGTGCCCTTTACGCGGCTGGAACAAGCGCGGGCTCAAGGTTACGGTCTGGGTCTCTCGGTCGTGCGCCGTATCATCGAGAAATTGGGCGGGCAGGTGGGTGTGGAGAGCGCCGGGATTCCCGGCCAGGGCAGCAAGTTCTATTTCACTTTACCAGAGGCAGTGTAATGCCTGCCAAACGTCAACGTCGTCAAAAGAATGAGGTCGTCAAATTGATCGTCACGACACGCGAACGATTTCCGCACACGCCCGGTCTCACCCGGGCCATGCGCCGCGTGATCTGGCGCTATGCGGCGGAAGAAGAAGCCAGAACCCGATCGTCCTCGGCGCGCCGCAAACGCCGATCGCGCACGAACCAGAAGCACCGTTAAATCGTCGAGCGGCTTTCTGCGAAGCAGGCTGCTGTTGCCAGACAGGGTAATGTCATGTCTTCTTCTAAGAGTTTTATGCATAGCCTGCGTTACAAACTGATTAACATCTATCCGCCGTTTCTGGGAGCGGGCATTCGGGTGTTGCATAAACAATCGGAGGCACACACCATCAAAGTACAGCTGAAATTGACGCGCCTTAACCTCAACGCCGTCGGCACGCACTTCGGCGGATCGCTGTATGCGATGTGTGATCCCTTTTTCATGCTGTTGCTGCTGGAACACATGGGACGTGATTACATCGTGTGGGATAAAGCCGCGTCGATCCAGTTTCTCAAGCCGGGGCGCGGCACGGTGACGGCCACGTTTCACATCGCGCCGGAACGGATCGCGGAGCTGCGCGCCCAGGCCGATCGGGAAGGGAAGATCGAGCCGCTGTTCAACGTCGATGTGATCGACGAGCAGGGTGAGGTTGTGGCCAAGGTCGAGAAGCGATTGTATATTCGCTGCAAGAAAATATGAAACAAAGAAGCCGGGTTTCTCCATGCTGATCGTTCGATTCCATCCGAACAGCAGAAACCCGGTTTCTGAAACTGGACAACGAAATGAAAAACGGCGGATTTGAGATCCGCCGTTGCGTGAAAATGCGTTTTATCTAATCCGCACCCAGCGTTTCATCTCAATCCCACCAACCTGTCGTTATCTTGAGGTTTTCAAATCGCCGAAGATCGTCGAGATCAGGCTAGTCGCTAAATGCGGATTAGATAACACCCCCCAACTCGCCGTACACCCCTGCCATGACAATTCCCCCCGGAATACTTGACCGCAGGAACACACTCGGCCGCAGCACGTCGACGCGGGCAACGATGCATGGTCATCGATTCACCCTCACCCCCAACCCCTCTCCCTAAAAGCGGAGAGGGGAGCACGTTCCCACACTCCCTCTCCCTTGCCGAGAGAGGGCCGGGGTGAGGGTGGAATCGCACGCTATTTTATCGGGTCGCCCTTCTCCGTGTACCAGCAGTTCAAATTGAACGGGGAGTTTCCAAAGCCCCTGCCAACCGGCTGGAAAACTAACACTTCATGTTTCAAGTTTCGTATATGATCGACCGTTTCCCAGTTCTTTGCATCGGCCTTACCTTCTCGGATTCGCCCTGTCAACTCAGCAACTAGCTTGTCTCTAGAAATCTTTTGCCCGGCCACCCATCCGTGCCAGGCGCTGGGCTTCAACGCGTCGATGATCTTTTTGCCAAGAGCCCGCGTATTCTTTTCGTCACCGGATTCAAGCGACAAATCAATGGGCAATGACAATTCTTCGATGATATTGCGCAAGAAAGGTTTTACCGGTTTTACTAGAGTTTTGGTGTCTAACGTCATCACATGAATCGTATTGCTCTTTAATCGCTCTAGTCGATATCTACCGGATTTGAGTTCGAATTCCACTGAATCCATCACCGGATCATTTCCTGTTGGAATTTCCAACTCTGGCAAAATCAACTCGGGTGAGAGATCAACATCTAGATATTCTTGCAACAGGGCGACTGCCAATTCGGCATAACCTCTGAGCTGGTTCATTGGTACGGCTGTAACTTGATTGCCCTGATGATAAAGCGTGTTGCGCAGATTATGATAGTGTTCAATGTGGGCGAAATTAAATTTGGTTGCCTTCTTTGGGCCGGCATTCTGTATGCCGTGCAAGAGTTCATGAAAGTTTCCCTCGGCTGCTTGAAAGCGCTCGCCGCGCTTGATTTGAAATTGCATGACACTATCTGGTAACGTGAGGAAAGTCTTGAACAACGTTTCAACGCCTACATCCAGGATCAAGAACGCGAGGCGACGATCAAAGTCACTGCCTTTGTGCATCCGCTCAAGAGCGAATTCAATTAGTTCTGTTGGTCCAACTTGCCACGGGTGATCGATTTTCGCCATGTTTTTCCTCGCTTGATTTCAGAGATAAATCGGCTTTCGACCCTCACCCCCACCCCCTCTCCCTACCCGCGGAGAGGGGAGAAGATGCGCGCTCCCTCCCCCAGAACGGGAGAGGGCGGGGGTGTGGGTCGACTGTCACTACTCAATTCACCCATGCCACGCCCGCGCTGGCCCGCTCATAGACGAGGCCATAGGTGCGATCACACGCCTGCTTGAAGGCAAGGCGATCGTAGGTTGGGGGCAAGGTTAAGTCCAGGGCACGCTCGATGGCGGCTTTGACGCGCGCCTGGCTTTGCTGATCTTTGTACCAGTCTTGCACCAGCACTCTGGGTTGTTCGTCTTTCAGCCGCTTTAACAGCGTGCGAGCCGCATTCTTGAGCGCCAATTCTTCGGCCTGAGTTAATTTGTCTTTCTTGATCAGATCGAAGAGTTCAAGTTCTTCGACGGTCAGCCCTTCGCGAATATGGCGCTCGGCTTCTTCGTTTAAGTCCCGCGTAAACTTGATCAAATCGTCGAAGTAATTTTCGGTGGCGGAGCCGCCGGAGTTATACTGATCGACGATGCGTTGATAGCGCTGCGCGAAGTCAATGCGGGTGACGTTCTGGCGCAAGAGCTGATCCAACTTGCTTTCGATGAAGGCGCGCAGGTCAGTGATTTCAATGTGTGGGTGTGGCGACGCGGCGAACTCGGCTCTGAGCTGGCTCACGTCCAGTTTGCTCAAGTCCCACTGCTTGCCCGATGAGACAATCTTGAGCGTGTCCGGTCTGGGTTCACCGGCAGTTCGAGCGTCGTGCTCGACGGTGACCACGCTTTCATCCAGCAGCGCGCCGATTCTCAAGATAACCGCATCCACATCCTGCCGATCAATAATGGCGTCCAGCACTTCACGCAGATACTGGAAGACCGCCACCAACCGTCGGGGTCGCGCAAATATCTCTGGCTTGCAGGCTTCATACAATCCGGTGATGGTGTTCTCATAGACGACGAACTCTTTGCGCCATTCATCCCGGGTCAACAAAATGTCGGCATAGGCTTTCAAGCGTTCAAGTTGCGTGAAGACTTCGGCGCTGTCCAGCATACCGATCAGATCAATGGTGTGCTGCCGACAAAAGTCCGCGCCTTGCGTCAGGGCTTCATCCAGCAACTTGAAGAGTTCCGACTTGTCCTGCACCGGCAAATCGGCTTCATCGCCGGAACCGATGGCGTAGGCCGCCAGCGCCCGTTTCATGTTGCGGAAGACGTTGTAATAATCGATGATTTCGCCGTTGAGCTTGGGCACGCCGTTAATCTTGTAATCTGAAACGCGATTAGCGCGGGTGATAGCCTGCATCAACGTATGATCCTTCATGGGCTTGTCCAGATACAGCGTGGCCAGGGCGGGCACGTCGAAGCCTGTCAGCCACATGGCGCACACAAACACCAGGCGCAGCGGATGCGTCTTGTCTTTGAACTGGTATTCGACATCGTGGCCGTTGTCGTCCAGTTTGTTCAGGCGGTCGCGATGCGGCTTGATATTCAAGCGCTGCGCGGCAAATTTCTTGTCCTCATCGGCCTCCGGGCTGACGACGACGGCCATATCGGTGGTGCGCATGAAGTCCAACATTCGCTCCAGCCGCGCTTTTTCCTGCTCACTCCGGGCCTGACCAATCTGTTTGCGCAGGTCTTTGATGGCTTCTTTCCAGTGATAGTGAACCTTGTCATACATCTTGACCGCAGTGAATTTATCGACCGAGATGACCAGCCCTTTGCCCAGATAACCGCGCCGGGGAAAGTGATCGACGATGTCTCTGGCGATCGTCTCCAGCCGATCGTCCCGCTTGATGACTTCGGTCTGCTGCGCGAAATTATTTTCGAGTTTAGCCTGCTGGGCTTCAGTCAGATTCTCATCTTCGAGAATCTCATAAAACTCTTCGCTCAAGTCCTCGTTCTGGATCAGCACTTCCGGCACGCGCTTCTGATAAAACAGCGGCACGGTCGCGCCGTCGTCGGCGGATTGGGTGAAGTTGTATTCGCTGACGTAGTCGCCGAACCAGGCATTGGTCTTGCGACCTGTGCCCAGCAAAGGCGTGGCGGTAAAGGCCAGATATTGCGCATTGGGCAGCCCCGCCCGCATATTCTGAGCGAGCGTTTCATATTGCGTGCGATGGGCCTCGTCCACGATCACGATGATGTCGTCTCGATCGGATAAGACCGGATACTGCTTACCTTTGTCGTAGCGGAACTTCTGAATGAGCGTGAAGACGATGCGTTTGTTCTGCGCCAGAAAGTCGCGCATTTCCCGGCTGTCTTTGGGCCGCGCCGCTTCGTGCTTCTTGACCGTGTCGGTATTGAGGAAGTTGCGATAGATTTGCCCGTCCAGGTCGTCACGGTCGGTAATGACGACAAACGTGAAGTTGCCCGTCACCTTGCGCCAGATTTTGCGGGCGTAGAAGATCATGGAGAAGCTCTTGCCCGCGCCCTGGGTGTGCCAGAACACGCCCAGCTTGCCCTTATCCGCGGCCGTTTGTTGCTGACGCTGCTCAAAGACTTTGATGCCTTTATTCACGCCGATAAACTGATGATTCTGCGCGATGATCTTGGTGGTCTCGTTATAGTAGAGGATGAAGTTCTCGATATAGTCGAGTAACCGATCGGGCGGGCACAGACCCGCTAAAGCGCGCTCGATACTGGTGCCCTGGGCCTCAATCGCCTGCCGATCGATCTTCTCGGTCTCATCGTCGGGGCGCAGCCACACGAAGAAGTATTCCCAGTCCGCATTGAAACTGCCCACGCGCGTGTCCAGCGCACTGGATAAAATGCAGAAGGCGTTGTAGTGGAAAAGCTGCGGAATATCGGCCTGGCAGTTCGCCAGATTGTCGGTGTAGGCGTTCTTGACGCTGACGTTGGAGTTCTTGAGTTCGATGTAGACCAGCGGCAGACCGTTGACGTAGAGCAACACATCGGGGCGGCGATAACGCACGAGGCCGCGCACCCACAACTGCCGCACGACCAGATACTCGTTCTGATCCTGCCCGTTAACGCGATTGAAATCGATCACGCGCACGCGCCCGTGCTCGGTGCGGCCCGCCGCGTTTTGATACTCCACGGGGATGCCGTCGCGAATCAGGCCGTCGATCTCACGATTCGCCGCGATGGTGGACATGGCCCCGCGCGGCGCGGTGAGGGCGGCTAAGGCTTGATCGATGGCCACTTCAGGGATGGCGGGATTCAGGCGCAGGGCCGCCGCCTTCAGACGATCATGAAAGACCACGTCGCGCTTGTCGGCGCGGCCTGAGCCGTCAGCCAGATCGTCGGGATTGTCGGTCTGGCAGTTGAGGGTCTGATAGCCGTAGTCGTCGACCAATTTCTTGACAATGGCCCGTTCGATGTCGTCTTCGGAGATGAAATTGGGCATAGATTGAAACCTTTTGAGATTGACCCTCAGCCCGGCGATTCACCCTCACCCCCAACCCCTCTCCCTAAAAGCGGAGAGGGGAGACGGCGCGCTCCCTCTCCCAGAAAGGGAGAGGGCCGGGGTGAGGGTGCGTTCCCGCCCTACATCATGCTGGGCGGAAAGTGGATGTCGAGATGGTCTACCGGCAATTTCCCTGAGATCAGCCGCGAGAGAAGCATGTCACGAGATTGCTTGAGCAATTCATTTTGGCGCAGATAGGTACACATCGCACTAAACTTGGCTTCAAATTGATTTTGAAAGTCATGAAGAATTGGCTCCAGCGGCAACAATATCTCGAGCTTCTTCAGGAAACTCCAATCTGCTCTCGGCATTTTGGTTCCCGTTGATGAAACCGTTGCTAACTCAATAAAGGTATCGCTAGAAACGGTGAAGAGAAGAAACCCTTCATAGTGCTTCTTCTTTGGCCGTATTACGATGGTGTCAGATGAACACGCGCCAGAAAAATGCGCGAGACCTACTTTGTGCAAATAGGGTCGGATTTTTCCGAATAGAATATCCCCCTCCTTAAACAGTAGTTTGGCACTTTGAACGGACTCGACAGTATCAAATGAATTAATCGCAATTGATTTTCTTGGCAAATGCTCTAGCCCCAGGTACTTTGTGTTTGCATCAAGCCTTTTGATGTTGACACTGCCTCGAATTTCGCTGGATAAGTTAGCAATAGGTGTTCTGTTCCATCCTTCCGGCACGCCCTTCACAAAACGCGTCTGTTGCCACCCCGGAAAGCGCAGGCGCACGAACCATTCGCGATAGATTTCCTCGGCGGCTTTCTCCAGCAGGGCGATGCGTTGGGTGTTGTTCTCGATCAGGTCGTCGTAGGCGGAGAGAATCGCAGCGATTTTTTGCTGTGTGGGAAGTGGGGGATATATGACCTTCAAACGTTCCAAATCCGAACCGCGAATTCCGGCAGCCGCGACCTGATTTACAATTTGTTGAACAAATCCAGTACCCCATTGTGAGTTAAAGAAATAGAAATAGAACAACGGCTCGCAGCGATCTTCATCCAGTCGCACACGAATTAGATGCGATTCGAAAACGGTAGGGTCCTCGCTTGAAGCGACTATTGAGCACTTGCCAGCCCCTTCCAATACAAGAGACTGGCGAGCAAAAAGCAAATCACCGTTGAGAACTGTATACTTGGTTAAGTCAGCCTCACTTACTTGAACTCTTTCCATATCTGGGTTCATTATTTTCGGATAAGCAAATAACTCACCCATATTTATCATCTTATAGCCGCTTCCTCGTTGCCTGGAAGGTCGGGTAAGTCCATTTCGGGACGGAACGGCGTATAGATCGCCGAATCTAACTATGTCCCAGTTCATACATCCCCTGCCAACTGTTTCAAGTTGTTGGTAATTACATCCTGCAACATTTGGGCATCTTTATACAAGGCATCAAGTTCAGTATGAATACCTATCAATTCGTCAATAAACTCTTCCTCAGTCTTGCCGTCTTCTTCAATCACCACACCTACATAGCGACCGGGGTTCAGCGAATAATCCTGCTCCTTCACGGCCTTCGGATCGGCCAACTTGCACAGACCGGTTACATCCTCGTATTCGGCTTTGGGGAAACGCTCTTGCAGCCAGTGGATGTGCGCAAAGAAAGATTCGGCCTCTTTGACTTCGCTCTCCAGCGTCTCCAGTGCCGTTTTCAGGACTTTCAGGTTGCGCTGAATGCCGCGCCGCCCATTTTCTTCGCGTTCTTTCTTTTCATAGCCGCGCACGATCTTGTGCAGGGTCTTCACGCCGTCGTGTAAGATCGCAAAGAAGGGATCGAACTTCTCACGCAACTTGTGCTGCGCGCGGTTCTGCGCGTCAAGCGCTAGGTCGTCGGTCACTTTCGCCTGATACGCTTCATACGCCTGCTGGAGTTTAGTCCAGCCCTGCCATTGATCCGTCAACGACTTGACTGCCGCCTGCCCTTCGGCGTCGTCCAGCACGTCCAGCAGTTGCGCGGAGAGATCGGGGATCAGGGCGGCATTGGCGGCCAACTGCTGAATGCCCTGCGCAAAATACTCGTCGATCAACTGGACGAACTCGCCGCGTTTGCCTTTGTGCAGGCGGCTGATCATGGCAATGTTCTTGATCTGCTCCGGCGAAAACTCACGGTGTGCGCGGTCGACGGGCGTGAAGATGTTGCGGGCATCAATGAAGAGGACGTCTTTGTCGGTCTTGGCCTTGTCGAAAAACCACAGCGTCGCGGGCAGCGTCACCGTCCAGAACATATTGGACGGCAGCGTCAGCATGGCATAAATCAAATTGTGCTCGATCAACTTTTGGCGAATGTCGGCTTCGGAATGGCGTGCGTCCGACGCCGAGTTCGCCATCACCAGTGCGGCGCGGCCGTTGTCTTTCAGCGACGTGGCAAACAAGTTGATCCACAGGTAATTGCCGTTGGGCACGACCTCGTTACCGGCGTCCTTCTTTTTTACCTTGCCCTTGTTGCGCGGGATGCCATAGGTGTTAAAGCGTCTGTCCGTCTCCACCCGTTTGACGTTGACATCATCCACGTTGAAGGGTGGATTCGCCAGCACGTAATCGAAGCGGCCAAAGCTGTGGAACAGGTCTTCGTAATAGGTATTGCTCTGCCGGATGTCCCCGCGTAAACCGTTGACGACCAGGTTCATTTTGGCGAGTTTCACGGTTTCCAGCGTCTTTTCCTGACCGTAGACAAAGAGTACATCGGCGGCGTGCTGCTTCTGTGCCTGCAGATGCTTTTCCACGAACGAAGCCGACTGCACGAACATGCCGCCTGAACCGCAGGCGGGATCATAGACTATGCCATGATGTGGCTCGATGATCTCGACCATCAGGCGCACCACCGAGCGTGGCGTGAAGAATTCGCCGCCGCCCTGACCTTCTGCCAACGCGAACTCGCTCAAGAAGTATTCGTAGATTTGACCGAACAGATCGCCGTCGGCGTCGTCGGGGATGTTGGCGAAGTTTTGCAGCAGGCGCGCAGGAATCGTCTTGTCGGTGCGGGTAAGTTTGAAATACTCGTCCTGCGGCAGGACGCCCTTCAACTCTTCTTTGTATTCTGCAATCGCCGTCATCGCCGCTTTCAGGGCTTCATCGACATCGCTTTTCTCCGGCAGATTCAGCAGGTACTTGTAGCGGGCGTGTTCCGGCAAATAGAAGCCGCATTTTTCGATAGCGATTTCGTGCAGCGGCTTTTCGCGGCGCGTGCCTTTCAATTTCTGGTATTCAGCCAGAATCTCATCTTCGTGCTGACGATATTTGTTGTCCGCGAACTTCAAGAAGATCAGGCCCATGACAGGCGTGGAATACTCGCTCGATTTGAGGTCGGAATTGGCGCGCAGATCGTCGGCGCTTTTCCAGAGGGTGGCGTTGAATTCTTTGAGGTTGGCAGGCATGAGCGATCTCTGAGAAAGGCGATAAAGGTGAGGCAAGTATAGCGCAGAATGATCACGCGGGTCAAACGCAAAACATGCCCCCTCTCCCTTCCCGTGTCCGCGTAGCGGCGGTCGAAGATGCCGCATGCTTCTGGCGGCACGGCTGGCCGCCAGGGAGAGGGCCGGGGTGAGGGTGGATCACCGCCGTACCACCTTCGCGCCTCTCCCCCCTCAAAAACAACGAGCCTCTTATCCGAGGCTCGCTGTGGCTCCTGCCGTTTTCCAAACTCAAAATTGCGCGCAATACCATCGAAGGTATGGCGACATCCGCTTTCCATGTCCGTTTAGCGGCGACGGTGAACGGCGTTAGCGTTCACGCTTTTTCGCTCAGCACGGTGATTTGCTTGGCCTCCAGGCCGATTTCAGTCTCCTCTTTGACGAACTGCACCAGCTGACCGACTCGCAAGCTCGCCGCTGTCCGGTCATCATTAACCTGAAAGTACAAATCTGCCCAGGCGCTTTGTTTGGTGAGGCCATTCTCCGGGGCAATGACTCCCCGCTTTTTCTCCCGGTCAAAATACTTGATCTTGCCAATACCCGCTTCCGTGGCTGTCATGATCATCCTCCTGTTGTGTCTATTCTACCCCAAAAACCTAGCTTTGATCGATCGTCTTGACCGAGAGGTAAGTGCCGTGCGAAATGCCCAACAGGAAATTAAGCGATTCTGAAAAATTTGGAAAGCTAATGAAGCTAGCCGTCCGTAGTACGGTCACGTCGCGCAGCAGGCTGGAAATGGCGGCGGCGTAGGCGGCAATGATGACCACCGTAAAGAACAGCATTTGCACCTTCGACATATCGACCAGTTTGAAGTTGCTGATTTCTTCACCGCGGAACAAATCCACCCAGCGGGCTTCCGACGGATCGGCATTTTTGTGCAACAGCCCTTGGGTCGCCAGAACATCGGCCAGCTCGTCTGCGGCGGCATCAAACGCTTTCTTCTTGGCATCCCGATCTTTCGTGGCCTTCTCTTTGTCGACGAGGGCTGCGTTATACATGGTCTCGGCCATGGCTACTTTTGCCTGAGCCGCCGCGTGCTGTCCTGCGGTGGCGGCGGCCAGCGCGGCTTGAGCCTGGTTCAACTCATCTTTACGACTGGCTTCCGTCTTTACGGCATCCAGAAGGGTGGATTCGGCGTCTTTCAGCGCACCCTCGGCTTGATCGCGCCGGGCCTGGGCGGTGTCGGGCGACAGCCTGGCCTCAACCTTGATCTGTTTGCCTTTCTTGTTGCTCATAATCAAGCTGGAACCGGCAAATGAGACGGCGCTGATGCCCATCGCCAGGATCAATTCTTCGGGAAATCGAATATCCAGAGCTTGTGCGGCATTCAGCGTAGGGGGGGCGCCGACCATGGCGGAAATGCGCGGCAGGGCGATGGTCAAGTAAGCCGACAAAACCATCACGGTCCATAGCGTGATTTGCAGGCGTGACAAGCTGACTTTGTTGCGGGTGTCGATCAGCACGCCGAACCATTGCCCGTTAATCTCGTGGCCGGCCAATGCCAGGAGCACCATCATGAAGACGATGGCCGCGCCCCATAAGACGAAAGGGCCAACCCGGTCGATCGTGGCCTGGCCAATGCCGATGGCCACGACTCCCCAAAAAACGACCAGAACCGCTTCGACGATCCAGGCCGCAATCTGTACCCGCGATCGGCCCGACTGACTCCCTGAAGTTTCGTTCGCCATCTCGCCTCCTTAACCTGGAACCGGGTTGTCGCCAGCGCGGCTACCTCCTAATACTTTACTGCGAAGTGCCGGGTATTGTCAATCGCTACAGCGCTAGCGCCGCCCGAAGCCTAAATCACGTGTTATGCGCCGGGTGGTGTCCATCACCATGATTGCTAAATTCTTGATCTGTGATCGATCGATGCGGGCGGTCGGGCCGGAGATGCTTACCGCGGCGATCGTCTCTCCCTCCCGACCGGTGATCGGCGCCCCGATGGCCGCCAATCCGATCTCCAACTCTTCCCACGAAGAAGCCCAACCCAGGCGGCGTGCCTCATCAAATTGATCGCGCAGGATTTGTTTATCGGTGACGGTGAACGGTGTTAGGGCGGCCAGCTTGTTGGGTAGGGTTGCCTTCAACTCAGCCTCGCTCAGCCCCGCCAGGAGCAGTTTGCCGGTCGAAGTGGCGTGGGCCGGATAGCGCGAGCCGACATTATCGCCCACGCCCACGCGCAGCATGTGCTCACCCTGCACCTCTTCAATAATCATCACCTCTGCGCCGACGAGTAATTCCAGATCGACGGTTTCACCGCTCTTCTGGGCCAGTGCCCGCAACTGGGGCAGAGCGATGGCCCGCAGATTGATCTGGCGCAGCGCCAGTCCGCCCAGCGACACCAGCGTGGGGCCCAGCCGATAAGCGCTGTTGCGCGGCTCACCGTTGAAAGTGGTATCGCGCGCGACCAGCCCTTCGGCTTCCAGCACGCTGAGCAAGCGATGCACCGTGCTACGATTGAGATTCAGCTTGCCCGCGATCTGCGCGGCCGTTAAACCGCTGTTAGCCGATTCGAAAACTTTCAGAATGCTGACGGCGCGCGACACAGCCTGTGTGCCATGATACGGTTGACGGCGTGGGGCATGTTTGGGTGTTGGCATAGGTCATCGGGTATTAGTTGGTCCGCAGCAGTCGATCGAGAAACTGGCGCGTGCGTTGATCGCGCGGTGCGGAAAACATCTGATCCGGCGCGCTTTCTTCCACAACTTGACCTTGGTCCATGAAGACGACGCGGTTGGCCACTTCGCTGGCAAAACCCATCTCATGCGTGACGACCAGCATCGTGGTGCCTTCTTTCGCCAGCTGCTTCATCACTTCCAGCACCTCGCCGATCAATTCGGGATCCAGCGCCGAGGTCGGTTCGTCGAACAACATGACCTTCGGTTCCATCGCCAGGGCGCGAGCGATGGCCACCCGTTGTTTCTGTCCGCCGGAGAGGCGGATGGGATGCACGTCGCGTTTGTCCAGCAGGCCCACCTTTTCCAAGTACCTCTCACCGATCGGGATGGCTTGATCCCTGGACATTTTCTTGACGGTGAGCAGGCCCTCGATCACATTCTGGATGGCCGTCATATGTGGGAAGAGATTGAATTCCTGAAAGACCATGCCCGTCCGCAGCCGCAGCGCGGTAATCTGCTGGCGCTTAGGCTGCTGCTGTGGCGTGGCGGTTACGCTGAGTCCGTCAATGGTGATCGTCCCGGCTGACGGTTGTTCGAGGAAGTTGAGGCAGCGCAGAAACGTGCTCTTGCCTGATCCGCTTCGTCCGATGATCACGACCACTTCACGCGGCATCACCGCCAGCGAAATACCTCGCAAGACGTGCAGCAGTCCGAACCACTTGTGGAGCTTTTCGACAGTAATGATCGGTTCAGCGTTCATAAGCGTGCGCCATCCGTCGCTCGAGCTGGCCTTGCAACCAGGACGACACAATCGTCAGAAACCAATACATGGCTGCCGCGACCAGGAACATCTCCATAAATTTGACGTCTTTGCGCGCAAACCGGCTGGCCAGAAACGTGATCTCCCAGACGCCCATGATCGAAACGAGCGCGGAATCCTTCTGCATCGCAATGAACTGGTTGCCAATATCCGGGATAATGATGCGGATGGCCTGTGGCAAAATCACGCGGCGCAAGGCCTGCCCACGCGTCATCCCCAACGCCTCGGCCGCTTCTTGCTGCCCGTGGCTGACGGCTTGCAGTCCCGCGCGGAAAATCTCGGTCATGTAGGCGCCGTAGTTTAGGCTGAGGGCCAGAATGCCGGAGGGCACGGCGTCCAAAATAAACAGGTTGCCGATGGTCGGCAGACCTTTCTGAATGAGGGCTGTTCCGATTTGCGGCAGGCCGAGATAGATGATGAAGATTTGAATCAGCAGCGGCGTGCCGCGAATGAGCGAGACGTAAAACCCCGCCACGCCACTCGCGATCGAATTTTGTGATATCCTGCCCAACGCTCCCAGCAAGGCCAGGACCGATGCGATGCAGATCGAGATCACCGAAATCCCGATGGTCGTTACCAATCCCTGCAGTACAATGCCATAGTGGTCAAGCATGTACCCTGGCTCGACGTTGAGCTGAAGCAGAACAAAGATCAAACCGGCAATCAGCACCGCCCAGACGATGCCGACCTTCGCCATTTGAATTAGACGCGTGCGCCGCTGCTGCGCCAGGAGTTGAAGGCCCATACTCCAATCGGGATCAACGCTGCCCCGCTCAACCGGCGATAAGTCTTCTGCACTCATGCTTCCTCCCTCCACGAATCCTGGCTGCTGTTCGTGTGTGCTCGGTCAATACTGACAAAATGAACGGTGAGGCCAATTTCCTGGTCTCACCGTTCGATCTCGCCAACGGCGCGCGGTCTCTAGGGAAATTGCGCGAGTGCGTTGACGTCGAACTTGGCAGCCGCCGTCGCAAGGTCGGCGCCATAATACTTCTGCGATAATTTTTGCAGCGTGCCGTCGCTATGCATCTGCTGAACTGCTTCAGTGACTTTCTTGACGAGAGAGGCGGAATCTTTACCGGACTTTTTGTCGAGGGCAGCCGACAGATACTCAAAGAAGATCGGCCCGCCCAGCTCTTTGAGCGGTTGGCCGCTGGTCATGAACGCCTGGCCGGTCGGCTCTGCCGTCAAGACGGCATCCAACCGGATACCATCCCCTAAGGCCAGGTCTTGAAGAGCCGATGTGTCGGTATCGTACCCTTTGAACTGGGGGGTCTTGATCAGGAAATCGATCTTCTCGCCGGGAATAGCCAGTGAGCCATCCAGGTAGGATTCATAGGTGCATCCAGTGCACGAGCCGACCTTCTTACCCGATAGGTCTTCCGGCTTGGCAAATGTCTTGTTGTCTTTGTTCACAAAGACAGCCGCCGGTGTCGTGTAGTAGGGCTGCGTGAAATACAATGCTTTCATGCGCTCGGGCGTGATCGTCATAGAGCCAACGCTGATGTCCCAGCGATCTGACCAGCTACCACTGGTGATCAACGTCCAGTCAGGCGTCACAAAGCACGCTTCGACACCCAGGCGGTTGGCAATCTCTACAGCAGCGTCAACGTCGAAGCCCTTGAATTCATTGGCCGTGTGTTGATCGGCGGCGCATTTGGTGTCCTTAGGGCGCGTCGTATTTTCCACCAATTCCGACTGCGGCGGATACGCCGGATCGGTCGAGACAACCAGTGTGCCGCGCTTCAGAATATCGGCCAGATGATCGGCCGCCGGCGCGGCGGTGGGCTGAGGCGCCGTGGTGGGTGCCGCTGCAGGCAGGCATGCGGTGATCAACAAGCTGAGCAATACGAGTAGACTCAACAGCAGGGCGCTACGGTTGCTTGTCGCAGACATCAGTTCCTCCTTAAATTGATTGAAAGAATATCCCGGCACGAGTACGCAGATTACTGTCGCGCCGGTGATGTTCACATTGTAAACGAGACTAAGGCGGCCTGTCAAGGTCAAATTCGCATGTTGCTAGCGGACGTTCACTCGCTGGAGACTATGCGGCTATGAAATTCACGCACCGCTTGATTGAAAGCGTCGGCTTTGTCGATGTTCGACAGGTGTCCTGCTGCGGGGATATTCACGAGTGTGCTATTTGGAATTAGCGCATGCATCGCTTCGCTGTCGGCAGGCGGGATCAACTTATCTTCTGAGCCGGTGATAATCAAGACGGGTACGGTCGCAAAGCGAAGCAAGGAAGTTCGATCGGGCCGGGCGGCCATGCCGCGCAGGGCCGACATGAGACCGGGGGCGCGCTGGCGCAACATCATACTGCGCACGGTGATTTCGATCTCCGCTTTGGCGGCTGAGCCGAGCATCTGCGGCGCCATCGACTCGATCAGAAATCTTGGCCCGGTGTCACTGATTTTTTGAGCGTTGGTTAAGCGGGTTTGCTTGCCTTCTTCGGTATCGGGGGTTGCGCGGGTATTCGCGAGGAGCAATCCCTTCACCCGATCGGCATACTGCGCGTAAAAGGCGAGGGCGATATATCCCCCCATGGAAATTCCGCCGACGACGGCTTGTTTGATGTTGAGCGAATCCAACAGGGATTTGAGATCAGCCGCGTATTGTTCCATCGTTACGGCTTCGCCGGTGGTCTCGCTCGATTGGCCGAAGCCGCGCAAATCGGGGGCCACCACCCGATAGTTCGAGGCCAGCCCGGCGATCTGGGCGCGCCATAGGGTGCGTTCGAGTGGAAAGGCGTGGATTAACAGCAAGGGAACGCCGTTCCCGATATCATCATATTCAAGGGAGATGCCCTGTCGGGTATACCGCATGTTGATTACGCTCCTCACAGCCAACCAGTCTGCCGCCGATTATACCATTCGCGCGCGGGTGGCTTGCCTGGGATAACGATTCTGGGTCGATCTTGTTTGTATTGCCTCGCGCATTTATGGTATACTGCCAATAAATCAAGCAGTCGAGCAGGTGTGAGTTTGCCCAAAGTCACGGTCTTGATTGTTGACGACCATCAAATATTCCGCCAGGGCCTCCGCGACAGTATGTCTCTTGATGAAGACATCGAAGTGGTAGGCGAGGCGTCGGACGGGGAAACGGCTTTGCAGCTCGCCCGTGAGCTTGCTCCGCGCGTGGTGTTGACCGACGTTAATTTGCCTGGCATCAACGGTTTGCAACTGGTTCAGCGTCTTCGCAAGGAAGTGCCCGGCGTGCGAGCTGTGGTCTTGACAGCTTACGATGACGAGGAGCAGCTCTATCATGCTGTGAGGTCGGGTGCGCACGCCTACTTTTCTAAAGAAGTCAGCCCCGCACGCATCGTCCAGGCTGTTCGGCAAGTCAGCCAGGGACAATATGTCGTGGGCGACAAAGTGCTGGATGAGGATAAGATTGCGCCCTGGCTCCTGCATGCCAGCGAGCGATTTGTAGTAACGAGTGGCGATGAGCTGCAAGAAGCCTTTGTGCCCTTATCGCCGCGCGAGATGGAGATTATCCGATATATTACGCGCGGGCTAAGCAACAAGATGATCGCGCATCAGCTGGGAATCAGTCATCAGACTGTGAAAAACCACATGACCTCCATTCTGCGTAAACTGGATGTGGAAGATCGTACGCAGGCTGCCATTTACGCCATTCGACACGGTTGGGTGCGTTTGCAAGACATCCAAGCCTCCAATCGCGATACTGATAAATCCCCTGACTAGGAGTACGTGAATTGGCCACTCCAAAGAAACCCGTGTCAATTCCCGCCGGAGCATCGGCGACACCACAACAGCTCGGTGAAGAGGCCCGCGCCGAACTAGATCAAACGCAGAAAGAGATCAAAGAGATCGATCTATTGTTGCAGCAGACCAGTGCCGAGGTCGATCGTTTGGCGCAGCGTAATGCGCAGGCGGCTAGCAATCTGAAACAGCTGGAAGCCAGTCTCGATACCGTGCCGCGTGCCGATTTGCAGGCGGCCTATACGGCGGCGCTTGACGCACAAAAGCGCCTCTTCATGATGCGCGGTCAGCTGGAAAAACTGCAAAGCGACCAGCACAATGTTGGCCGTTATGTAGGCTATTTGCGCAAGGTTTCTGATTCATTTCAACAACTGCCTGATCGACCCGGCCCGGCGTCTGCGGCTGCGACTCCTGAAGGCGATACCACAAGTCAGACGTCCATCGTGCGTATCATAGAGGCACAGGAGCAGGAGCGGCAGCGATTGGTGCGCCAGCTGCATGATGGCCCGGCTCAGTCATTGACCAACCTGATTTTGCAAGCAGAGATCTGCGAACGCGTTTTTGATACGGATTCCGAGCGTGCCCGGCATGAACTGGGCGAATTGAAAACGGCCGTCACGTCGACCTTCCAAAAAGTGCGCGACTATATGTTTGACCTGCGCCCAATGATGCTTGACGATTTGGGGCTGATTCCTACTATCCGGCGGTATGTTGACCATTACAATGAGAAGAGCGGAGTGCCCGCTGTTCTGACCGTGACCGGGACTGAACGACGTTTTGCCCCATATAAGGAAGTGGTGATATTTCGGGTTATTCAAGAATTGCTGACGAATGTTCGCGTTCATTCACATGCTACGCGGGCTCAGATTCTCTTGGATGTTAGTGATGATCTGATTCAGACGACTGTTGAGGATAATGGCAGCGGTTTCAACGTTGCTGAAGTGCTGAATACACCTCAGCCGAAAGGCATAGGTCTACCCACTCTTCGGGAGCGTGTCGCCATGTTGGGCGGGGAGATTCGAATTGACAGCGCTATTGGACGTGGTACGAAAGTTTCACTGCAAATGCCAATCTGATTTTATTTTTCATAAGACCATGTAATCTACGTTCCTTTTTTGACAAAACCATCACTTTAGGTCCTATTTGAGTTGGGACTTTAGTCCTATTGTGTCAAAATGGTTAGAGTGATAGACTTTTGTTAATCCAATATCTACACTGGATAAAAAATCTTTTGAAAGGGGGTGACCCGCATGTTGTATTTACCTCGTGAGGAAGGCCAGGGCTTGGTCGAATATGCGTTGATTCTTGTATTGGTGGCTATCGTTGTAATCGTCATTTTGGCCCTGCTCGGCCCGGCGATCGGTAACATTTTCTCGAACATCTACACGAACGTCTAGTTTCAGCACCATCAAGTTACTCTGTTTTAGCAAAGCCCTCCAATTTTGGAGGGTTTTGCTGTTAAGAAGTCGAATCGCAGTGGGAATCATCGATCTTGAGGTTGGGTGGTTTGATCATTATTCTCTCGACGGGCTGGCTTGTAGTAGACGCGTGTTTCAGCTCTGAAGAATAGATTTTCTTCGCGCTGATTTCACGCTCGTTGCTGACAGTTTTGTCACTATCGGTAACGAGTTTTTTCGCGCTACCCCCAAGAGGGTGTATGCTGAAGCAAAACCGCTTGAGGATTAGCGCCCATGTCCCACTCTCGCCCATTGACCGTCGTGGCGTCCGATGCTGATGAACAAGACCAGGAATCTCTGCTCAAGACTTTTCTGGCGACTGCGCAGCATTTTTTCGGAAGTTTCACCGACCTCTTTGCGCCAGTCACAGATCCGCGCCAACCCGAACTGATCACCTACCCGCTGGCCGCGTTGTTGTTTGCGGGCCTATGGCTGTTTGTATGTCGGTTAGGGGCGCGGCGCCAAATCGGTCAGCTCTTTCGGGGCAATGGGCCGTCCGCGATGAAATTCGAAGCGCTCTTTGGCGTCGCGACCTGTCCACACGGCGACACCCTCAACGCGGCGTTTAGTCGGCTCAACCCAGCCGAACTGCAGGCTGTCGTCACGGGCCTGACCGAGACGCTGATCCGGCGCAAAGTGCTGTATGCCACGCGGCTGCTCGACCACTACTATTTAATCGCGATCGATGGCACGGGCGTGCTGGTTTTTGCTGAACGGCATTGTGCCCACTGCCTGACGCGCACTCACAATGGGGTGACGACCTACTCTCATCCCCTGCTGGAAGCCAAGTTAGTCACGAGCACCGGCTTCGCCTTTTCCGTGATGACCGAGTTCATTGAAAATCCTGAAGAAATCCCCACCAAACAAGATTGCGAACTGAAGGCGTTTTACCGTCTAGCCGACCGCCTCAAGCAGCGCTTCCCGCGCTTACCGATCTGCCTGCTGTTAGATGGCTTGTATGCGGGTGGCCCGACGTTCACCCGCTGTGAACAGTATGGTTGGCAGTTTCTCATCACCCGGCAGGACGATGACCTCCCGTCGCTCCAGCGCGAATTCGAGGCGTTGCGACCACTCGCCCCAGAGAACCACTTACACATCACGCTCAGTGGCTATCCGCCCGTCCGACAGGAGTTCTGCTGGATGAATGACCTCGGCTATGTCGATACCGAGCACCGCACGCACACTCTAGCGGTGATCGCTTGCGGCGAAACTAAGTCGGTCAACGGTCAACCGCAGACGACCCACTTCCAATGGGTCACCAGTCAAGCCGATTCTTCAGCGCTGCGCGTGTTTGGTTTTAGTTGCCTCCACCGAACAATTCTGCTACAATGAGACAGGCTTTTTCCTTGCGTTGTTTGGCGCTGCTTGGCTTTGAGGCTCTTGGTTGAGGTGTAACACCTGCTGGTTTCTATGTTGAGAGTTTGCCCTAACTTGTAAGCAGAGTGGTTGGGGTTTTAATATCTCGCAAAGTTCAAGGAGAACACTTTATGAACCGCAGCCGCGTGTTGATTTTGCTGGGAATTCTCTTGTTAGTTGGTGCTGTAGCCGTGCTGGTCATTCTGCCACCGTTGCTTACTCCACCGCCTGTTGTAGATCAACTTCCAACTCCGCTGCCTGAAATCCCCACTACAGAAATTCTTGTTGCAGCGCAAAACATTCCACGTGGCTCAGTGATCGTTTCTGAGACGGCTATTCTGACTAAGTGGCCAATTGATAGCCTGCCACCGGCGGATCTTATCATCACTGATCCCAATAAAGTGGACCAGAAAATTGCGCGGACCGATATTTTGCGTGGTCAACCTATTCTTGAAAGCTTGATCGCGACTGATCCGAAAGCCCTTACCGCGCAAGGCAGCGATGCGTCCCTCTTTATTCCGCCTGGCAAAGTGGCCATTGCCTATCCGATTGACAAACTCACCAGTGTTGGATACGCTATCGGGTCTGGCGACCATATCGATATGATCGTATCTTTTTCGATCGTCGATGCCAATCAAGAAGGCCAGTACGCGGTTGTTCCCTTTAATCGTGATCTGGTGGATGAATTGATTGCGGCCGGGTTGCAACCTGAGGAGGCCGTAGCGAAGGCCATCGGCGATGCAGCGAGCGCTCAGGTTAAGCCGCGTTTGCTGTCCCAACTCACGCTTCAGAACGTCGAGGTGTTGCACGTCGGAGAATGGCCGGAGGGCGGCATCTTACCGCAACCGACGCCGACTCTTTCGCCTGATCAGCAGCAGACGCAGCCGCCTGCCGGTGGTACGCCTACGGTTACCCCCCCACGACCAGAAATGATTATCTTGTTGCTTGATCAGCAGCAGGCGCTGATTTTGCAATGGTTGCAGCGCGAAGGCAATATTGACATCAACCTGGTGCTGCGTGCGGCGGGTGATAATGCACCGGTCTCAACTGAAACCGTATCCTATCAATATATTTTGACGAATTTCAACATTACGATGCCGCCCAAGGTCAACACTATCATTATTGGGTCTGGCACGACGCCTTAACGACAGGCCTGGCGGCGTTTGAGCTGAGTTGCCGAATACGGGATCTACATTGGCTGAAGGATAGATAAATTTTATGGCTTCCGGTTCTGAGAAGATTCGTGTTTTGATAGTTGATGACATTCCCGAAACGCGCGAGAATGTTCGGAAGTTGTTGGCCTTCGAGGCGGATGTTGAAGTTGTAGGTGTCGCTGGTACAGGCCGCGAGGCTGTGCAGTTGGCGCGTGACCTCCAACCCAACATTGTCATGATGGACATCAACATGCCCGACATGGATGGCATTACGGCCGTCGAGATGATCTCACGCGACGTGCCCATTGCCCAGGTTGTCATGATGTCGGTGCAAAGCGAGGCTGATTACTTGCGCCGATCGATGCTGGCCGGTGCGCGTGATTTCTTGACGAAGCCCTTTACCAGCGAAGATCTTGTATCTACGATCCGTAGGGTTTATCGTATGGGGCAGACCCGTGCGGCAACTTTAGCGGCCGCTGCCCCAGCGCAGTCTCAACCTCAATCAGGCAAAGGCGGGCCCAGCGCGGGTGAACGTCCCGGAAAGGGTGGCGCTGTTATCGTTGTCTTTGGACCGAAAGGCGGCATTGGAACGACCATGTTGACCGTCAACTTGGCCGTGGGTTTACAGCAGCGACCCGATACCAATAAGGTGATAGTGGTGGATGCCAGTTTGCAGTTCGGCGATGTGGGGGTCTTCTTAAACCTGTCACCCAACCGCAATATCTCCGATCTGTGTGCTACAATTGAGGACCTTGACCCTGATTCGATCGATACCGCTGCGCTGGCACACGCTTCTGGAATCAAGGTTTTGCTGGCTCCGCCTCGACCTGAAATGGCCGATTTGGTCGGCCCAGAACATCTCAAACGAATCTTGGAAGAGCTGCGTAAACAATACGATTATGTGGTGGTTGATACAGCAACGATCATTAACGACACGATCCTCACGGCGCTCGATTTGGCCGATCGGATCGTGTTGGTCGCCACGCCCGATATCCCGGCCATTAAGAATGCGCGCCTGTTTTTTGAGATCACCGATGCGCTTAATTACCCACCTAACAAAATCATGTTGGTGATCAACAAGGTCGATCGGCGCAGCGGCATTACCGCCCAGATGATCGAAGATAATATTAAGCATCAGGTGGTAGGGCAGATTCCGCTAGACGAAATTTTGGTCTTGAATTCGATCAATCGCGGTGTGCCACTTATGGCCGATCAGCGTGCTAAGCCGATCGGACAGGCGCTGCAACAATTAGCCGATCGCGTAGCCTCAGAGTTTCGGCGACCGGCGGCGGAGGCGGTGCCAGCGGTGATCGATGATGCTCGCAAAAAGACTGGCTTGTTTCGGTAGCAAGTTTGCGAGTCGGTTAGTAGCGGGGAGGAAATATGTCGTTACTTAAGCGAATTGAGAAAAGTCAACAACCTCCGGCACAGTCTACTACTGCGCCTGCCGGGGCGCCGCTCGCCGGTTCGACAACACCTCGTTCGCCGGCAACCAATGAGCAGTCGAAGTTAACGGAGATGCGCCTGAAGCGCGCGCCAGCCTCCACCTCACCGACGCGGGATGCCTATCTCGATTTGAAAACGCGGGTCCAGAACAAACTGCTGGCCGAAATGGATCCGTCAATGGATGTCAGTAAGACCGATGAGGTCCGTAGCACGATCGAGGCGTTATATGACTCAGTGCTAGCAGATGAAAATATCATCCTCAGCCGGGTTGAGCGGCAGCGTTTGTTCGAGCAGATCGTGGCGGAAATCTTGGGCTTTGGTCCGATCGAACCATTTTTGGCTGATGAGACCATCACGGAAATCATGGTGAATGGCCCCAAAAATATCTACATTGAGCGTGGTGGTAAGATTGTGCGCACGACCGCGCAGTTTGAGAGCAACGACCACGTCATGCGTATTATCGATCGAATCGTGGCCCCGCTCGGACGCCGTATTGACGAGTCCCAACCCTATGTAGACGCCCGTTTGCCAGACGGCAGCCGCGTGAATGCCGTTATCCCGCCGATCTCGTTGTGCGGTCCCACGATCACCATTCGTAAATTTTTCAAGATCCCGTTGACGGTGGAGCAAATTATCGAAAAGGGCTCAATTACGGCCGAATCCATCGAGTTTTTGAAGGCGTGCGTAATTTCCCGGTTGAACATACTCGTTTCGGGGGGGACTGGCTCCGGTAAGACGACTCTGTTAAATATCTTATCGGGCTTTATTCCCGAAGAAGATCGGATCGTCACGATCGAGAACGCTGCCGAACTGCAGCTGCGGCAGGAGCACGTCGTGACGTTAGAGTCGCGGCCCCCCAATATTGAAGGACGCGGCGAAGTCTCGATTCGTGATCTTGTGATTAACTCGCTGCGTATGCGTCCCGAACGCATCATTGTCGGCGAGTGCCGTGGCGCGGAAGCCCTGGACATGTTGCAGGCCATGAACACGGGCCATGACGGATCCTTGACGACGCTGCACGCGAATACACCGCGCGATGCGCTTTCGCGCATGGAGACGATGTGTTTGATGGCGGGTATGGATTTACCGCACCGCGCGATTCGCGAGCAAATTGCGTCGGCGATTGACGTGATCATTCAGCAGGAACGTATGCGCGACGGCTCGCGCCGCGTCGTCGCCGTTTCAGAAGTGCAGGGCATGGAAGGCGATGTGATCACGATGTCGGAAATCTTTACGTTTGAGAAGACCGGCATCGAGAACGGCAAGATTATCGGCCGGCTGCTGCCCACCGGCTTGCGGCCCAGATTTATTGATCGCATTGAGGCTTCTGGTATCCGTCTTCCGGCGAATATTTTTGGTATCGGTACACGAGGCCGGTTTTAGTTGGACTAGGGTTCTACAAATAGACCTGCAGGGGAGATTGGCTATGCCAGTTCAAGCCATTGGTTTAATTATCGGAGCTGTCGCCATCCTGTTGGTGATCGCTGGCGTGGTATCAATGGTCCGCGGCCGCACTTCAGTCGAGCAGCGCTTGCAGACCTTTGCCAGCCCGACGGAGCTAGAGGCGGACAAGAAAGATTCCAAGAAACGCTCCACGCCTGTGGCCGATTCGCTCAATCGGGCTTTGGAAGGCCGCAAGGTTTCAGAGAATCTATCCACCCAACTGGCGCGGGCTGACCTGAAAGTGACCGTGGGTGAGTTCCTCGCAGTTCAGGTGATAGTGGCGCTCAGCGTAGCGGTAGGCGGGTACTTCTTATTCAACACGATCGTCTTGGCGATTCTGGCGGCCGTGATCGGGTGGTTCGCACCGCGCTGGTTTGTGTCATGGCGTCAGGGAAAGCGTGTGCGCGCTTTTGCCGATCAATTAGGTGATGCGCTTAACCTGATGGTTAATGGGTTGCGTTCCGGGTACAGTGTGCTGCAGGCGATGGAAGCAGTGGCGCGCGAGATGCCGTCCCCCATTGCCAGCGAGTTTGGCCGGGTGGTGCAAGAGGTCCAGATCGGCCTGCCGCTGGAGCAGGCGTTGGGCAATATGTTGCGACGCATTAAGAGCGATGACCTGGACCTCGTTATCACGGCGGTCAGTGTGCAGCGTGAGGTCGGCGGTAATCTGGCCGAGATTCTGGATGTGATCAGCTTTACGATTCGCGAGCGGGTGCGCATCAAAGGCGAAGTCCGCACGTTGACGGCGCAAGGTCGTTATTCTGGCTATGTCATCAGCCTCCTGCCGATTGGCCTGGCGTTGGTACTCTTCTGTGTTAATAAACCCTATGTCGAGCGGCTCTTCACGAGTGGTTTCTGCGGGTGGGCGATGGTGGTGTGCGGCTTGCTCATGATTGGGACGGGCTTTATTGCCATCCAAAAGATTGTGACAATTGAAGTTTAGTGGCTAAAAGTTTAGCGGTTAGGCGGAGGTGAAGGATGCCAACTCCTCTAATTATTGGGGCGGTGTTTGTCGCGATCGCGATTATTTTCATCGTTATCGCACTTGGCTCGCGCAAGCCAGGCGATTCACTGCAATCGCGTTTGGCGGAATACAGTATGCGCGAGACGCCGGCTACCCTGGAAGAAATCGAACTATCGATGCCGTTCCGGGAGCGCGTCCTCGCGCCCATGGTCCGGCGGGCATCAGGCTTTGCCGTGCGGTTTACCCCCGCTAAGACGCTTGAATCAACGCGCCATAAGCTCGATTTGGCCGGCAACCCCAACAATTGGTCCCCCTCAGAATTTTTTGGCATTCGTGTGATTGCCTGTATCGCGCTGGGGGGCTTGATCTTTTTTGTTTTGTCACTAGCCAATGTCGAGTTTTTCCCGAATCGTGTCGCATTTACGCTGCTCTTTGCCGTCTTGGGCTTCATGCTTCCCGGCTTATGGTTGGGCAGCAAGATCCGCGGCCGCAAAGCGTCGGTGATTAAGTCGCTGCCGGACGCGCTGGATCTGTTAACGATCTGCGTGGAGGCCGGTCTGGGCTTTGATCAGGCGATGCAAAAAGTGGCTGAAAAGTGGGAAGATGATCTCAGCCGCAGCTTTGCCCGCGTACTGCATGAAATTCGTCTGGGCAAAACACGCCGTGAAGCGCTGCGCGACATGTCGGAACGGCTGGATGTGAGCGATGTAACTAGCTTCATTGCCGCCATTATTCAGGCCGAGCAGTTGGGTGTGAGCATCGCCAAGGTGCTGCGTATTCAATCGGATCAAATGCGTGTTCGCCGCCGCCAACGCGCCGAAGAAAAAGCGCACCAGGCGCCCGTGAAGATGCTGTTTCCCATGGTCTTCTTGATCTTCCCGGCGATTTGGGTGGTGTTGTTGGGCCCGGCTATCTTACAGGTAATGGCTACCCCCAACATTCCGGTTTAACGCCGACATCTGCGCATGAGCGGCGCTGTGCCACTGGAGTGGCCTATGGCATCGCAGTCAGAATGGCGCGGCTTGTCACAACTTCGGCGGCAGGGGCGGCAAGCCTGGGAGCAGTTCACCAATCTCCTGTTTCCTCCCAGGTGTGGCGGTTGTCGCACGGCCGGCAGTTTGTGGTGTAATGCGTGTCGTGCCTCGGTCAAGCCGGTTGAACCTCCCTGGTGTGAGAAGTGCGGTGAACCCAATACGCCCACGCATTTGTGCAGCAAATGTCGCGCACAACCCCTGCAGATTGAACAAATTCGATCGGTGGCCCTGTTTCTTGGACCGTTGCGGCAAGGCATCCACCGCTTCAAGTATGAAAGATTGGCCGGCCTGGCTGATCCATTTGGTGCGATGCTCGCCGACTACTGGTGCGCGGGGCAGCTCACTGCCGATTGGCTGATCCCGGTTCCCCTGCATCCCTCACGCGAACGTGATCGCGGTTATAATCAAAGTAACCTATTGGCGCAGCGTTTAGCGGCGCAGGTGGGCGTCCCTGTCATTTCGAAAGGCTTGCGCCGTACGCGAGTTACCGCAGTGCAGATGGAGTTGAATGCCGCACAGCGCAAAGAAAATGTTTCCGGCGCGTTTGCCTGCGATGATGAGCGGGTGCGCGGGACACGTATCATCATCCTCGATGATGTGTGCACGACCGGCGCGACGTTGGAGGCCTGTGCCATAGCTCTGTTGAAAACGGGTGCCGCGTCAGTGATGGGACTGACCCTCGCCCGCACACCTTAAGGGGATATCCCCCGACCCAAGGAGAACGAATATGAACATTGTCGTTCGCGGTAGAAATGTCAGCATGACAGATCGAGTCCAGGAGTATGTAGAGAAGAAAGTCGGCAAACTGGAGCGTTACCTTCCCATCATTGATGAAGCCCGCATGGAATTGTCGCAGGAAGAGACGCGCAGCGCGCAGCATCGCATGATCGCGCAGTTGACCGTGCGCAGCCGTGGCAAGATCCTGCGGGCCGAAGAGCGCGATCAAGACTTGTTTGCCGCTATCGATCTGGTCGCCGAAAAGATGCAGCGCCAGATCAGCCGCTTCAAAGATCGGTTGTATAGCCGGGGGCAGCACGGTTCCGATACCGTGCGCGTGCCGGAAGAGCCGGTGTCGGTTGTCGAAGTCCTGGCCGACATGGAACCGGAGCCGGTGGGCACCGTGGTGCGCACCAAGACGTTCGAGGTCACGCCGATGAATCCCGAAGAAGCGATCGAGCAGATGGAGCTGTTGGGGCACGATTTCTTCGTGTTCTACAACAGCGAGATCAACGGCATCAACGTGCTGTATCGCCGCCGCACGGGCGATTATGGCCTGTTGCAGCCTGAACTTGCTTAGCGTCTAACGCAACCAGTACCTTTACGCGGGAGTCCGACTTGGGGCTTCCGCGTTTTTATTGGAGTCACGATGCCTGAAACTGTCAGCCTGATTATTTTCGCAGGTGGCGCGTCACCGGCTCATCCGCTGTTGAGTGCGATGCACAGCGTGCGACAGGCGTGTGCGCGCGATCTCGTGCAGCGCGCGCTGGAGGCGGCCTGCTTCGATCCGATCGTGATCGTCACCAACGATCGGGTGTGGGCCGGCACGATGGGCAACCTGCCCGTCACGATTGATCTCGACGACGAGGGTAGTCGGTTCCATTTTGGCCGCCGCCTGACCGAAGTGATCGATCGGTTTCATCTGGAATGTATAGTGTATCTGGGCGCGGCAGCCGCGCCGCTATTGCCCGCTGCTGATCTCAAACAGATTGCCGATAAGGTGCGTCAGTCCGAGCGGGTGGTGATCGCCAACAACATCAACTCCACCGATTGGGCGGCGATCACCCCGGCGGCGATCGTGCGCGAGTGGGTCGATCGCTTGCCGAGCGATAATTCGTTGGGGTGGGTGCTGTCGCACGATGCGGGCCTAACGCCGGTGGCGTGGTCGCCGTCACCCGCCACGCGCCTGGACATCGATGTGCCGATCGATGCGCAGATCGCGGCTCTGCATCCGCAGTGCGGGCCGAACTTGCGAGCAGCGGTGCAAGCGTTACGGTGGGATGATGGTCGGTTGCGGGCGGCGCGTGAGGTGCTCAAAACGCCGGCGACGCGCGTCATTTTAGCGGGCCGGGTGCCGTCGTGGGCGTGGGCGCAAATGGAGAAGTCGACGCAGTGCTGGACGCGCGTCTACAGCGAAGAACGCGGGATGCGCGCCGCCGGACGTTTGGGCGCGGGGCAAGTGCGATCGTTGTTGAACGATCATTTGCAGGCCGTGGGACTGGAACGCTTCATCGCGGATTTGAGTTCGATGGCCGATGCGATCTTGTGGGATACGCGCGTGCTGTGGGCGGCACAAGGTGTGTGGCCAAGCGAGGTGGAGCGTTACGCGGCAGACCTGGGAATGGTAGACGCCATCGCCGATCCGTTTCTGCGTGATTTCACGCAGATCCTCAACGAAGCGCCGATTCCGATCGTGACGGGCGGGCACGCGCTGGTTTCGGGTGGGCTGTGGGCGCTGCTGGAATCAATGAACACTGATTGAAGAAACCGGGTTTCTCCACGTTCGACGTTCGATTTACATGAAATGGAGAAACCCGGTTTCTACCCTGCCTACAACGCAGGCGCAGAGAGTTTCTCGATCTTGGGCCACGTTTCATACCAGGTGATTTCGGATAGCCCCAGTTTGTGACGCAGGGTCTCTTCTTTCATGCCGGCCCGCCGATCGCGCACGGCGCATGTCCAGCGCAGCATCTCGAAGGATAAGGGCTTGGGCAAATTGGCGAGTTGACCTATATCGGCCAGCGCGTATTCCAACGTGCGCGAGGTGCAGGGAAACAACGCGTGTTCGACGCGGTACTGGTTCCGGTATTCTTGCAGCGCGCGCGACCACTTGGGATCGAGCCGGAGCTTGCGCTCTTTGTGGTGATAGCGCGGATCGGTGTAGCGAATCCACAGCGCCGGTTCATCCGGGTCAGATAGATCGATGTGCTCCAGCGTGATGGCCATGCATTCGCTTTTCTTGATGCCGGTCTTGAGCAAGAGCAGAATCAACACGTAGGGTCGCGCATCGGGTTTCTCGGCCTGATGACGAAGTTGATTGGCTGCCGCCAGCACTTCGTCTACTTGCTCGTCGGTCAGGATGTCGGGCAGGGGCGTGGAGACAGGTTTATGCGCGATCGGTGCGGCGGGATCCGCGTCGATGACGCCGCTATCCGTCAGCCAGCGGAAAAACGCCTTCAACGTGACCAGACGCCGCGACAGCGATTTGGGGTTGCATGGCACACCGCGCCCATCGACCAGCCAGTCCATGAAGTTTTGCAAATCGCGTTGGGCGATCTGGCCGATCGGACGGGTGGCTCCCGCAAACTCGATCAAAATGTTGAGATCGTACATGAAGGACTTGACCGTATGCGGCGAAAGATCGCTGCCGGCGATGTGATCGTGATAGGCTTCCGCCGCGTTCGCCAGCGAGGTATGCGCGTTGAGGCGTGTCTTGCTTTTCGCGGCACGGGCCTGATCGAGCGGCGCGGACGCGGGCTTCGCCGGTTCAGGCTCGGGGCCTTGATCGAACAGCGATAACTGTTGACCCGAATTGGTCATAGTGTCTCCGCGGTTGAGAGTTGCGGTAAGGGTACTCGATCGAAGTGGGCGTGTCAAGCCGCTGTTGCGTGCGGGACGCCACTGCCCCTCGGGCGCGGATTAGTTTGGAGTTTGACGGCAGATATAAATCCCGGCGAGGGAGGGACAGTCCTTGCCGGGATGATAATGTGTTGCCAACTTCGACGCCGTCAACCCTGGTTCTCAAGGGGCTGTTGGGTATGGCCCTACTTATGGAGTGCGAACGGGAAATACCCGGATAGGCGTGTCAGCGCTCGCCGGCTGCGCGCTTTGCGGCGACTTGGGCAGAGCGGTTTGAGGGTCAAAAGTTACGGATTCGCCGCGCAAAGCCGTCGGGCTGGATTGAAAGACCACATCATCCACAAATAGATTGCTGTTTTCGGAGCCATCGGTTTCTGATCGAATTTGCAGCGACACGGACTGCCCGGCATATGCGCCCAAGTTGACGACATGCTTGACCCAGCCACCGGTGCTGGTGTCGGTACATAGGTTGTAAACGTCAACCACCGTACCGTTGATGACCACCCCTCCAAAATCATATCCGCAGGCATCGTTTGAAGCGATCCAGTGCCAGTAGGCCAGATAGGGATTGGCGGGCGGCACAGTCACTTGTTGCTGGATGTAGGAGATTTCATCGTCTTCTCCGCCCAGCCAGGTAGCCCAGCTGCTGCTGTGCGGCGTTACGCTTCCTGGAAAACCGCTGTTGAGAATCAACGCCCAACCATGGGTCGAATACTGTGTCCAACCGTTCGCGCCGCTTTCAAAATTGCCGTTGGTTATGCCGGTGTTTCCCACGAAGTTGCGCGCAATGAGGGGCAAATAGAGTTGTGAGCGTTTGTAAACGTAGGCGGCAAACGTGCTGTCGATGCCGCACTCACCGTAGCCGACACGAAAATAGCCGTCGCCGTTCCAGGTGGCGCTCCAACTGTTGCGCACAATCCAGTAGCCACCTGCGTCGTTATACCCCACAAAAACGACGGCATGGTTGATGCCGACATCGGTGGAGCAGCGGTAGACGCCGTTGCCATCAAAATCGCCGCCATAATTATCGCCCACACCCAAATAAGTCACGACCGGGCCGTAACGGGTAATGGCTTCCTTAAGATTGGCCTGATTAGGCGCAAACCACTGATACGCCTCGATGGAGGTCAGTCGGGTCGACCAGTCCGCGCAGCGGTAGCAGCTGCCGTCTGATGCCGTGTACGGGTGACAGGCCTCATCGACAATGCCGGTGTCTTTGATGTATTGTAGAGCCGAGTTAGACGGCCCTCCGGCACAGCCTCCAACCCCCGAACATCTCACCAGGTCCTCTTCAGCCAGATCAAGATCAAGGTTGGGGTTGCTCTGCGCAATGTTGTAGTAGGCCTCAACCACGCCGACGGCCGCAAAGGCCCAGCAGCTGCCGCAGTTGGCCTGATTTTTCACACCGGTCAGCCAGTTTTGACCTTGATAACCACGCCAGTCAAGCGCTGCTGGAGCAGTTGCTTGAGAGGATAGGGTCGAGGGTGCTGGCGGGGTGGAGGTTTTCGGCTCCCCGTTTTGATCGACCGGTTGCGTGGCGCAGGTCCCGTGGCACTGCCCTGTGGTTAGATTTGCCAGATTGGATAGCTCGGCAACCGTGCCTACTTTCTGATTTTGAGTGGACAGGCAGACGGCGTAATCCGGCGAATAAGGATCCTGGCCGTCGTGGCGAGCCGCCGTGATGTAACCTTGTCGCGCGCAATACGAGTAGTTCTGACCACACCTACCGGCATAAAAGTCCCATTGATCGCAGGCTTGATCGTCAGGCATGAGGCACACCCCGATCTGTCCGCCTGCACCATCATTGACTACGCTATAGCGGTAGCCCATGATGTCCGCGCAGTAGATGGCGGCGGGGTTTCCAACCAGGGATAAATTTACCGGGCCTTGAGCCAGCTGGCTATCTTTCAAAGGAGCCAACTTCGCCGGCGTCTGACCGTGAAATGCTTGACTACCTGATAAGCCCAGCACGGCTATCGCCAGTATGACCGCGAAGTATATTTTCTTATTCATCGTGTTCTCCTGAAGTGTGAGGTGTTTGTGGAGCAGCGCTGTTCACTGGCACTGCTGGACGGTTCGAAAGGACAATTGGCCAGTGAACGATGCCCCATACGAGCCGTTTGAGTGTACGCTCAGGGCACGGGCGGTGTCAATACGGGTTACTACTTAATTTGGGGAAAGCGGGTCAAAATGAGGAGGTTTGTCACGTTCACTGCGTGACGTTTGGCAGCCTGGCGGTGTACTCAAATGGGTATCCAGCAATTCTCAATTTGACTTTTCAAAAAGCGCGGGCTGTGTTAAGTTGGGCCATCTTCTGCCCGAATTGAGTCCGCCATGCCTGAACGCTTCACGATTGGCACCCTGTTGCGCGCCTTCGAGCCGGTCTTTAATCAACT
>JBGSPW010000248.1:0-24463 GCA_041738395.1 Thermoflexales bacterium
AGTTGATTAAAGACCGGCTCGAAGGCGCGCAACAGGGTGCCAATCGTGAAGCGTTCAGGCATGGCGGACTCAATTCGGGCAGAAGATGGCCCAACTTAACACAGCCCGCGCTTTTTGAAAAGTCAAATTGAGAATTGCTGCGGACAACCAGACGGACCTGGGAACCATGACGGCTGTAACCTGATTTGGATGACATCAAGCACTTTTCCATATGCGCCGAGTACGTTATATTATCCGCGATTATATACGCCTGTGTGAATAAATGTATAAGCGAAATGGTGTAATCAAAAAGGTCGCGCCATGCAGAAACCGCAAAAATCGGAAATCCAACTCCTTCACGCCGAAGTCTGCCAGGCCCTGGCCGATCCAACCCGCATCATGTTGCTGTATCTGCTGGCCGATGGGCCAAAAAATGTCGGCGAGCTGGGCGTCGCGCTGGATGCCAACCAACCGACCGTTTCGCGGCACCTCAAGGTGCTGCGTGAGCGCGGCATGGTCAGTTCCGAACGGCTGGGCACCACTGTAATCTATTCACTTGCCGATCGGCACGTCATCGAAGCCCTCGATCTGCTGCGCGCCGTGATGACGGACAATCTGCTGCAAAAGACGGCCCTCGTTGATTTATTAAATCAAGCCTCATGATGCCTCAAGGAGCAAAGGATATGACCTCAAAACGAGTCGTGTTGTTGTTGAGTGTGGCTCTGCTCGTCGCGATCGTAACCCTCGGCGTGGAACGTGCTGCACGCCCGATCACCACAGTGGCACCTCGCCAGTTCAGCGATCGCGCCTTGTCGATCATCGCCGCCGTCGACCCTGCTGCGCGGGTTCAACCACAGGATCTGAATTGTAACGTGAAAGTGGGCTGGGGGTTGGCGCAATGTGGATCACAAGCCTCCTCGTGCAAGAACTGCCACGAAATCAAAGGCGAAGCTCCCGTGAACGCGAAAGGCGATTGGCACATCTCGCACGCCTTTGGCGACTTTTGCGAATTCTGCCACGCTGGAAATGTACAAGCCCCTGATAAAGAGGCTGCCCACGAGGGTTTGGTCGAGCCGCTGGGCGATGTGCAGGCTAATTGCTCGTCGTGCCATGCCGACGATCTTCAGGCGCGTGCCGAGAAGTATGCGACGACGCTGGGTGTAACAGTGGGTGGAGGTGCGGCGAAACCCCCAGCTGCTTCAACCAACCCGAGTATGCCTACACCGCAGCCGTCGGCCGGGACACAGTCTGCCGATCCGCCAGCTAAACCGGCTGCGCCGCAATCAGCCGCCGCGCCATCGTCCAATGAAATTGTTGACTATGTCGCACAGTACCGGGCCATACAACCCCTGCCGCCCAGCGCTGGAACGGCTGTGACCAGTCTGTTATTGGTGGCAACTGTGGTAGGTGGGGGAGCCTTCATCTTCTGGAATGAGCTGCGCCTGCGCGCAAAACAACGGGGACCAGCCAGTACCGCACCAGTGGCTGCAACCGATGAGCGATCTCGCGAACTGGCGCAGATCGTGCCGATACTCGAAAAAATGGATGCTCAAGCGTTGCGCGGCTTGCACACTTTTCTGTCGAATCGCCACTAAGCTGACGGGCGATAATCGCCGTCCGTTGCAAGGAGAAATTGTCATGACTAAATTTGTCGCATATCTGCGTCAACCCGAGTGGTCACCTTACGTAGCCGGCGCCGGACTGGGCGTGGTGACGATCCTGGCGCTGCTGTTGAGCAATGCGCTGCTGCCCGCACCCATCCTGGTGGGCGCGTCCGGCGCGTATGAGAACCTGGTCGCGCCGGTGGGGTTGGCGCTCGATCCCAACAGCTTGTATTTCAAGAATATCATGCCACCGGGTATCACGTGGTCGGTATTGATTCTGTTCGGCATCTTTCTGGGTGGTCTAGTGTCAGCCTTCTTGAGTGGCACGTTCAAGTGGCGCAAACTGCCGGACAAGCAGTGGACCGAAATCTTCGGCACGAGCGTGGCGAAGCGCTGGATCATCGTGTTCCTGGCGTCGGCGCTGCTGGAGTATGCGGCGGGCATCGCAGGCGGCTGCACCAGCGGATTGGCGATCTCCGGTGGCGTGGTGCTGGCGCCGGCGGCGTTCATCTTCATCGCGGGCATGTTTGCCTCAGGCATCGTGACGGCGTTGGTGATTTACCGGAAGAAGTATTAGGCGTAATGAGTAACAAGTAACGAGTAAAAAGTAACTGAGGAATTCCGTCTTTACTCGTTACTCATTACTTGTTAAAAACTTATTACGCATCATTTACGGAGACATTACCATGACTATCATCGCTCCCATCTTCATCGGCTTCCTGTTCGGGTTCTTTCTGCACAAAGGCGGCATGACGCGCTATCACAAGATCGTCAACGTGTTCCGCTTCACGGATATGGCCGTGCTCAAGTTCATGATGGCGTCGCTGGTCGTCGGCATGATCGGCATATTCTTCCTGGTCAATACGGGTCTCGTGCCCAACATGCCCATTACTGCCACCCACGTCGTGCGTAACTTGTTCGGCGGGCTGCTGTTCGGCATCGGCATGGCGGGTGCGGGTGTGTGTGCTGCACCGGTCGCCGCCGGATCGGGCGAAGGCCGTCTGGATTACATCATCCCCGGCGTGCTGGGTATGCTGGGCGGCGCGCTGCTTTTCGGGCTGACGTATCAATCGGTCTATCTGCAAATCAATAAACTCGCCACCGATGCGCGTCTCGTGATTCCCGATGCCATCGAGGTGAATGCGTGGCTGGTGATCGCGCTGTTTACGGCGGTAACGCTGCTGCTGTTTTACATTCTGGAACGGGCCATCAAAATGCGGCCCGACAAAGCGACGAGTGAAAAGTGACGAGTGAGTCGCAAGACGTGATTTCACTCTTCACGCACCACTCATCAGCGAGGCAACTATGACCGAAATCATTCAACTCACTCGACGCAATTTCTTGAAGTTATCTGGCGCGACGGTGGCGGCGGCCTGCCTGGCCGGTCTCGGTCTTAATCCCGCGTTTGCCGCCGGGGACGCCGCCGACGAAGACTTGACCTCACACATCGTTCGGACCATGTGCGAGCAATGTGTATGGCGCTGCGGCGTGATGGCTAAAGTCAAAGGAGGGCGTGTCGTCAAGCTGGAAGGCAACCCCGACCATCCGCATTCACGCGGCAAGTTGTGCATCCGCGGCCAGAGCGGCGTCATGACGGCGTACGATCCCGATCGGATCAAATTCCCCATGATTCGGGCCGGAGCGCGGGGCGAAGGCAAATTCCGCCGGGCCTCGTGGGATGAAGCGCTCGATCTAACGGCCCGCGCCATGCTGGACATCAAGCAAAAATACGGGCCGGAAGCGCTGATCTTTTCCTCGACTCACAACTTGAGCCAGCCGCTCTTCGAGAACTTGTTGTACGGCTTTGGTTCGCCCAACTACGGCACCCAGCGCAGCCTGTGTTTCAACTCCATGATCGTCGCCAACCTGATGACCTATGGTATGGAAGAGCCGGCGCGCGATTACACCAACTTGAAGTATCTGATTCTCACCGGCCGCAATCTGACGGAAGCTGTCTCCACATCCGAGACCGGCGAATTGATCGACGCGATCAGCCGCGGCGTCAAAGTGGTCTATATCGATCCGCGCTTCACCAAGACCGCGGCCAAAGCGACCGAATGGCTGCCGATCAAACCCGGCACCGATCTGGCCTTTCATCTGTCCATGCTCAACGTGATTGTTGGTGAGAAACTCTACAACGCCGATTTCGTCGCCAAAAACACGATCGGCCTGGAGGAGTTGCAACAATCGATCGGGATGTATACCCCCGAGTGGGCGGCGCCCCTCACCGAAATTCCGGCCGAGACCATTCGTCGCATCGCGCACGAATTTGCTGCCGCCGGTGAAAACGCGCTGGCCCACAACGGCTGGCGCACCTCCAATTTTATAAATTCCTTCCAGACCGAACGCGCCATCGCCATTCTCAACGCACTGGTCGGCAACTGGGGCACCGCGATGTTCGATGCGGGTGGCGAGGGCGGCAGTGTCACGCTGGGCGTGCCCAAGCAACCGCCTTATCCACGTGTCCGGGCGCAGCGCCTGGATGGCGTGCCGTGGAAATACCCATTGGTGCCGCTCAAGATCGGCGTGTTCCAGGAGATCCGCGACAACGTGCTAGCGGGCAAACCCTATCAAGCCCACGGCTGGTTCATCTCACGCCAGAACCCCATCATGAGCATACCGGATCGCGCCAAGACGATCGAGGCGTTCAACAAGATGGACTTCATCGCTACGATCAGTATCCTCCCTAACGATACCGAGTGGTACGCCGATGTTATCCTGCCCGAAGCGTCCTACCTTGAACGTTACGATCCGCTGCTGGTCGTCGGTAACCGCGCCTTCCTGCGCCAGCCGGTGATCGAGCCGATCGGCGAAAGCAAGAGCGCTCTGTGGATCTACAAGCAGCTCGGTGAACGTTTGGGCCTGGCTGACTACTTCCAGTATACCGACGAAGTGGACTACATCAATCAGCAGCTGGCGCCGCTGGGCGTGACCGTCAAAGACATCGCCGAGCGCGGCTATTGGGAAGCCCCGGCCAGCGGTGAAAGCGCTGAGTCAGAGTTGAGGTTCAACACCCCCAGTGGCAAGATTGAAATTGTGTCTGAAACGCTGCGCAAGTCGAAGCAGCCGGCCGTGCCGGCCTGGGATGCACCGCCGCAGCCGGGCGGCGATCAATTCTATCTGTTGACCGGCAAAGTCGGACAGCACACCCAGTTTTCCACCCAGAATAATCAGCTGCTGCACAAGTATCAGGATGAACCGCGCTTGTGGATCAACACCACCTCAGCCCAAAAACTGGGGCTGGTCGATAACGATCTGGTCGAAGTGACCAGCGCTATCGGCACGATCATCATCAACCTGCGCGTCACTGAGGCGATCCGGCCTGACTGTGTTTTCATGGCGCCGGGCTTTGGTCACCAATCGATGGGCCTGCGCACCGCCTACGGCGTGGGCGCCAGCGACTCGGATGTTCACGTGACCTATACCGACCCCGTCAGCGGTTCCCAGGCACTCAGCCAGACCTTTGTCACGGTGAGAAAAGTTGCCGGGACGCAAGCCGCCGCATTGCGCAAGCCGCTGTATTCAGGAGAATAGCATCATGACCGAACACAAACACGGCTTTCTCATCGACGCCTCGCGCTGCATTGACTGCCGCACCTGTCTGGTGGCGTGCAGCGTCGAAAACAATGTCCCGATGAATCACACCCGCATCTGGATGAAAGACACGGGCGTGACAGGCGAATTTCCTGATCTAGCGCGCTATTCGGCCCCTTTCCATTGCATGCACTGCACCGATCCCTCCTGCGTGTCGGCCTGCACCGTGGGCGCGCTGCAACAGAACGAAGAGGGTGTGGTGATGTATGACGCCGATCGCTGCATTGGGTGCCGGTACTGCATGTACGCCTGCCCCTTCGGCGTGCCCAACTTCGAATGGGAGAAGAGCCTGGCGTTGATCATCAAATGTGACTTATGCTTCGCGCGTCTTGAAGAAGGTCAACAGCCGGCCTGCGCGGCAACTTGCCCCACGGAAGCCATCAAGTTCGGCACGCGTGACGACATGCTTAAGCTGGCGCATACTCGCATTGCACAGGAACCTGAGAAATATCTCGATCATGTGTATGGCGAACACGAGCATGGTGGGACCTCGACGTTCTACATCTCTCCGGTGCCGTTTGAAGAATTGGGCTTCCCCGTGACTGAACGCGAAGAGTCGCCCGCGCACTTTAATCGCCTGGTCACGCACGGCACCCCGGTCGTCGCCGCGGGCGTCGCGATTGGCATGACGGGCATCTACTTAGCCATTGAACGTCAAAGCAAAGACAACGCCGCCGCCCAGGCGGAGCATGCCGAGGCCGAACACGCTGAAAGTGCGAAGGAGGAATAGCATGCGCAAAAAAATCCTGGAAAGAACTCTAAAAGAATTGCGGAGTTTGCCCTGGTTCGCCTACGTGCTGGCCGTAATCACGGTCCTGGGTCTCGGGGTGGGGGTCTATCGGCTGGCCGCCGGCCTGGGCACGACCACCAATCTTAGCAAAGATTTTCCCTGGGGAATTTGGATCAGTTTCGATCTAACGACCGTGGCTCTCTCGGGCGGGGCCTTTACACTGGCCGCCCTGGTGTATGTTTTTCACATGCATGACTTGCATGCCGCCACCCGACCGACCGTCCTCTTCGGCCTGTTGGGCTACAGCTCGGTGCTGGTCATTCTGTTCTTTGACCTGGGCCGCTGGGATCGCTTCTGGCATTTCCTGGTTTATCCTAACCTTAATTCAGCCCTGTTCGAAGTCAGTTGGTGTATTGCGCTGTACTCGATGGTGTTGATCTACGAATTCAGCCCGGCCATTCTGGAAAATCGCGGGCGCGACCGCCTGCTCAAGTTCATCAAGAAATACACCATCGTCATGGTGATTGCGGGCGTCACGCTCTCGTCTATGCACCAATCGTCCCTGGGGACCTTGTTTGTCATCATGTCGACGCGGTTGCATCCGCTGTGGTACTCCTTGCTGCTGCCCGTCTTCTTCCTGGTGTCCTCGTTGGCGGCCGGCATCGCGTTGGTCATCACCGGTTCGATCGTGAGTTCCTGGCTCTTCGGGCAAACCCTTAAACCCCGGGTCATCGAGAAGTTAGGGTGGTTTATGCCCTGGCTCTTGAGCTTCTATCTGGCGCTTAAACTGGGCGAGCTCCTGCTGACCGAAGAACTGGACCTGCTGTTCACCAGCGGCGTCTACAGCGTGCTCTTCCTGGCCGAATTGATCGTGGGCGTCGTCATTCCGATCGTCCTGTTCTCCATCAAGCAAATACGCTGGAGCCGCACCGGTTCGTTGATCAGCGCGTTGTTTGTAATTGCCGGGATTGTCATGAATCGCTTTGACACGTCCTGGTTTGCGATGGAGCCCCTCGGTGGCGCGCAGTATTCACCGTCCTGGATGGAAGTGGCGATTCTAGTGGGCGTGGCCTCGGGCGTGCTGCTGGTCTTTACCCTGCTGTCGCGCTTCTTCCCGGTCTTCAAAGAAACCGTCCGTGTCATCCCGCCCGAAGCGCAATCTGCGCCTGCGGCACAACCCATCCTGGCGTCCGACGCGCCGGCAACAGCCCGCCGTGAAGCCGCCTAACCCGGCTGATCAGTGAATCACACTTAAACCCAATACTGTTTAGTTAGCGCTCACCCAGCCGCGTCCTCGCGGTGGGATCGCCCGCGAGGACGCGGGCTGCGAGCCTTATCTAAACAGTATTGCACTTAAACCGACGCACTGCTTGAGCCTTGAAGCAAAATGATTACACCCTTCACCGCTACCCGCCGGCTTGAAACGCCAGGCAGCTATGCCACGCGCGCGTTGAGCGATTTGCTCGACGAATCGGCCGCGCGGCATAAACACTTGTGTCCGCGCCAAGTGTTGGGTGCGCGCCTGGGCTTGCTGGGCGCGCAATGGTTGGGGATCGAGCTGCCTGGTACCGATAAGCGGCTGCTGGTCATCGTCGAAACGGATGGCTGTTTCGCCGATGGCGTCTCGGTGGCGACCGGCTGCACGGTCGGCGCACGCACGTTGCGCCTGATCGATCACGGCAAGGTGGCCGCCGTCTTTTTCGATACGAAAACCGATCGGGCGGTGCGCATCATCCCCAGTCAAGCCTCACGCACTTTAGCCTCTGAATATGCCCCATTAGCGCAATCACGTTGGCACGCGCAGTTAGAAGCCTATCAGATCATGCCGGATGAAGAACTGTTTTCCATTCAGCCGGTTCAGCTCACGTTATCGCTGGAAAAGTTGTTGAGCAAACCTGGGCGTAAGGCCCACTGCGATCAATGTGGCGAAGAGATTATCAACGAGCGCGAAGTGGTGCAGGACGACTGGACGTTATGCCGCGCCTGCGCCGGTGACGGTTACTGGCGTAACATTTGAAGGATATGCACCCGGAACCGCGGAGATACAGCGCCTTGTGTCTCCGTGGTTTTGTTTTCCTGCAAAGTTGGTTATACTTCATTCATGCCCGCGCACCCGCATCGCCCCAACTTTTTTTATCACTTGCATCCGCCCACCATTCCGCGGCGCGAGGGGAGTTTTCGTTACACCTTTGGCCTGGGCGGCATTTCGGTCTTGTTATTCCTGGTGCTGGCGGCTACCGGTCTGCTGTTGACGTTCTTCTACATTCCCACGCCTGAACAGGCCGCCGATTCGATCCAGATCATCACGTATCAAGTGCCCTTCGGCTGGCTGGTGCGCAATCTGCACTACTGGGCCGCGCAGTGGATGGTGATCGTCGTGGCGCTGCACCTGCTGCGCGTGATCTTCACCGGGGCATATAAACTGCCACGCCGCACCAACTATGTCATCGGGATGGCATTACTCGTCGGGACGTTGTTATTGAATTTCACCGGCTATGTCTTGCGCTGGGATGAGGGCACGCACTGGGCGTTGGTCGTCGGCACGAATCTCATCAAAGACATTCCGTTGATTGGCGACACGCTGTATCAAATCATCGTCGGCGGATCGCAAATTGGGGCCGCGACGACGGTTCGATTTTACGGCTGGCATCTTTTTGGCTTGACGATTCCAGCGCTGATCCTGATGGTGTGGCATGGCTTCAAAGTGCGACGCGATGGCGGCATTTCGCACCAACCGCGTGTGGGCGATCACGCGCCGCGCATCGATCGGGGACATCTCGTCAAAACGGAGACGGCGGCCGCGTTGATCGTCTTGGCGGCCCTCCTCCTGATCTCGATCGTTCTTCCCGCCCCCATCGGCCCTGTGGCGGATCTGCCCATCCCACGTGAGGAAGTGCAAGCGCCGTGGTTCTTCTTGTGGGTGCAAGCCCTGCTGCGATCGCTGCCGCCGGTCGTCGCGGGCATCCTCATCCCGAGTGGCGTACTCGCCCTGTTGATCGCTATTCCCTATCTAATCGATCGCCGCACCGCTGGCGTCGCCGTCTGGTTCAATCGATCAGGCCGTGTCGCCCAGATCACGGCCATCGTGATCTTTGTCGGGCTTATCATTCTCACGCTCGTCGAGCTCGGAGCCTGATTCCGAATTCCAAATTCAAAATTCATATGGATCGCCGCATCGCCTTCTCAGCACTCGCCCTCTTGCTTATCAGCGCCCTCGCCGTCGCGTATCAGCTCCACGCGCCTACGGCCAAATCGATCACGCCCACGCTGACCAACCAGCCCGAGCTGTGTCTCGCCTGCCATGACGGCAGCGAAGAGATCAGCCCCTCGCATCCGATCGAGACTTTCGGGTGTGTGATCTGTCACGGGGGCAATGCCCTGGCGCTCGATCAGAACCTCGCGCACACGGGCCTGCGGGGCGGGAAAAACCCATCGGATTTTGCGGTAGTCGAAACATCGTGTGGTGGATCGGAATGCCATGCCGGCACGCCAGAAGATCAGCGCGATCACATCCAACGCGCGATTACCAGCATTCAAGGCACGTATGCGGGCGCTATCGCACAGGTGCGCCGATCGTTTGGCGCGCAGCCCGCTGGCACGGCGCATTACAGCATTTATGCCATTGCAGACCGTGACGTCGTATCACCCAACGCCGTCCCCGCGCTTGAAAAATTCGATCCCGCAGCGACGGGTGATCCGCAGCCCGTCAAGAATTTCTACGATCAGTGTCTCACCTGCCACCTCAGCACCGAACCGATCATGCAGCCGTATCTGTATCGCTCCACAGGCTGCGCGGCCTGCCACACCCCTTACGACAGTGATGGACTGTATCGTGGCAGCGATCCGACGATCGACAAGACGCAGCCCGGTCACGCGTCACAGCATCGTTTGACGACGAAGATGCCGTATACGACCTGCAACACTTGCCACAATCGCGGCAACTATTCGCTGAAGCAGATGTCGTTCCTGCCGCGCAACGATCTACCGACGAGCGGATCGCCCCTGCCCGAAGATCGCCTGCGGGATTACTACCAACCGATCGGGCAGTTCACGCTCTGCGAATGGGAACTCGACTGCATCGACTGTCACACCTCCACCGAGGCAATGGGCGACGGCGATCTGTACAGCAGCAAGTTCGACATTCAGTACATGCAATGCCAGACGTGCCACGGGACATTGACTGAATTGCCGCAGACCGTCATCATGACCGATCCCGATGATGTGGAACTGCGCCGCGCTCGATTAAACGGCAACTACGATCTGCAACTGGGCGACACGGTGCTGCTGACCGAGCGCGGAGAGAAATTTGGTTCGATCAAGTTGATCGATGGCAAGTTGAGGCAGACGCTCAAGGTCAGCGGCGCGCAGTATGAAATCCCGCCGGTCAAAGGCTCAGCGTGTTTGCAGAAACCGGATGAGCAAGCGTCCCATTACTGCCATGCGTGTCACGCGTATCAGCGTATAAGCGTGAAAAGTGAAAAGTGAAGTGCAAACTATCACAACTCGCCATTCACTCTTCACTCATCACTTTTCAGGTATCTTGATGTCCCATGAATGACCATCACTCAACTAATCCATCCCGCCGCGACTTCCTCGCGCTTTTGGGTCGCGGTGCCTTGTGGGCCACGGCGGGAGTGACCGTCGTCGCTTTGCTGCGTTACCTCAGCTTCACGGAAGCAGCTCCGCCGCAGGTCTTTGCCCTGGACGAGCCGAGCGCCTATCCGTTGGATTCGATCACTCCTGTCGCTGAGGGCCGCGCCTTCATCAAACACGATGATCGTGGACTGTATGCCATCAAGGCGACGTGCACACATCTGGGCTGCTTGGTCAAGCAGGTCCAATCGGGGTTTGAATGCCCGTGCCATGGCAGTCAATTCGCGACGACCGGCGCGGTGACCAATGGCCCGGCTACATCCCCGCTCAACTATGCGGCCTTGTTGATCGATTCTACAGGAAAAGGGCCAACCTCGCCACGCGTGATATTGAATCTGAGCCAGACGGTGGAGGCCACTTTCCGGCTGGCCATTTAAGGCGTGCCCCATGGCGGACCCATGAATGTAACCTTTTTACCCCTGACACATCTAATGAGGTGAACACAAAAATAACAGGAGGCAGATTATGGGTTTTGCAAAATTCATGTCGAGTGGTTTGGGTCGTGGCTTGCGCATTGTCGTCGGCCTGGCATTGATCGTCATTGGATTGTTCAGCGTGGGTGGCACGGGTGGTATCATTCTGGCAGTCGTCGGCGTAGTGCCGCTGCTGGCGGGCGTTTTGGATGTGTGCCTGTTCGCGCCGTTGTTTGGTGCGCCAGTGAAGGGCGCCGACGTGCGCGCCAAGGCGTAGTCAAGGAGAATTGACCAACATGGAAATGGAAATTACTTTTCCCGGCGGGGCGCGGGTCGACGCAAATTTCGGCGGCCTCACCCTCAAGACCGATCAGCCTATTCAAGGCGGCGGTGAGGGTTCAGCGCCCACACCCTTTGCGACTTTCCTTGCCTCGATCGGCACGTGCGTCGGCATCTACGTGCTGGGCTTCTGCCAGCAGCGCGGCATTCCCACGCGCGATATCAAGGTTGTGCAGCGCATGCACTCCGATCGGATGACGGGGCTGGTCGGCCAGATCGATTTGGACATTCAACTTCCGCCCGATTTTCCGGAGAAATACAGGGCCGCTGTGATTCGATCGGCGGAGCAGTGCGCCGTGAAGAAGCATCTGGAGCACCCGCCCACGTTCAAGGTCATCACCAGCACGTTGGAAGCGGTCGCGGCGTAGCGATCGCAGCCAGCCAGCCATCGAGTCGGCCAGCTCTCGATGGCTTTTCTTTTTCTCGATCGAGGGGCAGCGACTTCATGAATGGGTCAACTTTCAACCAGCGTATTTTCACGTTAGCCACCTTCACCGTCAGTGTGCGCGATCTCTTCGCGCACCTGGACGAGCTGCGCAGCGCCCTGACGCAGCACCGCCTCTCGCGCGCTTTTTCCGAAAAGATCATGATGGCCGTGACGCAGGTGAATGGCTGCCGTTATTGCAGTTACGCGCACGCCCGCCTAGCGCTGCAAGCGGGCATCAGTGAAACCGAACTCACCGATCTGCTGGCGGGCGAGCTCAGCCACCTGCCCGCGAACGAACTTGTCGCGCTGCTGTTTGCGCAGCACTACGCCGAGCAAGCCGATCGCTATGATGCCGCTGCGTGGCAGCGTCTGCAAAACACCTATGGTACTGATGCAGCAAGCGATATCCTCACTCACATCCGAGTGATCACCTTTGCGAATCTGTACGGCAACACTTTCGACGCGCTGCTGGAAAGGCTCCGCTTTCGTCCGGTCGCGGGCAGTCGTTTTTTCGACGAAATCATGGTGTTGTCGGCGGGCGCAACCGTCGTGCCAGTAGGACTGTTCAGCGGAATGATCGCGCGCCGTCTGAATCCGGCCAACGCGCGCTGAGCGGAACAGCGTGACACTTGCACTGCGCTGCGCGCAGCGCAAATGCGGTGAGTCGGAGCGTACTCAGCGCGTCAAGCCATCAGAGCAAATCATGATTGATCACTTTGGCTTTCTTGCACCTTTATACGATCGCATTATTCCCTCGCCTGATATCAACCGCTTGCGCGAACGCTTGCGCTTGCCCACCCCGGGCCGCCTGCTGGATGCGGGCGGCGGCACAGGCCGTGTTTCCTCGCAACTGCGTCATCTCGTCGACGAAGTGATTATCAGCGATCTGTCGGCGTTGATGTTAAAGCAGGCGCAGGTGAAAGGTAAACTCCAACCGGCTCAAGCCCATGCCGAGCGTTTACCCTTCCCTGACGCGAGTTTCGAGCGCGTGGTGGTGGTCGATGCGCTGCATCACTTTTGCCATCAACGTGATGCCGTGGGCGATTTGCTGCGGGTGCTCAAGCCGGGCGGGCGGCTGCTGATCGAAGAGCCGGACATCCACCGCCTCATCGTCAAATTTGTCGCGTTGGGTGAGAAGGTCGCCTTGATGCGCAGCCACTTTTACTCGGCCGAGCAAATCCGCGACATGGTCGCCGCGCAGGGTTACGCCACCGCAATCGAGCGGGACAGTCAATTCACCGCATGGGTCAGCGTGGATAAATAAAACGAGAGAAAGTGTCAAACACTCTCCCTCGCGCAAAACGCCATCCCTAAAACCCATCCTGATCTGAAAACGCTCCGCTCCCCGTCGACGGGGAGCGGAGCGTTTTCAGATCAGGATGGCCTCTCCTACGCTGCGCCCTCGGTCTGCAAGGACAGGTAGCTCTCCAGCCCCATTTGCGAAATCTGGGCACGCTGCCGCTCGGCCCACTCGACGTGACCCTCTTCCATCTTGAGGATCTGCATCAGCAGCTGGCCCGTCGATCGATCGGCGACTTCGTGCGCCAGACGAATGCCCGCATTGTAAGCGGCCACGGCGCCGTCTTCGGCCTCGGCATCGTTCATGATCATGTCTTTCACGCTCGCGCCGATTTTCATCGGATTCAACTTCGACACGATCGGCAGGCCCTCCAGAAACAGAATGCGCTCGATCAACCACTCGGCGTGGTGCATTTCGTCCATGGCCTGAGCTTCAATGGCCTTGTGGAGTTTGACGTAGCCCCAACTGTTGCACATCTCTGAATGGACCATGTATTGACTGATGGCGGTCAGTTCGTCGGCCAGCAATTCGTTCAGCGTTGCGATGAGTTTGTCGTTGCCTTTCATGGGAAGCCTCCTGAAAAAGTGGTCGTGCGGGGTGAGGTGTCAGGGCCGCCTCGCACGCTTGAGATATGTTATACCGCGCTTGACGATGTAAGGCAAGCTAAAAATTAGCTCGTCGCGCTTTTAATCAATGCCAGCCGCCGGGGCGTCACGGTGAGCAGCAGTAACGCCGTCATGAGAATAGCCGAAGTTAAACACCACGCGCACGTGGCTCCGATCACAAACGGTTCGAGGAACGTCAGATAGATGGAGAACAGCGTGCCCCCCAGGGCCATGCTCACCAACGCCAGAGCGGCCAGCCGCTTGAGTGGCGCAGGGCCTTGTCGTTCGATCCACCACGCGGCGATGATCGCCGCGTACCCGATCAAACCCAGCACCCCGATCGGCAGCACGCCGAACAGCCGCGCGTATGCGCTCTGCTGCACGGTATTGCAATCACCTACCGGGCCGCACACCGCTTCTACTTGCGCGGTTTCGACGTAGGCCAGATAGCCGGCCACTCCCAGACCGATGAGGCACAAGGCCGGAATTGCCCATTCGTACCAGGCGGGCTGTGCTCGATCGATCGGGGCGCGGCGCGGCACTAAAACGCTGACCATGCTCATGATCATGCCGAACAACACCACCAAGGCCAGCCCGTTGCCGATCGGATCGCGCATCATGTTCGACCAGGCATTTACCGCAACAGGCTGAGTAATGAGCGCCTGGTTTCCAGTTAAAGCAGAATCGGGCTGAGGCATCGGCGCTGTCTCCACGGGGGCAGCCGGTTGAGTGACGAGCGCCTGGTTTTCAGCCCCGGCAGAATCAGGCAGAGGCACAGGTGTTGTAGCCGCAGGTGCAACGGCCACGGCTGTGGGCGCGGGCGTAGCTGCTGCGATCATTTCGGCCAAGCCGGGAATAGCCGGCCAATCAGTGCCGCCTTGCGCCAGGTAGGTTTCGATCAGACCGGGAAACCGTTCTGGAATTTCCAACGAGCCCATCAGCACCACGTCGTCAACGACTAAGGTTGGCACACCGACTTGCACCAGGTTGAAATGCTGAATGACTGCTTGAAACAGCATCTGGCCGTCCGGTTGATTAACATCTACACCGATGATCGAGAGCTGCTGACCATACTTCTCAAGCAATGGCGGCAGGTCTTCGGTGATGACTTTCTCGCAGTGCCCGCAGCTGGGTGAATAAAACAGCACGGCACGCACCACCGCGGGCGCAGCCTGCACCACCGGTGCGGCGAGAAACGTCAAGAGCAAACTTATGATCAACGGCCAACGCATCCAACGCAGCATCTTTATTTCTCCTGAATATTTCGTGTCGCATACCACCCGGTGCGCACGCCAGTCTGCACGTCAAAGTCCGGCACATAGGGTTTAATGTCGAGCAACGGCGTGCCATCCAGCACATCGACGCTTTCGATCTCGAGCACATTATAATGCACTGCCAGTAGCCTTACAACTGAAATCCCGATAGGGTTAGGGCGGCTCGGGTAACGCGTGGCAAACAGGCCGTGCTCCTGATCGTCAAGAAAAGGCTTTACACGCAGCGTGTAATCCTCCGATCGATGAAACACGTAAAGCAGGATGATGTGCGAGAAACCTTCCAAATCACGCAGCCCGTCGGCGTAGGCAGGATAGACTTCGACCTGACCCCGGGCTGTCGAGCGTGAAGGCTGGATGGGGGTACCCCGTTTGTCGTTGAAGGGCGAATGGATCTCGCCAATGGAGCGCATCACGAATTCCATGATTAAGCAGTCTTGTCGTGGGCCAGCGTTACCAGCCGCACTCCTGCCATTTGCTGAAAATTGGCGCCTTGACAAAGCGTACGCAGCGCGGCCGCTTCATCGATGATCTGTGTGCCGGAGAGAAGGGATACACCGTGATTAAACAACACTGGTGAAAGGGGCGTGCTGGGCCCTAGGATCATCACGAGGGCAGTGGGACGACATAGAGCCAGTAATCCATCCAGCGTGTGATTGATCAGGGCGGTGCCCGTGATCGCAACTACCTCGGCTCGGGGAATGAGATCCGCCGCGGCCTCGGGCGGATACTCGCCTGCGGCAGGTCGTTGCTCGATGACCCATAATTCACCGGCGCTGGCGCGCAGCTGTGAAATAAACGGGAAGTGTCCGACCAGGGCCACATGCTGGCCGTGGCCCTGTTGAATGAGAACATCGCCGGCGTTCACCTCGACAGCTCGTGACTCGTCCACCTCAAGCAGCGAGTTAATCGCCGCCACGCCGATGCTGGCCTCCAACAGATTGTCGGATCGCGCATACTCGACCAGTTCATGCGCGCTCTTAAAATGCAGACGGCCGACGTCACGCACCTTAGCATGACCGTGCGGCTGGTTGCCCACCAGGGTCGACGCCAGGCCGCAGTGCCGGCTGCAGACGGCCGTCCAATGCACACCCACCCGCACCGACTTCACCGCCATGTCATCGGGCAAACTGGCAATCAACTCATCGAGAATACTCACCATTAAAAGACCTCCAACTCAGGATGTTTCAGCGCCTCTTCATAGATCGGACCTTGAGCTGACAGGCTCAGTGCCAGGCCGCTGCCGCGCCCGGCCAACAGCCGGTCGCCGGATTGTACACCAGTTTCCGGTGGCAGATTCACTCGACCTTGTTTGGACACTCGGCCCCGAGCGAGTATGCGTTTTTCGAACAGGGGTGGAATCTTCTCGACTCGTCCCACGCTGAATCCGCCGGAACGTTTACTGCCACGCAGGAAAACCACTTCATCACCCGCCTGAAAGCCATATTCGCGATAGGCATCTGGTGGAATAGTGATGTTTCGTTGTTTTCCAACAACGACCCAGCCGAAAACCCATTTGCCGCCTTTTGCCAATTGAGGCATCGGTTCATCTCCGCTTTGTCAATTTCATGATGCCGCCGGTTCGTCTCCTGCTGCGATCAGTTCAACCTCGATCCAGGCGGCTTCACTGCGACCCAGCGCCAGCCGCGTGTCACGCACGATGATCAGCAACGGGCCATGCCCCGAGTTGCGCAGCACACTGAATTCAGCCCCGGCAGTCAGCCCCATTGATGCCAGGGTTGTGATCAAATAGGCGTCGCCGCGCACTTCGCGCACCACACCCTGCGCACCGGGTGGCAGATCGCTCAACGCGCATTGATCTTGTGCCGCGGGTAATCGCGTGTTTTGATTCACGGCGCGATTGCTTCTTTCAAGACCTGCTGTGTTACCAGATGCCTGGCACAAGCCGATATCGTGTCTGCTGTGCATATGCTTCGTAACCGGGCAATTCTGCCCTCAGCAATTTGTCTTCCAGGGAGGTACGCACCGCGTACAGCGCCGCTGACACGATGGCCGGTATCAACGCCCAGGGCGAACCTAACAGCATCGGCGAGGCCACCATCGCCAAAATGGCCCCTGAATAGCCGGGGTGCCGCACGTAACGATATGGCCCGCCGGTCGCGACGGTGTGACCGCGCTCTGTCTGGATGCGGACTCCCTCGGCAAAGAAAGCATTGGAGGCCATCGCCCACAAGAACAGGGCAAATCCCAGCGCCATCATCAGCAAGCCGCCGAGATGAACTGCCAACGACAGCGACTCCGTCCAACCAAAACGAAAGTCCAATCCCGCCACGATCCATGCCGCCATGGGAAACACTCCGCCCGCCAGTGCCGCAATCCAGCGGTCCCAGGATTTCACGCCTTTAGCGCGCAACCCTTTCTCACGCTCGACCAGCAAAGCGGGATTGATCGGGATCAGAATGATCGGATGTGCGGCTAGAAAGATGCCCAGGACGATCAACAGCAACCAGCCCCACACCCACTCGATCGTACCGGCTGCAAGGAACAGGATTAGGCCGTAGCCTACCCAACCAACGGCGGCCTGCACGCTCCACTTGATAATCTCGCGCCGCATTTCAGGCGGCATCTTCGGCTGAGCTGGCGTCGCTTGATTCATCGTCATACTCTGCCTTTCACGATCTGTCCGCTGTCAGTAGAGGTAAGGGATCAGCCGCCAGGAGCGCTGGCAGTACGCTTCCCAGTCGGATCCGAACTCGGCCTGCATCAACGTCTCTTCATCGTTAATCCGAAACAGCAGCACTCCCAGGAACAAGACGCTGGCCGCCAGGCCGATCCACGATCGGAATAGGAAGGATAAACCGCTGGCGACCAGCAGCGTCCCCAGATACCGCGGGTGGCGAATGGATCGATACAGCCCGGCTGTAATCAGGCGATGATCTGTCTGGATCGTGACATCCGCACTGTAAAACCGCCCCAGCGCGATACCCGACCAGAAGATCAGCGTGAATCCCAGCCCGGTCACGCTGAGACCAATCCAACGCGTGGCTTCAGTTGCCTCCATCACGCCGATGCTGCGGCGATCGGCAAAGGGCAGGAAGACGAGCGCCACATACATCGCAAGAATCACCACCACTTTTACAAGACCTTGACGGCGAACGAGTTTGCCCTCAACCCCTTTGCCGCCGCGCAAGCCCTCCGGCGCGCCGATCGCTTGATACCCGGCGACACAGCCGAGAATGACGATCAGCAGCGCATAACCGGCTCGCGGCGCAAGCGCGAAGAACCCCGACAGATCGTCAAGCCCCCACCCCACTAACGGCGGCAGGAGATAGATCAGCAGCGTGCCCAGCAAGAATTGGATGAAACGCGCGTATTTCACACCGACCTCCTACTGTTCCACATGCACAACCGCGCCCGCGCCGATTGGAATGAAGTCCGCGCCGAACGCCGCGTGAAATTGCTCGATCGCGCGATCGCCCGTGCAATGTCCCGGCGCGGCCCGCTGCACGCCCGATCGGTTGAGCTCAGCGATCACGGTTTCAACTTCGGCGACGCTGCGATCGGCCAGATGAAACCCGCCCATGACCAGATCAACATTGCCAAACGCTTCAGCCTGACGCACGATCTCGACAAGGCCGGGATGCGCGCACCCCGTCAACACGATCAGCCCGCGGCGCGTCTCGATAAGCAACGCCTGCTCGATAATGGTCGTGCCAAGTTCACCGGTCGTCCGAATGTGATCGGCGATTGTCACCGGTAAACTCACTTCGACGATGGGATTGGAAATGCGCGCTTTGAAACTGGCGGGAAATGACTTTGGCAAATAAACCGTCAAGCGATCATTGGCGGCCAACAATCGATCCAACCCGCCGGTGTGATCGCTGTGGATGTGAGACAACATCACGGCGTCAATGGCTTGTGGGTCAATTCCCAAGGTGGTCAAGTTATCCATCAGCATGCGCCCATCGCCGCCGGTATCGAACAAGATCGTCGTTGTGCCGGTTTCGATCAGACACGCAAAGCCCCAAGCCGTTCCCAGCCGCGCATCGAACGATCGATTATCATAAACGATGGTCAAGGTAATGGGCTTAACGCTCGCCACCGGTGTGAAAGATGCCGTCGGCTCTGGTGATGGGCTTGAGGTTGAAGTCGGGATCGGTGTACTGGTGACGAACACGGCTGTATCCTGTGGTGTTCTCGTTGGTGAAGGTGACGGCGTTACACTTGCGTTTGATGGATAGCAGGCCGCACTCAGCATGGTTAAGCACACGACGATAACAAGCAGGCGCAACCGCCTCAATCGTGATGTGCTGGTCGTCATGTCACTCATAGTTGAATTTCCCATTCGCCACGGTGTCCTGGTGCGTGAGCGATGGTGCAAGATCAGTCATTAACGCAAAGCCCAGCAGTGTACCTCAACTTGCTGCTCTATACTTTTCTGCGACTGAGCCAGACGGAGACGCCCCCTACTGCCAGAGCAGCGGCCAGCACGACTAGTCCGATTTTTGCCTCGCGCCAGTTCAGCGGTATCTCCGCGCTGCCGTCCGGCACCCGCGGCACATCCGGCTCATAGTAGCGAAGCAACCGCGCGATTGTTGGTGTTGGAACTGACGTGGTCCGTGCCAACGCCATGAATTCACCGATCAGGTGCTGCACTTCGTCACGGGCCGCCTCGGCATGTTTCACCAGCGCCGTTTCCATGAGCGGGTTAGCCAACAGACGCTGCGCAAATGGAACCAGGATCGGCTCTGGCAGCCACATGAACATTTTCAATTTTGACGGTGTGACGGGCAGCCCCAACGACTGCAACACGCGAAATCCCTCGCGGATGGCTCGGATGCCCAGCACGACCAGATCACGCGTACGCGCCAGCCGATAATTATTGACACCCGCGGCGTACAGGGCGGGCGCCAGTGAGGGAAACAGCAGCGCGACATGGTACTTGAGCCAGGCATCCATGTCGGTGCGGATCTCGGCTCCGAAGCCCGGCGCGCTTTCGAGAATCCGGGCGACTTCGCGCGCCCGATCGGTGATGCGGCCATCCACTTCGCCGAAGGGCACATAGGCTTTGTCGTCCGGCGTGCCTGACAGACAATGCATGACGTGCCCCTCGCGATAACCGGCCGAATTGGGAAAGCCGATCAGCACTCGCTCTTGTCCCAGTGCTTCGACAAAGGCGTTTGGACCAGCGGCGTTGTTGCACAGGAACAGCACGTTGGGCGTGCGCCGATTGGCTGCCAGGACAGGCAGGATCTGCAGCGCGTGGTTTTTGCGCATGATGACCAGCACCAGATCGTAGGCGTCGTCGGGCTTTAATTCTTCGATGACATTCACGCGGGTGACGGTTTGTTCCGTCGTCTGCACATCCACCAGCACGACCCCGTGCTCGCGCAGATCGTCCAAACGCTGCCCTCGCGCCAGAAGCGAAACGTCGTTCCCGCCCTCCTGCAAGCGCGCGGCGAATAGGCTGCCCAACGGCCCGGCACCGTAGACTAGAATCTTCATCGCTGACCTCCTGAACTACTCTGCCCCATCTCGATCGTTCTCCACGCACTGCGTGAGTGAATCGTCTTATCTCTTCACCGATCTGTTCGTAGATGAGTGCCAACTTCCACCGCTTCAGGAAGTTCTTGCTTCTCGGCACGATTAACCACTGTGACGAAGCCGCCAAACACCCGATACTCATCCAACCGGCACGAGTTGACCAGTTCGCCGTTCCAGTACGTCATATCGGGACAGCTATCGCACATATCGGCTGTGCCATCGGCCATGATGTCAGGGGCTTGTATGATGCCGATAGTCTGCACGTAGATCGGGCTGAACAGGCGCTGTGGGTGACGCACGATGTCGCTCAGGTAACGCTTGTAAGTCGCGCGCAGCGTCTTATCCAGTGCGGCCAGCCAGAAGATCTTGCCGCCGACCTTGGCCTTGGACAGATAAGCCACGTAGCGACCCGTGAAAAAGTGATGTCCGGCCTGGGTCAATTCCATCGTCTTGGGGCCGATCGAGCCATACATGCGGTGCTTCGTGCCGATCATCGCGCCGGTCAGCCACTTGATTGAATCGACCTTCCAGGTCCCGCCCAGATAACCCGCCGCGTCAAATTCAGGGACGTGCGCTTTGATGAGATCGTGGACTTCGTACGAAGTGATGGCACGCTCCAGCGGCGTCTCACTGGCGTAACTGAGATTGCGGGCATCGACGAATTCATCGCCCACCTGATAGGTGACTTCCTCTTCCAGCGGCGCGGTGCGGAAGCAGATGAAGACCATGCCATTGACCCGATCGATGTTGCGCTGCGCCCAACGCACCATTTCCGGAATATACTGCTCTGTCGAGGGATAGACGGTGCTGTTGAAGACAAGATATAAGCCGCCCACTTCGTGGATCATATCCGCATAGTGTTGGCGCAGTTCATTCGTCTCGGCTTCGTTCTTATCGCGCCACTGCGGGCGGCCCTGATTGCTGTCGATGTGAATGGTGAAGCCGGCCAGCCCGGCCTTCTTCAGCTCGAGCAACGTCGGCTTATCCAGTTTCACGGCATTGGTCAACATGATGGGCTTGACCTTATTCTGAGCCATAAAAGCGACCGCTTCCATAATTTCGGGATGCATCAGCGGCTCTCCACCGGCAATCGAGATGTTATCGACCTTGCGCCAGCGCTTGAGGAATAAGACTTCTTCTTTGATCTGATCCAAGGTCTTGTGCCCTTCGATCTTCCGCCGGTAACAGCCCAGACATTGGAGGTTGCAAATGTCGGTTACTTCCAACCAGCCGATCGGGTTGTCATTCTTGGACCACGGTAAGCGATAGATGCTGCTTTTATCGAGTGTCATAAGGTTATCTCCTGGTAATGTTGATTCTATAAAAAGTTCGAGATTTTACGCAACGCCCAGCGGCGGTCGAAGATACCGCAAGCTTCTGGCGGTGCGCTGGGCGTTGCGTGTGACGATAGTTCTTTCAGTGGAGTTATCCAAGCTCTTGCCACAACGTGGCTCAAGCATTGAAACTCGGCTGCCGGGCTATAGGCGCTAACGCGACGATCTGCTCCGCCATCGGCCTGAATGAATCGATTGGATAATCCTCAATCCGGCCTGCGTCGCACAGTCGAGCAATCTCTGGATCGATCGGCAGGTGTCCCAGGAATGGTATACCCAGCTGCGCGGCCATCGCTTCAGCGTGACTGGGACCAAAGAGGTCATAGCGCTTGCCCGTATCTGGACAAACAAAGTAGCTCATGTTTTCTACCAGTCCCAGGATGGGGGTCTCTGTCATACGCACCATCTGGGCTGCTTTTCTCACAACCATCCCCGCCAGGTCTTGCGGCGAGGTCACCAGCACCACCCCGCTTAACGGCAAAGACTGCATCACCGTCAGCGAGGCATCGGAGGTGCCCGGCGGCAGATCGACGATCAGGTAGTCCAACGTCCCCCACAACACATCGCCCCAGAACTGCTGAATGGCCCGGCCAATCAACGGCCCGCGCCAGATGACGGGTAGATCTTCGCGCTCCAACAGCAGGTTGATGGATACGACACCGATGCCCGTTCGACTTTGAGCCGGCAAGATAGCTAAGGGACTGCTGCCCAGCCGGCCGCCATCCGGGAAAAACATCTTGGGAATGCTCGGCCCGGTGATGTCGGCGTCGAGGATGCCGACCTGCTTCCCGCTGCTTCGCAAGGCGATAGCGAGTAAGCTGCTAACCAGGGACTTCCCTACTCCGCCTTTGCCGCTCATCACGGCGATCACGCGGCGCACGTCATTGAGGTGTGCGGCTTGGCCCGGCTCAGCTGGGTGAAGACCCAGGTGCTGTTTCTCTTCGGCGCTCATCTCGACCAGTTCAACCTCAACTTGTCGGACACTGTCGAGCGCAAAGATGGCCTTTTTGGCGTCGGTTATGATCCGGTCCTTGAGTGGACAGGCCAGCGTGGTCAGAGCCAGCGTGATTGCGACCTGACCATCTTCCACCTTGACCTGGCGCACCATACCGAGTTCGACCAGGTTTTTTTTCAGCTCGGGATCCATCACCTTGCTCAGAGCTTGATACACTTGTTCATTTGTTAGCGTCACTTGTTATCACTCCTCTCGATGTGTTTATCGCGCGTGTTTATCGCGCACGTTTATCGCGCACTCACTTAAACTTCTCAGCCAGGGCTTGCCTGAGCAATGCAGTCAGCCGGTAAGCTTGAATGTAGCCGACGACCTTGATGTTCTGATTCGTCACCCCTTCGACTTCGGCGATGGCCTGTTGAATTTCTTGTGACAGCTGGACGGCTAGCGGGCAGAGGAACGACGAGGGGCGAAACTTGTATGACACGCGGCCCTCGTCTTCCACCGTCAGGTCTTCAATCAGGCGCATCCGCACGACATCCACGCCGGTTTCCGGATCGATTAACGTAGAGAGCCTGTTCAAGATGGCTGCACGTAGCTGTTCGGAGTCACTCATGGAATCATTCCTGTCTGGGATGTACCCAAACAGTTCGATCCCGTGCTCGCTGCACTAGGTCTGAATCTGTGCTGCGCCCACGGGAAAAAGATCGGCCTTGTTGTACTGACCATCTCGCAATTGAACTGCATGAAAGCGGCAGACTTCCGCGCAAACATCACCACCCTCGCCGCGGGCGGGATCGATCGCGGCTTGTGAGCCGCCCATGGATTCGTGTCGTTCCAGCAGGCGTGGCGGCAGCGCCAATTCGAGATTGGCCGTGTCCACATTGGCATCGGCCAGCCCCGCGCGCAATGGCGACGGGCTTTCACGCAACGCGGCCAAATGCGCAAAGGCCGCCGCGATGCTGGTTTTGCCTGTTCCGCCCTCGCCGCTCAGAATCACAAGCTGCTTCATGTTCCCCGGTATTTAACCTGTGCCTTGATCAGACGGAAGATGCCGAGAACGAAATTCGCTCGAGGCACTCTTTGCATGTAACTCCGGTAGGCATCGCCAAACCTGTCGAGACCGTCCCGGTCTGCCTGTTGGATGTCCAGATAGATGAGGCTGGCAGAGACGATACCCATCCCAATGATCAACCAGTGCTGTGCCAGGAACATGAGCGTCACATTGAACAGCATCCCACCGACGTACTGTGGATGGCGCACAATGGCATATAACCCGCTGTCGACCAGCCGCGTGGTGTGGACGTAGCTCTTTCCTTGTGGCACACCACCTTTTTGGCGCAAAGTGACTATTGGGACGAAACCAAAAACACATGAAAGTACCCAGATGCCCCAGCCCACCCAGTGAAGAGTTTCCCCCCCGGGCATCTTGAAGACGAAAAAGCCCAGCACGTATTGCAGCACCGTCAAGACGGTGAAGACCACGATAGTGCCAGATAGCTTCCATGACTTCTGTTTCATCAACCGACCCTTGTCAGTTCGAACAGGGCCCGAGAGGCTGGCCTTGTGCGAGCCCCTTGGCAAGTGCGTGCTCGAATGGGATACGCATCAAGATTCGCATAACCTAGTATTACAACGAGACTTTCATTACTACGAGACTTTCGACTTTTTCGGTTTTGAGCCGCGTTTCTGATGACGTTGCACGGTGTGCTTTCGATGCGACTGATAAGCCGCATAGTTTCGCTGTTGACGATACT
>JBGSPW010000249.1:0-21979 GCA_041738395.1 Thermoflexales bacterium
CACCATGATCAACGGCGTCATCTTCTTGTTGAGTTTCTTCGCTTCCTGCGCCATGTACTCCACGGCCTGCTCTGCGATCTTCTCGTTGTTCGCCACCACCGTCAACGCCTTGCCGTCTTCATTCTGCGGCGGGCGGTTGAAGATGCCGATCGGGATATTGGCTTTGTTCGCTTCCGCGATCAACTTCAACGCAATCGAGCCGTCCACTGGGATCACCATGATCCCGTTCACTTGCTGCGCGATGCAGTTCTTCACCTGCTCCAACTGCTTGTTGGCATCCGCGCCCGAGTTGACCTCGATCACTTCATAGCCCTTGGTCTTCAGCGTCTCGACAATCGCCTTGTGACCCGCCATCCAGAACTCCGTCTCCAGATCCTGAAACGCAAAGCAGATCTTCAACCCGGTCGCCGGGGCCGCTGGCGCGGCGGGTGCCGCCGGAGCCGCGGTTGGAGCCTGTGCCGCTGGTGCGCAAGCGGTCAGTACGAACAAGAGCACCACCAGAATACCCAGAATGCGATAGATCGTCTTCATTGTGAAATCCTCCTTGCAAGTGTGTTAGAGAGTTCTTTGGTAGAATACGGGGTGTGGAGCAATCCACACCGCATGGGGAACAGGTCATCGTGTCTGCCACGACTTCCGGTGATCTGTTCCTTTTTCATTGGCCGTTGGATTACCGTGATCAATCACCTCCTCTCAGAAATCCGCGTCAGGCAGTATCCATTTCAATCCAAATGATCTTGATCAAGCCGGTTGCAAAATAGGCTCGTGGGCCAGTGCATCGATCGCGTGTAACAGCTCAGCCTCGTCGATGCGTCCGGCAAACCACTCATCCTGTAAGCGGCGTAAATCCAGAACCGTGGACGGTTTCATTTCGACGTCATCGCACGTTAGCGGCGTGTCTTGTTTGATCGCCCGCAAAACCCGCGCGCCCTTCGCCAACCCGATCGGCAACAGGCCCTCCGCGCGCGCGGTTTCGTAAGTGTCGATCAAACTGTAGAACGTCTCGCCGCCGATGCCGTCCAACACATCGCCCGGCTGCAGATCGCGTTTGGCCACCGCAAAGACTTCAGAGGCTAAGCGGCTCAACGGCTGCATGTTCGATTTACGGCGAATGGTGAGCATGGCGCACGTCAGCGGCACTTCGATGCTGCACAGATGGAACGGGCGGAACAGCGTGTAGTAGGGTCCGTTACCCATATCGCGCAGCACGAGCGCCTCGCGCAGGCGGGGATGATCAGTGCGGACAATCAGGAACACGCCCGGCGCTACCCGACCAATCCCGTAGTCGACCACACCCAGCTTATTCAACACGCCACCTTCGGTTTTCAACGCAAACGATTTATTCAAATGATCCCGATCGGTATCCGGGCCGTGCATGCCGCGCACATCCGGGATAAGGCCGGTCGCATTCGAGACAGCCGCCATCTCAATCATGGTCTTGCTGCCGTCGATGAATTCGATCAACATCTCCGGGCTGAGTCCGCGGCGCGCCGCCTCTGTGCGAATCTTGGGATCGTGGGGCGTCGCATGCCGATCGAGTGGGTTGTTCTTTCCTTTGCCTGCTGCCACGATCGTGAAGCCCAGTGCATCGGCAAAATCGTACAGTTCTTTGCAGGCGGCCGGTTCATCGCCCGCGGCCAGCGCATACAGCACGCCCTGCTGCTCCGCATACCAGCGCAGGATCGGCCCCACGGTGATATCGGCCTCGACATTCATCGTGGACAGATCGTGGCCGTGCCGGGCCGCGCGCAGCGTCGCCCGCGCGCCGATGTCGGGCACACCGGTCGCGTCAAGCATCACATCGATGGCGCGCATGTCGGTGACCACGCGATAATCGCGCGTCGCCACCCGCTTGCCCTCTGCCACGGCCGCATCGGCTTCTTCCGGCGTGTGCGCCACCACCACTTCGCCGGACACCTGCGCGATGGCGAACGACGCGATTGCGCGATCCAGATCGATGTCGGCGGCAATGACCACTTCCACACCCTTCATCATTTTCGTTTCGGCTACCACATCGGTGCCCATCTGCCCGGCGCCGATCAAGCCAATGCGCACGGAGTTGCCCGCGGCTTCTCGTTGTGCCAGTTCTTCGTGAAGTCCTAACATAGCTCTACCTCGACAAGTTCGTGTGTTTAGAAAGTAACCATGACCTTGAGCGCTTCGCCGGCGGCCGCCGTCTGAAACGCCGCGTCAATCTGGTCGATCGAAAACGTATGGGTGATCAGCTCATCGGCCGGCAGCAGTCCGCGCTGCAGGCTCTCGAGCGCCAGCGCGTGGAACGACGGATGATAAGAGAACGTGCCGATCACCCGGATTTCTCCGTAATGCAGGCGGTTGCCATCCAGCGAGGTCATGGGGTTTGCTTTCGGCAGGCCACCAAACAACAAGATCTTGCCGCGCTTGCGCACTAACTCCACCGCTTGCGTCTGCGTGGCCGCTACGGGATTCGCGCACACCGCCACATCGGCGCCGCGTCCGTCTGTGGCTTGCTTGACCAGCGCCACCACATCTTGCGCCGCTGGATCGATAATCAATTCCGGCTGGAAGACGCGCGCCATCTCGCGCCGGATCGGGCTGGGTTCCGACAAGATCACGCGCGCACCACGCGCGCGCGCCACCGCGATGTGCAAACACCCGATCGGTCCCGCGCCCATCACGACGACCGTATCCTGCAAACTGGTCTCGGCCTGCGCGTGCGCGGCCAACACCGAACTGCACGGCTCGGCCAGCGCCGCGTGTTGAAACGACATCCCGGCCGGCATGCGATGCACGATCCCGTTAGTCAGCATCTCACGCGTCAACACCGTGTACTCGGCTAAACCGCCGTCGTAGCCGGGCGTAATGCCGATGAGGCGCAGCTGATCGCACAGGTTATACAGGCCGTGTTCACAGTAGTAACAGTGGCCGCAGTGCACATCGGGCGCAACCGCCAGCCGTTCGCCGACCCGATAGTCGGTCACATGCGTGCCGACCGCGCTGACGATCCCGGCAAACTCATGCCCGGCGATCAGCGGTTCGCTGCCCGCGATTGGCCCTTCTTTCCAGCGGCGCAGATCGGAACCGCACACGCCGCACGCTTCGACTTTCAAGATCAGCCCATCGGCGGGGATGATGGGCTGCGGAAATGATCGCACTTCAAACTGCATGGGCGCAACCAGATAAGCGGCTTTCATCACTTCGTCTCCCCTTCGTCAGCTAACTTGATACCCACTGCCCCGCCCGGATGCGTCTGCCCAAATTGATCTTTGGTGTAGCCGCGCAGTTTCAACAGCACTTCGCACAACGCATCGCCCAACGCCGCATTGAACAGCGAACTGCCCGTGGCGATCATGCCGTAAGGATCACTGTCGGCGGGCGCTTTTACGCACAACACCACATCGCAGTAACCGGCCAACGGCGATTGGGGGTTCTCGGTCAACCCGATCAGCTTAGCGCCGCGTTCACGCGCGATGCGCGCCAGCTGATTGACCTCGGCCGTGGTGCCGCCCTTGGAGATGGCGATCAGCACATCGCGTGAAGTGACGGCGCCCGAGAGGCCGTGCTGGCTGTCGCCGGGATGAATGAAGAGGGCCGGTGTGCCACAACATGACAACAAGTGCGCCAGTCGCGCGCCCACGGCGTGCGACGTGCCCGCGCCCGCGACGAGCACGTGTCCCTGACAGTTCAAGATCATCTCAACCGCTTCAATAAAGCTGATTGCCAACTGATCGGACAACGAGGCGACCACACTGCTTTCGCGCTGAATAGTCGATCGGGCCACGGCCAGCACTTCGGTTGAATCGTAAACGGTATCCATCACATATCCTTCATGACCACGATGATTAGCGTTCCAGAACGCGTTTGGCAGTCGCTTGATCGGTGATCAACACATTGATCCAGCCGCCGCGCAAAACGCCACGCACAACATTTTCTTTTTGCGGACCGCCCGCCACACCGACGACGTGCGGAATCCGCTTCAACTGCTCCAACGAAATACCGATCACACGTGAGTCCATGTCTGAAATAACGGGCTGCCCGTCAATATCGAAGAAGCGCAGGGCGATGTCGCCCACCGCGCCATTGCGGGTCAATTCGGTCAGATCTTCCTCGCGTAAGATCGCGCCATTGCGAATCAAGACCGAATCGGGAGTGGGTGCGCCTACGCCGACATAGGCCACGTTAATCTGATCGAACAACTGGAACACGCTCTCCATATGGCTATCGGAGAGCAGTGCCTTTTTAACAGTTTGGTTGTCGACAATACCCGGCGCGGGCAGCATGGTGAGTTTGCTGTTGAGCAGCTGCGTCAACCGGCGACACAGCGAGGTGGCGTGTTCTTCGGCTTCGGAATAGCCCAGTCCGCCGATCATCTGCACCACATGGGTGTTGTTCACTTCCAGCAGGGACAGGGCATTGACCATGGCGTTCAAAGTTTTGCCCCAGGCAATGCCGATGATGTCGCCATCTTGGATGTTGCGCTTGAAGTAACTGGACGCTGCAATACCTATCGTGCGCGAGATGGCGTCCTGCGATTTAGCATCAACTACTTCTACGACCACGGCTTCTTTCAAGCCAAAGCGCGATTCCAATGCTTCTTCCAGATCGGCAAAGGTCCCGGGCGGCGAATGCACCGTAATTTTTACGATGCCCTCTTCCTGCGCCTGCTGCAAGAGCCGCGAGACCTTGGGCCGCGACAGGTGAAGTTTGTCAGCGATCTCCTGCTGATTGAGGCTGCGCTCGTAGTACAACTTGCTGACTTTACTCAGCAGGTACAGATCAACCGGTTGGGCTTTTCGGGCCATGGCGACCTCACAAGTAGTACTGGCAAGATGGCTACTCTATAAATGAACATTTGTGCAATAATTATCATATGTTCATTATAAAAATAATACAGCTGGTTTTGTGGCTTGTCAATAGCTGATTGGGTAGTGGTCAGGGCCTTAACAAAGTCGAGAATTGTCATGCTGAGCGCAGCGAGGCATCTCTTATGTTGGCGTAGAGACGCTTCGCTACGTTCAGAGTGACACTCTTCCGGGTGCAGCTGCACAATTGGCAGGATTTGTAAATGGACTTTGTTAAGACCCCTTTTGCGTTCAAAACCGCGACACACTTGCGACGTAAAACCCCTTGATCGCTGCATGCACCTGTGATAGAGTAATCGCACGTTGTTCGATCGATGCAGCGGCCAACCGACTGAGATTTCTGGCTAACGACGCCTTCGTCTTCGAGACGAAGTTTAACGACGCAGAGATTGCCCAAGTAGCAGATGCTGCGTCGTTTTGTTTTCGGGCAACGCACGGCGCGTGCGGCGGGGAAATTTTGCTGAAAGCCGGCCACCTCCCGGACGGTCAACTTTAGGCGGCCTCGCGGTATAATAGCCGTGTTCATTCCAATCGAGGACAACCGCTTTGACCAGCAAACAACCCAACTCGCGCATGTGCTTCATCTGCGGCCTGCAAAACCCGGTCGGGTTGCACATGTCCATCTACAACGATCACGTCAACGACTGCATCTACTCCAACGTGGTCATTTCCGATCAGTATCAAAGCTATCCCGGTGTGGTGCACGGCGGCATCGTCGCCACCATGCTGGACGAAATCTCGGGCCGCGCCACCATCATGGACGGCAACGACGACAACTTGATGGTGACGGTGAAACTCGAGGTCAAGTATCGCCGGCCCACGCCCACCAACACGCCATTGAAAGTGGTGGGGCGCGTCGTCTCACGGACTGAGACACGCGCTAAAGTCGAAGGCGAGATTCAATTGCCCGACGGCACCATCACCGCGTCGTGCGAGGGCTTGCTGGCGCGCCCGCCGGAAGAAATGCGCGCGCAGTGGGGAGCGGAACTGCCCTTCTGGAAAGTTTATCCTGACGCATAGAAACCGGGTTTCTCCGGTTCAGCCTGTTGCGCTGCCGAGATCATAGAAACCCGGTTTCTCCGTTCGATGAGGCTGAAGATGATCGTCGTCAGCGACACCTCGCCGATTTTGAGTCTGGCCTTGATCGGGCGGATCGAGCTATTGCGTGAGATCTATGGCTCGATCGTGATCCCGGAAACCGTGCGATCCGAGATCATCGCCACCGATCAAAGCGGCGCACGGGAAGTCAGCCAGGCCGATTGGATCATCACCCGCCCGATCGATCCCGACATCGTCTTGAAGCTGCTGTTGCGTGAAGTCGATCGGGGCGAAGCCGAAGCGATCGGGTTGGCGCTACAACTCAACGCTGCGGTGTTGCTCATCGACGAACGCCAGGCGCGCAGGCTGGCGCAGTATCTCGAGCTCAACATCGTCGGCCTGTTGGATGTGCTGCAAGAGGCGAAACAGCGCCAGCTCATTCCAACCATCAAACCCGTGCTCGACGACCTGCTCACGCGCGCGCGTTTTCGCTTGAGTCGCAAACTCTATCAACGCACCCTACAAACCGCCGGAGAATCAGACCATGCCCACGCTACGTGAACTCACCGAATATCACCAGCCGGAAACACTCGAAGACGCCATGAAGTTACTGCGTCGCACCCGCGTCAAGACCGTGCCCCTCGCTGGCGGCACCCGTCTGGTGCCCGCGGCCGCGCCCGGAGTGCAAGCCGTCGTCGATCTGAGCGCGTTGGGATTGTCGTACGTGAAGGGCCTATCCATCGGTGCGACGACGACACTCCAAACGATCGTCGACCACGCCGACCTGCGCACCTATGCGGACGGGGTGTTGACAGCGGCCCTTCTCGATTCAGCCTCGCGTCAGACACGCGAGGGGGCGTCCCTCGCTGGATCGATCGTCGCTGCCTCAGGCAATTCGCCGCTCTTCACCGCGCTGCTCGCACTGGATGCGCGTCTGACGGTACGCACGGGACGCGGTACACGTGAAGAAGAAGTGAAACTGGCTTACTGGACGCCGCAGCCGCGCGCGTTAATCCTGCAGGTCACGCTGCCCGCGCTGGCTAAGGCCACGCACGCCGCGTACGAAAAAGTGGCGCGCACGCCGGCCGATCTGCCGATCGTGTGTGTAGCGGCCCGCGCCACGATCGATCAGGGTGCGCTGCGCGATATTCGTTTGGCGCTAGGCGGGGTGGGTGAAAAACCGATCGTGATTACGCAGTCCGCCGGCTCGATCGAAGAACTGGCGCAGCTGGCCGTCGCCACCGTCACTCCAGCGGATGATTACTTCGCCAGCGCCGACTATCGCCGCGAGATGATCGCTGTGTTAGTCAAGCGGGCCTTGTCTAACCTGGCACGCTGACCCCCAGGCTGCGATGACTGCCTCTGCTTTGACGCCTGCCAAACGCGCATGGTATCGGGCGCTTGCTTCACTCGTCACTCAGCACGCATCACTCTTCTGGTTGATCGTCCTGACGATCACCACGCTGTTAGTCTATGCGTCCTCATTAAGCTATCCGTTCTTCTGGGTCGATCCGATCGACATCGGCCTGGCGCGCAATCGATCGATCCTGCAAATCTTCACGACCTCACAGGGCTACCTGTACTATCGACCTTTCGCGTTTACGCTGTGGAAGTTGCTGGCCGCCCTGCAAGGCGAGTACAACCCGTTCGCATTCCATCTCGTCCACCTCCTCACGCATGTCGTGAATGTGTGGCTGATATTCGCGCTGGCGAAACGTGTTTTGCGCCATACGCTGGCCGCCGGAATCGCCGCGCTGTTCTTCGCGTGGTATCCGTTCAGTTATCAGACCGTGACGTGGGTCATCTCGCCGCAGCCGCAGGCCACGTTGTTCATGCTGTTGTCAGCGATTTTGTATTTTGATGGGCGCACGGCTCAAGCCGCGTCATGGCGAGGAGCGCCGCCCAGCGCGCCTCCGCCACAAAGCAACGGGAAAGGCGAGCGACAAAGCAATCTCCCTGACCACACTGAGATTGCTTCGTCGCATCCTTCGACTACAGCCCGCACACAACGCGGGCTTCCGCTCGGGATGCTCCTCGCCATGACGCCCGGCAAACAAATCTGGCTATCGGTTTTGATGCTGGCTCTCGCCTTGCCGTTTCAAGAAAACGCGGCATCGTTTGGATTTGTGATCGCGGCGCTGGAGATGTTGATTGTTTTGCAGGGACCTCACCCTCCTGCCACTACCGCAAAAAGCGCGGCACCTGCGGCCTCTCCTGAAATCAAACAACGATTTCAGGAGAGGGGGAGTGTCCGCTCCCCTCTCCTGAAGACTTTCTTTTCGTCTTCAGAAGAGGGGCTGGGGATGAGGTTTTACCCCCTGCTCCACATCGGCATCTGTGTCGCCTTTGTGGCGCTATGGATCATTATTCCCAAAGACCCGGACTCGACCATCGCCCGGTTCGATCAAGCGACGGGCTGGTATTTGCTGCAAGGGTTGATCTGGCCTGTGGCCGGAGCCGTCGGCGCGTGGCGCGTCTGGTTTCCCGCGTTGAGCAATCCCGCCTGGGCGCCGTTGATCGTCATCGCGCCGATCGCATTGTTGCTGCTCTCCGTTGCTTACTGGCGTGGACGCAAACTGCCGCTGTTTTTCTTCGGCTTGATCTGGTACGGCGTGATGGTGCTGCCGATCTGGGCGACGCGCGGCTTCGGCTACGTGGGCATCTCGCCGCGCATTCTCTATGTGGCCGCAGGCAGCGCCGTGTTGATCTGGGCCGGATTGCTGACGCTCGATTTTCGATCAACGCGCGTCAACCGCTGGTGGAAAGTGATCAGCGGTATCTTGGTAGCAGCTATTCTCGCACAAAGCGCCTTGTTCCTTAATACGCGCAAGACACTGCACGATCAGACCATGCCAGCGATTTGGGATGTGGTCAACAGTGGACCAGCAGCAGGAAGTGAAGCGAAGTTGCTATTCATCAATGTGCCCGACCAGATCACACCGAAGTGGCGCGAATTTCCGGTCGGCTTTTTCCGTGCCGTGCTGATGCCGGTCTCGGTCGATCTGGGCCAATACGTCGAATTGCAGAAGGGCGTGCGGCCACAGACGCAATCGTTGACCGTGCCCGCGCTGACGCATCTCGAAGATTATCCATACGCCGTCGACATGCGCGGCGAAGCGGTCGATCAAGCCAAATTGAGCGCGGCGATCCGCGAGGCCGATCAGGTCTTCATTACTGAGTATGATCCGTCGGGCGCGGTGAAGATTGTCGAGGCCGGTGAATTGACATCGCAACAATCCAGCCAACCGCTCGCTACATTCGATTCGCGCATTCAACTATCTGGCACCGTGTTCGTTGCCGATAGTCGCCGCGACAAGTGGGTATGGAACTGCCTTGCGCCACTAAAAGCCGACGAAACGATCTTCTTGCACGTCTTCGATGCTAACGGTCAACTGATCGCACAGATGGATGGCGATCCGCTACACGATCTGTTTCCCTTAAGCGAATGTCGCCCCGGCGAACAGATTCGCGATCTGCGCGAGATGGCACTACCCGACGGCACGTATACGATCAAAGTCGGAGTGTATAATCGTGCCACGCAACAACGATTGACGGCTATAGATAGCAACGGCCAATTACTCCCTGATAACGCCATCACCATCAGAGTGGCCACACGATGACACACATCACGTATTACGCATCACGCCTCAGGCATTACGTATCACGCTTCACGCAGCACGATGTGGCGATGATCATGCTCGCCATGCTGATGATGCGCCTGCTGTCCGTCATCACGCTGCGCGTGGGCGGCTACATCGCCGAGACCGGGCCGGACAGCGCGTACCATTTTCAACTCGGACGGCTGGCCGCCGGGGGCGCGTATCCCTTCGTCAACTATTGGGTCGAGTATCCACCGTTCTTTCCGTGGCTCAGCGTGCTGGCTTATAAACTCTCTGCGCTGCTGCCCAGTTGGATCGATCAACGCTTCTGGTTCAACCTCGCGCTGCACGGCCTGATCATTCCTTTCGACGTTGTGAACGTGGTGTTGATTCATCAACTCTCGAAGCGCGTCAACGGCGAGGGCCTGGCCATTAAGAGTGCCTGGCTGTACGCGATCTTGTTCGTGCCGCTGTTCGTCGTGCTGGGCTGGTTCGAATCGATCGCGTTGTGCTTTGCGCTGCTGGCCCTGTGGGCCATTCTCTCTGACCGGCCGATTCTCGCGGGGGTCGCGATCGGCCTAGGGATTCTGGTTAAACCCTATGTCGCGTTGATCGGCGCGGCAGCATTATTGATCTATCTGCGCAAAGACAAGCGCGCACTGATCCAACTCGTAAAGTTAATCGCCGCCGGAGCAGTGACGCTGCTGCTGGGCTTACTGCCTTTCTTGATCGCTGCACCGCAGATGGTGCTGGCCCATCTCGATACCTTGCTGACGCTGCCCGGCTGGTCGTCGCCCTATGCGCTGATCGACGGCGTGATCAAGCATGTCGATCCTAAAGTAGCCGATCGCTTTGATGTGGCCCTGGCGGCCAGTCCGCTCGTTCCGTCGCAGATTCCGTGGGGGATCGTGACGTTGACGTTTGGAGTGGTCTATCTCGTGATTTTGTGGCGGGCGATGAAGCGTGTAGCATCATTGCGAGGGGCGCACCCTTCGACTCCACTTCGTTCCGCTCAGGATGCGCCCCTCGCAGTCCCACAAGGACGCTTCGCGGTGACGACCGCCCGATCTGCCATCGGTCTGGCCGCGCTTACCTTCATCTTCTATCTGCTCTGGTCAAAAGGCTTTAGCCCGCAGTGGGTGTTGTATCTCATCGCCTTTTTGTGTATCCTGCTGCCCAACTTCCTGGGCACCGTATTGATCGCTGTGCTGGAAGTGATATACGTCATCGAGTGGCCGATCACGTTCATCCTGCTCAACGCCGAGCCAGGTTACCTGACGGCCGTGGTTATCGTCCGCACGGCTTACATGGTGGGGTTGGCAGTGTTCTTCGGCGCGGTCATCTTCACGGATGAACCATCGCCGCGCTGGGAAACCGTGAAGTGCTGGGGCAAGATCGGCAGTATGGCAATCGTGCTATCCGTCCTCGTATTAGCGCTTGCCGCACTGCCATTGTACGCCGCGCAGCGCTATCAGGCTGATCCCATGCGACAGGCGGTTGAGGTCATCAAGGCGCAATCCACACCCGATCGCGCCAACCTCATTTTCGATCGTGTGGATACCGCTGAACGTCTCGCGCCGTTCCTGCCGGGCTGGTCGTCGGTGGCGGCACTGCAACTCGGCGGCAAGGCCGAGGCGTGGAGCGCGCAGAAGATTCAAGCGTTCAGCGCCGAGAAACCGGAAGTGTGGTATGTGCTGGATTTCGGGGCCGAGCAGAAGGCCGATCCGCGGCAGGCCATCGATCGGAAATTGAGTGAGACGCTGTGCAAAGTCAGCCGCGAGTTTGCCGGATCGGCGCAGGTATCGCACTTTGTCACAACATTGCCCGATCGAGATTTGCATGACACGGCCCAGTTTGAGAACGGGCTGCAATTGGATAATGTACGCGTCAATCTCACCACGTGGGGCGAGCCGCTCTGCTTTGAATTGCAGTGGCACACGACCAGGCCACTCCCGACGGATTATACGGTCTTCATCCACGTACTTGATCAAAATGGACAGATCGTCGCACAAAGCGATCTACAACCTGGTGGCGGCTATGCGCCCACGAGCGGTTGGCCGATCGGACAGCCGATCACCGATCGGCACGGATTGATCCTGCCGCCGACATTTGCGCCCGGCGAGTATCACATCGTCGTCGGCCTCTATGGGCCAGATGGCGTACGCCTCCATACAACTGAAGGAACTGATGCGATCTTGTTGAGCAAAGTCGTCGTCCCATGAAAGCAGGTAAATGATGGTTCGTTTAGTTCCGATGAATGAAGCCGAGTATCAAATCTATCTGGACATTTCCATTCGCGAGTATGCCGCAGACAAAGTCCAGGCCAGCAACTGGCAGCCAGAGGAAGCGCTGGAAAGGTCGGCCAAAGAATTTCAACAGCTGCTACCGGATGGCGTAGCGACGAAGGACAATTATCTCTACGAGATTCAAGACGAGGCGTTGGGCATCACGGTCGGCATGATCTGGCTGGCGCGCTTCATGCAGAGCACCAACAAGCCCGTCATGTTCATCTACGATTTTCGGATCGATGAGCCCTATCGGCGCAAGGGCTATGGCGAACAAGCGATGCGCGCCGCCGAAGAGCAGGCCAGAGCGTTGGGCCTCGACACGATGGCGCTGCATGTGTTTGGATTCAATCACGGCGCCCGTGCGTTGTATGAAAAGCTGGGCTACGAGATCACCAACGTCAACATGGCAAAGAAATTGACAGCGTGAGCGGCATGCAGTGCATCGTCTTCACCGGATTGCCCGGCTCCGGCAAGACCAGTATCGCCGAAGCGGTGGCACGCGAATTGAACATTCCGGTCTTCGCGAAGGATTGGCTGGAAGCAACGCTGATCCGCTGTGAACTGCACCCGCCGGACAACGGACTGGGTCTGGGGTCAGCGGGCTATCAATTGCTGACGACATTGGCTGAACGCCAATTTCGATTGGGACAGTCGGTGATACTGGATAGCGTCGCCAGCACCTTATCCATCCGTGCCGAGTGGCGCGCACTGGCACAGACTTATCAAGCCAAGTGGTGCGTGATCGAATGCATTTGTTCCGATGAAGTCACACAGCGTAATCGGTTGGAAGTGCGGCAGCGCGGTATTCCCGGCTGGCATGAATTGAATTGGTCGGAAGTCGAGCGCGTCAAAGCCTATTACGCGCCGTGGCAAGAGGAACGCCTGATCCTCGACGCAGTGAATTCGCTCGCAGGCAACATTGCGGCAGCGCTCAGCCATCTGCGCCGCTGAGGCAGCGAGACGGGTTCCGCCACAGCCTGACCCAAGCTGCCAAAGTACGCTAAACGAACTATAATCAAGTCAGAGTGATCGCGCCCCCCTCGATCTTACGGGCAACCATTGAGGATCAATCAGGTCAAAGCCATGACTCCACACCCGGAACTCGACGCCAAAAAAATCGATATCGCACTCGCCAGCTTTGCCACGCCGGGGCTGGCCGTGTCGGTCGTGAAAAACGACACGCTGATTCTCGCACAGGGCTATGGATTGCGTGCGCTTGATCGGCCAACGCCGGTTGACGAACATACTTTATTTTCTATCGGCTCTATTTCCAAATCGTTTACAGCGACCGGCCTGGCGCTGTTGGTGGACGAAGGCAAACTCGCGTGGGATGATCCGGTGCTTAAGCATCTGCCCGACTTTCAGTTGTTCGATCCGTACGCCACCCGCGAGATCATGATCCGCGATTTGCTGACACATCGTTCGGGACTGGCCGAAGTGAGCGGCGGCACCATCTGGTATGGCTCAACGTATAATCGCGCCGAAGTGGTGAAACGCATCCGGCACCTCAAGCCCGTCACAAGTTTCCGCAGTCAATTCGCCTATCAGAACATCATGTATCTGGTGGCCGGTCAGCTGATCCCGGCCGTGACTGGAATCGATTGGGACACCTTTGTGCAGGAGCGCATCTTCAAGCCGTCGGGCATGACCGATAGTGTCACGAGCATCACCGCTTTCAAGTCTGATGAGAACGTGGTTACCCCTCACGCCACGATCGACGACAAAGTGCAGGCAGTGGCCCATCGCAATTACGACAACGTCGGCCCGGCCGCTTCGATCTATTCCAGCGCCGTCGATATGGCGCACTATCTGCGGCTTCATTTGCAGCACGGTCAATCTGCCGATCAGCAATTGCTGAGTGCTGCGGTGGCGCAAGAATTGATCACGCCGCACATGGTCATCCCCATCCGATCGTATCCGCCTGCCCTCGCGGCCCTCACGCCCGAGTTCTACGCGTACGGTCTGGGCTGGTTCATTCGCAACTATCGAGGGCGGAAAGTAGTCATGCATTCGGGCGGGGTCGATGGCCTGGTCGCGCTGGCCACCATGGTGCCTGAAGAAGAACTGGGGATCGTGGTACTGGCTAATCAGGAAAGTGCGCTGGTCGCGGCTGTCACCTACTCCATATTGGATGCTTATCTTGGCGCACCGGCCACCGATTGGTACGCCGCCTATCTTCAAGTTCGCCAAGAGGCCATTGAAAAAGAGCATTCAGCCAAGGCCGAAATCGAGGAAACCCGTGTCAAGGGCACTCGACCAGCCCTGACCTTGGAACAGTACGCGGGAACCTACCAAGCGGCCGTCTATGGGGAGGCCAGTCTGGCACTTGAAAACGGCAGCCTGGTGCTGCGTTTCAGTCACACCCCGTCTTTCACCGGCGATTTGGAGCACTGGCACTATGATGTGTTTCGCATTCACTGGCGCGACCCGATGGTTACCCCCGGTTTTGTGACGTTTCCCCTCACTGCGCAGGGGAAACCGTGTGAGATGAAGTTCGATCAGCCCAGGTTGCTCGACGTAGATTTTGCGGAACTGCAGTTTACGCGGGTTCCCGAAACCAACAGACCCGTCTGAGACTCACCCAACCCACTTATCGAAGGCCCGCCATGAACATTCAACTCACCATCAATTCCGAAGTCAAAACGTTTGAAGTCTCGCCCAAAGATCGCCTGCTCGATGTGCTGCGTCGCAACGGTTACTTCGGCGTGAAGCACGGCTGCGACGACGGCTCGTGCGGCGCGTGTGCCGTGTTGATCGATGGCAAGTCGATCAATTCGTGTACGCTGCTGGCCGCGCAGGTGCAGGGCAAGTCAATCACGACGATCGAAGGACTCGGCGTCACGTTCGATCAGCCCGACGCAGGCCCGACGCACGGCTGGACGGGCAATGTGCCGCTGCATCCATTGCAGCGCGCGTTCGTCGAGACGGGCGCGATTCAGTGCGGCTACTGCACGCCCGCGATGATCCTCGCGGCTAAATCGCTGCTCGATCGAAATCCGAATCCCTCAGAAGCCGAAGTGCGCGAGGCAATGAGCGGCGTGTTGTGCCGCTGCACGGGATACGCCAAACCTGTGCAGGCGGTGCTGCGCGCGGCTGCCCTGATGCGCGGCGAGGAAGTAGAACCGATCGAGTTGCGCACCGAACCGCTGCCGGTGTTCAACCATCAACACCCGCCACAACCCACGCCTGAAGCTGGAGAAGAAGGCACGCTCGTTAAGACCACGCCACTGCCGACATTGGTGTTTGCGCCAGAGACCAATCACTGGAAGGTCGTGGGCAAGCCGGAGATCAAGGTCGATGCCTACAAGCTGGTACAGGGCAAACCCGCCTTCACCGACGACATCGAACTGCGCGGCATGTTGATCGCCAAGGTGCTGCACTCGCCTGTGGCGCATGCGCGCATCAAGCGCATCGATGCGAGCCAGGCGCGTGAACTGCCGGGCGTCGCCGCCGTGCTGACGTATCAAGATATTCCGCGTGTCGTTTATTCCACCGCCGGACAATCCGATCCGATGCCAGGGCCACAGGATACGTTCTCGCTCGATCACAAGGTGCGCTTCGTCGGAGATCGCGTGGCTTTTGTCGCCGCCGAGACCGAAGAGATCGCCGAGCGCGCGTTGGAGTTGATCGAGGTGGAATACGAAGAACTGCCCGCGATTCTCGATCCGCGCGACAGCATGAAGCCCGAGGCGATCCGCATCCACGACGAGCCGGAGTACATCAATTTTGCAGATTCGGATGCCAGCCAGAATTTGGCGGCGGAGATTCGCATCGACATCGGCAATCTCGACGAGGGGTTTGCCAAAGCCGATCGGATTTTTGAGGACGACTACGTTGTACCCAAAGTACAGCAGGCCCACATCGAGCCGCACATCGTCGTGACGTATTGGGACGAAGATGATCGCTTGGTGATTCGCACCTCGACGCAGGTGCCGTTCCACGTGCGACGCATTCTCGCGCCGGTGCTGGGTCTGTCGGCCAAGCGCATCCGTGTGATCAAGCCGCGCATCGGCGGCGGCTTTGGCGGCAAGCAGGAAGTGTTGATCGAAGACGTGGCTGCACATCTCACGATTGCAACCGGGCGGCCCGTGCGCTTCGAATACACACGCGGCGAAGAATTTTACGCAGGACGCTCGCGGCATCCGATGCGCATTCACATGAAGACGGGCGTGACGAAGGATGGCAAGCTCACGGCGAATGCGATGTATGCATTGAGTGATACGGGCGCGTATGGTTGTCACGCGCTGACCGTGACGGGCAACACCGGCCACAAAGCGATGGCTCTTTACACCGGTCAACCGACCGAAGGCAATCCGCCGATTCCCAACATCCGCTTCTACGCCGACATTGTGTACACCAACACGCCGCCTGCTGGGGCGTATCGAGGTTACGGTGTGCCGCAGGGCGCATTCGCCGTGGATGTGCACATGGAGCGCATCGCGCGCGAGTTGGGCTTCGATCCGATCGAGTTTCGTTTGAAGAACACCGTGCGCGCGGGCGATGAGCATCCGTTCAGCCGCGCGTGGAGCGAGGGCCGCGAACCGCGACCGGAAATCATCAAGACGTGCGCGCTGCCGCAGTGCGTGGAACAAGGCGCCGCGGCGATCGATTGGGCGCGGAAATTCGGCAATCCCGATTGGCATACGGTGCCCGGCAAGCCCCAGCTGCGCAAAGGGATCGGCATCGCGTGCGTGATGCAGGGCACGGCCATTCCGTATCTCGATATGGGCGCGGCGTCGATCAAAATGAACGACGATGGATCGTTCAACTGCCTCGTCGGCGCGACCGATCTGGGCACCGGATCGGATACGGTGTTGGGCCAGATGGCCGCCGAAGTGCTGGGCGTACCGCTCGACGACATCATCATGTATTCCAGCGATACCGATTTCACGCCGTTTGACAAAGGAGCGTATGCCTCATCGACGACGTACATCTCCGGTGCGGCGGTGGTGAAAGCGGCCGAGAAAGTGGCAGAGCAGATCAAGCAAGTGGCAGGAAGCATGATGCAGATCAAACCGGCGAGTGTGCGCTTAGCCGATCGAGCCGCGTGGGGGCCGGAGAATCAATCGGTGACGTTGGCCCAGATCGCGTTGGAATCGCTGCATCACAGCAATCAACATCAGATCATGGCCGTGGCCTCATACATGTCGCCTGAATCGCCGCCGCCGTTCGCCGCGCAATTTGCCGAAGTCACGGTGGACACTGAGACCGGGCAAGTCACCGTCGATAAACTGGTCATGGCTGTGGATTCGGGCGTGATCGTCAATCCGGTCACGGCGTCGGGCCAGATCGAAGGCGGCATGACGCAGGCGCTGGGTTACGCGGTGTGCGAAGAGATGAAGTACGATAAGAAGGGCCGCTCGCTGGCGAACGATCTTTACGCTTACAAGATCTTCCGCGCCGATGAGATGCCCGCCCTCGACGTGATCTTCGTCGAGACGAACGAGCCGTCGCATCCATTCGGCGTGAAGGCCGTGGCCGAAATTCCGATGGACGGCGTCGCGCCTGCGGTGGTTAATGCGATCCATGATGCCTGCGGCGCGTGGCTGCCTGAAATTCCCGCGACGCCGGAGAGGGTGTGGCAAGCGTTGCGCAACACGTGATTCACGCGATACGATAGAATTGTAGCGGAGGACTTAGATATGGCTACAACTAGAATCGAAATTCCACACGATCGAATCGCAGACTTCTGCCAACGCAATCACATACGCAAGTTGTCACTATTTGGCTCTGTCGTGCGTGATGACTTCAAGCCAGACAGTGATATTGATGTGCTGGTTGAGTTTGAGCCAGAGTACACACCGGGCTTGCGGTTCTTCTCGATGCAAACCGAATTGTCCCAAATCTTGGGCCGCCCGGTTGATCTCAATACGCTGCATTGGTTAAGCCCGCGTTTCCTGGATGAAGTTCAACGAGAACAAATACCCGTCTATGTCTAAACATGACACAGTGATTCGCCTACAAGATATGCGTGATCACGCACAGGAAGCGTTGACGCTGATACAGGGGCGCTCGCGTACTGACCTGAACGCCGACCGTGTGCTAAGCCTGGCGCTGGTACGATTGCTTGAAATCGTTAGCGAGGCCGCTAATCGATTGCCGCGCGACGTACAAGATAGGTATCCAGCAATTCCCTGGTCAGAAATTATCGGCCTACGCAATCGTTTGATTCATGGTTACGGTGCCATTGATCTGGACATTGTATGGCGCATCCTCACCGCTGATCTGCCTCCGTTAGTCGCGGCGCTTGACGAGGCTATTCGAGCCGAGTCATGACTGCTAACGTCTACTCTGCTATTCTTGAAGCGCAATCTAACGGCCAATCCGCCGCACTCTGCACCGTGATCAAATCGAGCGGATCAGTGCCACGGCATTCCACCTCGAAGATGCTGGTCTTCGCCGACGGGAAGTTCGTCGGCACGGTGGGTGGCGGCGAGATGGAGCAGCGCGCGATCGAAGAAGCGCAAGCCGTGGCGCGCTCCGGTCAGACGAAGATTGTGGAATACAACCTGGTCGATCCCAAGCAAGGTGATCCGGGGGTATGCGGAGGAACCGTGGAGGTTTTCATCGAGCCAATCAATCCACCACCGCAAGTTGTCATCATCGGCGCGGGGCACGTGGGGCGTGCCACAGCACATCTGGCCAAGTGGCTGGGCTTCCGCGTGATTGTCAACGATGATCGCGCCGAGCTTGTCTCGCCGGAGTGGATCCCTGAAGCGGATGTGTATCTCTCCGGTGCGCTTGATGATCACTTAGCCAAGATCAGACCCAATTCACAGACCTACGTGTTGTTACTCACACGCAGTGTGCAGTTCGATGTAGCGCTGCTGCCCAAACTGCTGGACGCCGACGTGGCCTACATCGGCGTGATCGGATCGCGGCGGCGTTGGACGCAGGCGCTGAAAGAGCTGCGCGAACGCGGTGTGGCCGAAGAAAAACTCAATCGCGTGCACGCGCCAATCGGGTTGGAGTTGAACGCGGAAACGCCGGAAGAGATTGCGGTGAGCATCATGGCGGAGATTGTGATGTTGAGAAATGGCGGCACGGGGAAATCAATGAAAATGATCAATGATCAATGATCAAAGGAAACCATGCCAGTTCGGATCGATCCGGAAGATACTGAAACTGAGGCGCTACATGAGTACGTCGACTTCAGCGGCAAGCGCGTGCTGGAGATCGGTTGTGGCGATGGGCGTTTGACGTGGCGCTATGCCGATCGAGCCGCGCACATCGTTGCGATCGATCCCAAAGCCGAAGATATTGAGATTGCTATCGAAGAGTGCCCCACCGAGTTGCGCGACAAGATCGAGTTTCGCGTGGCGCGCCTTGAAGAGTTAGACCTCCCCGCAGAAAAGTTCGACCTCGCTCTGCTCTCCTGGTCGCTGTGATGAATAGAGCGCGCGGGCATGGTGCATGCCCTTGAGAAAATCCAGCAGCTGTTGAAGCCTGACGGACTGCTCATCGACATCCATCCGACAAACGAACCGGCGGCACTGGCCGTGCGCTTGCTCGAACAGATCATTCCGGCGGGCTGGGTCAATGAAAGCGACGACTACGTGGAATATGAGTGGGCCGACGAGGCGTTACAGCGCGTGGTCGATAGCGAGCGCTTTGCACTGGAACGTGCAGGCACGTTCGAGTTTGTGTGGCACGCGGATTCGATGGTGGACTTGCGCGCTTATTTAGCAGAGGAATGGAAAGACGCCAGCATCGACGATCTGACGGCCATGCGCGTCGAGGAGTTGTTGAAGCTGCCCGTGCACGACAAAGAGATTCTCGTCAGCGAGGCGATTCGCATTGCGCGGTATCGACGTATGTAGGGGTAAGCCTCGTGCTTCCCCAGTGGACGAGCGCAAGGCTCGCCCCTACAATTTTCGCTGCAAATACAACACCGCTTCTAACGCCCCGCCGCCCACCGCCCACGACTTGTCCGAGACGGTGAAGCAATACTCCGCCTCACCCCGCGGATCGACATCGGCAATCTTGGTGTTGGCCGGAACCTTCAGCCCGTCACGCAAGATGCCGCGCAATACGCCGTCGATCTTGGTTTTGATGACGATGCCCAAGGGTTGTGAAGCATCGCGATCGATCGACGCCAGCCGCCCGGCCGCCGAATCGGTGAGCGAGACATCGACCGTGATCACGCGTCCGATCACATCGCCCACTTTGACGCGATCGCCGATCGTGCGGTGCGCGTAGAATACACCGGCCACCGGCGCGCGTATTGCCCGCTGCGCATCCTGTCCGCCGACCGTGCCCGGTGTGCCGGTATTCGGCGCCGCCGAGCCCTGGTAATAAACGCGCCCCAGGTTGTGGCCGCGCTGCGTTTCGATGACCGCATGACAATCGACGCCTGCAGTGAAGCCCGGCCCCAGCGCCACCACAATCGGCGCATCACCGAGCTGCGTGCCCGTGTTATGCTTGGCCATGATCGCATCGATCATTGCGATCGGGCACAGCTGGGCCGCCACTGTTCGATTGGGATCGACAACCACCGGAATCTGATCGGCACTCCAACATAGGCCGGCTTCGGACTCAATGTGCTCCGTGTGAATCCGTAATCCGATCGTGCCTTCGACCTCGGTCGAGCCATCGTAGATGGCCGAAGCAAACGCCACCGTGCGGCGAATGACCAACGGTTGCAGCAGTTCTGCGATCAGCACGCGCCAACCGGCACGGTGCAGACGTAGCGCCACGCCGGTGCCCAAATCGCCGCCGCCACGCACAATCACTACAGGGCTAAGGTCTGACATGCGCCGTGCCTTCGGCGGTCAACTCGCGAGGATCGCGCATACGCCACAACGCCCACGAAGCGACCAACAACAACAGGAGTCCCAGGCTAAACACGCCCTCGTAGCTGATTAAATCGACAATGAGGCCGCTGACCGCCGTGCTGATGTAAGCGACGCCTAGCACAGTATTGGTCAAGCCAATGTAGATGGCACGATCATTTGCCGGAGCCACTTCCAACGTCAGGTTCACACTACCGATGCCGATGCCCGTTTCGTAGATGCCCATCAAGGCGAAGACCGGCACAAACAGATACGCCACGAGCTGGGCCGGGGCGTTGAGCTGTTGTGCCACGCTCGGCGCAAAGACGGCCCACGCGATCATGAGCACGCCCGTGGCCGTGGCCAGCTGCATCACCAGCTTGTTACCACGCCGATCGCTCAGCCGCGACCACACCGGATTGATCACTAGCGCGACAACTGTGCGCACCCCCACATAGATGCCGATGATGGAGACCGGCGCCTGCAGCACATTGATCGAATAAATGCTGTAGAAAGGTCCGGCGACATAGGATAACAGAATCACAACGCGCGCGATCAACAGATAGCGCAAGTTCCGGTTGTGCTGCGGTAAGCGCGCCGCGCGCTGCATGTGGGCCGTGAATGTCGCCCCATCATCCAGCACGTCGCTGGGCGGTTCTTTCACCAGTCCAAACGCCGCCAGTCCGCTGACGGCGGCCACCCATGAGATGGCAAAGAGCACGCCGACATTCTGCGGAAACGGCAGGGGATTCTGCTCCGCCAGCACCACCACCACCAGCACGCCAGCCAGTAGGCCCAGCAAGCTGCCCGCAAACATGCGCGCCCCAAAGTACGATCCACGCCGCCAGGGAGGGATGGTCTTGGCAACGACTTCCATGAAAGGCAAACCGGCGAACCCGGACGCCAGCGAATTAACGGCAAAAGCCACAAAGAACACGAACAACAACGCGGAGGAATTCGCCGCCAGCACAAACGTGGCGGCCGCCCACACGAACCACGCCACCGACCGCACGGCCGCCACCCGCCGATAGAGCGGTAGCTTCAACGGCTGGCGCTGCAAGCGATGCGAGATGAACAACTGCGGCAAGAACCAGCCCGCATCGCGCATGGGGCCGACCAGACCGATCAGGAAATTGGAGCCGCCCAACTGCTGCACGAACCACGTCAGCACCGTGTCCATCGACATGAGTGCTTCGGCAAAGATGAACATCCCGCCGTTGACGATACCCAGCCCAAAGTTGCGAAACAGATGCGGATAGGGTTGTTCCTGGGGTTTCTGGATGGATTCCGGCACATTAACCTCAGCAATTCTCAATTTGACTTTTCAAAAAGCGCGGGCTGTGTTAAGTTGGGCCATCTTCTGCCCGAATTGAGTCCGCCATGCCTGAACGCTTCACGATTGGCACCCTGTTGCGCGCCTTCGAGCCGGTCTTTAATCAACT
>JBGSPW010000254.1:0-31117 GCA_041738395.1 Thermoflexales bacterium
ATATCCCTGAAACAGTCGCGCGACTTAGACCCGAGTTCGCTCACGCCAAAACGGCTTGAGGTAGTTCACGATGTCCTGATACATTAGCGAAATAAGTTGAGTGTTCAAAACAGTTCACGATGTCCTGATACCTGACAGCTAGATGGTGCCGACAGTGCAATGATCTGCCAGCCTTTCTTTGGCCGGCGCAATAGGATCAACCGGGATCGGTTCTTTTAGCGTAAAAAAGACCCGGCTTCTATGTTCCAGAAGCCGGGTCTTTTTACACTTAGCAGATCGATCGAGTTAGCTTTCGCGCACGTCGACGATGCGCACCACGATGGGCGTGAGTGCGGCGACGACCGCTTCCTTCGAGACATCGCTGACCTTCAAGAGCACTTCGTAGTTGGTGGAATCGGTGCCCGGCACTTCGACCGTGGCGATGATGTTGCCGCCAATGTCGGCCACGGCCTGGCTCACGCGCGCCAACTCGCCCCGCACATCCTTCACATACATCGTGATGCGCACACCCGAGCGGCGCGCGCCGATCAGTTCCAGGAAGGTCTTGAAAATATCGGTCTCGGTGATGATGCCCACCACCGCGTCCGCCTCATTCACCACGGGCAGTCCGCCGATCTTGTTATCGACCATGATGCGCGCCGCATCTTCGATGGGCGTGTCTTCCTGCACCGTAATGACCTGCTTGATCATCACATCGCTGACCTTGACCTTGGACAGCAAGTACGGAATCTCGAAGGCGCTCAGCGTGGTAGCCGGTGACGGCGAGACACGCAGCAAATCTTTATCGGACACGATGCCCACCAGCTTGCCGTGTTTGTCCACCACGGGCATCCGGCGGATGCGCGCCTTCTTCATCAGATCAAAGGCATCCGTCACCGACACATCCGGCGCACACAACACGGGACTGCGAGTCATACGATCACGGATCAGCATGGGACTTCACCTCCGGGTAATTTGAGTTGAGACGCTTGCATTTTACTTAGCCACGGCTTGCAAGTCAAATAGGCTTACCTCTCACGTCTCACGCGCGGAATTCTCAGCGCCACCAATAGCCCCGCGATCGGAAACACCGCCGTCACCACGAACAACGCCTGAAACGAGGTGGCTTGCAGCAGCAGCCCACCGATCGTCGGCGCGATGACGGTGAGGCCGCCAATCGTATTACTGAGGCCCGTGTAGGCGGTGCGTTCCGCGGGCGGCGCAATATCCAGCAAGTGCTGCAAGAAGCCCAGCAAGAACGATCCATCCGTGGCGCCCAGGGCCACAAAAATAGCAACCGTGCCCGCCGTCGCCAGGGGGGCATTGTCGCGCGCGAAGATATTCAGCAGCAGGGCCAGGATGGGCGGAATCAACGCCAGGATCATCGTGAGGCGGATGACCAGATGCGATCCACGCTTCTGGCTGATCGAGCCGCAGATCAAACTCGACACCACGCCGCCCACCGTCTGTGCGGCCAGAAACAACCCGATCGTATCGGTGGACACTTTCAAGACCTGTGTCGCCTGCAGCACGTAGAAGGGTGTGGCAAAACCGATGCCGCCGATGAGAATGCGGCCGATCGCGTTGAGGCGAAAAGATTGATCGGACTTGAGGATGTGCCGCGCATGGGCCCCGATGCTCAACTGCGCCGACACGTTATTCGATACGTCGCCCGGCGGTTCCACAAAGAACAACAAGGCGCTCCACGAAACCAGCACGAACAACCCGGCCAGGCCCATCAGCAGCGCGTAGTTGTAAGGAAATACCAGTCCGGTATCGCCCAGCGCCCACGCCACCACAAACGCCGACATGAATTGCGTCGCAAAAGCCGCCGACTGCGTCCAACCCAAAATCTTACCGCGGATGTGCGGCGGAAACATCTTGCTGATGATGTCGAACCACGCCACCGCCGCCACGCCATCCAGGCCGCGGAAGGTCGCCATCACAAGCGACAGCAAGATCGCCAGCAGGATAGGATTCAAATTCAGCGCCAGCGCGATGGCGAAGAGGACTAATGAGATGCGGCTTAAGAACGCGGCCCGCAATAAAATCGGTTTCTTGTGAGGCCGACCGGCCATCCAGCGCCCGGCGGGCAGCTGTGGCAGCAACCACATCCCGCTCCAAATCGTCGTGATCAATCCTACAAACGGCTCGGAGTGCGACAAGGCCAGCGCCATCGTCGGCAGCACGGTGCTATATCCGATAAAGCCCAGTGCCCCGCCAAACGCTCCGCTGTCAGTCATTGAAGCGACCACGTTGCGGCGCAGCGAGCGCTGTAGCATGATTTCCACTTTTTGATCTTTGACCTCTGCTTCGGACATGATCCCTCACACAGAAACCCGGCTTCTCACAGAGACCGGGTTTCTGAACCGTTTTCGATTATAATACCCGTCGCCATGATCAACAACCAAGCAGGCACTCAACCGTCAGCGGTCAGCCAGCGGAAGCTGCTCAGCGCGGTGTTTCTGAGCGGCATGACCACCCTGGCCGTCGAACTCTCGGCCTTCCGGCTCTTCGCCCCCGTCTTCGGCACATCGAACTTGATCTCGGCTGTCGTCATTGGCCTGATTCTACTGTATCTCTCCGCCGGCTATCTCATCGGCGGGCGGCTGGCCGATCGAGCCCCCAACCCGATCACGTTTTACCGCCTCATCGCGTGGGGCGCGTTCCTCATCGGCCTCATTCCCTTCATGGCGCTGCCGCTGCTCCGCCTGGCGCGCGACAATCTGCAAAACCTGGGCGACTTGAACGTTGCGTTGATCATCCTCGCCTTCGGTGTCACGCTGATTTTGTTCGCCGTGCCCGTCACGCTGTTAGGCTGCGTCTCGCCCTTCGCGGTGCGCCTGTCCATGCGCCACGTTGAACAAGCGGGGCACGTTTCCGGCCGGCTGTATGCCATCTCCACGCTGGGCAGCTTCATCGGATCTTTTCTGCCAGAATTGTTTCTGCTCGACTGGTTGGGCACACGCGGCACCTTCGTCGTGATGGCGCTGGCGCTGTTAAGCCTGGCCCTGCTCTTTTTGGGCAAACGCGCGCTGGCGCTGCTGTGGATGCCGATCGTGCTGCTCTCGCTCCAACTGTTCGTGCCCACCTCCTTCAGCGAACTCAGCGGCACGATCTATCAAGGCGAATCCGGTTACAACTACATCCAGGTGGTGGAGCGCAGCGGCACGCGCTATTTGCTCCTCAACGAAGGGCAAGGCGTTCATTCGATCTACAATCCGCAGCAAGTGGCAACCAACGGCACGTGGGACTATTTCACCATCGCGCCGTTCTTCAACACCCCGCCGTTCGATCTCACACACGTCAAACGGCTGGCGATTGTCGGCCTGGCGGGCGGCTCGATTTCGCGCCTGTACTCCGAGATTTACGGTCCCCTGCCCATCGATGGGATCGAGATCGATCCGAAGATTGCCCAGGTAGGCCGCGACTATTTCGGCATGACCCAACCCAATCTCAACGTCATCATCGGCGACGGACGCGCCGCCCTGGCTAACTCACCCCATCACTACGACGTGATCGCGCTCGATGCCTTCCGCGTGCCCTACATTCCGTGGCATCTGACCACCCGCGAATTCATGCAGGAACTGCGCAATCATCTCACCAGCACCGGCGTCATGGCCATCAACGTCGGGCGCACCCGCACCGATTATCAAATGGTCGACGCGATGGCGCAAACTGCGTCCAGCGTGTTTCCCTCGGTCCACGTCATCGACGTGCCGGGCACCTTCAACTCGATCGTGTATGCGACCAATCAGCCCACCTCGTTCGACAATCTGCGCGCCAATCTGGACGCCATGCCGCATCCCATTTTACGCAACACCGCGGGGCAGGCCTCGGCCAAACAACGTCCCCTCAACCCGAATGCCGTGATCTTCACCGATGATCGCGCGCCCGTCGAACGGTTGACGAATGAGATCATGCTTAATTTCTTGTTTGGCGTCGGTTCGGGAGAAATCAAATTACAGTGATTAAAAGCGCGATAGAGAGAAGCATTCTCTTCTTCCCTCCATCTCTCAATCCCTCCTTCTCGCTATCATGGAAAAATCATGCTCAAAAAACTACTCATCTTCCTCATCGCCCTCGCCATCCCATTCCTGTTGGTTGTCGCCAGCATTCGCCTTGTGGCGAATCCGTGGTTCATTCAATTCGAATACAACCGCCCCGGCTTCCCGCCCGATCCCTACGGCTTCACGCTGGAGCAGCGCACCCCGTTGGGATTCGCCGGCCTGTACTCCGTTGTGCCGGAAGGCGCAGGCCTGATCGAATTGGAACAGGCCAAACTTCCCAACGGCGAGCCTGCCTTCCAGGCCCGCGAAATCAAGCACATGCTCGACGTGCGCGTGTTGATGGCGACGGTCTTCCCGCTGACGCTCAGCAGTGCCGCGCTGCTCGTCATCCTTGCAATCGTTTTTCGCAAGAGCACTCGCTATCGAAACGCAATCCCACAAGGGCTAGAAACAGGCTCGATCCTGACGCTCGTTTTGCTGGTGGGTCTGATCGCCTACGTGCTGCTCAACTTCGATTCGTTCTTTCTGACGTTCCATCGCCTGTTCTTCGAAGGCGACACGTTCATGTTTCGCTACAACGACACATTAATCCGCCTCTATCCCGAACAGCTCTGGAGCGATGCCGCGATCCTCATCGGCATACTGACAGCGATAATGGCCGTGGGGCTGCTGGTGTCCAGTCGGTGGTGGGTGAAAAAAGTAAAACGTACTGCGTAAAACGTAACCGCCCCGATCGGTTTGTTAGCCAATCAGGGCGGTTTGTCACGCTTTACGTTTCACGTTTTACACGTTACGCGCCGAACTTGCCCAGGCGCTTGGCATACGCCAGCGCGAACATCATCAAGTCGCTGGCGGGGAAGCGGCCCAGCGCGCCCTTCAACGCTTCGGTTTCGCCGAAGACCTGGCACTCATCGCGGCGTGTCACGCCCGGCGCCCACAACAACGTCGGCACGGGATGCCACGAGTGGCTCTTCAACGCCCACGGCGTCGAGTGATCGCCGGTGACGATCAACACATCAGGCTTCAGCGCCAGCAGCTTCGGCAGCGCCGCATCCACACCCTCGATCACCTTCGCCTTCGCTTCGAAGTCACCGTCTTCGCCGCGGCTGTCGGTGTACTTGATGTGCACGAAAAAGAAGTCGTACTTGTCCCAGTTATCGGCCACGGCCTTGAACTCATCTTCCGGCTTGCCACCTTCAAACGCGATCACATCCATGCCGACGAGGCTGGCCACGCCCTTGTACATGGGATACACCGCCACACACGCCGCGCGCAACCCGTACGCTTCGGAGAAGCGCGGCAGCTTGGGATAAGACGCAAAGCCGCGCAGCGTCATCGCATTAGCAGGACTTTCGTTCTTTAGAATCTCGCGCGCCTGCGCGATCCATTGATTGAACAACTCGGCAGTATGTTCGGCTTCCGGCACATGCGCCACGGCCGACAGCGGCGGAGCCTTCTTTTGCGGATCGGTGTCGGCGATGTGACCGTCCAGGCCGGGGCCGCGCAGAATCACGCAGAAGCGATAGTCCTGCACCGGCTCGACAAAGACCTCGACGCCGGGCAGTGTAATCGGGCGGAGTTTTTCCACCAACTCCACACACTTCGACGTGGGAATGCGGCCCGCGCGCCGATCGGTGATCACATTGTTCTCGTCGACCGTGCAGAAGTTGCCGCGCGCCGCCACATCATGCGGACCCAGCTGGAAGCCGATGCCCACCGACTCGAGCACACCGCGCCCGATGACATATTCGAGTGGATCGTACCCGAACAGCCCCAGGTGGCCGGGACCGCTGCCGGGCGTCACACCCGCGCCCGCCGGTTGGCTAAGACCCAGATTGCCTTCCACGGCCAACCGATCGAAGTTGGGTGTCTGAGCGTACTCCAGTTCGGTCGGGCCGTTGAGTTCACGCGGCAGGCCGCCCAGGCCATCCATCACCAACAAAACGATCTTGCTGCTGTTGGGGCTTACCAATTCCTTCAATAGTTCAAAATCAGCCATAGTATCCTCGCAAGAGAAGATTTAGATGCGGAGCCTTCAACCAATCAAGTAGGGCCGACAGCGCCACTAGTGGTCGGTTGATCGAGGTTAGCAAGTGCATTATACTTAAGTCGGCAGAGACACGCAACGTCTCAGAATGGATGATGATGGTTCCACAAGCACCTCCTTCTAAAACAACACCACGCCCCAGATTCTGGCAGCGTCTGCGCGCCGATGCCAACTGGAAGTGGCTGACGCCCGGCATCGGCGTGAAGCGCTGGGTCGTGCTCTTCTTGTTCGGTGTGACCCTGGTCTCACTCGGCCTCGCTTTCGTACTGATTGATATCTATCGCAGTACCGACTTGTCCGGTGTGACCTATTACCTGACCCTACAATTCCTGCCGCGCCTCGCACGCGCGCTGGTCGTCGGCGCGGTTGGCGTCACGGCGCTGTCTATTGCGGCCTACCAGCTCAGCCGATCGATCCTCTCACCTTTTACGCGCCCGGGTGACAAACCGGTGGCACAAGCACTGGTCGAACACCGGCAGCGCGAGCGCGGCCCGAAGGTGGTGGCGATTGGCGGCGGCACGGGCTTGTCCACGCTCCTGCGCGGGCTGAAACACTACACCTCGAACATCACTGCCATCGTCACCGTAGCCGACGACGGCGGCTCCAGTGGGCGCTTGCGGCGTGAGATGGGTGTGCTCCCCCCCGGCGATTTTCGCAGCTGCCTGGCAGCGCTGGCCGACGACGAATCGCTGACGACGCAGCTGTTTCAATATCGCTTTGCGCCCACTCAGAAAGATCTGGACGGACACGCGTTGGGCAACTTGTTCATCACGGCCATGGCCGAGATCTCCGGCTCGTTCGAACAGGCCTTAATCGAGAGCAGCCGCGTGCTGGCGATTACGGGTCGCATCCTGCCCAGCACGTTGAGCGATGTAACGCTCTGCGCCGAAGTCCGCAACGGACAAGGGCTGAAACACGTCGAGGGTGAATCGGCCATCACGCATTTCGGCGGCGCGATCGAACGCATTTATCTCCAACCCGATCAGGTCCGCGCCTATCCCGAAACGATTCGCGCCATTCTCGATGCCGATCTGATCGTGTTGGGGCCGGGCAGTCTGTATACCAGCATCCTGCCCAACCTGCTGATCACCTCGCTGCCCGAAGCGCTGCGCGCCAGCCGCGCTTTGAAGCTGTACATTTGTAACGTCGCCACGCAGCACGGCGAAACCGACGGCTATACGGTGCACGATCATGTCGCCGCGCTGGAAAAGCATATCGGCCCTAACATCATCGACGTCGTCCTGTCCAATGCGCGCGCCGATGTCAAATGGGTAAATGCGCCGGAAGGCGTGGGCGAAATCGTGCGCACCCTCATGCTCGATGGTTCGCCCCGCATCATGGCCGCCGACGTGATCGACGAGACCCGTCCCTGGCGACATGATTCCACCAAGCTGGCTCACGCCGTCATGCAAACCTATCATGAAGTGTTATGGGGAGAATAAATAAGCTATGTCCACGAATCATTCACGACGAGATGTATTAAAACTGATCGGAGCCACCGGCGCGGTGCTGGCTGCGTCAGAAGTGTACGCGGCGCTCTCCGGTAATTCCAACGTCGAAGCGGCCTCATCCATCACGCCGTTGCTGCGCTATTACTTTGCCGACGCCCGCAACAACGTGGTCGTGAAGAACAAACGCCGCGCCATGTTATCCAGCCGGGTCTATCCCAAGGCCACCTTCGTGCGCGACAGTTTCTACGGCCCGCTGGCGTTGAATGACGTCAACCTGGGCGCGGAGTGTTATCGCTGGTTTGCCGAGACGCAAAATCCAGACACGGGACAAATTCGCTGCGCGGTACCGTTCGATCCCAAGAATGAATTCCTCTTTCAAATCTGGGACGACGACTCGTCGCTCTTGTTTGTCATCTGGGCGGCCTGGCTGAAGCGCAATCGCGTCAAGATCGATCAGGTCGTGGTCGAACGAGCCTGGTCGTTCGTCAAGACCCACCTGCAAAATGATTTCCATCTCACGCCCGCGCAGCCCTTCTGTTACTGGGCCGACACCGTGCAGTTCGACACGCCGGAACGGGTGGCGCACAATCAGGGACTGTACGCGGTCGCCGTGCGCTCGATGCTGGAACACGGCTGGGGCAACGTCGTCGCCGCCGATTACGATCGGGCCCGCGCCCGTTACGCCGAATTCTACCGCCCCGACCTGGGCAGCCTGACCCTCGGCAAAGATTCGTGGTGGGCGGACAAGCTCGACATCTCGACCGTGTTCCCCGAATTTTTGCTGCGCTGGTTGTATAAAGAAACCGCCCTGCCCGATGAAGCCATCCGCACCACGGTCGATCATTTGGTGCAGGTGGGCAGCGTCACCAAAGCCGATAAAACGCTGGCCGGCCTCAAGGTCATCTGCGCGCCCGATGGCTCTTTCCTGCCCCCCGAGCGCTTCGCGGTGCCCAGCCTGAACGATCCGGGGCATTATCAAAACGGCGGCTACTGGCCGATGTATACGCTCATCGCGCTGGCGCTGCGCTACAAGCTTGCCCCCGATCCCATTCAGAAAGCGCGTATCGAAACCCTCGTGCGGGGCGAGCTGGCGAAAGATCGCCGTTCTAAAGAAATCATCATCCTCGCGCCGGGCGTCGAGGGCGCGACCGATCCCAATCGTTCGGGCTACACCTGGAACTCCTTGATTGTGCCGGCTCTGAAGTGGGCGGGCGTGGTCTAAATCCAATACGGTTCAGATAAGGCTTTCAGCCCGCGTCCGCGCGGGCGATCCCACCGCGTGGACGCGGCTGGGTGAGCGTTAACGAAACCGTATTGGGCCTAAATTCGGCGTTGATTCTGGAAAAAACGGGAGTACAATGAAAGCAGAGCAGCCTGGAATCACCTTCACTCAAGGAGGCGGCCATGCTACACATTGATCTCACATTGGAAGAGCGCACCCTGATGGAAGAAATGCTGGACGCATACCTGACCGATCTGCGCGGCGAGATCAGCGCCACCCATAGCCACGAGTACAAAGAGGGTCTCAAACAGCGCGAAATACTCCTGCGCAAGATCATCGCCGCCGTGCATGAGGCGAAAGAGGTAGAAGCCGCCTGACACGCGAGTCCCGGCACAACATCCAGCATTTTCAATAACCCGACCGGATTTCTCGGCCATTCTGCGACAGCACAGGATGCGCGCCAGAGAAATCCGGTTTCGTTATTTCATGCTAACCCAAAGTGAAATAATGTTACTACTCAGCCCGCTATCCTTCGACTTCGCAGCCAGCGCATTCTGAGCGGAGTGCAACGTAGTCGAAGAACGCGCTGGCTGCTCCGCTCACGCCGTGTCCGCGCTATGCGCGGCGGCGCGCTAGGCGGGATGCGGCTGAGTAGTAACGAAATAATTCGCATTCCAGCTCACCGAGGTTGCCATGTCTGAATTGCACGTCGTTACCGGAGCGTTCGGCTACTCGGGCAAATACATTACCACGCGCCTGCTTGAAGCGGGAATGCGCGTGCGCACGTTGACCAATTCAACACAACGCGCCAATCCCTTTGGCGACAAAGTCAAAGTACATCCTTTCAACTTCGATGATCAAGCCGCGTTGGTCGAATCGCTGCGCGGCGTCAGCGTACTCTACAACACTTACTGGATTCGCTTCAACACCAAAGAACCGGGCTTTCAACATTCGGTGGCGGTGGAGAATACGCTGAAACTATTTGCGGCGGCCAAGCAGGCGGGCGTGCCGCGCGTTGTGCACACCAGCATCACCAATCCGTCAGAAGATTCGCCGCTGGAATACTTCAAGGGCAAAGCGGTGCTCGAACGCGCGTTGAAAGAATCCGGCCTGTCATATGCCATCCTGCGCCCGAACGTACTCTTCGGTCACGAAGATATCTTAATCAACAACATTGCGTGGACGCTGCGCAAGCTGCCCGTGTTCGGCGTCTTCGGCGACGGGCAATATCGCTTGCAGCCCATGCACGTCGACGACTTCGCGGCGTTGGCGGTAGAGCAAGGAAAAGATCGTGAGAATCGCGTGATCGATGCGATCGGGCCGGAGACCTTCACCTATCGACGACTGGTGGAAGAAATCGGAAACATCATCGGGGTCAAACGTCCGATCGTGTCGGTGCCCCCCTCGATCGGGTACGCCGTGGGTGCAGTGCTGGGGAAGTTGGTGGGCGATGTGATGATCACGCGCGATGAAGTGGAGGGCTTGATGGCCGATCTATTGGTCACGTCGTCGCCACCCACTGGATCAACTCGCCTCACCGCTTGGGCGCGGAAACATGCGGACACATTGGGGAAACACTACGCGAGCGAATTGGCGCGACGTAAAAACCGGCGAGCGGCGTATGAGCAGTTGTAGCAGCAGATGAAGAAACCGGGTTTCTGCGTTCTTGGCGTAATGCAGTGCCACACGTAGAAACCCGGTTTCTCAATCTCCGAGAGGTTTCTATTTCGGCTGTCTGAGATGACACGCGCACAAATGCCCGCCGCCCAGATCGACCAGCGGCGGTTCCTCTTTGGAGCAAACATCGATCGCTACCGGGCAGCGCGGATGGAAGCGGCAGCCCTTAGGTGGATTGAGTGGACTGGGCACATCGCCTTTGAGAATGACGCGATCACGCCTGCCGCGACTCGTATGCACCGGAATCGCGGACAACAACGCTTGCGTATAGGGATGTTCAGGATTGCGATACAACTCCACCCGTTCCGCCACTTCGACCATCTTGCCCAGGTACATCACCGCCACCCGATCGCTGATGTGCTCCACCACGCTCATATTGTGCGCGATAAAAATGTAGGTCAGGCCAAACTCACGCTGCAATTCGCGCAGCAGATTCAATACCTGCGACTGAATCGAAACATCCAGCGCCGAGACCGGCTCATCGCACACAATAAATTTGGGCCGCAGCACTAGCGCGCGCGCAATGCCGATGCGCTGGCGCTGCCCGCCAGAAAACTCATGGGGATAGCGCTTGTAGTGATAGTCCTCCAGCCCGACCTTGTGCATGATCTCCAGCACCTGATCCTGGCGTTGACGGGCATCCTTCAGGCCGTGGATCAACAGCCCCTCACCGATGCTATCACCAATCGGCGTGCGCGGATCCAGCGAAGAGAACGGATCCTGAAAGATGATCTGCATTTCGCGGCGCAGCGCCTTGAGTTCCGCGCCTTTCGCAGTGGCAATATCGCGATTCTCGAAATCAATGGAACCGCTGGTCGGGTCGAGCAAGCGGATCATCAATTTGCCCACCGTCGATTTGCCGCAGCCCGATTCGCCTACCAGCCCCAGCGTTTCGCCGCGCTCCACGCTGAAGTTCACATCCTCGACGGCCTTCACTTGCGCCACGGTGCGCATCAACACGCCGCCGCGCACCGGAAAATATTTCACTAAGTGCTTGACTTCGAGCAGGGTCTCGGAAGATTCACTCATTCACTTATCACTCGTCACTCGTATAACCAGCAGCGCGCCGTATGCCCGACCGCCACCGGTTTCAACTCTGGAATTTTCTCGGTACAGATCGTCAGGCCCTTCATCTCGCGGGCACGACAGCGCGAAGCAAAGCGGCAGCCCGGCGGCAGGTTCACCAGATTGGGCACATTGCCCGGAATGACTTCCAGTTCATCCTTGATCTCGCCTAGCACCGGAATCGACGCGATGAGGCCCTGCGTGTAAGGATGCCGGGGATCGCGGAACAGTTCATCGGTGGTGGCCTCTTCGACGATCTGACCCGCGTACATCACGGCAATCCGATCGGCCATCTCGGCCACCACGCCCAGATCATGCGTAATCAGAATGATCGCGGCGTTGTACTGTTCTTGCAAGTTGCGCATCAAATCCAGAATCTGCGCCTGGATCGTCACATCCAACGCCGTGGTCGGCTCGTCGGCGATCAGCAGATCGGGCTGGCTGGCCAGCGCCATCGCAATCATCACGCGCTGGGCCATGCCGCCGGACATCTCGAAAGGATAGGCATTCACACGCCGCTGTGGATCAGATATGCCCACCTGAACCATCAGTTCCACAGCGCGAGCCAGCGCTTCTTTTTTAGATAGACCCTTGTGAATCTGCAGAACTTCCGCAATCTGATCGCCCACCTTGAAGACCGGGTTGAGTGAGGACGTGGGCTGTTGAAAGATCATCGAGATGCGATCGCCGCGCATCGCCGTCATCTCGGACGTGCTGAATTCCAGCAAGTTGCGGCCATCAAATATGATCTCCCCGCCATCGATCTTGCCGGGCGGAGCGATCAGCCGCAAGATTGACAACGATGTGACGCTCTTGCCACAGCCCGACTCGCCGACGAGGCCCAGTACTTCGCCCCGGCGCACTTCAAAGCTGACGCCGTCCACGGCTTTAACCACGCCGTCGTGGGTGTAGAAACTGGTGCGCAGATTGCGAATTTCGAGTAGGATGTCGCCCTGCGGGGAGTCCGGTGTATTCCAGGTGAATTGAGCAGAGTTGGTCATAGCAGTTGGGCCACAGATGGGTTAGCGATACAAGCGCGGATCAAGCGCGTCGCGCAGACCGTCGCCCACGAGATTGAAGGCCAGCACAGTGATCATGATCGCCACGCCGGGGAAGATCAACAAATGCGGCGCGTTCAACACACTGCTGCGCTCCTGCCCCAGCATCGAGCCCCATTCGGGGAAAGGCGGCTGCTGCCCCAGACCCAGAAAACCTAGCGCTGCAGCATCCAGGATGCCGGTCGCAATCCCCAGCGTTCCGGCCACCATCAGCGGCGTCAGTGAATTGGGCAGAATCCGATGGAACAACAAGCGCCATTGCGAAGCGCCCAGCGCGCGATCGGCATACACAAAATCCTGCTCGCGGACTTGCAACACTGTCGAGCGCACAATGCGCGCATAGACCGGAATCGATACGAAGCCAATCGCAAACAGCGCCGGGAATAGCGGCGAAATTGTTCCTTGCACAATTAACGCCCGCAGGATCGCCACCAAGGCGATCGAGAGCAGCAGGCTCGGGAAGGCCAGCAGCACATCCATGAAGCGCATCAGCACATTGTCGATCCAGCCACCCACAAAGCCCGACAGAGCACCGATGATAGTACCGATGACAATGGCAAACGTCACGGTGGCGATACCAATGAACAACGAGACACGCGTCGCGTCGACCACGCGGCTGAATACGTCACGTCCCCTGCTATCCGTGCCAAAGAGGTGCTCGGGCTTGTCAGCCGGGCAGCCCAGCAGATGAATGCAGGGCGGCTGGCGCGTGACATTACCGGGATCGGTATAATCGATCGGGTCGTAGGCCAGCAGCAGCGGACCGATGAAGGCGATGAAGAGTTCGACAGCGATCACGATCAACCCAATGCGCGCCGATCGGCTGCGCCACAAGCGGCGGCTCACTTCGCGCCAATAACTATAGGGCTTCTCCTGGCGTTTTTCCGCCGGAACGGGCAACACGTCAGCAGTCATAGCAGCATCCTTCGCAGAGTACTCTCACGCCAACCGCACGCGAGGATCAAGATAAGCATAGGAAATATCAACCAGCAAATTGACCACCACAAACAAGACAGCAATCACCAGCGTAAAGCCCTGGATCACCGGATAATCTCGCGAGAAGATCGCGTCCACGACGAAGCTGCCTACACCCGGCAGACCGAACACGGTCTCGGTGAGCACGGCACCCCCCAACAGCGCGCCAAACTGCAAGCCGATGATGGTCACTAGCGGCAGCATGGCATTACGCATACCATGCTTCAGCACGACGCTGCGTTCTCGAACACCCTTGGCCCGCGCAGTGCGGATGTAATCAAGCCCCAGCACATCCAGCAAATTGGAGCGGGTAATGCGCGCGATGATGGCCATCGGAATCGTGCCGAGCGCGATCGCAGGCAAGATCAGGTGACGGAGCGCATCGCCAAACACTTTCCAGTTGCCGGTCACGAGCGAGTTGAACAGATACATGTTGGAGAGAAAAGTGAGCACACCTGCCGGAAAGCCTTCCACATTCTCCAGCCCCCAGACCTTGAACAACGAGGGCACACTTAGCCCGGCGGTCAGGCGGCTGCCCGTGGGCAGTTGAAAGGGCGTGTCTTTCAGCGCCACACCAAATAAGGCGGCCAGTAATAGACCAAGCCAAAAGATGGGCATGGACACGCCAATGTTGGCCACCAACATGGTGCCGACATCAAACGGAGAATTGTGGCGATAAGCGGAGAAAATGCCGAGAGGCACACCCACGAGCACAGCGAACGACATCGCCATGATGGCCAGTTCCAACGTCATGGGCAATCGTTCCAGCAGCAACACGCCAATCGGGCGACCATACTTGATGGAAATACCAAGATCGCCCTGCAAGAGATTCTGCGCAAAGCGGCCAAACTGCGTCAACACATTGTCGTTCAGTCCGTATCGCTCCAGGAAGGCGTCGCACGTGGCCTTGGTCGCCTTTTCACCCAGCATGGCCCGACAGGGATCGCCCGGAATCGCGCGCACCAGGACAAACGTGACAAAGATGATTCCGATAAGAACGGGAATAGCCAGCAGAGCGCGGCGCAGTAGATACTGTCCCATTAACCAATCACCTCAGGTGCAGCACATATGACAATATGATCAACCGCACCGCTCACTTTAGTTATGCCGGGTGGAGCGCGTTGCGCTCCACCCGGTTTACTGATCTGCGTATGGCCTCTGTCAGTAGAGGCGCGCCAGCGTTTTTACTGCGCCGGCACGTTCAACAAGCCGCCAAACAGCGAACTGAAGTAGGTGAAGTCACCCGCGCGACCCTTGTGTAGCGGATCGGCAGCGTCCCACTGTACGACATAGGTCTTGACCACGTCGTTGGCCGTCACCGCATCGCCGTTGGAGAACTTCACACCATCGCGCAGTGTGAAAGTCCATTCGGTAAGATCAGCACTGGCCTTGGGCATTTCAGCCAACCCTGGCTCCACCGCCGTGCCGCCACGCTCGTAGGCCAACAGCGATTCGAAGAGCTGCTCGCAAGCGCGCAGTGATTCGCCGTCGGTCTCGTCGGCGCAGTACACGCTGATCGGCTCAGCGTTCTGCATCCATACAAAGGTGTCCTGGCCGGGGACCTGCATCGCATACAGCTGCTCGTTACCCAACGGGCTGACGTGCGCGCCTTTCACACTGGCCTTGTACGCCACACCGGAGCCGCCGTGCGCGATCGGGATTACGGGGACGTGCTTCTTGATCAGGTTATTGGCTTCGGCATACAGCTTGTTGCGCGCCGCCTGATCGGACAGCGCCGCGGCCTTCTCCAGGGTCGAGGTCAGATCCTCGAACTTGTCACCGAACTGCTTGCTGCTGCCCTTGCCAAAGTGATAGTCGACGAAGTTGGTCATATCAGGATAGTCCGCACCCCAACCCAGCAAGTGCAGTGACAGGTTACCCGCATCGGCATTATCCAGGAACGTGCCGGATTCTTGCACGTCGATGGTGACCTCAACGCCGATCTTCTTCAACTGCGCTTGCAGTTCTTCGGCCACGGCCGCCGGCTTGGGCAGATAGCCGCGCACCACATCACGATACGACAACGTGGTCTTGACGTCACCCGCCTTGAACCCGGCCGCTTCTAACTTCGCGATCGCGCCCTCGGGATCGTACTCGTACCACGCCTCGCCTTCGCAGCCACCAGGAATTTCGCACGGTGTGAAGTAGTCAGCCACGGTCGAACCGGCTGGATAGAACTTCTCGATGATGGCCTTCTTGTCGATGCCCATAGCGAGAGCCTGCCGCACTTCTTCGTTGTCGAACGGCGGCTTGGTGTTATTGAATCCCAAGTACATGATGTTCAACGCCGCGCGCGGCATCAAGTTCAGGGTCGAGTCGGCTGCGATGGTGGCAAAGTCATTCGGGTCAGGATTGTCAATGCCGTCCGCTTCGCCCGCATTCAGAGCGTTCAAGCGAGCGGCCGCTTCCGCATTCCACTTGAACACGGTCTGAGGTGAGGCCGCCTTTTCAGCGCCCCAATAGTTCGGGTTTGCTTCGAGAATCAGACTGTCACCACGCTTCCATTCCTTCAATATGTACGGGCCAGTACCCAGCGGATTCTCCAGCGGCGCGCCGCCCGTTTCTTCCAAGTGCTTGGCCGATTGAACGGCGAAGGAAGTGAAAGCTACCTTGGACGGGAAGGCCGGGTCAGCGTAGCACAACGTGAACTTAACCGTCTTCTCATCAACGGCTTCCATCGCCTTGAATTCGCCGCCGTAATCACAGTTCGGAGCTTCGACTTTCATCAATTCCATCTTCGGCGCTTCAGTGGGCTTCGGCGCATCGGTCGGCTTGGGCACATCGGTCGGCTTAGCCGGCGCAGGTACATCGGTCGGTTTGGCAGGCGCCTGGGTCGGCGCGGTAGTCGCCGGGGCCGCCGCAGGCGTACAGGCAGCGACTAACAGCGCCAGCACCATCAATATGGACAACAGTGACCACAACTTGCGAGTCAACATGATTTTCTCCTCCTAAATTGTGTGATGAAATAGTGTGACACAGCGATTGAAACACAACGATCTATCAGCCGAAATATTGATCTGCAACCACCCCCCCTCATGAAGAACAGCCCAACGGGTTGGCCAGCACCCGATCGAAACGAAACAACTAAGCGGCCGCTACTTTCGCTAAGGCGACAGCCGCTTCAGTCGCGTGAGGAAAAATCCGAAACAGGTTGTTGAAGCCGATCATGTCGAAGACTTCGGTCACGCGCTCACTCATGTCACACAACGCCACATCGCCGCCGCCGGCTTGCGCCTGCCGCCGGGCGCGCAGTAAAGCCCGCAAGCCGCTGCTGGAAATGTAGGTGACTTCAGCGAGATCGATGACCAGCCGGACATGCCCGGCCGTGAGGTACTCGTCGATGACCGCCTCGAACGACGGAACCGTGACTGCATCCATGCGCCCGTGCGGTGCAATGCGATACACTTGATCAGACAGCGCTTCCTGAAGGATGTTCACGTCGTTTTCACCGCATCCAAATAGAGGATAAAGCCGGGTAAGTCTAGGAGAACCCTGAAAAACCGCTCACGTCGTACCCGGCGCGATGCGCCGACGACGCGCTGGGCGAAACGCCGTCCTCGGCGCGAATCCGTGCGAGAGATCGCCGCCGGGGACGGCGGCTAGAGCCAATACTGTTAAGATAAGGCTCCAAGCCCGCGTCCTCGCGGGCGGGCCGAGATCGCCGCCGGGGGCGGCGGCTAGAGCACTTTTTCATCACTCTCCTGGGCGGCCGGCTGTTTGCTGCGCTTGGTCATGGTGAGCGTATTGCCCTGGCCGACCACCATCTCAAAGCGTACTTCGTCCATGAGTTTGCGCATGAAGTAAAGCCCCAAGCCGCCTTCATTCAGATCGTCCAAATCGGTGGGGGGGTCAACCTTCGGCATGGCAACCACAACGGGATCGAAGGGGCGACCTGAATCGTGAATCATAATCTCGAAGGTGCCCGGTGCGGAACTGGTGCAGGCCAAATCGATATCGCCGGACCGATCGGCATAGGCATGCTCGATGATGTTTGAACAAGCCTCGTCGACGGCCATCTCGACGTGGAAGACATCATCGTCCGTCAAGCCAGCTTCCCGTGCAGCCCGAGTGACGAACTCGGCAATCTGCGCCAGCTGCTCAAATTGACCTGGCACGGTCAAGCGCTGTGGTTGCCCCATGCGCCAATCCTTTCGCACCCCGCGCCGCTAGAATGCGCCCACCGCCTCGACGACATCCGGGTAAATATCGAAGACCGGCGTCAATCCGGCGAGCTCAAATACTTCCTTGACGCGCACGGATAGCTGTGCCAGATGCAGTGCGCCGCCGTTTTTCTTGGCCGCCTTTTGCATGGACACTAGCACGCGCAACCCCGCGCTGCTCATGTAGTCTACGTCCTTCAAGTCAAGGACGAGCTGCTTGTGCTCAGAGTCGAGCAGACCCTGCAATACTGTCTGCAGATCGGGCGCCGTCGCACTATCGACGCGACCACTCACAGTGACCACACTGACATGCTTTAGTTCACGCGTTTCAACCTTCATACATGACCTCCGCTGTTAATGCAGTAGAATAAAGTTTGCCGCTGGTGTGTGCGAGATTATACCATCGTAAAGCGCAAAATGTAATGCAATCGGCACTATTCATCGCGCTCGTTCTTTAATCAGCCGCGTGCTGACGACCGCCAGACCCATATAGAGCCAAAACAACGTGACCATATGATGGAAGTCGAGGTTGAAGTAATAGTGATCGAACACACCGCCGATTAGCGCGCCAAACAACGCGGTATGGAAGCCCCACCAGATCGGCTCCAGATCCGGCTGAACGCGCACGCGTTTCCTGATTCGCCACGCGCTGCCAAACAACGTCAACATCACGATCGAGAACGCGGCCAGACCCACCAAGCCCATCTGGCTGGTGATCATCAAATACAGGTTGGCCGCTTTCAGATAGGTGTCGATATCGGGCGTGCCCGTGAAACCGACGCCCAAAATCGGATAGCGTTGGATCAAGATCAGCGCGTCGCTGTACTCGCCCATCCGCATCTGCGTGGACAGATCGCCGCCCTGCGCATCTTGCAGGACTTCCAACCCTTGAAAGAAATGCGTCACATAGCTTTGCGTTTGGGGCAAGAGCAAAACCAGCGCCAGCGCGACAGCGATAATGACCAGCAGCTTGCGATAGCGCACCACGCCTAAAGCCACCAAAGCCACCCCTGCGCCCAGAAATGATCCGCGTGAAAACGAGAGCAACAAAGCCAGTGCCATCAATCCCAACCCAATGATCAACCAGCCCCGTCGCAGCAGTGGGCGCCGGGCAAACAGCTGCGGCACCGCCAAAGTCAACGTCAAGATCAGTAAGCCGCCCAGCCCGTTGGGATCGATCGAGGTGCCGGTGGCGCGTTGCGGCAGACTGGGATCATCGCGGATGTAACGCAATACGCCCGGCCCTTCAGGATAGTTGAACACCTTCAGACGCGACAAGAGTTCCAGCGAGGTCTGATCAGGCAGCAGATACAAAATCACCGCCAACAAGGCGGCCAGCGAACCACCGATGATCAACAGGCGGGTAATGAAGCTGAGCCGTTGTGCTTCACGTACCGTGTCGGTGATCAAGAAGAACAAGAGGATGCTGAGAATGACTTCGGCGAAGTGGCGCAGCACCGTTTGCGTAGGGGACGCATGGCCTAGGCCGGCAATGAAGGTTGCCAACGCCAGCGCCAGAAAAGCCAGCACGGGCAGCGTCAACGGCGTGTTAATGAATCCGCCCAACTTGCCGGTCGCTCGCTCTAACAACCACACGCCGAACACGGCGATCAGCACGACATCCAAGAACGTCGGCTTAAACGCAAAGTTCACCGGCAGCGCCGCAAACGGCAGCAGACAAATGACGGCGATTAACGCCGCATAACCGATCTCGATCCGGCGCAGGATCAACACCAGCACGATCAAGCCGAGCAGCGCGCCCAGCGCGATCGGGCCGCCGAGCACCGCAATGAAGAATCCGCCGCCCAGCGCCGCCACCACACTCAACGCGATGACGGCCGCCGTCGACAGCCAGCGTCGATTCGAAATGAAGACATCCGTCCAATGATGCGCTTGCATATCTACTATTCACTCAGAGCACGGCCTAAAGGTTCACGGCAGCACCGGCAGCACGATTTCATCATTCACCACGCGCTGACCATTTTGATCGACGATCGGTAAGCGCGTGCCGTCGGCCAAACGATACAATCCCACGGTGAGCGTCGTCGGTACACCGTTGACTTTCAGCGTGCGTTCTTCCACCACCGTCTCATCCGGCTGCCAGCGCGAGGTGGGATAGTCGCCGTTAAAGGGCTGACCATCGCCCTGCCCCACCATTTGCGAGTTGCCATCCAGGGCGTGCGCAAAAACAGTGTAGTCGTCCAGCAAGCCGCCCGCGCGCGAAATGGTGCGCCAGTACAACCGGTAAGTGACCTCACCGGCTGGCCCAACGCGCGGCGCACCGTAACCCACCAATTCAATCTGATCGCCGAAGCGATATTGGGTAGTAATCTGAGGCATAGACACAGTCGTCTTCGAACGCAGCACAAAATCATCAACCACGATCAAGCCGTCGCGCCGGGAACCGTCGGCGTTGGTCACACGCACCGGCTGATTGGTCGCACAATCGCGCACGCCGGCTTCGACGCGCACCACGGCAGGCGCACGAACATCAGGCTTCAGCCGCAGCGTAAACCGATCCGCGATGATCTCGTCGCCGATCCACAGATCGGCGGGAAAAGTTCCTTGCCCGTGGTAGGCGTCTTCGCCGCCCACCAGTTCCAACTCGCGCCCCAGCAAATGCACATACACCATATACTCGCGATCAGGTTGGCGCAGCGCTTGCCAGTATAACACGACCGAAATGAGATCGCCCGGTTGCGCAGTTGAAGTTTCGACATAGCCGCCGATCAAGCGCAGCGTATCGTTGAAGTCGACGTTAAGCCGTTCTATCTCAACGGGAAGCGTGTCAAGCATCACACGCGCAGGCGGGGCATATTCCGGCGCGATGACCCCCCACGGAATAGCCGCCGCGATGACGAATAAGCCCGCGGCGATCCCCGTGACGATTCGCGTTGAGCGTAGAATCGTCCACAGGCCACAAGCCAGCAAAATCGCCAACGCGGAAGCCGCCGGAAATAACAGGCGGCCCTGTGAGCCGTGCGTGGTTGAAGTCCAACGCAGCACACCGCTGAACACCAACCACGCGTACCCCCCCAACCCGATGAGCGCGGCGGTCCCCGGCGGCAAACGGCGCACTTTCAGCCAACGGATCATGGCCAAGCCGCCGCCCGTCAGCGCCAGCAAGATCAACGCGGCGTAAATCAAATAAATCCATTCTGGCAGGGCAATGCTGAACCAGCCAAAGACGCCCCAGAACGAATACCAGAGGCCCGGCAGTTCGGCGATCAATTCGCTCATGGTCAGAACACGCTGCCCCACGACCACGTACATCGCCGCAAGGCCGGTGATATCACCGTACAGCTGCGCGTTGCGCCAATACCACCACCCGCCGATCAGCACCGCGCCGCCCAAGAGGACCGCGATCGATCGCGCGGTCCAACGCCATTCGCGCCGCGTGAAACCTAGATAACCGATCGTGGCCACAGCAAACCCCAACACAATCAATCCACCCAGCTTGGCCAGCGTGGCTAGCCCAACCGCCAGCGCCAGCCAGAGGATCGTTCGAAATGATCGATCGCCGCGCCACAATCGCGCGAGCAGATACAACGTCAGCGCCGCTAATGCATTGATCAGGTTGTCGTTGTTGATGGCGGAACTGATGAAGATGAACTGCGGCGTGAAAGCGATCAGCGCCGCGGCCAGTGTCGCCACCACCGGCCAATCGGGAAGCAGCAGGCGCGCCGTCGCATAAGTACACAACACGACGATCAAGCCCAAGACCAGCGACCACCCGCGCAGGACATGCGCAGCGAATGCAGCCCCCTGAAAAGGCCAGGTTTCTTGCGCGGTGTGAATGAAGCGATTCTTGTTGCCCGGATCGCCCGGATCGCCAAGGTTGGCCTGTGGATTCTGGCGCAACAGATCGCGCGCATCCCGCGTATCGATCCAGGAGGTCAGCAGCGCGCCCGCCAGATAATACAACGGCGGCTGGCTGCCTTCCTGCTTGTACAACGCTTCGCCGGGTTGACCTTGCACCGGTAGACGATGTTGTTCACGCACATACTGCACGAAGAAGAAATGAAAGGATTCGTCCGGCGCTTCCAGCACCGGGGTGGCGACTGAATAGATCACCCCCAGCACCATAAACGCGCTCACAATTATCAACAACCCAAGTCGCGGCTGAGTGATTTTCATTTCGCTTGATCGGTGGTGGACAAGGAGGTTAGTACGTGGCCGGCAACCGGCGCAATCGGTTCCAGAGTAGCCGCATCGTACACGATGACGCTGAGTGTCACTTGCTCGGGCAAGCTATCCGGCCGAGCGAGATAATGGGTATCCCGGATAGAGCGCCCTACTTCCCAGAGAGGCGTAGGCAAAGCGCCCCGCGCCGGCCAGCTATCGTCCTGAGCGACGACACTGCCATCGGGCGCTAACAAGCGCACCGAGATGGCGTAATGCTCCGGCATGGGCGCAAGCGCCGTCCAATATAAACCCACGCGCAGAGTGCCGCCGTTCTCCATTTGATCTACAACCGGCTCAAACAGTTCATGTTCATTTGCCTGCGCCAGATCAAATGCCGTCAAATTGAGCAACGAGCCCCACGTGAGCGACACGGGGTGCGCTGATTTCGGCGTGCCCTCTGACGACCTCAAGACCAGATAACCATCTTGTTCCAGCATGACGTCATACGTGGGATCCAGCTGCATATTGAGCACCGCCGTCTTGTGTTCTTCAGGCAACATCGGATAAATATTGGCGGTTTGTTCATCCAGCACCACCACTTCGGGTCGTCTGTCCCGGTTATACAACGGAAAAAGACGGATCCAGGGCCGCGTGGCAAGATGCGCTCCCAGACCATTTTGAGCGGCCAACGAGACATCAGGCGGAATGCGGGCGACAATTTGCTCGCCAATCTGCGTATGCTCACTGAGCCGGTAAACCGCCTCGTCAAATTTTCCGCCGGCCGGGAATGGGCTTAGCGTCAGGAATCCGATCGACGTGGCGACCAGCAGGGCAACCATGCTCAGCTTCGCCCAACGGGGCGGCAGGCGAACGATCAAAACTGCGATCGATCCCCACAACAAGGGCAGAAAGGGGGCCATCCGCCAGCTATTCAATAACCCCGACCCCGAAGCATTCGACACGAGATATAACGCCACCATCGGAATCCAGAGCACTGGATAACCGAGCGCCAGCAGAGGCAAACCCGCCAACGGCGCGATGAAAGCGACGAGTGCTTTCAACTTCGAAGTCGTCAACATCGAAGCAATCAACTGGAGTGGATCGCGCAGCGCGTTCAGCGCCATGGCCGAGAGCGAATCGCCTCCCACCGACGAGAAGGCGACCCAGTGATGATACGCGGTGCCCAGGCTGGGCATGACCCAACTGATGATCACTACCACCCAGAGTACTCCGCATGCGATCAACGCGGCGCCAAGCGCGCGTTGCCCTTTGCGAAAAAGCAGCATGAACAAACCGAACGAGGCCACATACAAGCCCACATCTTCACGCGCCAACACGGCCAGGCCCAGCATGGACAGCAGCAACCACGTGCGCCGCGTAACCATACCGTAAAAAGCCCAGGCCAGGAACGGCGTCGCCAGCATGATGCCGTGAAATTCGGCCGAGACGGTCTGATGCAGCAACGGGCTGAAGACAAAAGCCAGCACCAGCAGCGGAGCCAGCCGCGGAGAACGCTGGCGCACGATGAGATACGCCGGCACAATGGACGTGGTCAACGCAATCGACTCGGCCACCATCAAGACACGCGCATCCGGCCAAATCGAAAAAAACGGTGACAGGATCACGAGCAACAATGAGAAGTGATTGGTCAGATAATTCGTCGGCCCCAGCGTGGTGGTAAAACCTGTACCGCGCGCCAGGTTGGAGACCACTTGCGCGTAATACCCCAGATCATAGACATTGGTCTGAAAAGCCGCGTGCCGCCGAAAAGCCAGGAAGATTGAGAGCAGACACACCATGACGATGAGACTAGGCCCGGCCCATTTTTCCCACCAGTAGATTGCGGCTTGACGCGAGAGAGTCAATCGTCGGGCTGACGATCGAGCGCCAACCGTAAGCAATGCAACCGGCAACAAGGCCCTCGGATCGGGCGGGACACTAACCAGACGCCTTACTTTCATGGTTCAACTTTCGTCTTGGTGATTTCTACTTCCGTCAAGCCAACTGCTGAGGGCATGACCTCATTCGTCTGCCCGCCGACGATGCTGACCAGCAGGGCATATTCGCCAGCCGGCAAACCATTTGGCAAGATCATATTGACGGACTGCCCAACATATTTGCCCACCGGCCACTTTTTGGCCGACCAATTGTCGAAAGCGGTCCCGCGCCACAAGCCCCACTCCGCTCCTGTGGAATCGACCAGTCGCAGTGTGAAGTTAAAGTTGCGCTGGGCGGGTTGATCGAGTTGCCAATAAAGATTGACCTGGGCCTGATCGCGCGCAGGTGAGATCACGATCGGCTCAACTCCCGCCAGCTGCAATCCAGCGCTGGGCCACGTCAGCGCGCGCGGCTGAGCGCTCTGAGGCAGCATATCCAAGATGGGAAAATGCGCAGTGTAGAGTTGATACGCCGAACCCAACCACATTGCCGTAAACTTCTGGTGGCCCAAACGCAACAAATGTCCACGCGCCCATTCATCCATGCCCCGCACATCGAAAGCCGCCCGGGCGGGCTGCGTCACATACCAGACTCGATTAGCCGCCTCTGTCGTCGCCTGAAATTGGCTTAACGCTTCATCAAAATCAAGCGAAGGATAAACCGGAATGCTGGTCCAAGGCGCTTCGCCACCACATCGCTGGTAATAGTAATCGAACACGAACGATCCAACCGCATCGTTCAGAACGACGATGTCATCACGGCGGGCGTCCGCCGCAATCTCGCAAGCGGCCGAACGAACATCTTGCTTCACATACGAGGGGTCGGTAAACTGCACGGTCAGCCACCACCCCATCAGGCCGACTTGTAACGCGATCACCCCCCAGGCGATCACACGCCAGCGATTCCAGATCAATGTCACGCCGGCCGCCATGAGTAAGTAGATCGGTGGAAGTAAAAAGATGATGTGGCGCGGTCCGATATAGATGGGCGTCACAAACATCGCCGCGTAAAACGCTGCCAACGGGACCAAGAGATACGCCAGCATCAACCAGGCCGACTGGCGCCACGCTTTTGACAGCAAGCCCCCCACTACTCCAACGGTCAGCAGCATCAATCCCGGCAGTACCGCCCACAGCGGCTGAAAGATTTCATGCGGCGCGCCTATCACAAACGCGCTCAACGATTCTTGTGCGATGCTGTCCAATGGCCGGAAGCGAAACACCGCATCGAGAGTTGTTTGCGCCCGTGAAACAGCATAGACGATCAACGGGGCAGCGAGCAGTAACAATCCGCCCATGACAATCAGGGCCTCACGCCGGCGTAAGCGGATCATGGCAATGGCTAAAATAAGACCTTCAAGCGGCAGAAGCAAGAAGGTATTGAAGTGTGAAGCCAGCATCGCCAACGTGACTGCCCCCCAGGCCGCCCAGATCAACCAAGAGCGCCAGGTCGCACTGGCTGGGCCTTCATCGGCGCCGCGTGGAAATCTGAGCGCACGCAACAACAAATAAACCGAGGCCAGGCTTAAGGCGGCAATTTGCGTATAGGGCCGGGCCTCCTGTGAATACCAAACGAGAAAGGGCGACAGAGTCCCCAACCCCGCCGCGATTAATCCAACCCGCGCCGAATACAGCCGTTTGCCCGTCACATACAACAAGGCCACCAGTAGTACACCCGCCATCACTGAAACAAAGCGGAGTGCGTACTCGCTTTCACCGGCCGCCATGCGCAGCGCACTTAATTCGATAAAGTAAAGCGGCGGATTCGTATCGCGCGTAGGCACGTTCGGCGGGACGACAATCACATTGGACAAATTCTCGCTCAAAGTCAAGCGCGCGCGATACAACGCCAGTCCTTCATCATTCCACAAGCTCTGGGCATCAAGGTGATAGACGCGCAAGCCAAACGCGATCAACAGCAAGGCGATCAACCGCCAGGCAGGACGGTTAAACAAACGGAAACGATCCATCAACGTATTTCGACCTCCGCAGGCAAAGTAACCTCGGTCACAGCCGGGTTACCATCGATCGACAAGCGCGAGCCATCCGCCAGAAGATACATCCCAACTTTCACAGGATATTTCCCCGCTGGCGCATTCGCCGGGATCTCAATTACCCGATCATCGATCACCACCTCACCGGCATCCCAGAAGGAGGTCGGATAAGCGCCCGCCTGCGGAGCATCGTCCTGCTGCCCCACCACCTGATTCGTCGCGTCACGCACCTGAGCGAAGATCGTGTAGTCGGCGTCAGGCCGACGCAGCGCGCGCCAATACGTCCGCAGCCCCAACGACTCACCGGGCTTCACCACCGCCCGATCGAGATCATAGCCCACCAATTCAAATTGATCACCCAACCGTTGAACCAGCGGTTGATCGATCGGGGGTGTGACATACGCCGGCGGCGCGATCTTGATCTTCCCCACAAAGTTCGTGCCTAGTTCCGATCCATCGGGTGCAAAAGCGGGCAAACGTTCGAGCGTATGCTCGTCGATGATGCCGACCTCCACTTGATAGACGCCGGGCGCAGGTGCGTCGTCGACGAGCGGCACCCGCACCGCATCACAAAACGATTCGTGTGGCAGCCACGCGCTGGTTGGGTACGCGCCCAAGCCCGGCAGCGTTCGGCGCGTCGCGACCACACGGTTCTGCGCCCCGACGATCTGCGTCAAAACCAGCAGCAGGCGCGCATCTTGCTGGAGCGGTTCCCAACACAAGCGCAACGTTGGCTCTTCACCGGGTTGTGGCCACGGGTCGCGCGACCAATCGACGCGCACCAAGCGCGCCACATCGCCGTAACGCACATCGATCACTTGGCCGGACTGCTGCGCGACATCAACTTGACTCAACAGCTCAGGTCGCGCATAAGCCGGGCTAAGCCACAACGGTAGCGCGACCACCGACAGAGCCAGCAAGCCCCACACAGGCGCAGACGCCCAACGGCGCAAAAGCGTGTGCCAGCCCAACGCACACAGCACCGCCGTGGCGCTTAACGCCGGAAACAACAAGCGTCCCAGCACCGCATCAAGCAACTGAATCCAGCGCACAAAAGCAATGATGATCACCAACATCCAGCTTGCCAGCAAGATCACGCCCCAGCGGGCCAACCGTTGATCGCGCGCCTGCCACCCGCCGACGGCCGCGCCCACCAGCCCGATGAGACCCAGCGCATTCAATCCCCCATACACCCACGACGGCGCGATGATGTCGCCCCAGCCAAACGACAACCACCACGAATTCAACGCGCCGGGAATCTGGCCCAACGCTGTCGCCAATGGCAGCGGCTCAGCGCGCGCCCATGGCATCGACAAGTGAGTGGAGGTGCCCAGCACATCGCCAAAGACCACCGCCGATCGCACCAGCCAGGGTCCCGCCGTCAGCAGCGCCACGCCCACCACCACCACGCTCCAACCGAGCCGCTGTTTGAAATGCGGCTGTTTCTCAGTCGAAAATGCACTTACGGCCAGCAGTGCCAACGGCCACAACCCCAGCGCGCTCACCTTGCTCAACGTCGCGCCGCCCAACGCCAACCCCAGCACGAGAGCGCGCTGCCACGTAAAGCCGCGCCGCAGCACACGCACGGTTACCCATAGCGCCAGCGTACACAGCGCCACAGTCGTGCTGTCGTTACTGGTCGAGCTGCTGATGAAAATGAATTGCGGCAAAAACGCCACAAATGACGCCGCGAGCAAAGCCTGCGTGCGGCGATCAAAAAACAGTTCTAGCGCCAGCCGATAAGTGGCATACACCGTCACCGCGCCAAAGAGCAATGACACCAGCCGGGCCACCAGTACCGCACGCCCCAGGCCGGGTTGCCAGATATCATTGGTCACGGCATGGATAAACACATTCTTATTGTCGTTGCGGCTATCACGCGCCAGATTGGGAAAAGCGGGATTACGCGTCAAGCAGGGTGACCAATCGGCGGTGGTTAGCCTCATGACCCGCAGCGCCATCGCCGCCGAAACATAGAACAACGGCGGCTGGCTGCTCTCTTGCTTGGGCGGATCGGACAACGACAATGGAAAGCCCGCGCCATCGGCCAACATTTTGATGTAAGCCAGATGCGCCGGTTCGTCCGGCTTTTCCAGGATCGGCGTCGCCAGACCGTAAGCGGCGCCTAGGATCATGAACAGCACCAATACGGTGCCGATGTGCGCCAGCCGCGTTAACGCACGACCCAATTTCCTAGTGAGTGAAACGATTCCGTCAATCATGCTTGATCACTGCCCGCGACGCCAGACGCTTACGCTATCACCGCCTTGGGCCAAATCCAAGCGCTGCCCGGTAGCCGGATCATACACGCCCACCCGAATCTCAACCGGCACACCCGCGCTCTCGGCCGGCACCTGAAACTCATGCACATCTAAGACCGTCGCGCCCACCTGCCAGCCGCTGGTCGGCGCCATACCCGCGTGAGGCATGGCGTCGTGCTGTGCCACGATCGATCCATTCGCATCGACCGCATGCACAAAGACCTTGTAATCCGCGCTCAGTGGCGCAGCGGACGACCAGCGCAGCGCGACGCGCAGCCACTGTCCGGGGTCGATCTGCTCGCGCGCCGGATCACCATCGATCGTGACGTAGCTGCCCAACAGCTGCACCCCTGGCTCAAACTGCGCCGCCTGCGCCTGATAGGCCGGCAGTTGTTCAGGTCGATCCGTAAACGATCGCAGCCGCAGCTGCTTGAAGCGCTGATCGGTGGCGCTCACATACCGAGCGGTGAGCTGCGCCTCGACGAACCCCTCCGCATCCCAGGCCGCGTAGCGCACCGGGATCAGCCACAGCCGATCGTGTTCGGCCGCCAACCGATCGAGCGCAGCATTCATCTCAGCCGGATCGAACTGAGGTTGTGGCGGCAGCAAGACGTTCAATAGAGGCAGGCCGCGCAAATAATAGACCGTGGCCGGATCAGGATAATTCGTGATCAACACATCGTTCGGCTGCGCGTTCACCGCCAGCACCGCAGCCAATTCACGCAGGCCGCGCGACTTGCTCCAGCGCGGATCAACGTAATAGTTACTCAGGCCAATCAACAGCGCCAACGCGATCACCGCACCCAGTGCCACCGCCAACGCGCGCCGGACCCATAATCGCTCGAACGCCACAGCCATCAGTAAATAGATCGCCGGGTAGGCATTGCTCATATAGAACGTATTGTAAGTAGGCCGCACCTGCATGACAATCCACGATCCCGTCGCCGCGATCAAGACCCAACTCAGCAAGGAGCCGCCGGCCGCGCGCTGTTTACGCCACAAGCTAGCCGCACCGACGACGATGAGCGCGCTCATCAGCAGCGCACCCAGCAGCGCGGGCGCATCCGGCATGGCCGGGCCGATCGCGGCATCGCCCAAAGTCTGCGACAGGAATGCACCCAGTGTCAAATCACTGGAACGCGCCAGGCTGAATTGATGCGACGTCATGCCGGGCAAAGCCACCAACGCCCAGGGCAGCATCAACCCCACCACGCCGCAGCCGGCCAACACCCAACGCCCGCGTGCCTGCCAACTGCTGGTCGAAAGCAGGACATAGCTCCCATGCGCCAGCAAACCAAAGATGGCGTAGTAATGGCTTAACATGGCCAACGCCGCGCTGATCACATAGATCACCCAGGCGCGCCATTTCCCGGCGAGCAGCGCGGGCAGTGCCAGCGTCGCTACCAGCACGCCGATCAACGAGAGTTGATACATGTTCTTGGCGTCCTGCGCCAGCCAGATTTGATACGGATGCACCGCCGTGAACAGCGCCGCCAGCAGCGCGACGTTCAAGCCCAAACGCAGTTGACGCGCCACCCGATAAGTCAGCGCGACGACGAGCAGGCTCAGCAGCGCCGATAAGCTGCGCAGCGCAAATTCACTGTAGCCGAACACCTGCCCCCAGGCCTGCAACAGCCAGTAGTGCAGCGGCGGGTGCGGCTGACCTTCTGACACCAGCCGTTGAAACAACTCGATGGGGCCAGGCTCTTGCGTAATGCGCGCCCAGCTGGCCGCCTCGTCGCCGCGCAGTTCTTGCGCGCCCAGCAACAAGAAGCGCAGCGCAAACGCCAACCACAAAATTCCGATCAACCTCGCCCAACGCTGCGCATCCACGCGAGTGAGTTGCCGCTTGATCCCATCGGCCATCAATGAACCACCTTGGCGCGCCGTCGCAGGGGCCAGAGCCACACGACGATCCAACATCCCACGCCCAGCAGCGTTACCCCGCCGCCCAGCAGCACGGACTTCGGCTGAAAGACGAGCTCAATCCGCGCCGGACCGCTGGATAGCACCAGGCCGCGCAGCAGGCCGTCCACTTCGACGATGGGCTGCGGCTGCCCATTGACGCTGGCCGACCAGCCCGGATAATTCACCTCGCTCAACACCAGCAGACCGGGCGCCGTCAATCTCGCGTCCACCACCAGCCGATCGGGTTGCAGCTCACCGATCGAGACCGGTTCGATCGCCTCATTCGTCACCACCTCGATCGGGCTGTTCACAACCGCCACGCGCCGCGGATCAAACTCCGGTGCAGCGAGTGCCGCGTAGATCGAATCACGATCCGGTTCGACTTTGACTTCATGCACCACCCACGCGCGGAGATGATCTTCAGCCAGGCGATAGGTGTACACCGCCTCCTTGCCTTCGCCTTGTTGATCGAGCAGCGCGGCCTCAACCGGCTGCCCCAGATGATCGTCCACCGTACTGCGCCACGTCACCAGATAGCGCACGTTTAACAACGACCAGCGCACTTCACGCGGCACCTGCTTGATAAAATCCTGATACGCGCCAACGTGCATCGGCGTGATACCGCCCACTTCGGCCAACCCCGCCAGGCAAGCGGCATGACCCGGCAACCGCTGTTCATTATGCAGGCGAAACACGGCCGCTGGATCGGCGTCGCTGCGGATGGCTGCCAACGGCGCCTGCGCGGGGAAGACCTCATACGGCGCGGCTTGATCCACCGCCCGATTGATCGTGATCACATCCAACGCGACGCTGATCACTAACAGCACTGCCAGCCACAGTCGCGGCACAGGCCGATAGGCGCGCAGGGCCAGGACCACGATCGTGAGCGCCAAAAAAATAAAAGTCAGCGTCGTCTGATCGGCCCAGGCGCGCGAGCCCGACTGGGTGCCAAGATAAGTCAGTACGGCGGCCGCGACGCCCAGCAACAGGGCTCCCACCGTCAACCAGCGTATCTCACGGCGCAGCCAGGCCCGCACGCGGCGTGGGAGGTGATCCAGCAGCACCTCAGCGCCATAGGTCGCCAACACCGCCAGGGCCCAACTGACGATCAAGGCATTGCGCTCTTGATTACGAAAGACGCGATAGCCCGGCATCAACCAATAGAAACCGTCAAATAAAGCCAACTGGCTGCCAAAAGAAATCAGCAAACCCACCAACGCGGCCAGCACCCAGAACCAGGTATCGCGC
>JBGSPW010000006.1:0-6807 GCA_041738395.1 Thermoflexales bacterium
GCGTCAACCCGCCCGCCTGCGCGCGTCCCGACTCGCCCATTAACGATTCGACCGACTCAATCACCGGCCTCGCCAGCCACCCAAGTGCCCTTATCTAACGTGACTAATCTTATGAACCACCTCACGCTCGAAGAAAAAGTCGGCCAGATCATGTTGATCGGTTTCGACGGCCCCACGCTTGACGCCGATCTGCGTGACATGCTCGAACACTACCATATCGGCAGCGTCATCCATTATGCGCGCAATGTCGAGTCGCCGCTGCAAGTGGCCCGCCTCAACGCCGAGCTGCAACAGGCCGCGCTGAACAGCGGTCATCCCGGCCTGATCATCAGCATCGATCAAGAAGGCGGGCGGGTTACGCGCCTGTACGAAGATCAAGGCTTCACCGAATTTCCCAGCGCGATGGCCCTGTCCGCCACCGACCAGCTTGACGATGTGCGCCAGAGCGCGCGCGTCATGGCCGCCGAGTTGAAAGCCGTGGGCTTCAACTGCAACATGACCCCCGACCTCGACGTGAACAACAACCCGGCCAACCCCGTCATTGGCACCCGCTCCTTCGGGTCCGATCCGCAGCGCGTGGCCGACTACGGCGTGGCCTTTCTGCAAACCCTGCAAAACGAGGGAATTTTGCCCATCGGTAAACATTTCCCCGGCCACGGCGACACCGGCCTCGATAGTCACATCAATTTGCCCACCGTCCCCCACCCCCGATCGCGCCTCGACGCGATCGAGTTGGTGCCGTTCAAAGCGGCCATTCAAGCCGATGTGGCCGCCATCATGTCGGCGCACGTTACCTTTCCGGCCATCGAACCGACGCCGGGCCTGCCCGCCACACTGTCACGCCACGTCCTGACCGATCTACTGCGCGACGAGCTCGGCTTCGATGGCTTGATCTTCACCGACGAATTGGGCATGGGCGCGCTGGGCGAAGGCGGATATCCACCGCCGCAAGCCGCCGTCGCCGCATTAAAGGCAGGCGCGGATGTTCTACTTTTTAACCGTGATCATGCCATTCACCGCGAAGCGCATCGTTTGCTGGTTGAAGCGGTCCATAGCGGCGAAATTCCGCGGGCGCGCTTAGACGATGCCGTGCGCCGCGTCTTGAACACCAAGGAGCGCTTCGGCATTTTGCAACCCGCCCCGATCGATCTCGATCACCTCAGCGAGCACATCGGCACGCCCGACAACCGCGCGCTCATCGATGAAGTCACCGCGCACTCGATCACGCTGCTGCGCGACACCGCCCGATCGATCCCGTTGACCTCCACGGCCTATGTGGTGGAAGTGCCCGCGGCGCACGGTCTGGCCCAAGCGTTGGAGGCCACAGCCATTACCGTCGACGCGAATCCGTCGGCGGCGAATCGCGGCAATATCGTCAGACTGGCGCGCTCCGGTCGCCCCATCGTCGTCGGCCTGGTCGCTGCCACCGCAAATCCCAATCAAGCCAAACTTGTCAACGCGTTGATCGACGCGCACGCCAACGTCATCGTCGTCGCGCTGCGCGATCCATACGATCTGTTAGCCGTCCCCAACGCCCCGACGATGTTAGCGACGTATGGCACGGCACCCTCGTCACTGCGCGCACTGGCGGCGGTACTCAAGGGCGAGATTGCGGCCCGAGGCAAATTACCCGTCGAACTGCCCGGCCTGTTTGCTTTAGGATCAGGACAACCATGAACCTTCAACCACTCCAATTAAATGACACCGCGTTCCTCGTCGAAGTGTGGAATGCGGCCTGTGATGACGATCTCGCCATCAACCTGCGCTTCGTCGATTTCAATTTGCGCCATACGCCGGGCGTGATCCAAACGGGACAGATCGCGGTCGAGGGTAACGCAGCGATCGGGTTTGTGCTCGCCTCGATCGATCTGGATCAACCCCAACGGCCTGCGTGGATCGATGCCATTGCCGTGACACCCGCGCAGCAACGGCGCGGCGTGGGCGGATCGTTGTTGGCGTGGGCCGAAGCAGCGTTGCTCGATCGCGGCGCACAGCGCATTCGACTCGGCGGCAGTCTGCGGCCTTTCACGCCCGGCCTGCCGATCGAGTTGGAGACGCAGGACTTCTTTACGCGCCGGGGGTATCGCGATCACGATCACGATTGGGATGTGGCACGGCGCTTGATCGAATATCAACCGTTGAACGTGAGCGTCGACGCCACAGTACGCCCCGGCCAACCCGGCGACGAAGCCGCCGTCCGCACTTTCTTTCAGCGTGAATTTCCGGGCCGCTGGCAGTTTGAGTTCGAGGAGTTCTTGCGCGAAGGCGGCCGCCTGTCCGACTACATGCTGCTCATCACGACACGCGGCGTCGATGGTTTTTGCCGCATGACGTTTGAAGATTCCGAGCGGCCCATCGAGCGGTTCTTCATGCACCGCTTGCCGCGCCCGTGGGGACAGGCCGGGCCGCTGGGCGTCAGCGCCGATACGCGCGGCAAGAATTACGGACTCGCCGTGGTCGATGCGGCTCTGCGCCATTTGCAAGCGCACGGCATCGACGGCTGCGTGATCGATTGGACCAGCCTGACAGACTTCTATGCCAAGTTTGGGTTCAAACCCCATCGTGAGTATGCAATGCTGAGCAAAGTGAAAAGTAACGAGTGATGAGTGATATCAATTTAACGGCGATTGAAGCAGTGATTGAGGAAGCGTTGGCAACGGTAATGCCCGCCGCGCAGGTGACGGTGCGGTGGCGCGGCGAGGTAGTCTTGTCCAACGCCTACGGCTGGCTCGATCCCGACACACGGCAGCGACCAACGCAACTGGATTCATTGTTTGATCTGGCCTCGGTGACAAAATTGTTTGTCGTAACCGCGTTCATGACGCTGGTCGAAGCGGGCCGGGTGAGCTTGGATCAACCTGTTCAAGCGGTGCTCAGTGATTTCAACGGACTGCGGCCGATTCAGCCGTATGAACATCCGCTGCTCCCCGGTGAATTTGTCGAAATGAGTACGGCCAGCGCACCAGTAGACGCGAGCCGCGTGACCTTCCGGCATCTGGTCGCGCACAATTCCGGTTTGCCCGCGTGGCGACCGATCAAAGAGCAGCCCACCGCCGAAGCAGGTTATGCGCTGGCTTTGAGCACGCCCTTTGCGTATCCCAGCGGCGCCCGCGTGATCTACAGCGATGTCGGTTTGATCTTGTTGGGCCTGGCCTTAGCGCGTTTGACCGATCAACCGCTGGAGCAGATCGTGGCGCAGCGTGTGACCACGCCGCTGAATCTAGCGCACACGCGCTATCTGCCGACCACACACGCTTACACCGCAGACAACATCGCGCCGACAGAATTTTGCCAGTGGCGGCAGCGCCGCATCGTGGGCGAAGTGCACGATGAAAATGCGTGGCGACTGGGCGGTGTGGCCGGACATGCGGGCTTATTCTCCACCGCCAACGATGTCGCCACCTTTGGTCAATCGTTCTTGGATGCGACGCTATTGCAGCGCGCCACCGTCGCTGCCATGACGCGCGAGCAAGCGCGTGATGGCGACACGCGGCGTGGACTGGGCTTTGCCTTGTGGTCACCCGATCCCGAAACCAGCGGCAATCCCTTTAGCCAACGCGCCTTCGGGCACACCGGCTTCACGGGCACTTCACTGTGGATCGATCCCGAGCGCCAATTAGTTGTCGCGTGTCTCACCAACGATGTTTATCACGGGCGCACCGGACGCGGCATCATGCCGTTTCGCGTGAGGGTGCATCGGGCGGTGGTGAAGGAAGTCGATAAGAAAACAAGCAGGTAAGGAGACAAGCAGACAAGGAAGCAGCAGTCACGCATTACGGATTACTCGTCACTCGTTACTCTTCCGAAAGGTCTTTCGCATGATCGTCGTGGGTCTCATGTCGGGCACATCGGCCGATGGCAGCGATGCCGCGGTCGTGGACATTCAAGGTGTGCCGCCGTCGCTGACGTGGCGCGTGCTGGCGCACGTCAACGTGCCGCATTCATCTGAATTGCGCGCCGATATTTTCGCGTGTTTTCGGCCTGAAACGGGCACCGCGGATCGGCTGTGCCGCGTCAACTTTGCGCTGGGTGAAGCGTTTGCCCACGCCGCGCGGCAAGCGATTGAAGCCGCGCATTTAACAACCGATCAGATCGATCTCATCGGCAGCCACGGCCAGACGGTCTGGCATCAACCGATCGGCCCGCACGCCTCGACGCTACAACTGGGCGAAGCGGCCGTCATCGCGGAACGGCTCGGCGTGCCCGTGATCAGCAACTTCCGCGCGCGTGATATGGCTGTCGGCGGGCAAGGCGCGCCGCTGGTGGCCTACGTCGATACGTTGTTGTTCACGCACGCGCACCGCACGCGCGCCGCGCAAAATATCGGCGGCATTGGGAATGTCACGTACCTGCCGCCCGATCGCGCGGGGGCCTTTGCGTTTGATACCGGCCCCGGCAACATGCTGATCGATTTCGCAATGCAGCGCATCACGCATGGCGCGCAGACCTTCGATCGCGACGGTGCGGTTGCGGCGCAGGGCCGCGTTCAGCAGCGCCTGCTCGATCAGTTGTTGACCGAACCCTATCTGCGCCTGAAGCCGCCCAAGACCACCGGCCGCGAACTCTTTGGGGCGCCGTATGGCGATCGGGTGTGGGCTGCCGCGCAAACGTTGGCTATCTCCGATCGCGATTTAGTCGCCACGTTGACGGCCTTCACCGCCCGATCGATCGCGCACGCCTATCGCACATTTTTGCCGTGTTTTCCCGACGAAGTCATCCTCAGCGGCGGCGGCGCGCACAATGCGACGTTGGTGCAGCTCTTGCGCGAGGCGCTCACTCCGGCGCGCGTGATCACGTCCGACCAAGTGGGCGTAGCGGTCGAGGCCAAAGAAGCCGTGGCCTTTGCGCTGCTGGCTTACGAGACCTGGCATCAACGCCCGGGCAACTTGCCAGCCGCCACCGGGGCGCAAGCCCGCGTGATACTGGGCGATGTCACGCCGGCCCGGCCTCTGGCGGACGCGGCAGAAGTGTTGCACCCGGCGTTGACAGAAGCGCGCAATCCGGCCACCGCACACATCGATCAAGTGTCGACGCTGACAATGGTGCAGCTGATGAACGCGGAAGATCGGCGCGTAGCTGAAGCGGTGCTGGCCGAAAAATCGCGCATCGCCGCCGCGATCGATCAGATTGCGGCGCGCATGCAGACGGGCGGCCGCCTGATCTATCTGGGCGCGGGCACCTCGGGGCGCATGGCGGTGCTGGATGCCGCCGAATGTCCGCCGACCTTCAACACTTCACCGGAGGAGGTCATCGCGTTGATCGCTGGCGGGCCGCGCGCCATCACGCAAGCCGTGGAAGGCGCGGAAGATGATCGTGACGCAGGGTTGCGCGATCTCATCGCGTTAAACGTCAGCGCGCATGATAGCGTCATCGGGATTGCAGCCAGCGGACGCACACCCTATGTGTTGAGCGGCCTCAACGCGGCGCGGACACGCGGCGCATTTACCGTGAGCGTCGCCTGCAATCATCCGTCGCCGATGGCCGATCTGGTTGACCTCGCGATTACGCCGCTGGTAGGCCCGGAAGCAATCACCGGTTCGACGCGGCTCAAGGCAGGCACCGCGCAGAAGATGGTGCTCAATATGATTTCAACCGGCGTGATGATCCGGCTGGGCAAGACCTTTGGCAATTTGATGGTGGATGTGCAGCCCACCAATGCCAAGTTGCGTGAACGCGCGCGCCGCATCGTGGAAGAAGCGTGCGACCTCACAACTGACGAAGCCTCCGCCATTTTGGAAGGGTGTGGCGGTGAAGTGAAGACGGCGATTGTGGCGACGCTGGCAAATGTACCGCCTGAGGCGGCGCGGCAGCGGCTGCAGGCGGCGCAGGGGCACATTCGGCAAGCGATTGTGTGATCCACGAAGAAGACGAAGGGGCGCGAAGGTTTCATTTCTTCTGCGTGCCCTGCGTGGATCATTTTGGGGGCGGGTGAATCAATCACATGGTGGCGGATCTGATCGTCGGGATTGATGGCGGCGGCAGCAAGACGCTGGCACTGCTGGCCGACACCGCGGGGCAAGTGTTGGGGCGCGGTCACGCCGGCCGATCGAACTATCACGCGATCGGGCGCGAGGCCGCCCTCGTCGCTTTAGATACTGCGCTGAACGCCGCGTTTACTGCAGCGCAGATCGAACCGCAGCGCGTGCGTGCGATTGGGCTGGGGTTAGCGGGTGTCGATCGCCCCATCGATCGTGCAGTGTTTGAGCCGTGGCTGGCGGCGCATGCCACGACCGGCGTCATCGTCAGCGATGCACGCCTGGTGCTGGCGGCGGGCACGCCCGACGATTGGGGCGTAGCCGTGATCGGTGGTACCGGCTCGATCGTGATCGGACGCGATTCGGCGGGCCGCGAAGGCCGATCGGGAGGCTGGGGCTACCTGCTAGGCGATGAAGGCAGTGGCTTCGCGATCGGTCTCAGCGCTTTGCGCGCGATTGCTCGATCGGTCGACAGGCGCGGGCCGCATACGCGGTTGACGGAAATGATCCTGGCGCACTGGGCGTTGTCGTCGCCCACGCAATTGATTCAGCAGGTGTATCGCACGCCCGTGCCCACGCAAGCGATCGCGGCATTGACCCAATGGGTCGAAGCGGCGGCGCAGCAAGAGGATGCCGTCGCGCAAGCCATCCTGACTGAAGCAGGGCGCGAACTGGCCTTGATGGTTCAAGCAGTCGTGCGGCGGCTCGATCTGGCTAACCCGGTGCCGTGCGCGGTCGCGGGCGGCGCACTGTTGAATGGCGCGGGACTAAAGCGCGCCTGGCGCACGACGAGTGCCACGTTGGGGATGCAGCTGGATCCGATCGGGCTGGT
>JBGSPW010000018.1:0-36124 GCA_041738395.1 Thermoflexales bacterium
TTGCGGACCGCTGGCCGCGCCCCACCAGTTGGCCGAAGCCAACACCGGCCGCGTGGGACTAAGATTGCGCAGGCCGTACTGCGTCTGGCTGATGATGCGGCTGCCCTGAATCGACGTGCCGCTGCTCGACGTGATGCGCACGCCGTCATTTTGACCCAGCTGGATCACGCTATGCTTGACGATCGCCTGCCCGCCGCTGATCGACAGATTCGCGCCCGACGGAGATTGTCCGCCGTATTCGATCGTGACGTAGTCCAGATTGGCGACGCCCGGCACGGCGGTAGTGCCCAGGACTTGCAAGCCCTTCCACCAGCCGAGAGTCTTCGTCGTGCCCGTAAATGTGATCGGGGTGTTGGGCGCCCCCAGCGCCTGCAATTGGCCGCTCACGTTCAGCGATTGATTCTGCTCGAAGCGCACTTCAACATTCGGTTCGATGGCGAGCGTTGATCCCGCTCTGACTTCCAGGCCGTTTCGGACGACGTAGGGCAGACCCGTATATTCCCACACATGGCTGCCTGTCAGATACGCGAAGCCGCCCAGCCCCACACCGTCCACGCCGTTGCCGCTGGCGCTGAGTTTCGCCAGCACGGGGTTCACGGTGCCATCGACAAACAGCACCGCGTAGCCCGTGTTGTTCTCAAAACGGGTAGCCGCGATGTCCGTTGATCCGTATGACCAGCCATACACACCATGACCGGCTCCGTTGCGAATGAGACTATGCTTCACGGTGATGGCGGTTTCATCGAGATAGATCGCAGCGCCGTTCGCGCCGGAGCCGCCGTAATCGATCGTGACGTAGCTCAACTCCGATCGATTCGTCTGCGTCGTCGTGCCGTAGAATTGCAGCCCGTTCCATGAGCCGGGTGTGGCCGTGCTGCCCGTAAACGTGATCGGCAGCGTCGGTGCGCCGGAAGCGTTGAGCTGGCCGTACACGTACAGCTCGGCGCCCGCATCAAAGCGCACTTCCACCCCCGGCTCGATCGTGAGGGTGCCCCCTTGCGGCACAGTGACCGAGAACGTACTGCAGACGTTGTAGGGGCTGTTTGCCAGCGTCCACGTGGTCTGTGCGCCAAGTGTGCCGCAGACGGTGGTGGCAGACGGCGCGGCCTGCGCGATCAACCGGCTGCCTGCACTGGCGAGACAAACAATCCCGATGACTAACCATCCCATGCGACGCTTGGTATGTTGCATATCAGACTCCTTATCAGTCACTCGCGTTATGCCCTACTTGCTCAGATACGCGCCCGCCTGGGCCAGCAGCGCCGATTGCCAGTAGTAGCCCAGCGCGTCTAATTGTTCCTGCGGTTCGCCCTGGCGCAACGAGCGGCCCAGCTCGTAGTAGTACAGCGCGGCGATCGAGGCGTCTTCGCCCGCGGCATTGATAAGCTCGCGCGCCCGCTGATCGGCGAAGTCCAGCATCTCACCCAGGGCCTTCTCGCGTTGGAACAAAACCACGTTGAGGTCTTCATCGACCTGCGCGCCCAGCGAGTAATGCTTGGCCAATAGCCCGGCTGAGAGCGCATAGGCATTTTGTGATTGACCGAAGATCAACTCCGCCTGGGCTGGTCCTTCACCTACTTCTTCTTTCAGGGCATTCAGGCCCAATCGTGACGCGACCGCGAAGAGATAACCCGTCTCTTTGGACATCATCGCGTTCTTGATGACGTCGGGATGCAGGCCGGTCTGGCGCGCGTAGGCGTCGATGATGATCGCGTCAAACAGCGCGAGGTTGGAGTCGGACACCCGGCGCAGCGCTTCGGCGAGCTGCAAGACTTTATCCGTAGCGGGCACGGCCGCCTTGCCAAATCCCACACCGATATCCACTGCGTCGCGCGCGTATTGCACCGCCACGCTGGCTAAAGCTTGCTCCAATGCTGCGACGGTAAAGCCCTGCAAGATCTCTTCCTGCGTGAGTGATTCGGCGTTCTGCGCCATAGCCGAGATTTGCCCGTCGGCACTGATGAGCAGACCTTTGGCCACGCTGATGTTGCTGTAGGCGTCGAACAGCGCCAGCATGTCGCTCACCGTTTTGGGATCTTCCGCTTTCAGTGACGCAATCACGGCCTTCAGTTCCGTCTGCGCCGCGCTTGAGGCTTGATAGTGGTTGATGGCTTTTTCCAGCCCGCCGAGCAAATAGTTCTCCACAATCTGGCCCGTCATCGTCGCCAGCTGCGCGTAGATGGCGGCTTCCGATGCGTGGGCATACGCCACGGCCACCAGACCTTGTTTAAGGTCCTTATCGGCCTCCATCGCTTTGTCATCCGCCTGCACGGCCGTTTCGGCGAGGAGGTCTTGCACTTCTTGCGGCAGCGCATTGAATTCGTTGCGGCTCTTTTGATAACGGCTGATCCATTCCAGCGTCTTAGCGCGCATCCGATCGAAGGCGCGCGGCGGCAGCTGCGGTGCGCTGCCGCCGGTGACACGCGGCAGGGCTTGGCCGGTGAGCAGTTCGTAAGCTTCGAAGACGGTGCCCACTTCGCGCACTTCGATGCCCAGCTTCTGGCCTGCCTCGACCAGATCGACCAGCTTTTCTTGATTCGTATCGAAGTCATAACGCTGACCGATCGGGACCAGCACCAATTTCTTACCCGCTCTGGAGGCGCCATCGAGCTTATGCGGAATGCCGCCCACCGGGCCGATCGTGCCATCGGGATTGATGGTGCCCGTCATGGTGGCGTCGTCGCGCACTTTTTCATTGCGCAGCGCGGCCAGCACGCCCACGGTCATCAAGCCGCCCGCGCTGGGGCCATCGATCCAGCCGCCACTGCTGAAACTGAATTCGTAATCGGTGGGGTTGATGCCCTCCAACAGCGACGCGAATAGCACGGCGATCCAACCGGAACTCTGCCACTGATCGCCCGTGCCCTGCACTTCTTCCTGAAAGAAGCCCACGCGCAGCTCGCCCGGTTTGGCCGCGGGTCGAATGCGGACTTGAATTGAACTAGTGCCGCCCTTCGCGCCCTCGGCGGTCTGTTGATAGTACAGCGCATCGAGCTGCGCCGTGCGTTCAGCCGGAACCTCTGGCGTGGCGGTGGCTGGCACCGCGGTCGGCGCAGCGGGGGTCGCAGTCGCAACTTGTGCCGCGGTAGTTGGAGCGGCCGTTGCTGCGGATGGTGTGTTGGCCGCGGCCGGACTGCCACATGCTGTACTGAAGATCAGTAACGCGATCAGTGTGATCATCAACATGGATTTCGGTTTGTTCGTCATGATGTTTTCTCCTTTGAGTGTAATCAGCGGTTAAATCGATACTCAGCTGTTGTGTTCGGTTTCGCGGCAGGTTTTATTCAAGAAAGCAAACAAGCTGTTCAAATCGGCGAAGCCGTGCCGTTCGCCGGTGCGTGGATCTTCCAGTGAAGCCAGCCACGCGGCCGGTTCGTCTTCTCCCGTTTGCCACAGGCGCAATAGATAAGCGTGATAACGACGTGCTTCGGCAGATGAATTCATTGCACTTCTCCAGCGCCCCGGTGGTCGGATGCGCTAACCTTAGCAGACCCCCGTGATAAAAACGTGATAGTGATACAATCAAGTGAGTGATCTCTTTGTAGTATCTTTCACGCAATAACCCATGGCGCATCTGACGATTTCTCTCCTGGGCCCCTTGCAAGTCAGCCTCGACGAGCAAGCGGTCGGCGGATTTGCTTACAACAAAGCGCGCGCTTTGTTGGCCTATCTCGTTGTCGAAGCCGATCGAACTCATCCACGCGATACGATCGTCGGCCTGTTGTGGCCCGAGATGACGGATGCCGCCGCGCGCACTAATCTGCGCCAAGTCCTGACGAGCCTACGTGACACGATCGCCTCTGGTGGCAATCCGGCCGCGCCATTTCTGATCACCACGCGCGACACTCTGCAATTCAATCCTGCCAGTGATTACACGCTCGACGTGACGCACTTCGTCGCGTTGCTCGATGCTTGCGCGAAACATCAACATCGTCACGTGTCACGGTGCCCAGCCTGCGCGGCGCGTTTGGAAGAAGCCGTGCAGTTGTATCGCGGTGATTTTCTGGCGGAGCTTTCTTCCGTGGACAGCGCGCCGTTTGAAGAATGGCTGGTGGTGAAACGCGAGGCGCTGCATCAACGCGCGGTGGAAGCGCTGGCGCACCTCGCACGCTATCACGAGCGCTGGAGTGACGCGACGCGCGCGCGCCACTTGCTGTCGCGCCAGATCGAGTTGGAACCGTGGGATGAAACGGCGCACATACACTTGATGCGTTTGCTGGCGCAAGCCGGGCAACGCAGCTCGGCCCTGGCGCAATACGAAACCTGCCGCCGTATACTGATGGAACAGTTCGGCGTGAAACCGTCCGCGGCGACGAAGAAACTCTACGAGCAGATTCGTGATGGGCTTGAGCCGGCGGTGGTCTCTGCAGCCCGATCGCTTGATCTTCCGATCGCGGCCACCCGGTTGATCGGACGTGATGCCGAACTGATCGAACTGACCGAACTCTTGGCCAATCCGGCGCGGCGGCTGATCACGATCGTCGGACCGGGCGGCATCGGCAAGACCCGACTAGCTTTAGCTGCTTTAACGGCCAACGCTCCGGTCTTTGAAGATGGCACGGTGTTCGTCAATCTGGCGAGCTTGATCTCGCCTGATCTGCTGGCGGCGACGCTGCTAGGCGCACTGGGCCTGCCGATCGAGCCGCCTGCCCGCCCCGAACAACAACTCGTCGATCATCTGCGGAGCCGCGAACTGCTGTTGGTGCTGGATAACTTCGAGCACTTGCTGACCGGTGTTGATCTCCTCATTCGCATTCTCCAACAGACCACCCGGGTCACGCTGTTGATCACTTCGCGCGAACGGTTGGCGTTGCAGTCGGAACAAGTATTCGAGCTGGAGGGTCTGAGCTATCCCTCAAAAGATAGAGACTTCGTGCCGGGGTCAGGGGACAACGTGCCGATCGAGCAGTCCGGAGCCGTGCAGTTGTTCATCGAGCGGGCGCAGCAAGTGCAGCGGAAGTTTCAATGGACGCCGGAGGCCGACGCGATTGTTCGCATCTGCCGCTTAGTCGAAGGGCTGCCGTTGGCGATCGAGTTGGCTGCGTCGACGGTGGATGTGCAAGCGTGTGCAACCATCGCTGATGACATCGCCACCAGCCTGCGGTCGTTGGTCACGAAGTATCGCGATCTACCGGAGCGCCATCGCAGCATGTGGGCAGCATTCGAGCATTCGTGGCATTTGTTGAGCGCTGACGAGCAGCAGGTGTTCAGCCGTCTCGCCGTCTTTTGCGGCAGCATCGAATTGGCGGCGGCTCAACAAGTGGCCGACGCCACGCCGGAGACGTTAGCGGCGTTGATCGATAAATCGTTGCTGCGGCGCGATCACGCCGGACGGTTTGATCTGCATGAACTCTTACGGCAGTATGCTTACGAGAAGCTCTGTGAGGCCGGGCAAGTCGATCGGGTACACGCTCAACATCTCGCGTGGTTCCTGGCCCTGGCGCAAACGGCCGAGCAGCATTTAATGGGCAAGGATCAAGTGACGTGGTTGCATCGCCTGGAACAAGCCAACGACGATCTGCGCGCTGCGTTGACGTGGGCGCTCGATCGTGACGAAAGCGAGAGCGCCGCGCAATTAGGTACGGCGCTGTGGCAATTCTGGTGGACGCGCGGTTACTTGAGCGAGGGGCGTCAATGGCTGGGTAGAATTCAAGCGCGCAGTGCAGCGCTGTCCCTCGATCTGCGCGCGCAGCTGTTCAATCGCGCCGCGGTATTGGCCGCCCAGCAAGGAGATTTTGCCGAGGCCCTGCGGCTGTTTGAAGCGAATCTGGCGTTGAATCGTGAGCGAGGCAACCTGTCGGGCACGGCGAATACGCTCAACAATCTCGGCGCGCTATCGATTGAACAGGCCGACTACGATCAGGCGCGAGTGTTTCTGGAAGAGTGCCTGCCGTTGCGAAGACAGCTGGGCAACCCGGCGCACATCGCTGCTACGTTGAACAACCTCGGCACGGCCGCGCACTGCCAGTCCGATCTGGATCGTGCCCAACAATATTTTGATGAGAGCCTCGCCTTGTATCGCCAACTGGAGGACGCGCGCAGCATTGCCGGCGTGCTTAATAATCTGGGCGGCATTGCGCTCGAACGCAGCCAGCCCGATCAAGCGCAGACCCTTTATCGCGAGAGTCTAACGCTGCGGGCTGACCTCGGCGATCAGGCGGGCGTGGCCGAATGTCTGGAAGGTTTGGCGGCGGTGGCCGTGCTGCGCATGCAGCCACATCATTCGGCGCAGCTCTACGCGGCGGCGGCGGTGCTGCGCGAGCATATTGGTGCACCGCTCCCTCCGGCCAATGAAGCGATCAATACGCGCTTCATAAATGCAGCCCAAACGCAGCTGGGTGATGCGGTCTGGGCGGATACTTTCGCGACAGGTCGCGCGTTATCGTTAGAGCAGGCGATTGCCTGTGCCCTGGAAACAACCAATCGTCGCTGACCCGATCGACGATCAAACAAAAAGCCGCCTCGTTTCCGAGACGGCTCTCTCCAACTTCCAACCTCTAATTTCTAATTTCTAAACTTACTTCGCCTGCACCTTGATCGAGCGCGGCTTGACGGTCTCAGCCTTCGGCACGCGGACAGTCAACACGCCGTTGTCCAGATTCGCATCGATCTTGTCGGCGTCGATGTCTTCCGGCATTTCGAAGGCGCGGCTGAACTTGCCGAAACCGATCTCGCTGCGCAAGGCGCGGACGTTCTCGCCGACCGCGATTGCCGGAGCGATCAATTCGCCGCTAATCTTGACGGTGTTACCCTCGGCCTCGATGTTCAACTCTTCGGCCTTTACACCAGGCACCAGCGCCACGAAGGTGTAACCTTCAGCGTCGCCGTAGATATTCATTGGCAAGCGCGAACCCGCGCCCCAGACGGTGGCCCAATCAGCCGCGCGCGGATTCGCCGGCGCGTCATTGAACAACGCATTCATCGCAGCGCTCCAGGGCATTAAAAACGGATCATTCGTGCGGACAACCATATTGCGAGTCATGTTAGACCTCCCCAATCCTTTTTGATGTGTGATTTTGATGCCTGACTTCTTCCTCAGAACTGTGCTTAGGATACCCGATGTGTGTTAGATGACTGCATGCGAACTGTTAGCGTTGTATTAGAGCTGGCAAGTTGCAAGACGCATAAAGCGCGAGGCAAGGACGCGCATGCTATAATGGCCGCACTCCGATATGAAGCAAATCCGAGTCTCAGCATGTCGCTCGAATCTCTGCTCCTTCAACTCCGCGCCGATCGCTCCTTCATGCGCGATGTCGTCGCATGGGAACGTGTGCCCGCTCGACCGGGACGTTACGCGCCGTTTCCGTCGGCGTTGGACTCCCGCCTGATCGAGACGCTGCGCGCGCGCGGCATCGATCAGCTCTATACGCATCAAGCCGCCGCCATCGACGGCGCGCTGCGCGGCGAGAGCGTGTGCGTGGTCACCTCGACGGCCTCGGGCAAAACGCTGTGCTACAACCTGCCCGTGCTCAACACCCTGCTCCGCGATCCGCACGCCACCAAAGGTGGCGCAGCGACCGCGCTCTATCTCTTTCCGACGAAGGCGCTGGCCAACGATCAACTCACGGCGCTGAGTGATCTCATCCGCGATCTACACCACCCGATCGCCGTGCAAACCTACGACGGCGATACCTCGCGTGAACGGCGTAAAGCCGCGCGCAACGCCGGCGGCATTGTCATCACCAATCCCGACATGCTGCATACCGGCATCTTGCCGCATCACACGCAGTGGGCGTCGCTGTTTCAATCGCTGCGCTACATCGTGATTGACGAACTGCATACCTATCGCGGCATCTTTGGCAGTCACTTCGCCAATGTCATGCGCCGCCTCAAACGCATCTGCAAATTCTATGGATCGTCGCCGCAGTTCATTCTTGCCTCGGCCACCATCGCCAATCCGCAGCAATTAGCCGAGCGCCTGATCGAAGAAAACGTCACACTGATCGACGATGATGGCGCGCCACGTGGTGAGAAGCACTGGATTCTGGTCAACCCGCCACTAATCGATCCGGCTATCGGCCAACGCCGATCGGTGGTGCTGCACTCACGGGACATCGCCGCGCGTTGCCTGCAAGCGAACGTGCAGACGATCGTGTTTGCGCGGGCGCGCCTGACCACCGAAGTGCTGCTCACTTACCTGCGTGAAAGCATCGCGTCGGAAGGACGCGATCCCACGCAAATCCACGGTTATCGCGGCGGCTATTTACCGGAAGAACGTCGTGCCATCGAGCAAGGGTTGAGGGAAGGATCGATTCGCGGGGTGGTGTCCACCAATGCGTTGGAGTTGGGTGTCGACATCGGGCAGCTGGACGCAGCGGTGCTGGCGGGTTATCCGGGCACGATTGCCTCGGCGCTGCAACAGGCCGGTCGGGCCGGGCGACGATCCAATGTCTCGGCGGCCATCATGGTCGGCAGCGCCAATCCGCTCGATCAATTCATCATCACGCATCCGCGTTACTTCTTTGAACGATCGCCCGAATACGGCCTCGTCGCACCCGATAATCTGGTTATTCTCAGCAATCATCTCAAGTGCGCGGTGTTCGAACTGCCGTTTGACGCGGGCGAACAATTCGGGCAGTTTGAGCAGACGGATGAATTGCTGGAAGCGTTGGTCGAAGAGGGAGTTTTGAATAAACAACCTGCGCCGCGTCTCAACTTGCCCGATCGCTATTTCTGGATGGCCGATCAATATCCGGCCAGCGGCATTTCGCTCCGCACGGGTACCGCGGATACGATCGTGATTCTGGCGCAGGACGGGAACACTCCTTCGACTTCATTGCATTCCGCTCAGGATGTACGCGCGCGATCGATCGGCCAGATCGATCGGGATTCAGCGGGCATGCTGGTGCATACCGGCGCGATCTACATCCACGAAGGGCAATCGTTCATCGTCAACCGGCTGGACTGGGAACACGGGCAAGCTTTTGTGACGCCCGCGCACGTCGATTACTACACCGAAGCCAGCACGACGACGGATGTAGCCGTTGAAAATGAAATGCAGCGCGTCGAAGCGGCTACGACGATCAAGAGTCTGGGCGAGGTGTGCATCACTTCGCAGACCACGGGTTTCCGCAAGATCAAACTCTACACGCACGAGACGCTGGGCTGGGGCGAGATTCAATTGCCGGAGCAGGAGATGCACACCACGGCCTACTGGTTCTGCATCGCGCCGGACACCGCCGATACGCTCATCGCGCAGGGCGTGTTGTTTACGCCCAACGACTACGGCCCCGACTGGGATAAGGTTCATGCCGAAATTCTGGAGCGTGATGGGCAGCGTTGTCGCAAATGTGGCGCAGGCGAACCGCCGGGCCGATCGCATGACGTGCATCACATCCGGCCCTTCCGCGAGTTTGGATACGTGCGGGGTGTCAACCACAACGATCGGTTGGCGAACGCCCCAGAGAATCTCATCACCTTGTGCCGCGCGTGTCATCATCGAGCGGAAGCGGCGATGGGGCTGCGTGGTGCGCTGAGCGGGTTGGGCCACGTGCTGGGTGAGATCGCGCCGCTTTACCTCATGTGCGATCCGCGTGACATCGGCGTGATTGCCGAAGCCCGATCGGCTTTCACGGAATTGCCGACGATCACGATTTACGATCGCGTCCCGGCGGGCATCGGCCTGAGCAACGAGCTCTTCGAATTGCACGATCAATTGCTGCGGGCGGCGCATGACGTGGTCGCGCGCTGCCCGTGCGAGACAGGCTGCCCGGGTTGCGTGGGGCCGATCGGGCCGGAGACAGCTCAGCGTGATGATCTGAACGTCAAGCAGTTGACTCTGAAGATGTTAAAAGCGATCTCGGCGTAATAAACGGCCAGCCCCCACCACAGCGGGGGGTGTGGTGGGGGCGGCAGCCAAGGGAGGAGACTCAATCTTATGCACTGACCCAGGAGGGTCAGAGATAAACTATTTGTAGGTGCTTCGGGGGTAATAATACTCTCAACACCATCTGTAACCTAGTGACAAAGGTAATAAAACCTACATGACACTTAGCAAGTGCATGGATGATAATGAAGAATATCGTTTTTGAAATTAAACAACGTCCGGGGAGGTCAGCGGGGCTTTTTGACTCGATCAGTCTATAATGGTCTCTGACGACACGCACCTATATTTTGGAGGAGAAGATATGTCTCGCTATCGCATTCGATTTGTGGCGTTGTTGGTGGTGGTTCTGACCAGCCTGGCCTGTTCACTGGGCGGAGGGGCCGTCACACCTACCGCCGAACCAGCGCCGACTGACGCAGCACAACTGGCTCCGACACGGGAACCGCCCACCATACCGCCGGTGGCTCCGTCGCAAGTTCCCACCAAGGCGCCCCCCACAGCAGTTCCGCCGACCGAAACGCCGACAGGCACCGGACCGAATGGGTGTATTTTAAGTGAGCAATTTTTGGCAGATGTCACCATTCCCGACGGGACCATCTTGGCCTCTGGCTCAGCATTTGTCAAGACGTGGCGCGTGAAGAATAATGGCACTTGCGAATGGGTGAACTATAAACTTATCTTTGCGGCGGGCGAGCAAATGGGTGGACCGGCGTCAGTGGCTATCAATACGACTCCGGCTGGCGGCACCGTCGATATCGTAGTCAATCTGGTGGCCCCGACGACGCCCGGCGAGCATAAAAGCGGCTGGCGTTTTCAGGCGACGAATGGCTCGGTCTTTGGCAATTTGTACGTGATTATCAATGTGCCCGCGCCTGCGACGGCCACCCTTCAGCCTACAGCGACTCCAACGACTGTCAACTGGAGTGGGGAGTGGCTGTCTAACTGCGGTGCGTTTAACTGTGGCACCGTCAACCTGGTGCAGAATGGTACAGCCGTCAACGGCACGTTCGCGGGCGGCATCATCTTTGGGACAGTGATCAACAATCGGTTAACGGGAACCTGGTCACGGAGTGGTGCGTCGGGATCCATCGATTGGTGGCTGGGGGGTACAGGGAAGAAGTGGCGCGGCAACTACAGTGCGGTCAATGGCTGGTGCGGTTATCGCGCGGGCGAAACAGAGCCGTCGCCCTGCGGCGTGGCTTCTTTCACGGGTGATTGGAACACTGTGGCCGAAACCTTCAACGCACCGTTGAGTATCTATCAAGATGGCAGCCAATTGATCGGCACGTTGGTCTTGCCGTCAGGCAACGTCACCCTGAATGGTTCGATCAATGGAACAAAAGCGACCGGGGTGTGGAATCAATCGGATGGCACATCGAACACGTTCGCCTGGTATTTGTTGGATTCCACGCAATTCAATGGCAATTACAACGGCGATAAGAAGTGGTGCGGCTATCGCACGGGTTCGAGTGTGCCCGCCACCTGTTTTGCTCCGTAACCCGATCGCTCTTCTGCACGAAAACGAGCCGCTTCTTGATTGAGAGGCGGCTCGTTGCGTTAGGGCTTCCAGTTGGGCTTAGGTAGCGTGGCGATGTTCGCAAACGGGCCATTGACCAAATCGGCCCAATAGCCGAATTCATTCAACTTGCCGTACGAGAACAAGGCCACGCCCTGCGCCCCCAGCGATCGAGCCGCCTCAATCCGGCTGATGATCTCGTTCACATCGGTGTAATTGGCGCTGATGCCCGGAAAGACATAGCGGCCATGCGCGTCGTCGAGGAAACCCTGCGTGCGTGTGATCCACGCCGGAAGATCATGCACGATGTCGCTGGAATAGAGCATCGGCAAATTGGCGTCGATGAAGCCATTGACCAGCCAGCCTTTCGAATCCTGATAATACGAATTAAAGCCGCTGGTGTAATTGGGCCACACGGCGGCACTGACGAGCAGAGCGGGCTTGAGGGCCGTGGTCGCCGAGTAAATCTGCTGCACGAGGACATTGATCTGCGCCCGCTGGAAATTTGGTCGCCAATCGGTGACGGTCAACGTCGGAGAAATCTGTAGCGCGTCGTTAAAGGCCTGCGTGGTGTACGGATCGAACGAGTAGGTCGATCCGGGGTAACGGATTAGATCGAGATGGAGACCATCCACGTCATAGCGATTTACAATATCGGCGGCAACCGCCGTGATGTGATCGCGCGTCAGCGACAGCGCCGGGGTTGCCCATAAATAATCGGCGCAGGTAACGATGTTTTGTGGGGCACCGGATTGATGGTGAACCCGCCACGCGCTCCAGGTCGTCGAATGCGACAATGTCCAGAAGAGATGCGGTGGCGTCGTAGCGGCGGGTGGCGCACCTACGCCGCATAGCCACGTCGGAAGGATATTAATGTAAGCATGAACTTGCAAGCCGCTGTAATGCGCGCGCATAATCAGATAGGCCAGCGGATCGAAGCTGGGATCGACGCCCAACGTTTTGGTGGTCGATCCGGTGAGCCGCGCGGCCCACGGTTCCAGCGTCGAGGAGTAATAAGCGTCGGCGGTGCCGCGGACTTGAAAGAGCAGCGCGTTGAAGTGCGCCGCGGCGGCCCTGTCCACAATCGTATCGAGGTCGGACTGGGTGACGGTGTAGCCGAAGCGGGTCCAATCGAAGCGAGTGACCCACAGCCCGCGAAATTCGGCGAGGGTAGGAGAAGCACGTTCGATCAGTGGCAGATAGAGCGTGTACGCCGCGGTCATCGTCATTGGGCGCTGATCCTCGCACTGCCCGACTGAGCAAGTGTCAGTGTCGATCAACGTTGAGGCGGTCGCTGGCGCAGGGGCACTCAGCAGCATTCCGTGCAGGCTGAATAGAAAGGCAACAGCGAGGAAGGTGGTAAGAGTAAGGCGGCTAAGTTGAGTTTTCATGGCATAAGTATAAGCTGATTGGGCCTCGCCCCTTACCTTTTGCGCCGGGTGGTTTTAGCGTTGCTTGACACACCGCATCGAGTCGGGTACAATCTCGTTCGCTTCGTTGGGCCTGTAGCGCAGCTGGGAGCGCGCCTCAATCGCACTGAGGAGGCCGGGGGTTCGAATCCCCCCAGGTCCACTGGAAGCGCAATCTGATGAATTGCGTTGCATGGGCCTATAGCGCAGTCTGGGAGCGCGTCTCAATGGCATTGAGAAGGTCGTGGGTTCGAATCCCACTAGGTCCACAGAATGGGGCAGGCACGAGACCTGCCCCTACACATTCAGCGTGAAGCCGGAGTAGTAGATCATCCGCCAGAGAGCGAGGAGAAGTGGTGTGAGCCTCGCACAGCGCAGCGGAGCGCTCAGGTCGAACTCGCCGGGGAGTTGTTAGGACACGGGTGCACACAGATTACATGGATTTTTTGTCCTGATGACTGCGCTCTGTGAGTGAAGTCTCACCCTGTGTCATTCTGACCCCGCCAAACGATGCGGGGCAGGTGCGTGCAGCGCCGAAGAATCTCTATCAACGATGGGCAACGTGTTAGTTGAGCAAGAGATTCCTCGCTTCGCTCGGAATGACAGATTGAGAACTAGCCCACGGCGGGTGCGCCCGATAGAGCGCTCACAAGCGGCGTCGATTTCGATCGACGCAAGCAGGGTGGTACCACGGAGTCCCCTTCGTCCCTGAGATGGATGAGGGGGATTTTTGATCATAAGGAGAAAATCGACATGGCTACACCATCCAAGAAGAAAACGACTACAACCAAGACAGCCGATAAGACGAAAAAGCCCGTTGCCAAGACGAAGGCCGCGTCGAAGGCGAAGACGACAAAGGCTAAGGTGACGACGAAGACCAAGGTTACCGAAACGAAAGTGGTCACCAAAGCGAAGGCGCCGAAGACCACAGTGAAGAGAACCGTAGCGAAGAAGCCTGCGGTAAAGAAGTCCGTGGTTGCGGCGCAGCCGATCATGGAATCTGTACTGGCTGCGCCCGTAAAGACGTTGCCCGTGCCCACGCCCGTGACGGAATACAAGCCGGAAGTGATCGAGCCGAAGTGGCAGGCCCAGTGGGAGCAGGATCAACTGTATCGATCGGTGATCGATCACAGTAAGAAGAAGTTCTACGCGCTAACGATGCTGCCCTACCCCAGCGGCGATTTGCACATCGGCCACTGGTATACCATGGCACCGTCGGACTCGCGCGCACGCTACCGGCGCATGAACGGCTACAACGTCATGTTTCCGATCGGGTTCGATGCGTTCGGCCTGCCCGCCGAGAATGCGGCCATCAAGCGCGGCATCCATCCTAAGACGTGGACGTATTCCAACATCGACAATATGCGTAAACAGCTGCACAGCATGGGTACCATGTTTGATTGGGAGCGCGAAGCCGTCTCGGCCGATCCGGAATACTATAAATGGACCGAGTGGTTCTTCGCGCAGTTCTTCAAGCACGGACTGGCGTACAAGAAGCTGTCGCCCGTCGATTGGTGTCCCAACTGCAATACCACGCTGGCGCGCGAGCAGGTGTGGGGCGAAGATCGCCATTGCGAGCGCTGCGGCACGCCTGTGATCAAGAAGAATCTGGATCAGTGGTACTTCCGCATCACGAAGTACGCCGACGAGCTGCTGAACTTTAGCGGTATCGATTGGCCGGAGCGCGTGAAGACGCTGCAAACCAACTGGATCGGCAGGAGCGAAGGCGCGCGCGTGGTCTTTCACTCTGAGCAAGAGGACCCGATTGAGGTGTTCACGACCCGACCGGATACGCTGTGGGGCGCGACGTTCATGGTGCTAGCGCCGGAGCATCCGCTAGTGGCGAAACTGGTTACACCCGAATGCAAGACCGAGGTCGAGGAGTACGTCAACGAAGTGACGCGCCGCACCGAGATCGAGCGTGAAGCAGCCGAGAAGGACAAGACCGGCGTGTTCATTGGCGCGTATGCGATCAATCCGGTGAACGGTGCGCGTATTCCGATCTGGATCGCGGACTACGTGTTGATGACGTACGGCACGGGCGCGATCATGGCGGTGCCCGCGCACGACGAGCGTGACTTCCAGTTCGCGTTGAAGTTTGGCCTGCCCATTCTGCCGGTGATCGATCGCACCGATGGGTTGACCAAGTCGTTCGCGTTAGGGGGCACCATGTCGATCGGGTTTGCCGAAGCCCTGCGTTCGGCCGGCATCTCGTTCGTGGAAGATCGCGGCTCGCTGTACATCACGATTCCACCAGAGAAGATCGACGAATACATCGCGATTGCGCGCTATCACGTGCAGCCCGACGCGTGGAACGAAATCGTTGGCGCACGCTGGCTGTTCATCTTCCACGATGGCATCGCGGAATGGAATTCGCTGGAGACGGAGCAGAAGATTCTGGCGCGCTGCAAAGAGCTGGAACCCGACGTGCGCGGCAAGCGGACGATCATGGAGATGCTGTGGGCCGTGGAGTTCTATCGAGATGCATTGTATCACGCCGAGTACGGCGCGATGATCCATTCCGGTTCGTTCACGGGCACGCCCGGTGCAACCGCGAAGAACGACGTGATCAAATGGCTGGAGAAACAGGGTACTGGCAAAGGTGCGGTGACGTATCGCATCCGCGATTGGTTGATCTCGCGGCAGCGCTATTGGGGTTCGCCCATCCCGATTGTGTATTGTCCCGAACACGGCCAGGTGGCCGTGCCCGATGATCAGCTGCCGGTGCTGCTGCCCGATGACGTGGAATGGAAACCGACGGGCGAGAGTCCGTTGAAACTGCATCCCACGTGGAAGCACACCACCTGCCCGATCTGCGGGAAGCCTGCCGAACGCGATACGGATACGATGGACACGTTCATGTGCTCGTCGTGGTATCACCTGCGCTATCTAAGCCCGCAGTACGATCAAGGCCCGTTCGATCCGGAAGAGTATGACTACTGGATGCCGGTCGATGTGTACACGGGCGGCGTGGAACATGCGACGATGCATCTGATCTACACGCGCTTCTTCCACAAGGCGCTGCGCGACATCGGCGTGACACAGGGGCCAGAGCCGATGCTGCAGCTGCGCAATCAAGGCCAGATTCTGGGGCCGGACGGCCAGCGCATGAGCAAGAGCCGCGGCAACGTCATCGATCCGGATCAGGAAGTGCAGAAGCACGGCGCGGACACGGTGCGCGCGTACTTGATGTTCGGTTATCGCTGGGCGGACGGCGGCCCGTGGAGCTCGGAGAACATCGAGGGCGTGGTGCGCTGGCTGCATCGCGTGTGGCATATCGCGCAGCCGAGTGGCGCGAAGAAAGTTGCCACAGCGGCCGATGCGAAGGTGCTGCGCCGCATCACGCATCAGACCATCAAGAAGGTGACGGCCGATCTGGAAGCGTATGAGTTCAACACCATCATCGCGGCGTTGATGACGATGACCAACGGACTGTACAAGCTGCGCGAGGCGACAGAAGGCTCGCCGGAGTGGAACGAAGCGATCGAGACGCTGTTGAAGTTGATGGCGCCCATCACGCCGCACATCGCCGAAGAACTGTGGGTGCGACGCGGAAATCCGTATTCGGTGCATCAGCAGACGTGGCCTGCCTACGATGCGGCGGCCGCGGCCGAAGAACTGATCACGCTGGTGGTGCAGATCAACGGCAAGGTGCGCGATCGCATTGAGGTGGCGGCGGACATCAGCGAGGTCGAGGCGAAAGCGGCAGCGCTGGCGTCGGAGCAGGTGCAGAAGCATCTGGAAGGCAAAGAGCCGAAGAAGATCGTGTATGTGACGGGAAAGTTGGTGAGTATGGTTGTAGCGTAGTTCAACGTTTACATGAAGCAGCAGCGCGGCATCGCCAGAGTCGCCCTGCGCTAACGCCCCAACCCGCTCAAGAACCTCAACGCGTCATGGCCACAAAAAAGTCCGGCTTTCGATGAACGAAAGCCGGACTGTGTTAACACCGATCGCTAAGACACCCTGATCAGAGTCCTCTCACCTGCTGCGCAGTTAGAGTTTCGTTTCACTATGGCTGTCCCTCGTGAAGTTGGATGCTTTTTAGATGTCCTGGGTGTAAACTAATCTTGACAGCCCCTCGATCAGGCTGACCATCGGGATTGGATCGTCGGGCAAATTCCACACGGAACATCACGCCAGCTTGAAGTCAAGCACTTCGCCGCTGGATCAAGGAGGCTAAATCTTACATTCAATATCCACCTTGCCAGGCCGCTTCATCGACAGCGAGCTTGTCCCCTTTCGGGAGCAAACTTCACTACTCAGCATGACTCGGTAAACATTGCACAGAAAGGACCTTCTCATGAACCGCAAGTTTTCCTTCAGCGTGGCGGTATGTGTATTCGCCGTATTCTTAGCGGTGAGCGTAGGCTGGGCTGCCGCCCAGGGGCCAACTCCGCCGGAGAAAATCAGCGGGCCAAGCGGCCCGGCAACGTCAGTCGGCAGTGGCTTCACCTATCAGGGTCAGCTCAAGAACAGCGGCAGCCCCGTCAACGGCAACTGTGACTTCACGTTCAGGCTGTGGAGTTACATGGGCATGATGGGAATATATCTCCCAGTTGGCTCAACGATCACCGAGACCAACGTCGCGGTGACTAACAGCTTGTTCAACGTTTACCTCGACTTTGGCACCGGCGCCGACATCTTCAACGGTGAAGCGCGCTGGCTTGGAATCGGCGTGCGCTGCCCGGCCGGAAGCGGGAGTTATACCGACTTGGGGAAGCAGGGGCTCAGTGCGGCACCCTACGCCCTCAGCCTGCGGCCGGGAGCGGTCATCCAAGGCACAGCGTATCAAACTCTCAAAGTAACGAACAATGCTTCCACCGGCAGTGTCCCGGCCGCCGTGCTCGGCGAAATCGATAAAGCGCTGGATGGGTTCGGCGTGTTCGGCGTGAACTCTACCGACTCCTTCACCGGCACCGGCGTATTTGGCCAACAAGGCCCTGGCTTCCCTACCGCATCTGATTATGGCGGCGTGGTGGGCAAATCCACATTGAGTGGAGGCCGCGGTGTGGTGGGTGAAGCGCTTACTGGCATTGGCGTATACGGCCACAGTAACGTCGACTACGGCGTGCGCGGTGAAAGCACCAGCAGCGACGGCGTGCGCGGCTACAGTGCCTCCGGCGACGGCGTGTACGGCACCAGTACCTCCGCCCACGGCGTGTTTGGTTCCAGTTTCTCCGGCATCGGCGTGTACGGCTCCAGTTCCAGCGGCCATGCCGGCTATTTCAGCGGCAATGTAACCGTCAACGGTAATCTAAGTGCGAGCGGTACCAAGCCGTTCAAGATTGACAACCCGCTTAACCCGGCCAAACAATATCTCTATCACTATGCCATTGAGTCCCCGCAAGTGCAGAACATGTACAATGGCACTGTCGTGTTGGATGCCCAAGGCGAGGCAGGCGTGACCTTGCCCGCTTACTTCTCGGCCGTCAACAGTGGCGAGTTCCAGTATCAGCTCACCGCCATCGGCGCGCCCATGCCCAACCTCTACATCGCCGCAGAGATCAAGGACAATCACTTCAAAATCGCGGGCGGCGCGCCGGGCAAGAAAGTGTCGTGGATGGTCTTCGGCCAGCGCAACGATCCCTGGGTGCGCGATCATCCGCAGCCCGACGTCGTGGACAAACCGGCGAACGAAGCCGACACCTATCTCTATCCCGAAGGTTATGGTCAGCCCGTGACCTCAGGCGTGGACTACACTCGAACGCACGTGTTGGAACCGAGCGCTCAACCCACTACGCCAACGGCCCAACCGTAAAGGAGGTATGCCATGAGACGCAATCGATTCACTTTAGTGATGGTCGTGCTTGGCTTGCTGGTGGTGTTGGTAGTGACAGCGACGGCACAAGCGCGACCCAGTGCCAGCTATGACCTGAGCTGGTACAGCATCGACGGGGGCGGCGGCATGTTCAGCACAGGCGGGAGTTACAGCTTAGGCGGAACTATCGGCCAGCCGGACGCGGGTACGTTGAGCGGTGGAAGCTATTCGCTCAACGGCGGCTTCTGGAGCGGCGGAACAACCAACTACGCGGTCTATCTACCGCTCGTGTTGAAGTAACCTCTCACTCCACACAAGAAGTCCGGCTCTCGATTCGCTCGAAGGGACGGCCAGAAACCGGGTTTCTGCTTGATAATCGTTCCCTTACTGTCAAGATGGAGAAACCCGGTTTCTTCATCCCAAACAAAAAGTCCGGCTCTCGTTCATCGAAAGCCGGACTTCTCTCTTTCCCTCTATCTCTCCATCCACTATGCCGCTGCCGTTTCCACCTTCATGCCACCCTCGGCCTTCTGTCCGTTCCCCGTATCCTTCTGTCCATTGCCACCGGTCGGTTCTTGCCGCCGGAACTGGCTCATATACAGATCGTAGAAGAAACCCTGCGCGTCGAGCAGCTCGTTGAACTTGCCGCGCTCGATAATCTCGCCGTCCTTCAACACGAGGATCTGATCCGCATGTTTGATGGTGCTCAAGCGGTGCGCGATGACGAAGCTCGTCCGACCGGCCAACAGCTTCTCGATCGCGGCCTGGATCAACTTCTCCGTGCGCGTGTCCACGCTCGACGTGGCCTCGTCCAGCACCAGGATGCGCGGATCAGCCAGCGCCGCGCGCGCAATCGCCAACAGTTGCCGCTGGCCGGAACTGAGGCCGCGTCCGCGCTCACCCAGCACCGTGTTGTACTTATCCGGCAAACTTTCGATGAACCCATCGGCATGCGCCAGCTTGGCCGCGGCGATCACTTCGGCGTCCGTCGCTTCCAGCCGCCCGAAGCGGATGTTGCTCATGATCGTATCGCTGAACAGGAAGTTATCCTGCAGCACGATGCCGATCTGCTCTCGCAGCGAAGCCGCCGTCACATCACGCACATCGTGCCCATCGATCTTCACTGCGCCGCCCGTCACATCGTAGAAACGTGGCAGCAAGTTGATGATCGTCGTCTTGCCCGCGCCGGTCGGGCCGACCACCGCGATCATCTCGCCGGGCTGCGCCTCAAAGCTGACGCCGCGCAGCACGGGATCGCCCTTCTCATATTCAGAAGACACCTGATCGAACGTGACCGCGCCGCGAATCTTCGGCATCTTCACCGCCGTGGGCTTGTCTTGTAAATCGGGCACCACGTCCAGCAGACCGAAGATGCGCTCGCCGCCGGCGATGGCGCTTTGCAGCGTCGCCCACATCACCGAGATTTGCTGCACGGGACCGTTGATCCTTTGGACGTAAGCCAGGAAAGTGATCACCAGTCCGATCGAGATGGCGGAGCCGAACAGGGTTTCGTTGCGCAGCAGTAGGAAGCCGCCCACGCCCGCCACGATCGCAATCGCCACGTAGCCTAGCGCTTCCAACGTCGGCGCGAGCGCGCTGGTGAAGGCCACCGCGCGGATGTTGGCATCCCGATTGGCCGCATTCACATCGCGGAACGACTGGATATTTTCGCTCTCGCGGCTGAACGCCTGCACTTCGCGTACCCCGCTGATGCTCTCTTCCAATTCGGCATTGACGTTACCCATCTGCGTGCGCGTCTTGCGGAACGCCTTGCGCGCCTGGCCCGATAACCACAACGTGGCCAGAAACATGAACGGCACCACCAGCAAGCTGATGATGGCGTAAGCGAGATTTTCACGCAGCATGTTGTACGCAATCCACACGATCAACAACAGGCCGCTCAACACCTGCACCAGCGCAAAACCCAACGCCTGCTGGATCGTTTCCGAGTCGTTCGTGATGCGGCTCATCAGATTGCCCGCATCGTTTTCGCCGTAGTAGCCCAGCGACAAGCGGTGCAGCTGCTTGAACAGATCGACGCGAATGCTGCGTAGAGCGTGCTGCCCCGACCAGCTCACGGTAAAGAACGTCAAACCGGTCAGCACCGAGCTCGCCACAAACAACCCCAGAATTTTCAAGACCAGGCCGCCCAGTCCGGCGATGCGCTCGTCGGTGGTCAACCGATCGCGCGCGGGTTCGTACCAGCACGTACTCTTCACTTGAACCGCCGGGACCACACCGCCCGTCGTCGCCGTCGTCGGCGGCGTCAAATAGCAGTCCGTCGCCTGCCCCAACAACTCCGGTACCGTCACCTGCGCCCACGTCGAAGTAATGATAAACACCGCGGCCAGCAGCAATACCGGCCAGTACGGCCGTAAGTAATGTCCAAACCGGCGCAGCGTTTCGCTCGTATTTTTTGGCTTGGATGTTTCGCGCTCGAAAGCCATGCGCCCACCAGGTCCACCCATCATATGATCATCTCCTGTTAAACGTAAGGCGTAAAGCGTAAGGCCCTTTTTACGTTTCACGTTTTACTTTTTACGCTGGCGCTGCTTCAGCGAGTTCTTCTTCCAGCTGCACGTCTTCCACCAGCTGCGACTGATAGATCTGGGCGTAAATCTCGCTGTCGTCCAGCAGCTCTTCGTGAGTGCCGCGCGCCGCGATCGTGCCTTGGTCCAGCACCAGAATCTGATCGGCGTTGAGCACCGTGCTGATGCGCTGCGCGATCACAAAACTCGTGCGGCCCTTCATCAACCGATCGAGCGCCTTCTGAATCTTGTACTCCGTCACCAGATCGACGCTGCTGGTGGAATCGTCGAGGATCAAGATATGTGGATCGAGCAGTAGGGCGCGTGCGATGGCGATGCGCTGTTTCTGCCCGCCCGATAGCGTGGTGCCGCGCTCCCCGACCGGTGTGTCATACCCCTGCGGAAATTCCAGAATGAACTCGTGTGCCGCTGCCGCTTTGGCCGCCGCGATCACTTCCTCCTCCGTGGCCTCGGGCCGTCCGAAGGCGATGTTGTCGCGAATCGAGCCCGTGAACAGATTGGTCTCTTGCAGCACGATGCCGATCTGCCTGCGCAGCGAATCGATCGTGATGTCGCGCAGATCGTGCCCGTCGATGGTGATGATGCCGCTGGTTGGATCGTAGAAGCGCGGAATCAAGTTGATGATCGAGCTCTTGCCGCTGCCTGTCGCGCCGAGCAGCGCCACGGTCTGGCCGGGCGTCGCTTCGAAGCTCATCTGGTTCAGCACCTGCGCGCCGCCGGGATACCGGAACGAGACGTCCTTGAACTCGACCGTGCCGCGAATCACCGGCAGGGCAATCGCGTCAGGCTTGTCCGTCACATCGCTCTTCGCATCCAGAATCTCGAAAACGCGGCCCGCCGAAGCCGACGCCTGCGCCATCTGCGTGATGATGAAGCCGAGCTGACCAATCGGCATGAAGACGAACATCAGGTACAGGCTGAACTCTTGATACTGGCCCAGCGTCATCGTGCCGTTGATGATCTGCGTGCCGCCTGCGTACAACACAATCGCCTGGCCCAGGTTGGCGATCAAGAAGATCATGGGCATCAGGAAGGTCATGACGCGCATCACCTTCAGCTGCTGGGCCATCAGATCGTCAGCGGACTTGACGAACTTCTTTTGCTCCGACGGTTCACGCGCAAAGGCCTTGACCACCTTGATGCCCGCCAGGTTCTCTTGCAGCAGCGTATTCAGTTTCGACAGGCGAATCTGTACGGCCATGAATAACGGCTGGGCGACCGTGCTGAACACCATGAACAGGATCATCGCCAGCGGCAGGATGGGCAGAATCGCCAGCGTCAACTGCCAGTTGCTGATCGAGATGATGATCAAAGTACCAAACAGCAGCACTACAGATTGCAGCGCCAGCAACAAGCCCTGCCCGATGAACATACGCACCTTTTCCACGTCATCGGTGGCGCGCACCATCAGCTGGCCGGTCTGATTCTTGTCGTGATAACTGAACGACAGGCGCTGAATCTTGCTGAAGATGTCATTGCGGATGTCGAACGCCACACTCTGCGACAGACGTTCCGCATTGTACGACTGCAGAAAGGCGAATACGCCGCGCACGGTCGCAAACCCGATGATGATCAGCGCCGCCGCGATGATGTTGCTCTGCGCGTTGTTGGCGTTGGCCTGCACTTGTTCCGCCGTCAGGCCCAACTTTTGCAGCGCCAACGGTTGAAACTGCGCCGGTACTTGCAGCACATTCTGGGCGATGACGCCGCTGGTCACCGCATCGATCAAGCGGCGCACCAGCGAGGGCACCGCCAACTGCGCCAGCGTCGCTAGCGCTAACGCCCCGTAGGCAATCAACATGATGTTGCGATAGTGCAGGTTGTAATTCATCGCCCGCCGCAGTGCGGCCCAATTGGGCTTGGATCGTTCGGGCTTTCCGCCCGATTTAGGTTGCCCCATCATAGGTTGTCTATCCTTTCAAATCTTCTGTTCGAAAACAACACGTGACCAGTCATGCATAAACAGCGCCGGTTACTCGTTACTGGTTACTTGTTACCCCGTTCAAAAACACATCTACCGCCGCTTCAACTTCCTGCGCCGATGCTTTGCGCGGCTTATCCGGTCTACCTTCATGCGTCAGCGCGATGATCATGCCGTGCAGCAACCGCGCGTAGAAACGGGTGTCGCCGGCTTGGAGTTCGCCGTCGGCTTGTGCCTGCGCCAGGCGCTCTTCCAACGGGCGCAGGAAACTGCGGCGCATCTCGCCAAACAATTTGTGGCCGCGCACCTCTTCGACATTGCGCAGATCACGCCACAGCGTTTGAAACGACTGGCGGCGCTGGCAGGTGATTTTGGCGTAGCACGTCACCAGCTGCTTCAGGTCTTCACGCAAATCACCGGGACCATTCGCCGCTTCGCGCAGGGAAGCCAGCGTCTGCTCGTGGTCGCGCTGCAACATGGCCAGAAACAAATCTTCCTTGTTCTTGAAGTGATAGTACAGTGCGGCATTCGTCATCCCGCACGCCTGGGCAATGTCGCGGATTGAGACTTCTTTGTAGCCTTGCTGGTTGAATAACTTGGTGGACGTGTCTAGAATGGCGTCGCGTCCGCCGCTGTCCGGGGGCATGGGCATCTCCTTTTAACTTACCAAACGTTCAGTAAACAAACAGGAGTGTACCCGACCGGCGAGGAGTTGTCAAGAGGAAGACCCGCAGAAGAACACCCAGGCACATCAAGCGCGAAGTCTGCAGTGCAATTTCACGCCATGCTGCGCAGGCGCGGATCGAGCGCGTCGCGCAGGCGATCACCCAGCAGGGTAAAGCTGACGGCGACCAGGATCACGCATACGGAGGGCGCGATCAGGACAATCGGGTTGGCGTGGATCAGGGTGCGGCCCTCAAAGAATAGCCCACCCCAGCTCATCGCCGCAAACTCCAGGCCGCGTGTTGAAGTGCCAACCTCGAGCCCCACATAGCCCAGGAAGGCCTCCAGAATGATCACGCGCGAGATCGCAGCCATCAGCCAGACGATGACCAGCGCCAGGCAGTTGGGCAGAATGTGCCGGAACAGGATGCGGCGGTGCGACATCCCTAACTGCCGGGCGGCCTCCACGTATAGTTCTTGCTTTTGTGACAGGACCGCGCCGCGGACAATGCGCGCCAGGCCGACCCAGCCGATCAACACAAAGGCAATCACCAGCACCAGCATGCCGTTGAGCGGGCGGCTGATCGGCGATTCACGCAAGATCAACACGACGGCGATTGCAAACATGATCGCTGGAAAAGCACTGAAGATGTCCGTGCCGCGCATCAGCAAGTTTTCCGCCCAGCCACCGGCATAGCCGGCGACCAGACCGATCAGCGTGCCAAAAATGGCGGTCAGCGGCGCAGCTAACAGAGCGATAAACAAAGCCGTGCGCGCGCCATAGATCAGGCGGCTGGCGACATCACGCCCTTGCGTATCAGTGCCCAGCAGAAACTGCGCTTCACCTGGTCGGGAGGATTGCTGGACCCAAGCCGGCGGCAGATTCCGTTTGAAACTCAGTCGCCAGGGATCGTGCGGCGCTAGCAGCGGGGCCAGAATCGCCACCAGCCCGAAGGCGCTAATGATCAGCAAACTGATGGCGCTGGATTTGCTGCGCAGTACAAAGGACAGGGTGCCGAACCGCCGCCGGGTACGCCGCACCGGTTGATCGAGATCATCCATCAGGGGTTCGTTGTGCGACTGGTCCATTCAACTTCCTCGCACGCGCGGATCGAGGATGCCGTACGACATCTCGACGAGCAGGTTGACCAACACAATCAATCCGGCATATAACAAAGTTACGCCGGCGATCATGCCGTAATCCAGGTTCACCAGCGCTTCCCAGTATTCGCGCCCGAACCCCGGAAAGCCAAACATCGCTTCGATCACAAACGAGCCGGCGATCAATTCCACCAGCACCGGGCCCAGCAGGGTCACGATCGGGATCAACGCATTCCGAAAGACATGCCGCGAGATGACAGCGGGTTCGCCCAAGCCTTTGGCGCGCGCCGTCCGTACGTAATCGCGCTGCATGACTTCCAGCACTGCCGTGCGCGTCACGCGGGCAATGGTCCCCAGTGGCGCGATGGCCAGCACCAGCGCGGGCACAATCCATGCTTGGGGTTCAGACCAATCGGGAATGACTGAAATCAGACCGAGGCCGGAAGCCAGCGTCACGAGCAGGAGCAGGCCGATCACAAAATTCGGGATCGACATGCCCATGGTCACCAGCAAGGTGCTGATGCGATCGAAGCGCGAATCGCGTTTGACGGCGGCCACTATCCCGATCGGCAGCCCCAGTCCGATGGCGATGAGAAAGGCAAAAACCGCCAGGCGGGTGGTATAACCAACTCGACTATCCCAAAACGACGTCTTGCCTTCCGGGATGCTGAACAGGATGTCCTGCACGGTGCGTCCCTGCTGGCGGGTTGAGATACCCAGATCACCGCAGATCAGGCCGCAGACAAATTGTCCTTCAGCGTCCACATCGCCGACGACATAGCGCATGAATTGACGCCACAAGGGCTGATCGAACCCAAAGCGCCGATCAAGCTGCGCGTACACCCCGGGATCGGCCCCATAGTTCTGCATTGCGCGCTGAGCATACGGCCGATCCCACGGGCTGCCAGGCATGGCGTGCATCAACAGAAACGTGAGCACCATCACACCGAACAGCACCACCACAGTCCACGCCAGGCGATGAAGTAGGAAACGCAACATGAAACTACCTTGGTATCACGGCCAGTCCACCAGAGATGGGGCCGAGTAGTAAATCTTCATGAGAATTCTTTCACCTACTGCGCGGTATACTAGCAGCCAGGGTCAAAGGTTCAATCTTGGGCGACACGCAGTTCTATTTGGCACGACGTCGATAGAAGAACAGCCCCGCGCTGGCGGCCACTAACGCGATCGCTCCACTCACCACGATCGGTATTACAGGCGATGACGCAGTTTCCGTCGCGGCCGATTGCACGGTCGGCGCTTGAGTCGGAGCCGCAGTCGGTGGCACACTCGTCGACGGCACAGTGGGTGCAGCTGTCGCAGCGGTAGTCGGTGCAGACTGCGGCACATCCTCAGCTTTCACCACGAGCACGGCCGTGGTACGCGCCGGAACGGTGAATGTACCTTGAGCGAACCGGGCGCTTTTCACAACCGCATCACTTGACGCCGCTTGAATCGGATGCAGTTCAAGCGGCACGCCTTTCAATTCATCGACTTTCAACTTCTGTTCCTGGCTGGAGCCGTTGAACAACACGACAATTTCTCCATACGGATCTTCAAGGCGATCAGCGCCGCGGTTGGACAGGCGCAGCGCGATCAAACTCAACTGCTGATCGGGACCCGTATTGTAGAACGATAGATGCTGCTTGATTTGATCGCCCGTTTCGAGCCGGAACAGTTTGGAACTCTTGCGAATCTGCAACATCTCTTCGAAGTGCGCCAGAGCCGATTGAATCTCACGCGACTGCGGCTTTAGTTTTTCAGCGGCCAACAGCGGCTGGATGAGGGGCCACTTGTCTTTGTTGTCGCCCTGCGGCGGCAAACCGACCGCCCAATTATTAGATTGATACGTGAAGTCCAGCCGATTGAACCAATCGCCGGAGTTATAACTGTTTCGATCGAGCGACTTGGAGCGCAGCAGCTCGTCGCCTGCGTGGAAGAACGGCACGCCCTGCCCCAGCATCACCAGATCAATACCGAGGTTGTTCATCCGGATCCGATCAGCCAAGGTGGCCGAGATGGGCGCCTTCGCTTGCACGGCATCGAACAGCGTTTCATTGTCGTGCGCGGACACGTAGTTAATGTTCTCCTGCGGATCGAATGTGTACGCAGCGGGCTTGCCGTTGTACTTGATGTTCTCCGCCGAGACAACCTCGCCGTTGGCTTTGGTCAGCGGGAAGTCGCGCAAGCTGCCCGCCAGTCCGGCGCGGATCCAGTCCAGGTATTCGAGCAGACGGGCCTGCTGATCTTCAAGCGGGCGTTGTTCGTAACCATTGGGCGTTTCAGACAAGCCAGTCGTGAACCCTTGTTCGGGCAGCGGGGCGAAGGGGCCACCACCGCGCGCACCGTCACGCAGGCGATCGTTAAACACGCCGATGCCCGTGCCGCCGATGTTCAACTGAATGGCGTTCGTGCCGCGCGCATTATTCGCCACTTCGCCGAAGTCCCAGCCTTCGCCGTAAACATAGATCGACTTGCCGTCGACGCCGTCCTTCTCCAGCGTCAACGCATCCAGCGCATTGCGGACGTTCACCATGTTCTCAAGCGTATGATGACCCATCAAGTCAAAGCGGAAGCCATCGACCTTATATTCTTTCGCCCAGGTAATAAGCGAATCGATCATCAACTTCTCCATCATCTGGTGTTCGGTGGCGGTGTTCTGGCAGCACGTGCTCGTCTCGATCTCGCCTTTCACATTGAGGCGATGATAGTAACCGGGCACGATCTGATCGAGCACGGACTTGGGATTTTGTCCGCTGGCGTTGGTGTGGTTGTAGACCACATCCATCACCACGCGCAGGCCGCTTTGATTCAACGCCTGCACCATCTGGCGAAATTCGAGAATGCGCGTTGAGCCATCGGGGTTGGTGGCGTAACTGCCCTCGGGCACGGTGTAATGAAATGGATCGTAGCCCCAGTTGAAGGCATCGCGATCAACCAGCGGCGCGATGAGGGCCTGCTGCTGATCGGAGTCGCCGGGGAAAAACTTCAATTGATCGACATCCGGTTCCTGCCGTTTCGCCGCATCTTCCTCCACCGAAGCGATGTCGAACACCGGGAGTAAGTGAACGTGGGTCAAGCCCGCAGCGGCTAAGCGCTTGAGATGCTTCATCCCATTCGAATTGAGTTCGGTAAAGGCTTTGAAAGTGCCGCGTTCTTTTTCGGGCACCGTCTCATCGAAGATACTGAAATCGCGCACGTGCAGTTCGTAAATCACCGCATCTTCCGGCGCGGCGAGAGCCGGTTTCGCCAGATTCAGCCAATCGGTTGGTTGCAAAGCCGCAGCATTGAGATCGACAATCTGACTGCGCAGGCTATTGGTCGCTAAGCTGAACGAGTACGGATCGGTGACGAGGTTCTGTTCGATCTTGCCCGTCGAAGGCACGTAGACTTCAACTTCGTAAAGATAGAACTTGTCCTTCCAACTCGCGTCACCTTCAATGCTCCACGCGCCCGATTGTGGATCGAGCGTCATAGGCAGCACAGTGTCTTTGGTTGTAGTGGCATCATCGTAGAGATGCAGCTGAGCCGATCGGGCGGTGGGCGCCCACACGCGCAGTGTTGGTTGACCAGCGTTCCACGTCACGCCGAGAGAACTATCCGTGAAGAACACATCATCGAGCACGCCCCATGTCTGCACACCGCTGGCATCGACCAGCTTGCCGTTTTGATCGCGCGCGCTGACGGCGATCTGCCCCTTCACGATCTCTGGAATTTTTAAGAGATCAGCAGGATCGAGTTTGAATGCTGAAAATCCCGCAAGGTAGGGATTCTGCTTGAGCACTTCAGCGCCCGGCCCGGCGCTGGTGAATGTCAGCGAGATAGCCGGCCCGCCTTCGATACCCTGCGGGCCGGACTTCAGCGCGCCATTCGGATCGTAGTGCAGGAAGTAGGTGTACTTTGGCGAACCGACCGTGTTCCACATCAGGGTGTCACGATTGACCCACATCGCCTGCAGCTTGGCGAGGTTGCCGCGCGGCGCACCCTCGGTACTGATAGTGAGCGCCTCTGATTTGGGATCGAGTCCGAAGTAGACTTCGTCGCCGTCCTGCTTCACCGTGAACGAGATCGGCGCGCCACCCTTCTTTCCGTCTGCGCCATAACTTTCTTGCAGGCTTTCATCCAGCGCGAAAGTAACTTGATAGGCGCCTGCTGGAATCTGTGTCGTGGCGAAGGTGTAGAGGCCATCGCCCTCAGGGTCTTGTAACCACGATCGCAAGCAGGTGGGATCGTTGTCCTGTTGACAGCCGAGTTCACTTTGGAAATCGCCGGTTGCCACGAGGATGATCGAGTTGAAGTTGTCCGCGACCCAATGCGATTTGTGATCGTAGTAAAACTTCACCGGTCGCGCGGCATCGACCACGAGCGAAATATCCGCGCCGCCCTGCTGCGCTTTCTGCCCGTAATTCTCGCCCCAACCGCCGTTGAGCGCGGCCTTGTAGCGCGGCCCTTTGCCATCCTGATCGTTCTTGGGTTGAACCTCAAATGTACCCGTCCACACGTCGTCTTCTTCGTCGTAGACCAGCGCGGTCTTGTCGCAGTCCGGCTGCCAGTCGCCCGCGCAGCCCAACTCCGATTGATGCGTGCCGGCAATGACAACTTTCTGTGGCGGCGGAGTGGGTTCGGCGTAGACGGCGCTTGAGGGAAAGAGCGAGAGAACTAACGTCAGCAAGATAACTAACGAAACTGCTTTGCGCGTGAAGGACATGCGGTCTGTTCTCCTTGAGGGGGGTACTCGAATTATACCGCTGTAGAGCAACACATCGAAATCTAATCCGCGCCCGAGGTTTGATCTTCCGCCAACGACCTTCCACTATCTTGAGACGATGGGGGCAGTCGAATCGCCGGGTTCGAGATGACCACTGAGCGCGGACGGAAGCACTGCCCCGCAGCCCCAACTGTGCTACAATCACCTCGCTCTTACGCATCACGTTTTACGTTTCACTCTTCACTCATCATGCACCTTCGTCATCTGTCACTCACCAACTTCCGCTTGTATTCCCGCCTCGAAGTCGATCTGCCTTCACAGGCGATCTTGCTCTACGGCGATAACGCGCAGGGCAAGACGAGTTTGCTCGAAGCGATCTATGTGCTGGCCACGGGCCGATCGTCCCACACCACCAGCGATCGGCAGTTGATCAATTGGCTGGCGAGCGAAGAAGACTTGACTCCGCACGCCCGTCTCGCGGCAGATGTCGTCCGCGCCGATCGATCCTTGCACATTGATATGGTGCTGATGCTGGAGCCTGCGAAAACCGAAGACGGCTGGCGCTTTCGCAAGCAGATCAAAGTGAACGGTGCGGTAGTGCGCGCCACCGATTTGATCGGGCAGATCGCGGTGGTGATGTTCCTGCCCGACGATGTGGAGATCGTCAGCGGGAGTCCGGCCAATCGCCGCCGGTATCTGGATAACGCGTTGGCGCAAGTGGATGTGGAGTATGCCCGCGCGCTCGATTTGTACGGCGAGGTGTTGTCGCAGCGCAACGCGCTCTTGCGGCAGCTGGCCGAGACGGGCGGCACGCCAGACTACGGCGCTGATCAGCTCATCTACTGGGACGAGCAACTCGCTTCGGCCGGAACCACGATCACGCTGAAACGCCAGAGCATGATCGCGGAGTTGGAGCAGCTGGCCGATCGGCTGCACCGCGATCTCACCCACGAACGGCATACGCTGCGCCTGCGCTATCAGCCCGCCTTCAACGCCGATCTGCCCACAGCGCACGTGTATCAGCCTGGCCTCAACCTCGATCTGCCGACGCGTTCGCCGGAAGCGACTTTCGAGCAAGCGACGAAGTCTTTCCTCAAGCAGTTGACGGCCAAACGCAGCGAGGAATTAGCACGTGGCACCACGCTGATTGGCCCGCATCGTGACGAGCTGCGCTTCATCGCCGACGAGATCGATCTGGGAGTTTACGGATCACGCGGCCAGCAGCGCACGGCCATCCTGGCGCTGAAGTTGGCGGAAACGCACTGGATGCGCGCCCGCATCAACGACTGGCCCATCCTCTTGCTGGACGAAGTGCTGGCCGAGCTCGACGCCAAGCGGCGCGGCTTTTTGCTCAATCAAATCCACGGCGCGCATCAGGCCATTCTTACCGCTACTGATCCAGAAATGTTCACGCCAGAGTTTCGCACGCAGGCGAAGATGGTGCGCGTCGTACGAGGAAGGGTTGAGGGATAGAGGGAATGAGAGAAGGAGGGATGGAGGGAAATCTTCACTCCATCTCTCCCTCCATCCCTCTGTCGCTCCGTTCCAATGAACACGCGTTCACGCTGAAGCGAGTATACGCTTGTATTCGATGTAGTGCTCCTGAACGACGAAGCCCAACTCCCGATAAATCTCGATCGTTTCCTCACTGTCGCCCCATGAATACAGTGCGATCGGCCCAGGCTCTTGCGCATTTAACCAACGCAGCGCCGTCAGCGCCAGGGGACGCTGCAAGCGCTGTGAACGGTGCTCTGGCACCACCCCCGGGTTGTCGACGACTTTCGTTCGCTGCGCACCCTGCTCTTCAAATTCAGCCCGGCAAAAACCCGCCACCGATCCATCGGGCGCAAAGGCGATGAACATCGCCTCTGGGATGAAATACTCTGGACGCTTGACCATCGCTTCCAAGAGATACCGCTCGTTCACAGCGCCCGGCGTGTTTTCGCGATGGCCCCACATATCGCTATAGCAACGATTCAGCACTTCGACCAAAGTAGGCAAATGCTGGACTTCGGCATAGGTGCGCACGGTATAGCCTGTCGGCCAGCATGGCGCCTCAGGTTGTAAGTCTTGCGGGGCGAGGAGTGACCAGTTATCTCCAGCTGCGCTAAAGTAGTTATGGGTTAAGAACGCCGTCGCGATGACGTCTTGCACGGCGGCCGTGGAGGTCATGTGTGTAGCACCCTGTTCGCCTGCCCGCTCAAGCGCACGTTCCAAGAGAGTGGCGCCCAGCTTGCGCCGTCGCCAATCGGGATGAACCAGAATCCAGACCACGGTTCGTTGCGAGGACTGAGCAAAGACGCGCCCATAGCCGATGAAGTGATCGGGATCGTCCGGCGCGGCAACCACCCAACGATCGCGCGCCGGATCATGGCCGAGCCACTTCAACTGGCCGCGCAGATCGGCTTCGGTCGACGGATTGGGATCTCGATCATGGGCCTCGATCTCGTTGTAAAGCCGCAGCAGCCGGAACAGGTCGGCCTCGGTATCGGTCACATAGTTGCGCAGAATCCAGCGTTCTTCAGACACCTCACACCTCGTGGCAAATCGCTTGCTCGGTATTACGGCAATTCCAACGGCTCCAGCCAATCGGCGATCGAGCGCGCCGTTTCCCAGTAGCTTTGCTCCATCATCAAGTTGTGGCCCGCCTCCGGCACGATGAGGTGCGCGGCCTGATAGAATTCCGCCGAGCGCGTGGCGCCGGCCACGCTAATCACGGCGTCCTGCTCGCCTGTCAGCCACAACAGGGGCGTGCGGACATCGTCGGGCGGAAACCAGAACGGCGGATTGTGCTGGAACACGACGAGGCTGGATTCCGGCCCCAGGTGGTCGTGCAATTCTTCCGGCGTGACGAGCGCGCCATCGGTAATGAATAAACGCGCGGCTCGTTCGGGGCTGCGTATCCACGGATTCGAACTCCACGCCAGGGAAACCAACGGCAACAATAATGGATCGAGTGACAGCAGGAGCGGCATGCCGTCCAATATAGCACTGTGTGATACCCACGGCGCTACCAGCACCGCCGCCGGTAAATCGCCGACATACTTCAGATACCACTGCGCCAACGCGCCGCCCATGCTGTGGCCCATCAAGATCGGTGGCTGCTCAAACCGATTGACCTCGGCGCGTAAAAAGCCCAGATAGTAATCCAACGTACACAGCTCGATCTGGCGCTGCGTGGGCGAGGCGCCATGACCGGGCAGGCTCACGGCCACGCTTTCCCAACCCCATTCGGCAAACAGCGCTTGCCACCACTGCCAACACCATGCGCTATGAAACATGCCGTGCTGCATCAAGATGGGCGTGGCGTGCTTGCGCTGCTTGGGAGTGTACACGATGCGCTCGATGCCGTCTTCGACGGTGTGTCGCATGACGTACTGATCGGTTTCTCGATCGGCCAACGAGCGCGATCCCGGTTCTCCCCGATTGGTATGCTGCGCCAAGGTGACCGCCGGATCGATGCGCGCGAGGCGCGCGGCCACCCACGCCATCTGCGCGATGAACCAACCCGCGGGCAGACCCAGTCCTAACCCCCAACCGAATTTCTTGAAAGTAGATAGCGACATTTTTCCTCCATCACACCAGTGGTTTTTTCGACGGCACGCCCGTCCGGCGCGGATACTTTTCCGGCGTGCGATCGATCTTCTCGACGACGACGAGATAACGCACTTCATTCAATTCAGGCACGCTGACTGGCACGATGTCGCGCAATCTTCCTCCCAACGTCGTGAGGGCCCGCTCGGCGTGCTGCACGTCGTTCAAAACTTCTTTGGACTTTTGGGCAAGCGCAATTCCGCCGACTTGCACGAAGGGCAGCAAGTATTCGAGCAACGTCGGCATTTCGGCCACAGCGCGCGCGATGGCGATGTCATACTGCTCGCGGTGTTCGTCGGCTCGACCGGCTTCCTCGGCCCGACCGTTCACCACGACCACCTCGGTCAGTTGCAGATCGTCGACGACGGCTTTCAGGAAGTCGCACTTTTTGCGCGTGGCTTCCAGCAGGGTGAGGGTCACGTCGGGGCGCACCAGCTTGATCGGCAGGCCGGGCAGCCCCGCACCCGCGCCCACATCGATCAACTTGATCGGGCCGGCGGGGATCGATCGGGCGACCGATAAACTATCGAGGAAATGTCTAATCACGATGTCGCGCGGTTCGACGATCGCGGTGAGGTTGAAGCGCAGGTTCCATTCGATCAAGAGATCGGCATAACGGGAAAAGTGTTGCAGTTGGGCGGGCGTCAGCTCGAGATCGAATTCACGCGCGCCCGCGGCGAGCAGGTTGGGGTCTATCTTGGCGTCAGTCATGTTCCTGAGTATAATACCAGTTGAGCGAATGGGCGAACTGTCTGGAGGGAGGAATCATGATCGATACTGCGACACACTGGTTTTATGGCGAACGTCACGTCAGCCCCGGCGCGACGATTGAGGAGTTGCGGCACGAGTTGTGGGCCGGCGGTTATTACAATGTCTGGCTGCGCCTGGTGAAGAAGGATGCGCCCTATGTGGCGAGCGGATTGTACAGCGCAGAAAAATTCGAGTTGGAGTTTGAGCCGCGCCAGTACGTCATCCTCCGCGCCAACGCCGACAATGCGTGGTTGATTAAGGGCTTTACGCGCACGCTGGGGATGAAGCCGCATTTTCAGTATCAAGACAAGCAGGGCCAGTTGGTGACGGAGTGGCGCATGGCCGGCCGCGCGGCGCGCTGGTCGTCCATGCAGGGTATACCGACGTATAATAATCCCAAGCGGTTGTATGGGGTGGAAGAGTAATCAGGGATCAGGAGGCCCTGTGGGTGTGACGAACACTCGCAGGGCTTTTTCTTTGTTTGTCTAGCAGAAGGGTCTGGTGGAATCCAGCAGGGTCAATCCGTCCAGAAACGAGTTCTCGCGTTTTGCGAGGGGCTTCCCGTCCAAAAACCGAATCCTCCCGTTTTGGGAAAATTCGCTTACAATGGATTTTGCCTATTTACACAGTGCGAGAGTTGTAATAAACTAAATCATCGCTGCGGGGGCGGAGCTGGAATAGCCGTCTCCGCAGTTTTGTTTGTGGCGGGGCGGGAGGCTTGAGGGAAGAGTGATGAGGAAAAGCCGCGGCCACAGCCGCGCACGCCCGATGTTCGGTTACTGGGTCGGCTGCACGTGGGATTTACGCCAGAGGTATACGAAGAGATCATGTTTGTAAGTGGTGAGACCGGCTTGACGCCGTCGCAGCTATTGGCGTCGGCGTGGCAGATAGCCAAGCCTGAGTTGATGAAATCGGTGTCGATCGATGTAGAAGATGGAATTCGTGTACACGAGTCGTCCTAATAACGAGTTAGCTGCCAGTCGTCGCTATTGTGGTTTGCTCTATGATAAACACAGTGATGGGAAGCATATGTTGGCTGAAAAAAATGCAGTAAACCAGAACCATGCTTCACATGACTCACCACCCGCCATGGTGCTCTGCGTGGGCGCTGTCGTCTTGCACGACCACCAAGTTTTGTTCGTTCGGCAAACTTACGGCGGCCTCAAAGGACAATGGAGCCTGCCGTGGGGCTTTGTTGACGGTAAAGCCACCGATGGTTCTTTGGAACCACCGGACATGGCCGCCTTACGAGAAACCCGTGAAGAAGCAGGTATTGTTGCACAAGTAGAAGGTTTATTGGGAATCCAGAACCATATAAACTCAGATGGCGACCCTCGACTCTATCTCCTCTTTTTGTGCCGTCATGTGAGTGGAGAACCAATCCCTGATTATCACGAAACAGACAAAGCTGCTTACTTCTCGCTTGAAGATATGGCAACCTTCGATGAAGCATTCGATGAGTTTTGCGCTTGGATAGCACGCCGGGTGCTACGCGGCGATTATCATCTCATGCCAGCCGTGTCAGAGAATCCGTATCGTCCGCATATGGCATTCCTGTAACAGTAAACTGCGGCTAACAACGGTATGCAGCCGACCGCCTCAGCTGCCGGAGTCTGGCGTCAAGTGTGACGGTAAGGGTTTTGATCGGTGGTGGCGGGTGAAGCCGAGGCCGTTGGGCGGCATAGTCAGGCAAAATTCAAACGATTTACATCGGATAACAACAAAAGGAGACTATCATGATCAACAAAAAGAAGTTCATTGCAGCAATAACATTTATACTGACACTCGCTACATTTTCAATTGCCTACGCAGCTCACACCATCATAGATACGACCAACGGATCCGTTGATGCAAATTGGTCTAATGTTACCGTTCTTCGAAATGATGGAGATGATATTGGTAACGACAACTATGACATTAATCAAGCGTGGGTAGCAAACGCATCTGACAATAGTGAGTTTTATTTTCGGGTCTCGCTGGTCGGTTCTGGTCAGCTTCCACACGATTACAGCAGCTTCGAAGCAAGGTTAGATTGCAATCAGAATGGTAATTACTTTGATAGTGTGGATGTGATTGTATATTACGCGATCAGTTCAACAGGTGAAGAGTTAGTCGAATGTCAAGGTGACGAATACTCAGAATGCGATTTCACAACGGAGCCCAATAATTCGGATACAAATGGAGCGTCACGTTGTGTTAAGCTGAAAGGTGTCGCTTTTCAGAGTCCTATTTGGAAAGCGTGTTAGGGTAAGAATTGCTGCGGCACTAGCCTCAGTAGGCGGTGTGGATAAGTGGGCAGCGCTGTTGGCTGTCCACTTATCCACACCGC
>JBGSPW010000041.1:0-9644 GCA_041738395.1 Thermoflexales bacterium
CGGTGTTCGCTACGGGCCAGTCCGAAGAAGTGGTAGTCACAGGCGATCCCTCCACCCAGAAGGGTACTCGCCGAAGGGCTACCGTGCAAAATCACATCCGATCTAACGATTGGCCGTCTGATTGCGCAAAACCTACGCTAGATCAAACCGATTCTTCCGCGCTGAATCAACTGCGTGTTGTTTGACTTTCCCATCCGCCTGCGTATAATCTCGTGAACCGCAAGGAGCCCTATGCCCGATCTCGAATTGTCTGTCATGGCGCACGGTCCCAGCACCGTGTCAGACCTGCAACCCATTCTCGCCAAGTTTGAAGCCCAACATCGTGTGAAGGTGAAAGTCCGTGTTTTCTCATGGGAAACGGGCTGGACCGAGTTGGTGAAATTTGCCTTGTATGGCCACGGCCCGGATGTATCCGAGATCGGATCGACATGGGTGGGCACGCTGGCGGCGACCAATGCCCTGCATCCCTTCGGCGTGCGCGAGATCGCGGCGGTGGGCGGCCGCTATGCGTTTCTATATCCCTCGTGGCAAAGCTGCTACTTAGTGGGTGAGTCAGAGATGTGGGCGATTCCGTGGCTGTCGAACGTGCGTCTGGCTTTCTATCGCGCCGATCGTTTGCAGCGTGCAGGCTGCGCCGACCCGGTGACGCTGCGTTTGCCTGAACAATTTGAAAGCGTACTGCAGCAGCTGCAACAGACTGCGGAGGCTGTCCCGTTGACGTTAGCCACACACAACACAGTCAATTCGCTGCACAATGCGGCGCTGTGGGTGTGGGGAGCGAACGGGCATTTCATCGCTCCTGGTGGCAAGTCAACCCAGTTCAACGAACCGGCGGCCCGACGCGGTTTACACGCCTATTTCAGCCTACACCGCTACCTGGCACCCGTTGCGCAAGGACTTGATGATCAGACCTCTGATCGAATGTTTCTGCAAAGCCAGACCGCTTTGACGATTAGCGACCCCGGCCTGCTGTACGCGGCGACCTCTGGCGAAGGCGCGCCGGTCGCCCTTGCTCAAATTCGCACCGCACTACCTCCCGGCGTGCCCTTTGTGGGCGGGTCAAACCTGGTGGTATGGCGGCATACGCACCAAGAAAAACTGGCGCTTGAGTTGGTGAAATTCCTGACCAGCCCGCCCATTCAAACCGCCTACAATCCACATGCGCGCAGCCTGCCCGTGCGCCTAGATACCTTGGATAACCCGCCCTTCTCAACCAATCCTTTGTATCAGCCTGTGGTCGAAGCGCTGAAGGCAGGGCGGTCATATCAAATCAATCGCTTGTGGGGAATGGTGGAAGAGCGGCTGATCGGGGTGTTGAACCAAATCTGGGCAGAGCTCTTTGCTCAGCCGAATACGGATGTAGACGCTCTGCTCGATCGGCACTTGCCGCCCCTGGCAGAAAGACTCAACCAGGTGCTGTCGTCCGATGCGCGCAAGTAGCCAGCCTCTAGACTAAGCTGAACAATACGGGCGAGGTTGAATGACCTCGCCCGTATTGTTTCACTCAGTCGTGCGCGTTATTTCTTTGACTTCGCCGCGGGCTTTTTAGCTGGAACCTTTTTGGCCGCCGGCTTCTTAACCGCCGGTTTCTTAGCCGGGGCCTTCTTAGCGACTGGTTTCTTGGTCGCTAGTTTCTTGACCGCAGCTTTCTTGGCCACTGGCTTCTTAGCGGCTGGTTTCTTAGTGGGCTTTTCGCCTTCTGTCAGCAGCGCGGGCTGTACCGGGGCCGCCAGTAAGCTCGCCCGTGCGGCGGCGCGTAGGCTATCGACCGAGACGCTTATTACCCACTGACAGCGCGGGCAATGCTCTACATGACGGGACGCCGGTAACTGATCAGCTGCCGCCAAGGCCGCGCCGATCTGCTCGTCAGTTAACATGGCCGACCAGCCACAATTGGGGCACTGTAGTTCGTACATCTTCATCCTCCTAAGAGTAAATTCGCCTACGCCTCTATTCTATTGAATCTCAGAGCAAAATGCAAATGTTCCCGGCTCACCAGTGCATTTCAAGTTGAGGCGAAATCGCTCCAAGCCCGCGTCCGCGCGGGCGGAGAGCAAAACGAAGACCTGCTCCAGCCGACAAAAAAGGCCGTGCAGGTTGCACAGCCTTTTATATTTCGCCGCTCTATTTCTTGGCTGACTTCTTGGCCACGGGCTTCTTGGCCACGGGCTTCTTGGCAGCTGGTTTCTTAGCCGCCGGTTTTTTGGCCACGGGCTTCTTAGCCGCCGGTTTCTTGGCCACGGGCTTCTTAACCGCCGGTTTCTTAGCAGCAGGTTTTTTCACGGCGGGCTTCTTGGCCGGCGCTTTCTTCTGAGGCGCAGGCGCCTCGGCCACCACTGCCGGAACCGGAACGGGTTCAACCTCGGGCACAAGTGTTTCATCTGTACGATGCGACATGGTAATGCCTCCTGAGAGTGATAGAGATGTCAAGCGATCATGCGCGCAGCGCATGGACTTGCCGAACCGGATGTTCCTCTTACTAAAAGATCAACTCGTTACCACCAGGTTGATCGTGTACCATTGTATTACATCGATCAAGCAGAAGCAAGAGTCAATTCTTAAAATCTTTCGCTACGATGATTGTGCAGGTTGTTGATTCACTTCGCTTTGCTCAACGCGCGGGTCCGCGCCGGCCGCGAAGCAATGCCGATGCCGATTAAGATCACGATCGCCCCGACGAGAGTCATCGGCAGCGGAACTTCATGCAGCAGGATGAAAGCCAGTAGCGAAGCCCCGATCGGCTCGGCCAGTGCCACAATCGCCACGTAGGTGGGCGGCAGAAAACGGAGCGCATAGTTGTACGATGAATGCCCCACCAGCTGCGGCAAGATCGCCAGCAGCAACAGCCAGATCAGGGCACCGGCCGGATAAGGCTCACCGTCAGGCAGCTGCGTAAATGATGCGCCCGCCAGCGCCGCCAGCCCGACCAACATCACGGCGGCCATGCCGTAGACGATATAAATGTAGGTCAGCAATGACATCCGCTGGCGCAGTTTCCGCCCGATGAGCAGATAGCCCGCCACAAACCACGCCCCGGCCAGCGCCAGAAAATCGCCCCACAGTTGTGTCCCGCTGAAGCCTAGGCCGCCGCTATCGGATAACCCGACAAGCACACCGCCGCATACCGTGACGATCAGGCCGATCACGATCGGGGCAGTCAGCTGCTCGCGAAAGATCAACCACGAGGCCAACGCCACCCAGATGGGGCCGGTAGTCACCAGCACCACCGACGCGGTAACGGTCGTGTAATCGAGCGATGAGATCCACGTGGCAAAGTGCAGCGCCAAAAACAGGCCCGACGCCAGCGCCCACAGCCAATCGGAGCGGGTTAGACCGCGCAGCTCAACCCGGCGGGCGCGCAGGACCAGCGGGGTGAGGATGAGCGCGGCCAGGGTCAAACGATAGGCCGCGACGACGAGCGCCGGGACGCCTTCAGCCAGGGCGAAACGAATCAAGATCGATGCCGTGGAGACGGCCAAGATGCCGTAAACAAGCACGCCGATCAGGCGAGAATACGCCGGTTTTTGCATGTTTTCCGATCAACTTTCGCAGATCGATCGGAGTCCTCTCTTGACAATGATTTTGATCGAGGCTACAATCTTCAAAGAAGTTTATCACTTGATAACTTCATCACCAAATTGCTTTTGCCAAGCAGCCCAGTTAAGGAGACCCATGTCATTTGAGTTAGCACCGCTTCCATACGATTACAGCGCGCTAGAACCCTACATCGACACGCAGACGATGCAGATCCATCATGACAAGCATCACGCCGCGTATATCGCCAATCTCAACAAGGCACTGGAAAACGCGCCGGAATTAGCGGGCAAGTCCATCAATGAGATTATAGCGAACCTGAGCGCTGTGCCCGAGAAGATCCGGCAGGCCGTCATCAACAACGGCGGCGGCCATTACAACCACACGCTCTTCTGGGAGATTATGGGACCCCAGGGCGGCGGTGAACCGAAGGGCGATCTGGCAAAGGCCATCGACGCCGCCTTTGGCAATTACGAAGGCCTGCGCGAGAAGGTCAACAATGCGGGCATGACACGCTTCGGCTCCGGCTGGGCATGGCTGGTGGCGGACCAAGCCGGTCAGCTGCAAGTCCTCAGCACGGCCAATCAAGACTGCCCGCTGTCCAACGGCCAGCAGCCACTGCTAGGTGTGGATGTGTGGGAGCATGCCTACTATCTGAAGTATCAGAATCGCCGCGCCGACTATTTGGGTGCGTGGTGGAATGTGGTAAACTGGGAGGCAGTGGCGGCCCGGTATGCCAACCTGAAGAAATAGTAACCCGTTAGCTGCGAACGGGGCGCAGCGCATAGGGTAGCAGTTGCAAGTCACCTTGGTCTCTCACGCCAATCTCGAATTGGCGGAAAAAATTCATCTCACCTACGGAGAAAAACCATGACCCACGTAATTACTGCTATTTGCCTGCGCGATACGGCGTGCGTAGATGTTTGCCCGGTGGAGTGCATCATCCCCGGCAAGCCCGAGTCCGAATGGCCGTGGCTGTACATCGACCCGGACACCTGCATCGACTGCGGCGCGTGCGTGCCCGAGTGCCCGTACGAAGCCATCTTCCCTGAAGATGAAGTGCCCACCGCCTACGTCATGAAAGACGGCCAGTACATCGCCGACACCAAAGCCAACCTGCCCGACGGCGCGCCGCTGGACGGCGACGTGGGTGGGCATCATGCCAAGGTCGAGAACGCCAAGGCGCCCGGCGCGGGCTTTGTCATCGACTTCACTCCGGCGACCGAGCTCAACAAGAAGTTCTTCACGGAAGGCCCCGGCTACAGCGCCAAGGGCTAAGTCAGACCCGAGTCAGTTACTCCAGCGAGGCCAACGCGTGATGCGTTGGCCTCGCTTTATTTGGGCTGAGAAACCGGGTTTCTATGATCCGAGATGATTACGGATCAACACGTAGAAACCCGGTTTCTTGTTCGATGGCATCAGGTACAATTTTTGCAGCCATCCATTTAGCCGAGAGGAGTGACATGACTGAGTATCGTATCGAAAAAGATTCACTGGGCGAGGTACAAGTTCCCGCCGAGGCGTACTATGGCGCGCAGACGCAGCGCGCCATCGACAACTTTCACATCAGCGGACTGCGCCCGTGGCGGGCCTTCATCTGGAGTATGGCGACGATCAAGCGGGCAGCCGCCGAGGTCAATCGGGAGTTGGGGCTGCTCGACGCGGAGCGCGCTGGGGCGATTGTGTTGGCCGCGCAAGAAGTGATCGACGGGAAATGGGACGATCAATTTCGCGTCGATCCTTTTCAGGCGGGCGCGGGCACCAGCCACAACATGAACGCCAACGAGGTGATCGCCAATCGGGCGATTGAGATTCTGGGAGGCAAGCGCGGCGATGCCAAAGTGGTCAGTCCCAACGATCACGTCAACCTGGCCCAATCGACCAACGACACGATTCCCACGGCGATCCGGCTGGGCGTGCTGTGGCGGCTGGACGAGCTGCTCGCCACACTCGATCGGCTAGCGGCGGCCCTGGAGGCCAAAGCGCGGGAGTTCGATCCGATCGTGAAGTCGGGGCGCACCCATTTGCAGGATGCCGTGCCCGTGCGCCTGGGTCAAGAGTTCGGCGCGTATGCGAAAGCGATCCGGCGCGATCGAGACAAGATCGAACTGGCGGCGGACGGGCTGCGCCGCCTGGGGATCGGCGGTACCGCAACCGGCACGGGGCTGAACGCGCATCCTGAATATCATACGCGCATGGTCAAAAAGTTGAGCGACCTGACAGGATTAGAGTTGCTTCAATCCGATGATCTCTTCGAATCGATGCAGGCCCATTCGGATGCGGTGTTCTTCTCGGGAGCGATCCGCACGCTGGCACAAGACCTGATCCGCATCGCCAACGATTTCCGCCTGTTGTCGTCGGGGCCAGCCACCGGCCTCGACGAGATCCGCCTGCCCGCCGTGCAGCCCGGATCGTCGATCATGCCGGGCAAGGTCAATCCCGTGCTGGCCGAAATGCTGGATATGGCGATGTTCCATGTGCTGGGCAATGATCTGACCGTGACGCTGGCCGCGCAGGCCGGCCAACTGGAGCTCAACGTGATGATGCCCATCCTCGCGCACGATCTGTTTGAGATGATGCAGGTGATTATCGGATCGGTGAACGCCTTTACGGACGACTGCGTCATCGGGTTGAAAGCGAACCCCGAAAAAGCAACCAGCTGGCTGGCTAAGAACGCGATTCTGGTCACGGCACTCAACCCGCTGATCGGCTATTTGAAAGGCGCGGAGATTGCGAAGGCGGCGATGGCGCGCAACATCACCATTCGCAAAGTGGCGCTGGAAAAGATCGCGGCGGGCGAGTTGGTTAACAAAGATTCCGGGCAACCGATGACGATTGAAGACATCGACGCGATTCTGGGCGATGTACGTTCATTGACCGAAGGCGGAATTCATGGCGCGGGTGTCAGCGGATAGGCAGCGGAGCAATGGATGAGCAGAGGAGAAATGGCTGGCGGCTCAGGTGAACCGCCAACATCGTTTGCAAGTATTATTTAATAGTTCGATTGACGCCAGCAGTATAATGGAATCAGGCGCAGTTCAACGAGCACCAATCGCGCAGCAGTGACACGATCGTTCAACTCCCGCAGCACCTACTTCTCTCAAGGAGAAAGGCATGTCAACTTCATTTACTGCGATGACGTGGAACGTGGAAAATCTGTTCCCGCCGGGGCATCCCATCAGCGCGCAGAAGGTGGTTTCCGAGGAAGACTACAACGCCAAGCTGGAGTATCTGGCGCAGACCATCTTAACCATCCGGCCGGATGTGCTGGCGTTGCAAGAGATCGGTGGTAGCCAATCCAGCGAGACTCATCCGCTGGACGATCTTCAGGCCAGACTGAACGGTTTATATCCGTTCAAGGCTCTCAGCAGTTATCCTGATGCACGTGGTATCCGGGTTGGATTTCTTTCGCACTTCTCGATTTCGGCGCGCCATGACTTCGTGAGCTTTGCGCCCGGTGAGCTGGCTGCGGTGCCCGATTGGTATCCCAACGCGCCCTCAATCCGCATGGGACGCGGCGTGTTAAAAATCGAGGTGGAGCCGGTGGCCGGGCTGCGAATTCGGCTGATCACCGCGCACCTCAAGTCCAAGCTCATCACGTATCCGGGCGGGCGTTTTGCGCCCAGGAACGAAGACGAACGAGCGACGGGTGCCGGGTTAGGCTTGCTGCGCCGCACCGCCGAAGCCGTTACGGTGCGCAAACAACTCAATGAGATGATGACACCGGAAGCGACCACCCAGACGATCGCATTGGGCGACTTCAACGATGAACCGCATGCCGCCACGACTCAAATGTTTTTAGGGCCGGAAGATGCCGATGCCACCTCGCCTGACAAGTTCGACTATGCCCGGCTCTACAACTTAGTCGATTCCATTCCGAGACGCGGCGATGAGACGAACAACAAATGGTTCCTGGACGAGAGCGAGCGCTTCTCGCGTGTGTCTAACGGTCGCCGCGAGCAAATCGATCACCTGATGGTGAGCAAGGGTCTGCTGGGTCCGTCGGAAGAATTGCGGCAGGACAAGTGGAAGGTGAAAGAAGTCAGGTGCTGGGTAATCAGCATCCTGGATGAAGGTGTCACTAATAATCCCGCTGAGCGCGTGGGTCAGGCGCGGCCCGATCACGCGCCGGTCTATGCACGCTTTGAGTTGTAACGCTCACCGCCTCAAAAACGGCGCGGAGAAACCGGGTTTCTCCTGTCCAAATGGAATGGAACGTTTGGCATGGAGAAACCCGGTTTCTGCTTTCAACCCTATTGTATAATGACGCTCAATCGCAGGAGGTGTCTATGCGCCGATCGATCTTCATTCTCGCAGGTGTGGCCGTCGTCGTGCTGAGCGTGATCAGCGGCACACGCGGAGCCGCCAGTGATAGCGGTTCGATCATCTACCTGCCGCTGATCGCGCGTTCCAACCAGAATCCACTGCATCAAGGCATCGCCACCTACTATTACGCCACCGGGGCGGGCGCGTGCAGTTTCGATCCCTCACCCAACGACTTGCTGGTCTCTGCCATGAACGCTGAGGAATACAACAACGCGGCGTATTGCGGTGCTTTCGTGGAAGTCTACGGCCCGAGTGGAACAGTGACCGTTCGCATTGTCGATCTGTGCCCGGACTGCCAAGCCGGTCACCTCGATCTGAGCCGCGAGGCGTTTGCGAAGATCGCTAATCCGGTGCTGGGGCGCGTGTCGATTTCGTGGCGCGTGATCAGCCCGGCCCTCAACGGCCCGATCGCCTATCACTTCAAAGACGGCAGCAATCAATGGTGGACGGCGGTACAGATTCGCAACCATCGCAACCCCATTGCCAAGTTTGAATATCGGACGAGCGGCGGTCAATGGATGACGGTGCCGCGCGTGTCATACAACTACTTTGTGCAGACCAACCCCGGCATGGGCATGGGGCCGTACACATTTCGGATGACGGACATGTATAGCAACACGCTGACGGACAGCGGCATTCCCTTCATCGAAAATGGCACGGTCAACGGCACGGGGCAGTTTCCGCCGGGGCCGTAATGCCTCACTCCCCTGTATGATTAAAGTGCAAGGCGCGGCAAACCGATCACCTCTGGCGACGATCACCGATTAGGCGGGCGCGCTTCCAACCAGCGTCTCCCACCAAACTTTGACACGCACGCCTCTGCTATGTGTGCATTTCACTTTTGGGGCAGATTTTCATTTTGCTCTCAGACCGCGTCCTCGCGGTCGGCCGGGCTGCCACGTGACGCCCGCGGAGACGCGAGCTTTGAGCAGAGTCGCCCCAATCTGAAATGCGCCGATCTGCTATTTGCCGCTTGCTTTCGTGCGATCTTTGGGAGTAAAATGGTCAACAGGCAGCTATCCACCTTCATCGTGACACAGTTGCATAATCTCCTATTTTCAAAACTGCATATCTGGCCTAGGTTAGTACTACAACGACGTTTCGCATTACTACGACACTTTGAAATTACTACGACGTTTTGCGCTTTCGCGCCTTAGCCAGTTGCCGCAGTCGCTTGAGAGTCCGCTTGCGATGGGAGCGATAAGCGGCATGGTTACAGGATTGGCGATAGGATATGATGGCAGACACATTACGCAACGGCCATGCTTCTTCTTCAATCGCTTGGGCGACGAGTGCGCGGGCCTGGGCCGTCGTAAGCGCGGCGTGGCCCGACCACCGCACGCGCAGATGGACTAAGAACAATTGGGCCAAGAAAGCGTGGCTCAGATGATGATGCCAGCCGGGCCAAGTGCGGGTTTCATTGTGATCCAAGCCGACTTCCCCTTTGCCTTCTTCCAGCGTGGTCTCCACCGGCCAGCGCAGTCCGCTCATCCGGATGAATTCCTGGGGCAGACATGTACCCGGTGCTGTGCTGAAATAGAATTTCAGTTTCGGGTTCGGCCCCAGCGTACGCTGAAACACGAGCCAGAGTCGTGGGCCGGGCAAGTCATCGCGGAGCGTAGTCACCCGCAGAAAAGCGAAGTCAGCGACCAGGGGGCCTTTGCTGCCTTCTTTAATCTGAGCGCGGATCCACTTCAACGTGGCCCCGTGGGTGATCAGGTCGCGCACGGCCACCGGGCGCGGGGCCGTGCGGACGACGCGTGGCTTACGGCGGGGCGCGCCCC
>JBGSPW010000066.1:0-37769 GCA_041738395.1 Thermoflexales bacterium
AACTTCGGCAGCTGGGCGGGTCGGCTGCGCGCCGTTGTTGGGATGGCGGCCTGCGGGCACTTCATCGCAGCACACCACCTGGCTTGACTGAAAAAAGTCTGCGGCGATGGTGTACTCCAAGCCGTATGTCGCACGTGACCTGCGTCAACGAGATACCTGCACACTCATGCAGAGTTGCCCCATGTCCGGCGAAAGCGGACTATGACGGTCAGTATAGACTCATTTTCCATTCCGCGTCAACGCCAAAAAATCGTGCGAGGGGCAGCTATTAGACCTGGCCGGTTTCAGTCGATGATCAGGCTTGCCATGATAATCGATCGGATCGGCCGTTTGGCCTGGCTTTCCTAAAGATCGAAACCTGCCAGGTCTTTCCCTTCCCAGCTGCCGCTTCCTACCCCTGAGCTTCAATCTCAGCTTCGCCAGCAGGTCAGGTCGATCTTTCAGCGCAGGCACGACAATGCCCGTGAAGCAGCTGACCCATTTGTGAAGGCGAGTAGACTGAACGCCTATCAGAGGCAAATTACGGCGTGCTGTGCAACTGCTCCAACACCGCGCGCCCGAGGTCTTCCGCAGCGGTGGCGTTCTGTGCGTCTTCCAACAGCACGGCAATCGCGTATTTAGGTTGATCATTCGGAGCCAGACCGATGAACCACGCGTGCCTTCGCTCGCCGCTGAAGGCCGCACCACCATGCCCCAGAGTGTTGCCCTGCGCCCGCAGCACACCCAGCAGCGCGCGGGCTGTTGCCGGATCGATGATGGGCGACGGTGCGGCAGTATTGTTCAGGTAAGGCTCCCACTGCCCGTCCAGCGTCTGCACATCTTTCACGACGAAGGCGCTGGGCATGTAGCCGTTATTGCCCAGCGTCGCCACCACCAATGCCATGCGCAGCGGCGAAACCGTCAACTCCCCCTGCCCTGCGCCAAAGGACTGCAAGGCCAACGTCGTGCTCAGATCAAACGTCAACGTCGGCGCCGCTGAGGTGCGAATTTCCAGCGGCGGCGGCTGATCGAGCTTCCACTGCTGCGTCAGCGACAACAACTCGGCCGAACTCAACTGCGCGGCTAAATCGGCGAACGGCGCGGGACAGGCCTGCGCATAAGCGTCCGCCAGCGTGTGAACGTTCTGCGCCTGCGGTAAACAGTGCAGCGTTAATCGATCGAGCGTGAGAGGCCGATCGGGTTGTGAAAGCGTCTCAGTCAGGATCACGCCGCGCTCGATCGCAGCGGCCAACAACACCGATTGGAAGATCGCGCCCGGCTGATACAAACCCTGCGTGGCGCGATTCAGCAACGGCGCGGCCGGATCGGTAGACAACGCCTTCCAATTTTCATCGAGCGTATTGGGATCGAACGAGGGATTGTCCGCCAGGGCCAGCACCGCGCCATCGGGCAGGGAGAGCACCACCGCCGCGCCGGGCTGCGTCAGCCAATCGGTGAGAAGACGCTGCGCGTTGGAATCGATCGTCAGGCGCACGCTCTGTCCGCGCTGGCGCTGATGCAAGAGTTGCTCGATAAAATCACGGGGACCGCGCAAGACCCGATCGAGCGCTTCTTCGACCCCGGCCGCTCCGTAGTTGATCGAGTCGTAACCCACCACCGGCGCCGCCGCCATGAAGGGATACCGCCGGATCAACGTTCCACTTTGTGGCACTGTTTCAGCCAGAACCAGATCGCTGCGATCCACAATCGAGCCGCGTTGAATCAACTGTTCGGTAAAGACGCGGCGAGGATTGTCGACGCGCGCTGTGAGATCAGCCGCGACCAACGACCAGCGCCCCAGCGCAAAAGCTAACAGGAGAAAGGCCAGGAGAAACGCGACGGAGATGCGTTGAATGGATCTAGACATGGAGCGGCTGTTTGTTAACCTCAAAAACGCAGGCGTCGGCCCCGCGTGCATGACACTGCACTTCGCGCACGGCAAAGTCACGGCCGGTGCCCCACTTCAACGCGGCTTCCAGCGTGCCGACGACGGCATAGCAGATGGGTTCGGCCGGATGCAAGCCGCTACAATACAAGCAATCTCGAAACGTGAGGGTGTAATGATCGATCTCATCCTGTAACGTGTGCAGCTCTGCGCCGCGCGCTTGATTGGACTCGTCGACGACGGCGTCCAGAATCGTGCGGACCCGCCGCTGGATGGGCAAGACCCGCAAGAGAGGCTTGAGCAGTATGGCACTGGGGCGGCGCTTCAGCGCGGTCGTGCCAAAGAGGTTACCCCAACGCCGGAAGAGACCGCGCGCCGGGCCTTCACCATACATGGTCAGCATGCCGTTAAACAAGGCCGCAAAATTCTCTCCCGGCGTTTCCAGGTCGTGATTGTCAGGCAGTGATGTTTCAGCATAGACATCCAACCCGGCCAAGTGCAGCACAGCGTAGTAACCGTTTTTGCCCAACGTCAGTTCGGTGCTGGTCAGCGCCAGACGCATGATACTATTTTCAACTCGGCGTGGCTGTGTTTCGCTCATGGTTCCTCGTCATTCAGAAATCGGGTTTCTACGACTTGATACGTAGACGAACTAAGACGTAGAAACCCGATTTCTCCCCTTAGTCTCGATCGGCCGAAATCTGCAACAGCAAGCCCAGAATGATAAAACTCATCAACAGCGAACTGCCGCCGTAACTGACAAACGGCAGAGTCACCCCCGTCAACGGCGCCAGGTTGGCATTGCCCGCCATGATGATCCACGCCTGCAAGCCAAGCAGAGACGTCAACCCGGCGGCCAATAAGCGCCCGAACGTCGTCCGCGCGATCGAGGCCACCCGCAGACCGCGCACCGTGAAGACGGCAAAGCAAGCCACCACGCCCAACGTTCCGAACAATCCCAACTCTTCTCCGATCGCCGCTAAGGGCATATCGGTATGCGCCGCCGGTAAAATCACATCAGGCCACCCTTGCCCAAGTCCCACGCCCATCCGCTCGCCGCTGGCCAGAGCGATCAACGACTGCACGATCTGATATGAGGATCGATCGGCATCCGCCCACGGATTGAGCCACGTATCCAGGCGGGCCTGCACCCGCCCGATGAGCAGATACCCGCCGATGGCGGCCACCATCAACAACGCCCCGCCGATAAGTAAATACTGCACTTGCCCGCTGGCCAGATACAACATGATCAAGAACGCGAGATACAGCAGCACTGCCGCACCCAGGTCTTGCTGTGCCATCAACAAGATCAGCGCCACGCCCCACATCGCCAGTAACGGCATCAGGTACGGCAGCGTCAGGTAATGCTGTTGAGCGGGATGAATCCCCAGGCTGCGCGCCACCTCGCGCTTCTCGGCGAGGTAGGCCGCGAGATAAGCGACAAATAGCAGCTTCAACAACTCGGCCGGTTGAAAGAAGATGCCCAACGCGCCGCCCAGCCACAGCGTCAAACCCGCGCCGGCCGGATTCACGCCCACGATGAAGGTCAACACCAGCAACAACAAACCCGCCAACAGCCACGTGTATTTATAACGCCGCAGCCATTTGAGATCGGCAGGCGCGCTCAGCACCAGCACCAGCACCACCGTCGACACCCCCAGCCAACCCAGCTGCCGCCCCAGGAAACCGGGCGCGAGCCGCGCAATCTCGATCAACCCCAGTCCGCTCAACAACGCCGCCACCGGCAGCAGCAGCGGATCGCGCGCCCGCTGGCGTCGATTCAAGAACCAATGAATCGCCGTAAAACACGCCGCCCACACCGCAAAGGCCAGCGCCAACGCACGCGCCTGAAGATCGGACGAGACGTGACTGACAATGCCTGCGCTCTCGCTTTGCGTACGCACCAGCGCCAGCAACACCATGCCGGTGGCCGTAAACAATCCCGCCAGAAGCAGCAACACCCGCTCTTGCGCAATCGTGATGGGCGGAATAATGCTCCAGCCCTGGGTAGGATTCTGATCTTGGACGGGAGGTTTTGGATTTTGGATCGCGGACGAGATCACTGTGGCACCCAATTACGTAACACCTAGAACTTGTTCGCTTGGTTTGAGCAATGCTAACAGATTGCGAAAGCATCCTGAGCGGAGTTCCGCGTGCCTTTTGCGGAACGCTCACGCCATGTCCCGGCCTAGAACCAATACTGTTTAGTTAGCGCTCGTCAACCGCGTCCTCGCGGTTGGCCCGCCCGCGAGGACGCGGGCTTGGAGCCTTATCTTAACAGTATTGGGCCTAGAACCGGGTGGCGCGCCAGGCGGAATGCTAATCTACTACTTTTTCTTCGCCACACGCTTCTTTGGTGCAGACTTCTTTGCCGAAGCTGCCGGCACATACTTTCCAATGAGGGGCGCAAGGTCGCGCTTAACCCGCTCGGGGATCACCGTCCGATTCGTGATAAGCGCGCTGTCGAGCGCATGCGCGCAGGCGCAGTGGCGTTCCGCGGGCAGCGTGGGGATGAGGTTGGTAATGGCCTGCTTGCTAACTTCCACATTCGCCAACAGCCGCTCGATCACCATCGTCACCGTCACCGGCTCTTCTTCCACGTGCCACACATCGTAATCGGTGACGTGCGCCATGCACGCGTAACAGATCTCGGCTTCACGCGCCAGATTCGCTTCCGGGATCGCCGTCATGCCGATGATGCCGATGCCCCACTGCCGGAACAGCTGACTCTCGGCCTTGGTGCTGAAGCGCGGGCCTTCAATCGTGACCAGTGTCGCGCCCTGATGAACCGTCGCGCCGGTTTGTTGCACGGCTTCATAGAGCAGCTGGCTGAACTCCGCGCAAAACGGATCAGCCAATCCCACGTGCGCCACCAGACCCTTGCCGAAGAAAGTGAGGTCGCGCCCGCTGGTTCGATCGAACAGCTGATCGGGAATGACGATGTGCCGCGGAGCAAATTCCTCGCGCAAACTGCCGCAGGCGCTGACGGATAAAATACGTTCCACGCCCAGCAGCTTCAACGCAAAGATATTCGCGCGCGAGTTAACTTCGGTTGGCAGCAGGCGATGCCCGCGCCCGTGACGCGGCAGAAAGGCCACGCGCTGCCCTGCCAGCGTACCCACCACCAGCGCATCGCTCGGATCGCCGAAGGGTGTCTTGATTTTGTATTCTTTGACATCCGTGAGCGCTTCGATGTCGTACAGCCCACTGCCTCCGATGACGCCTAATTTCACCTGTTCGAGTTTCGGCATAAGGAACACTCCATTTGTTGAGAATTCGCGCTGATTGTATACTAACAAGGGCAAATGAACAATGAGCAATTACCAATGATCAATGATCAACTACCCACTTTCATCTACCAGGATGCATATCTTCTGGCAGTGAACAAACCGGCGGGACTGCCCACGCTGCCCGATGGATATCATCGCGTCGCGCCCTGCCTGATCGATTTGCTCAACCAGCAGTTGGGGCACGTGTGGGTGGTTCACCGGCTCGATCGAGACACTAGCGGCGTCATCGTGTTTGCGCGCACCGCCGAGGTTCATCGCGCGTTGAATATCGCCTTCGATTCGCGCGAAGTGCACAAGGTCTATCACGCCATCGTGCGCGGCGTGCCGGAGTGGGACGAGCGCAGCATCGATCTGCCCTTGCGCCCTGATGGCGATCGGCGGCATCGCACGGTGATCGATCGGGCTTACGGCAAACCGGCGGTGACGCGGGGGCGCGTGCTGGAACGCTTCGCGCAGCACACGCTGATCGAAGCGAGACCGGAGACCGGACGCACGCATCAAATCCGCGCGCACCTCGCGGCGCTCGATCTGCCGCTGGTCGGTGATGCGCTGTATGGCGGTAAAGACGCAGCATCGCTGATCCAACGCACGGCGCTACACGCGCACTCGATCGAGCTGACGCATCCCGTCACACGTGAATCAGTGCAGCTGTCCGCCCCTTACCCCGAAGATTTCGCGCTAACGCTGGCGCAATTGCGGGGTCAGTAGGGGCGTGTTATGATGGAACCATGCGACTAAGAGAGCTCCTTAAATCGTTGACCCGTCAGCAGCGCATTGCCTTGATTGCCGTCGTCGCGGTGAATGCGGTGGTTTTCATCGCCGCGTTCATTCTGCTGTCCGGCGAAACACCGCCCGAGCCGTTGATCTGGCCGGACACCGGTGCACCCTGCGAAGCCTATGCCGCGTCGAGTTTTCGCCAATACAACGTGGCCGCCTCGGTCACCATCACGCGTGAAGCGATGTTAGTCACGATCGATGGGCCGAGCACGCAAGCGTGGGATGTCTTCAGCGTCACCGCACGCCTGGCAACTCTGGGCTGCGGGCCATACAACCTCGTGCGCGTGGACGTGCCCGACCCCGATGGGCGACCCAACGTCCGCTTGATCTATGAGCTTACCGGGCCGGAGCTGCAACTGTGGCTGGACGGCAAGTCGAGCGATGTGGAACTGGCGCAACGCATGCGCCGGCAGGTCTATCAAACCGGGCCACTGCTCACACCCACGCCATGACCCTGCACACGCTGGAAATTCCGGCCAGTGGCAGGCTTTCCGGTGGATCCGACAAAAGTGATGGACTTGCAACGGAGGTTGCGATGCTCTTCACGCGCGAGCAACTCGAGGAATTTGAAGACCACACGCTGGCCCCCTATGGCATGCGCAGCCGCGCCTCACGCGGACGAGTGTATGCCGAAGACGAACATCCTTATCGCACGGCCTTCCAACGCGATCGGGATCGCATCATTCACACTACTGCCTTTCGACGGCTGGAGTACAAGACGCAGGTCTTCGTCAACACCGAAGGCGATTACTACCGCACGCGCCTGACGCACACGCTGGAAGTAGCACAGATCGGGCGTACGTTGGCGCGCGCCCTGGGCGCGAACGAAGATTTGAGCGAAGCGGTGTGCCTGGTGCACGACATCGGGCATCCGCCCTTCGGGCATTCCGGCGAACAGGCACTGAATGAATTGATGCGCGAGCATGGCGGCTTCGATCACAATCAACAATCACTGCGCGTGGTCGAAACGCTGGAACACCGCTACCCCGAATGGCCGGGCCTCAACCTGACGTACGAATTGCGCGAAGGCATCGTCAAACACGAAACGGAATACGACGTAAGTTCGGCGCAAAGTTTTGACCCGGACAAACGCGGCTTGCTGGAAGCGCAGATCGCCAACGCCGCCGACGAGATCGCGTACAACGCGCATGACCTGGACGACGGGCTGCGTGCGAAGCTCTTCGCCCCGGACGAACTGGACGGCATCGAGTTGTGGGAACGCGTGAAGCACAGCGTGGGCTGGGATGGCGCCGGTTTCGACGAGATGTGGCGACATCGTTTGATCCGGCGGCTGATCGGCCTGGAAGTAACCGATGTAATCAACGCCACCGAAGATCGCATTACCGCCGCAGGCGTGAAATCGACGGGCGATATTCAGGCTTTGGAACACAACCTGATCGGATTTAGCGAGGCCCTTCAACAGATCAATCGCGGTTTGAAGAATTTTCTTTACACGCGCATGTACCGGCACACGCGCGTCATCCGCATGCAGATGAAGGCCGATCGGTTGTTGAATGAACTCTTTGCCGCTTACGTCGCCGAGCCGGGCCAGCTGCCGCGTTCGGCCCAGCAGCGCATCGCAGGGGACGGACTGCAGCGCGCGGTGTGCGACTACATCGCCGGGATGACCGATCGGTTTGCGCTGGACGAACACGCCAAGATGTTCGATCCAAATGTGAGTGTGTGAATCAAAAAAAACCGGGGCTCGTCGTGAGTCCCGGTTCCTTTTTCAATGGGAAGCAGAGCGGGCTCCTACGCCCGCGTTTCCGGCGGCGTGGGAGCCGCCTCTGCTTCCTGAGTCTGCAACAAAGGCCGTGCTAACTGATGGCATCACTCCACGTCGCCAGTTCCAACGTCACCTGCTGGAAGTAAGCGTTGGCGGGCGTGCCGCTGCCATAGACCAGATCGACGACGCGCGCGCCAATCTTCAACGTCTGCGTCTTCAGTTCCACCACGTCACCCTTCTTGATCGCGACCGCATCGCCCTTGGGCGCCAGCTTGTTGCGGATGGCCGCATCGTTATAAGCATATTCGCTCATCAGCACTTTGGTGATCGTGCGCACGTCATTCTTGTCGAACAGCCAAACTTCCAGCGCCGTCGCCTTCTCTGGGATGCCGCCGCCAATCGTTTCGCTGATGCTCACGCCGCACTCACCGAGGAAGTCGCCGTTGGGGGGCCTCGATGCTCTTGGACATGTCATAGCGATCGTCGCCCAGGGCGTAGGTGGTGGCAAATTGATTCAAGGGTGCGCGAGATTCGTCGGGCCAGGCCGTCTTCTCGACAGCGCGCGCGCCAGCCGCCGCGCGGCTCACCGTCGGCATGACCACCTCGCCCCCTTCAATCCCGGTCTGACCGGAGACAGTTGGCGGCGGTGTAACGAGCGTCGTGCTAGGTGCTACCGAGCGCAACCGCCGGAAGATGAGGAGGCCACCGATGATCGCCAGTACCAGGACAACGAACGCCAATCCAGCAGCCACGGCCGGCGAAAGACCCGGCTGATTGATCGGCGCGCCAGCCGGACCAACGGTGCCCAATTGATTTAGCCCGGCTTTCAAGTTCGCCAAATTAGTCTGATTCCCAGCATAATTCTGGGCGATCATTTGATCGAGCAAGTTGTTCACCTTATCCAGCGACCAACCTTCGCCCAAATTCGTCGAGACATCCTGTAGCGACATCCCCGCGTAGAGGGAATTAGCCGAGGCATTCAGGTAAGCTTGCTGATATTGGGAACCTAAACTCGCTGGCTTAGCGTCAATCCACTGTACCGGCCAGAGTCCCCAGCCCAGCACCATTAGGCCAACGACAAGACCAACCAGGAAAGCGATGAGCATCGCCCACCACACATAGCTCGAAGCCAGCTGCTTGCCAATCATGACATACATGGCGGCTTGTTGTTTGACGGTGGGTTGAGTTTGTTTGACGGTCATACTGTCGTCTCCTTTGCAAAAACAAGTTCTTCAACCAAGATAAAAGTTACCACACGAGTGTATGTATAGTATATTTTGCAAAAAAAAGCAAGTCCAGCTGTGTCATTTGTCATGGTGGGTATCCGCCAAGTGCTAGTACCGCTTTGATCGGCCTCACGGTACAATACACACGATGGTCCCACGAACCCCACACCTCACTCCTAAGGAGAAAACCCTATGCTAAGATCGCTATTGTTGTGGCTGTCTCGGAACAAAATGGTGCGCGGCTGGATGACCAGCCTGGGCTTTGCGCGGCGTGCCGCCCGGCGCTTCGTGGCCGGTGAAACGGTTGACGACGCCATTAACGCCATTCGCGAACTGAACGCGCAGGGCATTGTGGCCACGCTCGATCACCTGGGCGAGAACGTCGAAACGCTCGACGACGCCCAGCGCGCCACGGACGATTACGTGAAAGTGCTGGACGCTATCGGCGTGAGCGGAGTGCAATCGCACGTGTCCGTGAAACTCACCGCACTGGGCCTCGACCTGGGCGACGACGTGTGCCGCGCCAACGTCGCGCGCATCGTGGCCAAGGCCAAGGCGGTGGGGACGTTTGTACGCGTCGATATGGAGTCAGCCGACTACACCGATCGCACGCTAACCATCTATCGCAGCTTACGCGCCGAGTATGGCAACGTCGGCATTGTGATTCAGGCGTATTTGTATCGCAGTGAAACCGACATCACCGCTTTGTGTCAGGAAGGCGGCCAGGTGCGCTTGTGCAAAGGCGCTTACCAGGAACCGCCCCTCAAAGCGTTCCCCAAAAAGTCCGACACCGATGACAGCTTCGTGCGCTTGATGAAGATGCTGCTGAGCCGCACGGCCCGCGCGCGCGGCGCGCGCGGCGCCATCGCCACCCACGACGTCAAGATGATCGCGGCGACGTGCCAGTATGCCCAGGAGCAGATGGTCCCGCGCGACGAATTCGAATTCCAGATGCTGCACGGCATCCGCCGTGACTTACAGCGCGAACTCGCCAGCGACGGCTATGCCGTGCGCATCTACGTGCCCTACGGCACGGAATGGTATCCGTACTTCATGCGCCGTCTGGCCGAACGCCCGGCGAATGTGTGGTTTATCCTGAGCAATTTCTTCAAGAAGTGAAACGTGATGAGTGAAAAGTGAAGAGTCCCACAGGGAGGCTTCGCACTGATGAGTGACGTGCCATGCGGGCTTTCACTTTTCACTCTTCACCTATCAGGGTTGACCGGTAAAAGCACGGCGACACAGGAGACCCGATGAATCTTCAAGGCTCGACGGCACTCGTAACCGGCGGGGCGCGGCGGGTGGGCAAAGCGATCGCACTGGCGCTGGCCCGTGAGGGGGCGCGCGTGGCGATCACGTACAACACCTCGATCGATCAGGCGCAGGCCACGGTGGCCGAGATCGAACGATCGGGCGGGCAAGCGATCGCGTTGCCGTGCAATCAACGCAATCTCGCCGCCATCGATCGGTTGTTCGATCAACTGCGGCTTGATTTCGATCGACTGGATCTCCTCGTCAATAGCGCGGCGATCATGGAGCGGCAGCCCGTGCTGGATATCACCGCCGCTGATTGGGCGCGCGTCATGGAGACGAATTTGCGCGGGCCGTTTTTCATGGCACAGGCCGCGGCGAAATGGATGAGGGAGAAAGGCGATGCGGGAAACATCGTCAACCTGGCCGACCTGTCCGCGCTGCAACCGTGGCCGAGTTACCTGACGCACACCGTCAGCAAAAGCGGCATGGTGGCGCTGACCAAGACTCTGGCGCTCGCACTCGCGCCGTCGATTCGCGTAAACGCCATCGCGCCGGGGGCCGTGCTGAAGCCAGAGGAGTGGGAGGCTGAGCGCTGGGAAAAGATGATCGCCGCCCTGCCCGTGCAGCACGGCGGTTCGGCGGAGGATGTAGCCGCAGCCGTGCTGTTCTGCGTAAACAGCGACTTCATGACAGGGCAGCTGATCGTTCTGGACGGGGGACGCGGCCTGAAATAAGTGTGGCGTGTTACACTTAAAGCAGCCAGCAAATTTTGCGGCATTGTCATTCCCGCGAGCTTCAGGCGGGAATCCAGCAGACTATCAACGTGATTCGCTAATCGTGAGTCTGGATGCCCAACACGCCCTGTCCGCGCTTTGCGCGGGGGCGCGCATGGCGAAAGCGTTCGGGCATGACGGTCGCACAGTTACGATTTCGCAAGACTTTCGTGACTGCACTTAGTGCAGCCAGCCATCTTCATCAAAGGGAGTCGCGATGCCGCAACCTGAGTTGATCCAAAAGCGCTTGCGTGACGAAGGCGCTAAATTGCTGGCGCTGTTTGACGGGCTGACGCCCGAACAATGGCAGACCGTGATTTATACGGATAGCATGACGTGGACGATCAAGGATGTACTGGCCCATCAAATCGCCGCCGAGCGCGAGTTTCAGATTTATGGCCGTGATGTGTTAAACGGCGGCCAGGGCGCGCCCGAGGACTTCGTGATCAACGAGTTCAACAATCGCTCGGTCGCCGCGCAGGCCGATCGGACCCCCGCCCAGCTGATCGAGGATTTCCGCGCCGTCCGCCAGGACTCGATCGCATTGGTCACCCACATCCGCGCCGATCAATTCGCGTGGGAGGGGCGCCATCCATTCTTCGGCACGATGACGCTCACGGATTTGTTCAAGTTAATCTATCGGCACAACATGATGCACGTGCGCGACATCCGGCATGTGCTGGGCAAGGATTGATTTCTCAGGAGGCCACCCGCATGGAACTCAGCGAACGCAAGCACATCCTGCACGATCATCTGAATCACACGCGCGAAGAACTTCTGGAAGTGGTGGTGTAGGCCGCTACCCATGGCGGGGCCACTGCTTTTCGTCACCTTCTTCATCCTCTAGTCGCTATTCTCCGCCACCTGAACGGTCATGTTCAATCTGCTCGTTACGTTCATCCTCTTTCTGCCGTTCGTCCCGCTCATCTTTCGTTACGCGCGCACGATCTGAATGCGCGTCGATTGGAAACTCGATCCGGGGAAAGCGTCCAACCGATAGTATAATGGGGCGGGTTGAATTCATTGCGAGGATCGTATGCCCGACTCCGCCGCCGACATTTTTCAATTTCCCTGCTCATTTCCGATCAAAGCCTTTGGCCGCAATAGCGCTGATTTCGAAGCACTCGTGATCGCCATCGTGCGGCGGCACGCGCCCGATCTGGACGACAGCGCCGTAACCAGCCGCATCAGCCGCGGCGACGCCTATCGCGCGGTGACGGCCACTTTCACGGCCCACAGCCGCGCGCAACTCGACGCGCTCTACCTGGAACTCAGCGGCCATGCACAAGTCTTGATGGTGTTGTAACTCATGCCTGAACTGTTTACGGTTCTGCCGCCGCAGCCCGCGCTGCAAAAACTGTTCGATCAGATTACAGCCGCTGTGCCGACCGAAACGATCGGGACGCCGTTGGCGCTCAATCGGGTGTTGGCCGAAGCACCGATCGCGCGCAGCCCCCTGCCCGCCTTTCCGCGCAGCACGATGGATGGGTATGCCGTACGCGCGAGTGATACCTTCGGCGCGACGGAAGCGATCCCCGCGTATCTCACGGTGATCGGCGAAAGCCCGATGGGCGGTGCGCCCACCCGATCGGTTGATCGCGGCGAAACGATGATCATTCACACGGGCGGCATGCTGCCGGATGGCGCTGATGCCGTGGTGATGATCGAGCGCACCCAAAAAACTACCGAGCGCGAGATCGAAGTGATGCGCGCAGCCGCGCCCGGTGAGAACGTGCTGCAAGTGGGCGAAGATGTGCAAGCCGGCGATCCACTTCTCTCGATCGGACATTTATTACGCCCGCAGGACTTGGGCGGCCTGATGGCGTTGGGCATCACGCAGGTGTCCGTCGGGCGACGTCCGCGCGTCGGCATTCTGGCGACCGGCGACGAAGTGATCGATCCGCATGACGAACCACAGCCCGGTCAGGTGCGCGACGTGAACACCTACTCGATCGGCGGCATCGTCGAACGGGCGGGCGGCATCGTTCAAGTGGGCGGCATCATCCGCGACAACTTTGAGGCGTTGTACGAAGCGGCGCGCCATCTGCTCGATCGATCGGATGCGCTGGTGCTCTCGGCGGGCAGTTCCGTCAGCGTGCGCGACATGACCTCAGACGTGATCGATACGTTGGGCCAACCCGGCGTGCTGGTGCACGGTGTCTCGATCAAACCCGGCAAACCGACGATTCTGGCCGTGTGTGAGGGCAAGCCCGTGTTCGGACTACCCGGCAATCCGGTCAGCGCCATGGTCGTGGGCGATCTCTTCATCACGCCGACGCTGTGGAAGCTGCAAGGCTGCACCCATCCACCGCTGCGGCAAACGATCCGCGCCAAACTCTCCCACAACCTCGCCTCGGTGCCGGGGCGCGTCGATTACATTCAGGTCAAGTTGATCGAGCGCGACGGCACATTATGGGCCGAGCCGGTGTTTGGCAAAAGCAACCTCATCTACACCCTCGTCAAAGCCGACGGCATGCTGATCATCCCCAGCGATGCGAATGGCCTCGCCGCGGGCGAACTGGCGGATGTGAGATTATTTTAGTTGCACGCCCTCGTAAGCGTGCTATGATCAACCCATGCCACTTGACCCCAAGATCATCCGCGAAGCACAAGAAGCCTATCGCCAGTGGAACGAAGCCGAACTGCGCGAAAGGTTGCATGCAGCTCCAGACCGTCTACCAAGCGAAGGGTGGCAGCAGTTTCTTGACTTATGGGAATTTGCCTGGCAGTCAAAATTGAAGGCCACTGAAAACCAGCAACATCAAAAAGTAGTTGACCTCGAACAGTATTACCAAAGAATTCTTAAGTTCGAAGCGTGGAGAAAGCAACGTGGAAGCGCCGCTTAGATCAGCCCTTCAGAAAGCAGTGTGTGCACTTGAAGATCACAATTACCGTTACGCCGTGATCGGCGGCATCGCACTGTCCCAGTGGGGTGTGGCGCGTTATACCTACGATGTCGATATCAAGGTTCTCGTCCCCAATTTGGATTTCGACTCAGTGCGCGTCGCCTTACGCAGGGCCTTTCCTAAGCGAGCGCGTGAGCATGCACCTGAGAATCCTTTTATTGTTGCAGTAGACATCGACGGCGTGATTGTCGATTTCCTTTTGACCGTGCTGGGCTACGAAGAACAGATCATTGAACGCGCGATTCAACGTGATCTGGGCGGCTGGTCAGCATGGATTTGCTCGGCGGAAGATTTGATCATCCAGAAAGCTGTAGCCGGGCGCAGCAAAGATTGGCCGGATGTCGAAGCGCTGCTCATCGAGCAATACGGCAAGCTGGATCAGGAGTACATTGAAGATTGGCTCCAGCAATTTGCCGATGCGTTGGAGAATCCTGAATTGCTCGACGAATACCACAAAATCGTCGAGAGGATTGCGGCCTTGCGCTAAGTTGCGGCTTTCGTTATGCCAGCGCTGACCCTGGATTCGACTAGCGGACTATCGACTACACGACTATCAGACTAAGGAACTCCCCATGCCTACCGTCATCAAGAACGGAACCCTCGTTACGGCCAGCGACATCATCAAAGCCGACCTGCTGATCGATGGTGAGAAGATCGCCGTGATCGGTGAAGGTCTGGAAACCGAAGGCGCGCAGGTGATCGACGCAACCGATCGCTATGTGCTGCCTGGCGGCATCGACGTGCACACACACCTGCAATTGCCCGTCGGCGTGACGGAATCGTCCGACGATTTCTACACGGGCCACAAAGCCGCGGCCTTCGGCGGCACCACCACGCACATCGACTTTGCCATTCCCAACAAGGGCGAGCCTTTACGCAAAGGCATCGAAGCATGGCATCGCAAGGCCGAAGACAAAGCCGTCATCGATTACGGCTTCCACGCGAATCTGGTGGAGTGGAACGACGCCATCCTCGACGAGATTCCGTCGCTGCTGAATGAAGGCGTCAGCAGCATCAAAGCGTTGATGGCCTACAAAGGCCGCTTGCAGATCGACGACACCGGACTGTTCCGCACACTGCAGAAGGCGCGCGATGTCGGCATCCTCACGATGGTGCACTGCGAAAACGGCGATGCAATCGAGGTGTTGATTCAGCAAGCGCGCGATAACCATCAATTCGCACCGAAGTATCACGCCCAGACCCGACCGGCCTGGCTGGAGACTGAGGCGACGCTGCGCTCGATTGCACTGGCCGCCACTGCCGATGCGCCGCTGTATGTAGTGCACATGACGTGCGAGGGTTCCGTCGATCAACTGCGCTATGGGCGCGCCCATGACCTCAAAGTGATGGGGGAAACGTGCGTGCAATATCTCTTCTTCACCAAAGACGATCTGGCCCGGCCCGATGGCGCGAAGTGGGTGTGCTCGCCGCCCGTCCGCACGCTGCACGATAACGAAGCGTTGTGGCGTGCGCTGCAAGTCGGCGACCTGCAAATTATCTCGACCGATCACTGCCCGTTCTTGTTGGATGGCACTCAGCCGATCGAGTATGAGGGACAACCTTATCAGATGCCCGGCAAAGAATTGGGCCGCGACGATTTTTCCAAGATGCCCAACGGCCTGCCCGGCCTCGGCGATCGCATGATCATCTTGTGGAGTGAAGGCGTGGCCAAGGGGCGGCTCACACTCAATCGGTTTGTGGAGATCACCGCCACAAATCCCGCCAAGATTTTCGGCCTGTATCCGCGCAAGGGAACCATCGCCATCGGAGCCGATGCCGATCTGGTGATTTGGAATCCGGCGCTGAAGAAAACGTATGGTCAGGCGCTCTCGCAACAGCGCGTCGATTACAATTTATATGAAGGCTGGCAGGTGACCGGCTGGCCGGAGAAGGTGTTACGGCGCGGCGAAGTGCTGGTCGATGGGACGCAGTGGCTCGGTCGGGCGGGTAGCGGAACGTTTGTACGGCGCTCGCCGGGAGTCGTACTGTAATCGCTCATCCTTGAAATCTTTGACAAGCGAGGAACCTATGCGCAACGCAAGAATACTTTTCGTCGTAGCCGTGGTGTTGTTGGCAGCCTGTCAGTCGAGCGGGAACCCACCGGGAGTGGATGTTTCAGGCGTTTTCCGCTTTCCGTTGAGCAGCCCTAATTTTCAAGACACGGGGATGATGCCGAAAGTCACTGGCTGTCTGGGTGAAAACAAATCGCCGGAACTGGCATGGAACTCTATGCCGGCAGACACGCGCAGCCTGGCGTTGATCATGACCGATCCGGATGTGCCCGGCGATATTCCGTTTACCCACTGGGTGCTGTATGATATTCCGGCGGGCACCACGAAACTGGCGGCGGGCACACAGGTTGGTGTCAGCGGCTTGAATGACACGAACAATGCGGGCTACATGGGGCCTTGCCCCCCGAGCGGCATTCATCGCTACTACTTCCGGCTGTATGCGCTCGATGTGCCTTCGCTGGGCCTGCCAGCCGGAGCAACCCGCACACAGATGGAGACGGCGTTGAAAGGGCACGTCATCGGCGTGGCGGATTTAATGGGCCGCTACGAACGGAAGTAGCTGCTGCTTGTTAGCGGCTGACTGTTGGCAATCCGCTTCACGTTTTACGCATTACGTTTCACTCGTCACTCATCACTCTTCAAAGGAACATTCATGTCTGCACTCCCGCTGTCCGCCGATGAACTGATCGCGCTGTCCAAACAATATACGTTCTTTTCGTGGTCGGCTCAGGACGCCGTTAATCCCATTCCCATGACGCGCGCCGAAGGCGTTTATTTCTGGGACGCCGACGGCAAACGCTACCTCGATATGAACTCGCAGTTGATGTGCGTCAACCTCGGCCACGGCAACCCCAAAGTGATCCGCGCCATTCAAGAACAAGCCGCGCAGTTGGCCTATGCCGGGCCGAGCATGGCCACTGAGCCGCGCGCGAGGATCGGGCCGCTGCTGGCCAAGCATACGCCCGGCGATCTTAATAAATTCTTCTTCACCCTGGGCGGCGCCGAAGCGAACGAGAACGCGATCAAGTTGGCGCGGCAATATACGGGCAAACAGAAGATCATTACCCGCTACCGATCGTATCACGGCGCGACCGCGGGCGCGATCACGCTAACCGGCGATTCTCGCCGCTGGGCCAACGAGCCGGGCCTGCCGGGCGTGGTGCGCGTGTTCGATCCGTACCAGTACCGCTGCGCGTTCTGCAAGAATAATCCAGGCGGCTGCACGATGGACTGCCTGAATCACATCGAGGAAGTGATCCAGTACGAGGGACCACAAACCATCGCCGCGCTGTTCATCGAGACGGTAACAGGCACCAACGGGTTGATCGTGCCGCCCGACGGTTATTTGCAGGGCCTGCGCCAGATGTGCGACAAGTACGGCATCCTGCTGGTGTGCGATGAAGTGATGGCAGGCTTTGGCCGCACGGGCGAGTGGTTCGCGGTCGATCACTGGCAGGTGGTGCCCGATCTAATGACGATGGCGAAGGGCCTGACTTCGTCATATCTGCCGCTGGGGGCAGTCGCCATGAGCGAGAAGATCGCGGATCACTTCCGCAAGAACGTGTTCTACGGCGGCCTGACGTACAACGCTCATCCCTTGTGCCTGGCCGCAGCCATCGCCACGATCGAGGTGATGGAAGAAGAAGACCTCGTGGGCAATGCCAAGCGCGTGGGTCACGTCATGGCGCAGCTGCACGACGATCTGAAGGCCGAACATCCCTCGGTGGGCGACGTGCGCTCGATCGGGCTGTTTGGGGTGATCGAGTTGGTGAAGAACCGCGCGACGAAAGAAGTTATGCCCGCCGCCGAGATGGCGAAGGTCAGCGCCTATCTGAAAGAGCACGGCCTGTATCACTTTGCCTCCGGCCAGCTGCTCTTCACCAATCCGCCGTTGATCATTACCGAAACCCAACTGCGCGAAGCGTTTGAGATCATCAATCAGGCGTTAGCCATTGCCGATCAGGCGATCAAGTGAAATCAACTATATTCAAACAGACCTCTTTGTCAAAATGATCATCACCACGGCGCGGCGTTACTCAACCACTTGGTTGACTATCTTCTGGCTGCTCGCAATTAGCTTGTTCCCGCTCTGGATTGCATCGCAACACATTCACTCCCTGAATGACGATGCCTACATCACCCTAGCTTATGCCAAAAACTTAGCAACGGGCAAAGGGTTTGTCTTCAATCACCCTCCGGCGACATTGGGCACTACGACTCCCTTGTTTACGCTGATCATAGCCGGCCTAGGGGCGCTTTTGTCAGGTGTTGACGTGGAAGTGATTGCTGTTTACTTCACGGCCTTGTGCTGGATCGGCACAATCTGGGTGTTTTTCTGCTTTCGGCACACCTGGCATCTTCAAAACTGGCAGGCTGGAGTTCTTGGCGGAGTTATTGTGACCATGGTGTGGCTGAGCTCTTTAGGTATGGAAACCTACCTCTTCACCTTTTTGCTAGTGTTATGCCTGTCGTTGTTCTTCAGTAGTCATCATGGCCTGGCGGGTTGTTCAGCAGGTCTTTTATTTCTGACACGTGGTGAAGGCCTCCTGATACTGTGCCTCCTGCTAGTTCTAGCCCTCTGGCAAGAATGGTTAAGAAATCGGTCAATTAATCCGCGTTTGCTCGGACCCGTATTTAACTTAGGCTTGGGATTCACGCTACCACTCATGATATGGTTCATATATGCGCAGCTAACCTTCGGCGCAGTTCTTCCAAACACCTTAACAGCGAAACAGGCGCAAGGTCAGACCGGTCAATGGAAGTCATTCTGGGATGAACTCATCAATACGTGGTTACCGAGCTGGGAGAAAAGATACGCCGTCGCTTATCCCCTGTCCGTCAACGTCTGGTGGCCATTCGTGTCTTTAGGAATTGGCTCGGCCATGTTCAAGCGGCACAGGTGGCTGGCTTTTCTGGCATGGATTTCCTTATATAGCGCTGGATACACCTTACTGGGCGTGTCGGCGTATTCATGGTATCAGCTGCCCATCGTGTTCGTTCTGAATCTGTTCTTTGGGCTGGGTGTCATTCAAAGCCTGGAGTGGTTACTTACCCGCTTGCGCACTCGACAGTTTGCCGTAAGTCTTTCATTAGCACTCGTCATCGTGGTAGGAATTGGATTAATACGGCCGGCCTTGGCCGCTACGCTGTCATACCGAGGCGATCTGCGCAGCACAAGCTATGCCGAACTTACGCAATGGATTCGCGCCAATACCAAGACATCCGATTGTATTGCATTCATAGAAATTGGCTATTTGGGTTATTATACCGACAACTGTATCATCGATCTGGCAGGCCTGACTTTACCAAGCATTGTGCCGCACATCGCCCAGGGCGATTTTGCGTGGGGATTTTGGCACTATCGACCTGATTACTACTTGTATTTGCCAGATTTTGACTGGGCCTTAGCCGGTATACGTTCGACTCCTGATTTTGATCGGTCATATCGACCTGTGGCAACCCTGCCTGGCCCGCGCGAAACTGATTTTGTCGTCTATCGGCGCATTGACGCACCATAGGTCCAGCGCTTCCCACTTATACTGAGCGCGGGAACAAATTGCGGTTTTACGTGCTCCCGCTGGATGGTCACACTTATTTCACAAACTTGACGAGGGTTCCCTAATGTCCCAATATCATCCATCCGCCAGCGATCCGTTAATCTCTGGCCGCGCCAAATTAATCATCGTCACCAGCCTGGGCGTGATGTTCGCCGCGTGGGCGCTGGTATTGACGTGGTTGATCAGCGGCGATCTGGAAGGCATCACCGTCATCGCGGCGATCATCTTCAGCGCCGTGATGATCGGTCTGGCCGCCCTCGCCCGCAGCGGACGGGTGAGTGTAGCCGCGTGGTCACTGGTGATTTTGTTGTGCGTCTTGATTCTGGCTGATACGGTCGATTACGGCTTAGGCTCACCCACGATTGGGAGTTTCCTGATCCCGATCGTGTTAGCCGCGTGCACGCTCGGCTTAGCGGCGAGTGTGGGGGTGGCCGTGTTTGGATCAGCCGTCGTGTGGTTGATCGCGGTAGCACTCTCCTCCAGCTGGTATCAGTCGTCCGCGCCGTTCCAGATCGATCATCTGACGTTCAACGCGCCGGTGTTGACGGTAATCTTCCTGTTGGTCGCGGTGATCGTCGGCTGGTGGAGCCGGTACACCACGCGCCTGGTGATGAACCATGAGTGACTATCGTCGCACAACCCGTGAATGCACCCTCGATGAGCTGCGTCCCGAACTGGCCGAAGCCATTCGCGCCTATGCTCAACGGCAGCAGTGGGCCAACCTGGAAACCGAAGCCCTGGCGTGTTGTGAGACTACTTCTGAACGAATCAACACTAATCGGCTGGATGCTTTACTCAACAGCAACGCCGATACCATCACTTATCTGGCGTTGATCGCCACTCCACATCGACTAATCTGGGCGTACAGCGGCGGAAGCGTCAACCCCGGCGCGGCCTCGGCTCAATACAAGGAGATGCGCCTCAAAATCTTCACACCCAAACACACGCAGGACATCGCCGTGGACGTGTATGCGCGCATGGATGGCACCCGCGAGAAAGCGGGCGGGCGACTCATGTTGGACTCCGGCCCCGCCGCGCAGAAATTCTGCGAAGCCGTCATGCGCGCCACCGACCAGCTCTATCCGCCATCAGCTGAAAAGCCTCGTCGCAAGTGGTTCGGAAAATAAATCGTTTCACGCCAAACACTTCTTACAAATCATGGCACTGCTTTCCGATACATCACATACGTGAACTCGCGCATAAACCCGACTGATTCATAGAGCCGCAGCGCGCCCGTGGGATTCTCCGCATCGACGCGCAGTTTCAAGCCAGCATGCCCCAACTCGCGCGCCTTAAGCATCGACGCGATCAACAACGCGCGGCCCAATCCTCGCTTGCGCCACGGTCGCCGCACAAACAGCACGCCCGTCCACGCTCGATTGTTTCCCCAACGCAGCGCGGCCTGCGGCCCCATATCATTCAACGCGCCGCCCGCGATCTGATCGCCATCCCACGCGATGAAACTGCACGACGCTTGCCACTGGTCTGTGTTCAGCCAATGCATGAACGCCTCGAACGGCGCGCGGCCATGTCCCCAGTGATCGGCGAACGCTTCCTCAAACGCTTCATACACTTCGTGATCGGCGCGCTGTTCCGCCCATGTCAACAAGCGGAGGCCGTCCGCAACTTCCAGCGGCGGGATCGACCGACTCAAGTCACGTGTCATATCAAAGAAGTAACGCACGTGTTGAAAGCCGCAGTGCTTCAACAGTGTGATGGTATCCGTCGCAAATTCAGAAATGCGTGAGCCGATGGAGATCATTCGGCCTGGCGGTGCGTAACCCTGCGCGAATTGCAGCTGGCGTTCCAGCAGTGCCCGACCGATTCCCTGCCCCCGCTGAGCCGGCGGCACAAAGCCGCGTGTCTGATACATCTCGCCGCGCAAGAAACCGTCGGCGTAGGCCACCACTCTCGCGTCTGCATCTTCAGCCACCAGTAATTCGTCAGGCTTGCGGCGCGGATCGATCAGGCGTGCGCGAAATTCGGCTTCGCCCCAGTACAACGGTTCGCCGTCGGCCCGCATACAAGCGTTGACAACAGTTAAAGCAGAGAGAAAATCTTCGTCAGCGTAAGTGCGGATCGTAAACGTCATCCTTTTCACCCGATCGGAATCACATTCGAATAACGGCGGGGGAACAACACTTCGAACACGGCCGCGGCCTCATCCTGCAAGATGCAGTCGGGATACATGGTGCGCAGCTCGCTCAACGAACGCCGTCCGAACAACACTTGCAGGAACGCCTGCGGCGGGAACATCGCGTTGTCGCTGTCGTCGGGCGTCCACTGCTCCGCGCTGATCTTCCCCTCTGCGATCTTCAACTTGAACCCGCGCACATACTCCGTCACTTTGATCTCGCCCGTGAAGCCGTTCAACGCCGATTGCGCCAACCGCCCCTCCAGCACGGGCGCGAGGTGATTGAGGAACTTCGGCACATCGGCCACGCGGATGTACCACGCATACGATGGGATGATCTTGTGGAATGCTTCGGGGGCCGCCTCAAACACCGGATGCTGTTCGCCCAACTCAAAGTGAATTGTCGGCACGGGCTTCTGCTGCGCCGCTGCAACGGCTTCGGCTTCGGCCTTCAGCCAGCGCAGCGCGGACGGCAGCACGGCCCGCAGCGATTGACCTTCGATCACGTTGAGCATGCGGACCGGGAACATGCCGCGCCACGACAGTTCCCGCGAAGTTCGGATCACGCCCACCGCAAGTGGGACACCTATGGCGCGATCATCCTGCGTCTCGATGATGTGCAGCACGGAATACGTCACCGCCTCAGGCGCTGCGTTGAACAGGGTGCGCCGCCACTCTTCCACGGAACGCGGGCAAGCCACCAACGAACGGGCGCAATCCCGATCGTATAGCCCCATCACCAGCGGCAGATCGTCGGGCGTCGCCAGCCGGAAATGATACGCCTCGGTCTCGCCGTCCTTTAAGGCGGGAATCAACGCCGGATACACGCAGCGCCCGCCATCCAGATCGATGGCGTACTCATAGCCAAACTGGCGGTAATACCACGGAATGCCGGTGATGCCCTGTGCCAGATGACCGGCCGCGTCGCTCCTCGCGTGCAGCACATCGAACTGCGCGCGCACCAGTCCGCGCCGCCGATAAGCCGGATCAGTCCCCACGGCTTCGGGTCGCCCGACGGGAAACGGCATCCCATCGAACGTCCACGTCTGCGGAATCAGGCACATCGACGAGACGACCTGCCCCGTCTGCGTGTCTTCTACCAGCGTCACCCACTCCGGCCCGCACGTCGGATGCGACGGCGAGGCGAACTCGCGCGTCCACTGCGCCACGAATACGCTGAACCCCTCGTTGGCGTGAATGCGCCCGTTGAACTGCGCCAACGCTTCGATGTCATCGACAGTGGCAAAGCGCAGCCGCAAGCCATCACCGAGGTCGTAAGAAGTTGTTGTGTCTTGTTGTTCAAGGATCATGCTTGTCTCCAGGCAAAACGTAAAGCGCAAAACGTAAGGCATTCATTGCGTTTTACGTTTCACGCATTACGCATTACGCAATACTTTTCCGTACTTCAGCGTTTCGAACGCGCGCCGCATCCCCGCGCGCACATACAACCGATCGGCCCCGGTGTAGCTCGTCGCATCCACGCCCAGACCCGCGCCGCGTTTACCATGTCGAACCATGCCGCCGAAAGCCGCGTGCAGTAACGCCAATGCGATGCCACGCTTGCGCCACGGCTTCCGCACGGCCAGATAGCGCACCGTCGATCGATCGGGGTCGCCCGCGCGCTCCCAGCGGCACAGCGCATACCCCACGATGGTCTCACCTTCTACGGCCAGAAACCACGCTGCGGGATCGAAGTTCTCTTCCACTTCGATGAAGTAGTAGCGCCACTTGTCAAACGGCAGCCGTTCGTGGCCCCATTCGTCGGCCTGCGCTTCTTCGAATGCCTCATACATCGCGCGCGCTTCCTCACCCAACCGAAACGATCGGATCGTGATGCCCTCTGGTAATTGCGGCTCGGGCGGCGGCGCATCGAAGACAATCTCCATGCGATAAAAGATGCGCTCCCGCATGTAACCAAATTTCTCCAAACGCTGCTGCGCCGATCGGTTTTGGGCATAAACGTAGATATGCTCAATGGAAGCAGGCACGCCCGCCGGAGCCGCAATTAACGCTTGCTGCGCGCGTTGATCGACCCACTGCAGCAGCGCCTCACCCACTCCCGTGTCGACGAAGACGGGGTGTACCCACGTGTCCACATCATACGGCGTAGGCGGCGTCTCGGCGATGAACTGCGCGCAGCCCGCCGCCTGGCCATCGGGCGCGAAGATCAACAGCGTGTCTGTTTCCAGATTCATGTCGCCACCGCTCCAGTAGCGGTCCACCAAAAACGGCGTGTTGTCGCTCTTGCCCACATCAGCTTGTGTGACCGCGTTCATCACATCGACTACCGTCTGCAACTCAGCCATAGTGGCCGGCCGTGCTGTGAATCCAGTTGGTAACTCAATCGTCATCATGCTCTCCTGTATTTCGTGTTACGTTTTACGCAGCACGTATTACTTTCTCGTACGTATCATACTGCCGCGTCACATGCATCCCCGCTTTTTCATATAGTCGGGTCGCTCCAGTTAAACTCTGCGCATCCACCCCCAACCCTACCGCGCGATCTCCGCGCTGATAGAATTCGTTGAACGAATGCAGCAGCAGCGCCAGACCCAGGCCGCGTTTGCGCCACGCCTGCCGCACAGCCAACTGCCACACCCACGCAATGTCGCGATGGCGGTTGACGACGACCCCGGCCACTTCATTGCCCTCAAAGGCCATGAACGTCAACGCGGGATCAAAACCGTCGCTCTGCAACACGGCTTGCTCCCAGTCTTCAAACGATCGCGGCAGATGACCCCAGTGATCGGCAAATGCTTCTTCGATCGTAGCATGCACCACGCGCGCATCGTGATCGGGCCGCAGGGTGCGTACGGTGATCCCGGCGGGCCATGTGGGCCGATCGGGCGGCGACGTCATCTCGATCTCCATGCGCCAGAACTGCCGTACCAACCCGAAGCCTTCGGCATTGAACATGATACTGGCGTTTTGATCGACTGCCGCAGTGTTGCCGCGCAAAATCACCTGTCCGACGGCCTGCATTTCGCTAACCCGTTCACGCGCGCGTTCCTCTGCCCAGCGCAGCAACAGCGTCCCGAAGCCGCGCCCGGTCTCGCGTGGATGCACGTACCCGTCGAACTCCAGGCGCTCATCGCTGCGGGGATAGACTTCTTCGTAGCCGACGATCAAACCGTCGGGCGCGATGATGAGGCGCGCATCCTGCTGCAACTCAAAGCGCGGTGCTTCCCAGTAATTCTGCACTTCGTCCACGCTCGCGTCGATCGAACCATAGTCGGCGATGTCGCGTGCCGCGATCAGATCGGCCACGCCTGGCGCATCAGCCATAGCGGGCGAGCGAAGCATATAGCCAACAGGTAAGAGAATGTTCAAGGTATCCTCGCTATTTCGTGTTACGTGGTGCGTATTGCGTGAAGGGTTATCACGCACCACGCACTACGCAACAGTTTGTGTGCTCAACTCCACGCCGGGGCGCAGTTCTTTCTCGTAGGTGTTGTTCTTCCGGTAAACGCGCATGCCCGCTTTCTCGTACAGGCGCAGCGCGCCGGTGAGGTTGTAGGCATCAACGCCCAGACCCACCGCTCGCCGGCCACGCCGATACAACTCGCCGAACGAGTGACGCAGCAGCGCGAGGCCAAGACCCTGCTTGCGATAAGGCCTCAACACACCCAGCGAGCCGACCCAGCCCATGTCGGCATCATCGTCCGTCCATGGATCGCACAGGCTGATGCCCGCCACTTCATCACCGCTCATCGCCACAAACCACAGGGCTGAATCGAAACGCGGCTCGCCCAGCCAGTGCCGGAACATTTGCAAATCCTGCTCGAAAGGCCGCTCGGTCCACCCCCAGTGATCGCGGAACGCTTCGCGATCGGCCCACGCCACGGCTTCCAGATCCCGATCGGGATCGAAGGGCCGCAGGGTGATGCTTTCCGGCCACACGGGCGCGGGCGGCGCCTCCGTCAGATCGATGCGCATACGGTAACTGTGCCGGATCAAATTGAATCCGGCCTGCAGCATCAAATCATGCGCCGCAGTATCCATGCTACCGATCCAATTCATCATCACCACGCGCGCTCCTTCCGGCGCACGAGGAATCGCTCGCCGGGCACGCTCTTCGGCCCAACATAGCAGCGCCGTCGCGATGCCGCGCCCCTGATGATCGGGATGCACGCGCCCCCACGTGTTGACGCGCGTATGCGGATCGAACAAGTCCCACAGTTCCTGGCAGCCCGCGATCGAGCCGTCGGGGGCGATGACGACCTTCACGTCTTCGGGCAGATTTAAGATCGGGACCTCCCACTCATGCCGGTAACCCTCCAGCGTGACCTCATCCGTCCCGATCAATTTTCGCGAGCAGGCGTTGAACATATCCACCGCTTGGGGCAAATCATCCAGCGTCGCGCCGCGCAGAGTGTAGCCTTCCGGCAAACCGTATTCAGTTGTGATTGTTTCAAGTTCAGCTAACATGATGTCATCCTGTTGCGTGGTGCGTAGTGCGTCCCTTCAAGTAATGATCGAGCACGCACCACGTTCACTCTTTCAAATATCGTTCGATTTCCACTATCGTCTGTTCCGTATTCTCAAAGCGAATCCCCGCCATCCCGATCGCCTGTGCCGCCGCGACATTCTCTTGCACGTCGTCGATGAAGATGGCCTCAGCCGGGTTGACGTGCAAGCGATCGAGCGCCAGAGCGTAGATGCGCCGATCGGGTTTGGCGAGGCCGACTTCGGCCGAGAAGATCAGATCGTCAAAAGCCTCTTCGTTTACCCACGGCTGCACTGCTGCACGCGCATCCGGCCACGCATTGCTAATGACGCCTGTGGTGTAGTTCGCACGCAGCGATCGGGCATAACCGATCAGCCGATCATTCCACACGCTGCCGCTGAAGAAGTCGCCGCGCAGCGCCGCCAGATCGATCGGGGTTAGCTCAAACCGATCGGCCACGGCCACCCACACGTCATCTTCGCTGGCCTGCCCGATCTCCGCCTGCGCCGAGATCGGCATCGTCCAGATGGTGCGGCCCAACAGGCCCGTCTCTAAACCCAGACGCGCCTCCCACTGCTGTTGTTTGCTCTTATCAGCCAAGTGAAACAACACCCCGCCGATGTCAAAGATCACCGCTCGAATTGGCATAGGGTCTCCTGATTTATGATTCAATCCGCTTCTCGAATTGGATATAGCGTTTGATCGGTTTGAAACCCACGCCTTCGTACACGCGCAGCGCGCCGGACAGGTTCTGAGTATCGACGCCCAACATGGCGTGCTGCAAGCCCTCGGCTTTGAACGCGTGCATCGACGCACACAGCAGCGCCGTCGCCACGCCGCGCTTACGCCACGGCCTGCGTACCGCCAGTTCCTCGACCCAGCCCTCACTGCGACCGTGCCGCGCATTCTCTTCCGGGCTGATGCCGTTGATACTAAGCCCGGCCACTTCATCGCCATCCATCACCACGTAGGTCAGGTCCGGCCTGAAGCTGGAACGTCCGATGAAGAAGATCTGCCAGTCCTCCGCGGTGACCGGATCAAACGACCAGTGATCGCGGAAGGCTTCATTGAACGCGGCATGCACCGCGTCGCTCAGCTCGGGCCCGCCCGCTTGGGGCGCGTAGACACGCAGCGCCAGATCAGCGGGCAGCTGCACGGCCGGGATCGGTTCGCTTAGATCGCGCTGCATGCGATAGAAGTAGCGCACCACACTGAAGCCGCGCTGCTCCAACTGCGCCTGCTGCTTCGTCTGGGAGTCCAGAATGCCGAAGCGCAGCACACGCGCGGTCCCACCGGCCGTCAACAGCACACGCTGCCGTCCGCGCTCTTCGGCCCAGTCCAACAGGGCGTCTTCCAGCCCGTTGGCCCGCTGCGCTGGATGAACTTCAACCGATAGGTAACAGCGCACCTCGTTTTCCGGCTGCGGATTCTGAAACGTGCGCGCATAACCCGCCAGTTGTCCATCAAGCGTAAAGGCTGCTAACGAATCGACTTCCGCGTTACTCCATGGATCGTCAAACTCGCGCTGCAAATCCGCCAGCGTTTGAACGAGGTCTCGATCATCAGCCTGCTCGACGGCCAACAGCATCTCATACAGCACCGGAACATCGTCGCGGCGCAACGCTCGAAATTCAAATTCAAATGTTGCCGGCAGCGCCGGTAACTCCAATGTCGCGGATGATAAAACTTGCGTTAACATGCTTGTGCTCCTTAGGCGACACAGCGCAGCGTCCTGCCCGGTGTCGCGTTAATCCAGCGGCTTCTCATACGTCATGAACTTCTTCGTCACACGGAAGCCCAGGCTTTCATACAAGCGCAGCGCCCCATTGGGATTCTGCGCATCGACGCCCAGCCCGGCTTCGGTCATACCTTGCTCTTGCAGCAAGCGCATGCTCCGCGCGATCAACGCTTTAGCCAGACCTTGCTTACGCCATGGCCGCCGCACACAGATCGGATCGGTCCAGCCGCGCAGACGCTTGAACTCTTCGTTGTATTCCTGATCGATGAAGTTCAGCACCATGCCCGCTACTTCATCACCTGCCCAGCCCACCTGCCACAGGTGTGGCTGAAAGCTCGGGCTGTTGATCCAGCGCTGGTAGTCTTCCTCGGTCGATTCGCTGTGACTCCAGTGATCGCGGAACGCCTCGTTCAGCGCGGCGGCCACTTGCCGATACTGTTCCGGCGCGACCGGGCGCACTTCTACACCTTCAAGCAGCGTCAGGTCGGGAATCGGTTCGGTAAACGGCCGCGCCATCTCGAAGCCATAGCGGATCGCCTGATAGCCCTCTTGTTCCAACATCCCGATCAGACCCACTTCGGAGTCGGCCGCAAACGATCGAAACACATGCGGCCCGGCGGCCGATTGCTGCGCGGCTATGTTGCGCAGATGTTGCTCGCCCCAGTGCTGTAAGGCACGACCAATGCCGCGCCGTCGCCACTGCGGCAGCACCCCGCCATTGACGATACAGACCCGCGTGCCGTCGTCCAACGGCCGTATCCAGGCGCGCATCCAGCCCACCGGACGATCGTCGATGGCGGCGAACAGGATATCGCGGCGCGGATCGAACCCGGCGATGTGCGCGAAGAAGTTCGTCGCCCACTCGACTGTAGCGTGATCTTCCACACCGTCGGCGACGCTGCACACGTTGATCAGTTCGACGATGTGAGCGTAGTCGGACTCGTCACGAAACAACCGGAACGTCAGCCTGTCAATTGACGGCACATCCGGCAGAACGATTTGATCAGTTATTTCCAGCAACATGATTGGTCTCCTTCATTCATTCAGTCCCTGAAGCAAGAGGCAGGATGCAAAGGATCGGCATGATAGCTGCATCTGCTCACCATCAACCACCAAGTACCAACAACCAACCACTAGCCGTTCCGATGCAGCTTGCCCGTCCGCTTCGCATACCGCTCGGCCCAGCTGAAGATCTTCAATCCCAACGGCAGGGTGACGGCTCCGATGATCAACAGCGGCCAGATTTGCCGCCACACCACTTCGACCGTGGCACCCTCAAGCAGGCCCGCGCGCACGCCTTCCAACACGTAAGTTGCAGGCGAGATCAGCGATAGCGTCTGCATCCACTGCGGCAGCACACTCACCGGATAGTACACGCCCGAAATCAACAGCAGCAGCGCGATGATGACGTGCGTCATCTGTGAGCCGCGCTCCGGGAACAACAGCGGCAGCACCGATCCGACGATACTGAACCCGATAAACGAGAAACTGCCCGCCAGCAGCACCACAAACGGCGTGACCAGATTCGCGTTGGTCAAAGTGATGTTGAAGAACAACAACGTCGCGCCCAGGATCACGATCGTATGGAACATGCTGTACACCACGGCAAACGAGGTTTGGCCCAGCATGTGCGTGACGCGCTGAATGGGCGCCATCAGCGTGTACTCGATCGTGCCCTCCCAGCGCTCGATGCCGATCACATCGGTGACCCAGTAGAAGATCACCGACAGATAGCGCCACACGATGGTGCCGATGGCGAGATAGATCACCATGGTCTGGCTCTGTGTCTGTGTTGCGCCCAACGCACCCATTCCCACGCCGATGAAACTTACCGAGAGAGAATTGACGATGCCATAGACCAGCCACACCAGCTCCCACGCCCAGTAGCGTTTGACGATGTTGAAGTTGCGTTCGATGAACGCATAGGATGCTTTGAATTCGTAAGTGATTGAAGACATGCTTACCTCCATACTCAGTGACGAGTTCTGCATAAAGATCCGGATTGACAAGCGTGATGCGTGTTGCGTAGTGCGTATTTGCAGCGCCTAATTCGCATCACCGCGGAGTGTTCCGTCATTGAGATTCGACTTCGCTGCGCTCCGCTCAAAGTGCGCTTCACAATGACGACGGCAGAAGGTCGGCGGCGATGGCATCTCGTCACACACCGCCGATCTCCCGTCAGTTGGTTTGATCGTCGGTGACGAGCTGCTTGCCCGTCAGCGTCAGGAACACTTCTTCCAGACTCGGCACGTGGCCATTGTTGGAAACCTTCTTCTTCAAATTCACCGGCGTGTCCAGCGCCACGATGTTGCCGCCGTCGATGATGGCGATGCGATCACACAATTCGTCGGCTTCATACATGTCATGCGTCGTGAGCACGATCGTCGTGTCGTGTGTGTCGCGCAGCTCGCGCACAAAAGCTTGCACCTCGCGCTTCGAACGCGGATCGAGACCGGTGGTGGGCTCGTCGAGCAGCAGGACAATCGGGCGGGAGAGGAGCGCGCGGGCGATAGCGACTTTTTGCTGCATGCCGCGCGACATCTCCTCCATCGGCCGATCGAACGACTTCGGCTGGAGACCCAGACGAGTGAGGATCGTCGCGGCTTTGGCACGGGCCTCGCTGCCGTTCAGGCCATATAAGCGCGCCCCATACAAGAGGTTCTCCATGGGCGACAATTTCTTGAAGAAACTCGCCTCTACGGAGACACGATTGATCAGGCGCTGCACGGCCATCGGTTCTTTCTGCACGTCATGGCCGAAGACGCTGATCGCGCCACCGTCCGGCACCAGCAGCGTTGCCAGCAAGCGGATCAAGGTCGATTTGCCGCTGCCATTGGGCCCCAACACGCCAAAGATTTCGCCGCGCCGCACGTCGAACGAGACGCGGTTGACGGCGATGGTGGGTGCAATCGAGCCGGTGGCACGCGGCCAGAACGATCGGGAGGATGAACCCCCGAAGGTCTTATAAGCGGACTCTACACTTAAGGCAACTGCGGTATTCATCATTCTTCCTCCAGAGTTTCGAACAAAACAAAAAAGAGCCGTGAGACTAAAGTCTCCACGGCCCTTTGAGTGACGACATCTCGTCGCAGCCCCGAGTACGGGGTAAACAAAAAGGCCGTGGGGAGCACGCCCACGGCCTTTAGAATCTACTGATTCTGTCTACCGAGCAACAGGCGCACTCCGATAAGGCAAAGCATCCACCACGCCACCAGAAACGGTGCGGGCGCAAAACATGCTTTTGGTGATGATGCTGTTAGCCATTTGTGTGCGCTTCCTTCCTAAAATTTGTACGACGCCCGCATCTTACCACAGGTTACAATTGCGTGTCAAGATTTTCTGGTATGAATTTGGTCGTTTGCTGTATCAATGTTTAAGCCGGGCGCGTTATTTGCTCCAGCCAGCTCAGCCACGCGTAAGCTTCAGCGTCGGTCGTGCCGCACATTTCCAACGAAGGCTGGAGGTTCAGGCAGACGCTGGGCCGATCGGGTTGGCCAACAAGCTGGCAACGGTTGTCGCTGGTGAGCTGAACACAAGGCACTCCCGCCGGTTTCCCGTAGGGCATGCCCGGAATAGCCGATGAGATCGAAGGCACGACACAACACGCGCCACAGCCCACGCGGCAGTCTAGCATTAGAATGAGGCCAGCGCCTCAGCCCGATCGCTATAAACTTCGAATATCGTGTTCATGCCGGCCATCTCGAGCAATTTTTCCACCCGCGGCTGAGGATTGAGCAGCTTAACCTGGGCATGCACGCCGGCCGGTCGATCGCGCTGTACGGCATGATACGCATCCCAGCCCGCGTCCGGATCCGGCGGCGTCTCACCGGTGAGAGATTTAACCATACTGTGCAGAGCAACCAGGCCCGCACTGCTCATGTAGTTAACGTGCTGCAAATCCAGCAACAAGTACTGTGTCCCTGCGGCTTGGAGCTCTTGCGTCTTAGCAATCACCAAACGATAGTTGGAACCGTCCACGTCGCCATCCGGCGCGAGGATCGTAACCGGCACTCGACTTTGAACAGACTCGACTGAGAAATTCATGAAGTTCCTCCTGGTGCTGACTGGATAATATGCTGCTTGATTAAAGTCAAATCGTTACCATGAGCGGCGGTCACACGATGCTGGACGTCATCCATCACCTTGCGCGTCAGATAAATGCCCAGACCGCCCGGAGGACGATCGTCAAAGGGAATCGCTAGATCGGGAGGCAGCCTGGTCGTCGGATCAAAAGGCGGCGCTTGATCGCGCAGTTGAATGATCAAGGCATCGCCCCAGGTTGACACGTCAATCTCGATCGAGCCCGGCTGTCCCTGATAGCCATGCTCGATAATGTTGGTGACCATCTCATCCACCGCTAACACAATGTTAGGAATCGCCGCTGGCACAACGTTCAAGCGCGTGGCAGTGTCTTCGACAAAGTCGCGGATTGCGCTCAGGTTTTCCAATTGTGCATCCATCCGCAGTGAATAGGTCATGGGGGTGGGCCAACTTTACGGACACAAACACCCGCCTTACTCCACGTCGGGCGGCAGCTCGCGTTCTTTCTGCCCAATGAAGATCAGCGATTCCAGATCGCCGCTGTCTTCCGGGCTGTAGCGAGCGACGACGGCTCGGACTTGATCGAGATCGGCATCGGAAGCCAGGCCCAGCATGCGTGAAATGTCAGCCCAGTCCTGCGCGCGCATCGCGTCAAGCTTCATCAACACCAGGTAGGGCAAGCCCAACACCGGATAACCGGCAGGATCAGATTTGATGTGCTGGAACGCTTCGCGCAACCACGGATACTGGCCGAACAAGACATCCACCTCAATGCCCTCCGGTGAACGCAGGAGATAGCCTGGCACAGCTAGTTTCGACACCGGCGAAAAGCCGTGCTGCTGCAAACGCCGAATCACTTCTTCTCCATTCGAACGCGGGACAAGCACATCCAAATCCTTGGTCATGCGCTCAGGCATATAAGCGCGGGTGGCAACACCACCGATGACCACCCAGTGAATACCCTGCAAAATTTCTCGCAAGTCAGGCCACACATTCATGGCGGTCCTTTCACGCAGAAGTGAGAGTGCACTGCCTGTGCCAGACCGCTGGCGGCGCAGGCTCATGTCAATCAAGACATGCCGCATTTGCCGAGGCGTGAGGTTGCCGTCGGGCGCGATCTGGGCAATGGCGGGCGGAATGGGTTGAGTGGTCATAGTCTTATCTTACCACAGGGATTCAACTGACGGTCACACCCCCACCCGATTGCGCAGCACACCGATCCTCTCAATTTCCACTTCCACCACATCGCCCGGCTTCAGGAACTCCGGCGGCTTGCGCGCAAAGCCCACCCCGCTGGGCGTCCCCGTGGCAATGATGTCGCCCGCGTCCAGCGTCATGCCGCGCGACAAAATGGCGATGATGTCGGGCACGTGGAAGATCATCGCGGCGGTGTTGGCGTTCTGCTTGACGACACCGTTGACCCGGCAAGTCACTTGCAAGCGCTGCGGATCGGGAATTTCATCCGTGGTGACGATCCACGGCCCCAGCGGACACGCCCCGTCCAGACTCTTGCCCTTGAAGAATTGGCTGTGATTGGCTTGCAGATCGCGGGCGGACACATCGTTGAGGCAGGTGTAGCCAAAGACGTGATCGTACGCCTGCTCGATCGGGATGTTCTTGCCACCCCAACCGATGATCACGCCCAGCTCGGCTTCCCAATCGATCTGCTCGCTCACGGCAGGATCAAAGGGAATCGCTCCTTCAGGCCGATTGATGGTGTGCGTCGCCTTGGTGAAGAACACGGGATGCTGATGCTGCTTGTATTCGCGGCCGCGAGCCTCGGCCGATTCCTTCGCATGCTCGGCGTAGTTCAACCCCAGGCACATCACGTTGCGGCGCGGATGAGGAATGGGCGCGAGAAAGGTAATCTGCTCAATCGGGAGAGCATCAGGCGCAGCCCCGATCGCGCTACGGACCCGATCGAGCATGACCGGGCCGCCATCGATCAAGCTCAGCATATCCGGCGCGATGGCCGATAGATCGACCACGCCCTGCGGCTCTACCGCCCCGATCGACACGCGGCTCCCAAAGAGATAAGTGACCAGCTTCATAGCGCTCCTTTCCCGTAACGGTTCCGCCTCACCCCGGCCCCTCTCCTGAGAACTGCTGCGCGAAGCGGTTCTCAGGAGAGGGGAGGCTAACCGCGATACTAACATGGCGGCCCAGCCGCGTCAAATCGGCGTGCATTTGCCGACCGGTGACTTACATATTACAATCAAATCAACCTGCCGAGCGGGGAAAATTATGGCTAACCTGGAAGACCTCTTGAAGGACCTAAAAATCGATCCGGCCTTGGAAGATCCCAAGCTGTTTATCAACCGCGAACTCAGCCAATTGGAATTTTTCCGGCGCGTGTTGGAGGAGACGCAAGACCTCAGCAATCCCTTGCTGGAACGCGTCAAGTTCTTGTCGATTGTCGGTTCCAACCTGGACGAATTCTTCATGGTGCGTGTGGCTGGACTGAAACAGCAGGTCAGCGCTGGTATTATCGACACCACGCCCGATGGCATGACGCCGGCCGAGCAGCTGGCAGCCATTCGCCGCGCCGCCGCCAAGCTGACGATGGATAGCCGCGCTTATCTGCAAAAGCAGCTCATGCCCGAACTCGATCAGGCCGGCATTCATGTCATGGACTATGCGGCGTTGACCGACAAACAGAAAACCAAAGTCGACGAGTATTTCGATCAGGTGGTGTATCCCGTTTTGACGCCGCTGGCCGTTGATCCCGGACGTCCCTTTCCGCATATCTCCAATCTCAGCCTCAACCTCGCCATCATGATTCGCGACCGCAAGGGCAATGAACGCTTCGCCCGCGTAAAAGTGCCCGACACGTTTTCGCGCTTCACGCCGATCAAGGCCTCTTCGGGCGGCACGCGCAAAGACGGCACCGCGCCGTATCATCATTACTTTGTGTGGCTAGAGCAGATTATCGCCGCGCACATCGGCAAGCTGTTTCCCGGAGTGGAGGTACTGGAAGCGCATCCGTTCCGTGTGGTCCGCGACGCCGACATCGATATTCAAGAGTTGGAAGCGATGGATTTGCTGGAAAGCATGGAGGAAAGCGTGCGCCAGCGCCGCTTCGGCACGGTAGTCAAGGTCACCGTCAATACGGCGATGCCCGCCCACATGCGGCAGATTCTCATCGAGAATCTGGAGATGGATTACCACGATCTCTATGCGGCCGACGGGCCATTGGGCCTGAGCAACTTGATGGGCCTATACAGCATCGATCGCTACGATCTGAAAGACGCGCCCTTTGTTCCCGCCTTACCGACCCCGCTGAAAGGCAAGGCCTACAACGGCGACATCTTTGGAGCCATCCGGCGGCAAGATATTCTGCTGCATCATCCCTACGACTCGTTCAAACCCGTGATCGATTTTCTGCGCGCAGCAGCGGCTGATCCCGACGTGCTCGCCATCAAGCAAACCTTGTATCGTGTGGGGCGCAACTCGCCCGTGGTAGAAACCCTGTTGGACGCCAGCGAAAACAACAAACAGGTGGCCGTGTTGGTGGAACTGAAAGCGCGCTTCGACGAAGAAAGCAACATCGGCTGGGCCCGCCGGCTGGAGTCGGAAGGGGTGCACGTCGTGTACGGCCTGCTCGGCCTCAAGACGCATTCCAAGATTGCGCTGGTCGTGCGCAAGGAAGGCGACGGAATTCGCCGCTACGTGCATCTGGCGACGGGCAACTACAATCCCGTCACCGCCTCGCTTTATACCGACATTGGCTTCTTTACCGTCGATGAAGAGATCGGCGCGGATGCCACGGACCTGTTCAACTACCTCACCGGCTATTCGATGAAGACCGACTATCGCAAGCTGCTGGTGGCCCCGATCAATCTACGCGCCCGCATGACCGAGTTGATCCTGCGCGAGATCGATCATCAGCGCAAGCACAAGAACGGCCAGCTCATCTTCAAGATGAATTCGCTGGTGGACAAAGCGATGATTCAACTGCTCTATGAAGCCTCGCAAGCCGGCGTGAAGGTCGACCTCTTGGTGCGCGGCATTTGCTGCCTGCGCCCCGGCCTGCCCGGCATCAGCGAAAACATCCGGGTCATCAGCGTCGTAGGCCGTTTCCTGGAACATAGCCGCATCTTCTACTTTCACAACAACGGCAGTGAAGAAATCTTCGTGGGCAGCGCCGACTTGATGCCGCGCAATATCGATCACCGGGTGGAAGTGTTGTTTCCCATCGAGAATCCCGAGCTCATCCGGTACGTGCGTGACGAAATCCTGGCGGTCTATCTGGCCGATAACGTCAAGGCCCGGCGCTTGCTGCCCGACGGCGCGTACGAGCGCATCAAGCCCAAGGGCGATCAACCGGTGATCAGCAGTCAAGCTTGGTTGATCAGCCACCGCCCCCGTCATCCCTATATCGAAGACGTTTGATCGATACTGCGTCAATCCACCACAAAACCGATCGGGAAGCTAAACCCGATCGGTTTTCTTTTCCTTCGGCACTACTCACCCAAATACCCCACCTCAACACATTACCCAAATAGGTTATGTTGGGCAAACTGACTATTGACATGGTTAGAAAATGGTTATAAACTACTGACAGCGTTGTCGTTATCGCTGACGGCATCGGTATGATGTAACTTTTAGGCCTCCATTCAACATCTTGCCTAAAAGCCCACTGTCCGCCCAAGACATTCTCACTTCATCCAGAAGAGACGACACCATGCACGTGACGCTGCAAGATGTTGCCAAAGTAGCTGGAGTATCCCCCAAAACGGTCTCGCGCGTGGTGAACAACCAGGGCGAGATTAGTGAAGCCACCCGCCAACGTGTGCAGGCTGCTATCGAGCAGCTGGGCTATCGGCCCAACATCCTCGCGCGCAGTCTGGTTAACCAACGCACCAACAGTCTGGCCGTGGTCGCTTGGGGCATTGACTACTACGGCCCTTCGCGCACCCTGGTTGGTATCGAGAACCAATCGGACGAATTAGGTTACTCGCTGTTTCTCAGTCTTCAGGCCCACCCCGATAACGGTAATCTCCACATTGATCGAATTCTGGACGGCCTGGTCGCCCGACGTGTCGACGGCCTCATCTGGGCCGTTCCTGAAGTGGGCGGCAACCGCATGTGGATCGATTCCGATCGATTGAAGCGCCTCCCTCCAATTGTTTTTCTCAGCATGGCAACCCGCCCCGGCTTGGTCAGTGTGTCGGTGGACAATCGCTATGGCGCACGACAGGCCGTGCAACATCTCATCACGCAAGGACGGAAACGGATTGGCTTGATCACAGGGCCACTCGCCTGGTGGGAAGCGCGCGAACGCTATGCGGGCTGGCAGGAAATGCTGCGCGAACACGGCATAGAGCCCACTCCTTCATTAGTCGTTGAGGGCGACTGGTCGGCGGCCAGCGGCGCACGCGCGATGCTCACCCTGCTCGATCGCGAACCGACGATTGATGCCGTGTTCGTATGCAGCGATCAAATGGCGCAAGGCGCGTTGGGCGTGGCCCACCGATCGGGCCGCCGCATTCCGCAAGACCTGGCGGTGGTGGGCTTCGACAACATCCCCGAATCGGAATTCTTCTGGCCGCCGCTAACGACGGTCTATCAGAAATTGATCGAAGTGGGCTGCGTGGCCGTGCAAAACTTGCATCAGATCATAGAAGCTCAACGCAAAGAAGAACCATACTCAATTGAAACGACGATCCTGACACCCGAGTTAGTGATACGCGAAAGTTCGGCTACGCCTGAAGGCTAGACCCTGCGGGGCAACCTTGTCAGTAAGGCATTCATATCGACCCAGGTTTTTACACGATGAAAGGAGGCTTTCACTCGACAAGATTGAGAGACGCCCGTTGCTTAACACAGTTGTCAGCAGTTTGAAGTTCGTTGTTCACCGCCCGAATCAATTACATCAACTTGAACCCTAATGGAGGCTGCAATGCGAACTCTGCGAATCGTTAGTGTTGTCCTCGTCTTAGCCGTGGTCTTGGCCGCGTGCACGGTTCCCACCCCCACTCCCGCGCCCGCGGCACAAGCCCCGGCAGCGGCTGCGCCCGCGGC
>JBGSPW010000087.1:0-18946 GCA_041738395.1 Thermoflexales bacterium
TGGGCGCAGGGGCGGCTACACTTGCTGGCGCGCAGGCTGCCAATACCAAAGCGAGCAGCGTCACAAGCATGACAATGACATGATGTCTCATACTTCTCCTTCTTCTCCTGATCCTTGAATGTGAGGCACGACATTCTACCACGGACAGATGAGGGTAAAATGAACAGAGGAGTGACGGCAAGAAATTTTAACCGGCCAGTGGACGCTGCATGACTATCCGCGCAAGAACGGCAGCACGATACTCTGAAACTCAGCGGGCTGCTCGATCTGCGGTAGATGGGCGGCCTTGGGAATAAGCTTGAATTTTGCACCATTGATTTCGGCGGCTACCTGGCGACCTTGCTCGGGCGAACTTAGCTGATCGTGTTCCCCCCAGATCACCAGGGTCGGACAGGTTGGCGTACGCAGCGTTGGCGGATTGGAGGTCGCTACTTGCCGCATCACTGCCACATATCCCGGCCAGGCGGCCTGCACATTGGCGATGAACTCCGGCGTGATCTGCTGCTCATTGTAGATAGCGCGCTTCAGACTCTTAAACGAATAGGTCCGCTGACGGAGGATACTGAAGACAATGTCGCTCAATCCTGGCAGGCGATAAACGGGGCGCCAACAGCCCGGCGTATCGACGATCACGCCGCCATCGATCAGCACCAGGCGCGACACGTAGCCCGTATTCTCGGCCGTAAAGAAGCGGCACAAGACTGCGCCAAACGAATTGCCCATCAACAGCAGCGGCCCGCCAATGTTCAGCATATCCAGCAGCAATTGCAGCCAGTTCAGGTAATTTTGATAACTGGGCATGGGCAGCGGCGCGCTGACGCCGAAACCGGGCAGATCGGGCGCGATGATCTGGAAGTGCGGCGCCAGCGCTTCAAAACAGGTCTGCCACTGCTGCCGCGCATCGCCCAGCCCGCCATGAATGAGCACGAGCGGCTTGCCACTGCCGCCGCTCCAGTATTTGGCTTTGCGTCCCTCGATGATGATGGTTTGCTGGCTGACGGTCATGCTGAAGTCACAAGCCCGTTTCAAATTCGCAACCGTGTGGGATGCGGTAGACTGATGATACCACACCCTTGGTTGACTATCAGGGATGATCACGGCGGTTTTGTTTTTTTGAAGACTTCGGGGTATCCTAACTCCCGTCGCTGAATAGGCTTGGCCTGTCAACGGTTGTGCGGGATGCCAGAAGGAGGCAGCATGGTCACTCGCTTGCGCCAGCTCATCACATCGTCACCTTTTTTGGAAGAAAACAAGACGCGGACTGCCACGCTGCTCACCACCATTCTGTGGGCTGCCTTGGCAGTCTGTGTTGTTTACGTCGTGATCGCGTTACTCTTCGATCCCCAGGCGGCTTACTTTGTGTTTGTGGGCGGCATGTGTCTTGCCCTGCTGGCGCTGTTGGTAAGCGTGCAACGCGGCTATGTCGTTGCGGCGAGCTGGTTGTTTTCGATTGGAACCTGGGCGGGATTGCTGCTGGCCACCTATGCTTTTGGCGGCGTGCGGAGTTCAAGCTACAGTGCGTTGGTGATAACGGTGATCATCGCTGGAATCCTATTGAGTGGTAGGGCCGCGGCGATCGTGGCGATCCTCAGCATTGGATTCGGCTGGATCTTGGCGCAGGCTGAAACGTCTGGCGGGTATCAACCCAACCCCGATCATCTCTCGCTCCTCAACGCTTGGATCGGCCAGGCGCTGTCGTTGGTGGTGGCGGCGGTGCTCTTGAGCCTGACCGCGCGCAGTGTGCGTCACGCTTTGGCTGTGGCCCGTGAAAGCCAGGCGGCCCTAGCCCACAGCAATCTGACTTTACAGGCACGCACGCTGGAAGTGGAACGTGAACGATCGGCGTTGCAGCAGGAACGAGATTTTGTGGCGCGCCTGATGGACACCAGTTCGGCCGGCATTGTCCGCATCGATCGCGATGGCCACATTAGTTTTGCCAACGCCGGCGCTGAACGGATTTTGGGACTGGCGCGCTCGGAAATCACCCAACGCAGGTACGATGCCCCGGCCTGGCGCAATACGGATTTGGCCGGTGCGCCGCTGCCAGCCGATCAACTGCCGGTGACGCGGGTCATGACCACCGGGCAGGCCGTGTACGACGTACAGCACGCGATTCAATGGCCGGATCATCAGCGGGTCTTGATCTCGGTCAACGCCGTGCCGATTTTGGATGAAGCAGGACGCCTGGATGGGGTGGTTGCCACAGTGGAAGATATCACGGCGCGCCAGGAAGCCGAGCAACTGCTCAACCGGCAGGCCCGGCAGTTGCAGGCCGCGGCTGAAGTCTCACGCGCGGTGGCCTCGATCCTCGATTTGAATGAGCTGCTGCCGCGCGTCGTGGAATTGATGAAAGCGGGTTTCGACTTGTATTATGCGGGCTTGTTCCTCAGCGATGAAACAGGACAGTGCGTAGTCCTGAGTGCGGCAACGGGCGAAGCGGGGCGCAGAATGCTGGAGTCCAATTACCAATTGATCATCAACGAGCAGTCGATGATTGGTTGGTGCGTGGCGCATGGCCAGGCGCGCATTGCCCTGGATGTAGGCGCCGATTCCGTCCGTTTCGACAATCCGTTGTTGCCCGCTACCCGATCGGAAATGGCGCTGCCGCTGCTCAGCCGTGGGCGTGTCGTCGGCGCCGTCACGATTCAATCCGATCGGCCGGCAGCTTTCACGACGGCGGATGTGGCGGTGTTGCAGACCATGGCCGATCAGGTGGCGATTGCCCTCGATAACGCGTGGCTCTTTGAAGCCGAGAAGCACACGGCGGCTCTCATGACGGCGCTGCGTGACATTGGTCTGGTGCTCAGCTCAGAACTTGATCTGCCGATCTTGCTCCAAACGATCGTCCAGCGCGCAGCGCTGCTGCTGGATGCGCCGATGGGTGAGCTGCTGCTGGTGCAGCCCGATGAAGCCGCGCTGGTCGAGGCCGCCAGCTATAACGCACCACCTAATCGACAGCCCGTTCCGCTGGGTGAAGGCGTCGCCGGTCGAGTAGCGCAGTCGGGCCAGTTCTTGATTGTGGAAGACTACGGGCGTTGGCCGGGTCGTTTCCAGCCGCTGGGTGAGGTGAACTATCGATCGGTGTTGGGAGTGCCGATTGAGCGACAAGGCCGGGTGATCGGTGTACTGAATCTATTGGATCACCGCCCGGCCCGGTTTGATCAGGGCAATGCGAATGTACTGCAACTGTTTGCCGTGCAGGCCGCCGTGGCTTTGGAAAATGCCAAGCTGTTCGATACGATCCGGCGGCGCCTGGATGAACTAAGGGTGCTGCATGCCGTGGCGTTGGCCGCGACCGAAGCAACCGCGGTCGAGCAGTTGGTCAATCGCGCCATGGAGATCATCGGGCAAGTTCTCTATCCCGATTTTGCAGGCATTCTACTGAGAGATCCTGTTTCCAACCTGCTGCAGGGTCGACTGTATCGGGCCGGTGTCTATATGCCGCTGGAAAATCATGTTCTGCCGGAAGGCCAGGGCGTGATCGGCCGAGTAGTGGCCACCGGCCAACCTTGGCTCATCCCGGATGTGCGGCTTGAACCGGCTTACTACCCGCTGAATGCAGAGGTGTTGTCTGAGCTGTGCGTGCCCATGCAAGTCGGCGATCGCCTCATCGGCGCGATCAATGTTGAGAACCGGCACGCCGATGCTTTCACCGCAGCGGATCAGCAACTGCTGAGCACCCTGGCCGGTCAACTAGGTACGGCCATCGAGCGGTTGCGGGCCGAGGCGGCGCGGCGGGAAAACGAGGAAGCCCTGGCGCGCGAGCGTAACTTGCTGCGGACCTTGATCGACAATCTGCCGGAAGTGAGCATCTTCGTGAAAGATACCCAGAGCCGCTTTCTCACGACGAATGCCGCCCACTTAAAGCTCTTCGGCCTAAGCCGGGTGGAAGACGTGGTAGGCAAGACCGACTTTGACTTGCTGCCGCGTGAATTTGCCGAACAGTACTATGCCGACGAGCAGACGCTGTTGCGTGAGGGTCAACCGTTACTCAATCGTGAAGAACCGGTGCCTGACCCGGCTGGACGCATTCACTGGTATCTGACGCACAAAGTGCCGCTGCGCGATCGGCAGCAGCGCATCATCGGATTGGTGGGCATGAGCCTGGACATCACGGCGCGCAGGCGGGTGGAAGAGCGTGAGCAGACGATCGCGCGCGGTCTGCGGGGTGTGTTAGAGGCGGCCGATGAATTGATCGGAGTGGTCGATCTAACGCAGTTTTATCGCCGCGCCGTGGAGTTGGCGCGAGAAAAATTACGAGTGGAACGCTGCGGCATTTTCCTGCTGGAAGCCGATTCGAATCAGCTGCGGGGGACATTCGGGACCAGTCTGGAGGGACAGACGGTCGACGAACATGCCAATGTCATCACCACGGATCTACATCGCCAACTTCTCTTGCCGGATGCGCCGCTGTGGCTGATACGCGAAGACCGTTACCAGTATTGGAATGGCGAGGCCATCGGCCAGGCCGATGTCGGCCGGATTGCGGCGACCAACATTCGGTCGGGTGAACAGCCGATCGGCGTTTTTTTCAACGATAATGCCATCAGCCACGTCCCGCTAGATGAAGCCCACCAGGAAGTGATCGCCATTTACTGTTCGCTGCTGGGCAGCATGCTCGAACTCAAGCGCGTGACGCAAGAACGCGAATCATTGATCGGCGAATTGGAAGCGAAGAACGCCGAACTGGAGCGCTTCACTTACACGGTGTCGCACGATTTGAAAAGCCCGCTGATTACGATTCGGGGCTTTTTGGGCTTTCTGGAAAAAGACGCGGCTTCCGGCAATCTGGAGCGCCTGCACGCCGATGTGGCGCGCATCGCCGACGCGACCGATCGGATGCAGCATTTATTGAATGACTTGCTGGAATTATCGCGCGTAGGCCGGCTCATGAATGCGCCCGAAGACGTGCCTTTTGAAGACATCGCGCGTGAGGCGACGGCGCAGGTACAAGGACGTCTCATGGCCCGCGGGGTGCAGGTCAAAATTGCCGTGGGGCTACCGCTGGTGGTCTGTGATCGCACGCGGCTGGTGGAAGTGGTACAGAATCTGATCGATAATGCCGTGAAGTTTATGGGCGATCAGCCCGAGCCGCTCATCGAGATTGGGGTGCGCTACGACGAGGGAACGCCGGTCTTCTTCGTCAAAGACAACGGCAGCGGGATCGATCCGCGCTATCACGACAAGATCTTTGGCTTGTTCGATAAGCTCGATCCCAAGAGCGAGGGAACCGGTGTGGGCCTGGCGTTGGTCAAGCGCATCATCACCGTGCATGGCGGCCGCATCTGGCTCGAATCGGCGGGGCTGGGCGCCGGCACGACGTTTTGCTTCACGCTGCCGGAAGCAGCCCGTGGCGGATGAGGAAGTGTTGCAACCCGGTGCGTGATGGCTCACTGATGATCGATCCGCGATCGACGTTGCGCACGGATGCGTATTGGCCGATCGGCCGGGGCGGCTCGATCGGGTTGTTCTCCTCATCGGTGATGACCAGGGTCGGCACGGCTAAGCAGCCGACAAGTTCGTGCATCGTCTGCGCGGCATCCGGTTCGCGTGAGATGTTGATCTCGATGTAGGATATGTTGAACTCAGCCAGACAACGGCGGGCGAGTTCTTGATCGGGGCAGGTGCGTTCGCGGGTGTATAAGAGCAGTCGGGTCATAGCGCCGATTATACCTGAAGCGGCGCTGGAGGAGGGTGCATGCTTGAAACCTTGTTTGCTCCGCGTGGGATCGCCGTCATCGGCGCCAGCCGCGATCGAACGAAGCTGGGCTATGGTGTGGCGCGCAACCTCGTCGCCTCAAACTATGCGGGCGCGATCCATTTCATCAACCCCAAAGCCGATCGCATCCTCGGCCAACGCTGCTATCCCTCGATCGATGCGGCGCCCGATCCAATCGATCTCGTCGTCGTCATTGTGCCCGCCGCGCGGGTGCCCCAGACGATCGAGGCGTGTGGGCGGCGCGGCATCCGCTGGGCCATCATCGTGTCCGGCGGTTTTCGTGAAACCGATCGGGCTGGGGCTGATCTCGAACAGCAGGTCGTCGCGATCGCGCGGCGATACGGGCTGCGGCTGATCGGCCCCAACTGCATCGGCCTGATCGATACGCATCTGCCTTTCAACACGACCTTCATCAAGAGTGTGCCTCATCCCGGTGAGATTGCTTTCGTGTCGCAATCAGGCGCGATCTGTCAGGCCGTCATCGATTGGGGCACGGGCATGGGCTTCGGTTTTTCCCGCATCGCCTCGCTGGGCAACCAGGCCGATCTATCGGAGGCCGAAGTGATCACGGCCCTCGCGTCTGATCCGCATACGCGCGTCATCACGATGTACCTCGAAGGCGTGAAAGATGGCGCGCAGTTCAAGCAGGCGGTGAGCGCCGCCGCGCGTGATAAATCGATCGTCGCGTTGAAGGTGGGGCGCACCGCGGCCGGGAAGCGGGCGGTGTCATCGCATACGGGCGCGCTAGCCGGGCAAGAGACGGCCTACGATGTGGTGTTTGATCGCTATGGCATTCTGCGCGCTAACACGACTGAAGAGTTGTTCGATTGGGCGCGGGCGTTGGCCTGGTGTCCGCCGTTGCAGAGCGATCGGGTGGCGGTGTTGACCAACGCCGGTGGGCCGGGCATCCTGGCGGTTGATGCCATCGAGGCGAATGCTCTGCGTCTAGCAACGCTTTCGACTGAGACGATCGCCGCGCTGAAAGAATTCCTATTGCCCCATGCGTCCTTCTCCAACCCGATCGATATGCTGGCCTCGGCCGGACCGCGCGAATATGCGGCAGCGCTGCGACTCCTGTTGAACGATGCCGGTATCGATGCGGTACTGGTGATCTGTGTACCACCGCCGATCAAGGATCTGACGCCCGTGGCACAAGCGATCGCTGAAGTTGGCCGAGCGGCGACGAAGCCCGTCGTCGTCGCGGTGATGGGCGAGGCCACGGTGCGAGATGCTTTGAAGGCCCTGCGCGCCGTGCGGCTAACAGACTATCGTTTCCCCGAGCGGGCCGCGTCGGCGTTGGGCGCGTTGTGGCGACACGTGCAGTGGCAGGCGCGACCCAGCGAGGAGCCGGTGGTGTTTGAGGATGTCGATCGAGAAGCAGTGGCGGCGTCACTTTCTGCGAACCAGCAGAATGATTGGATCACCGGTACGCTGGCCACGCAGATTCTGGGGGCCTATCGCATCGGGGGAACGCGTGAAGCGCTGGTGCGATCGGCTGCTGAAGCCGTGCAGTGGGCGGAGGAATTTGGTTATCCGGTGGTGCTGAAGATCGCTTCGCCGGATATTCCGCACAAGTCGGACATCGGCGGGGTGGCGCTCGATCTGCGCGAGGGAGAGGCGCTGCGTCTGGCGTTTGAGCGCATCATGGCGAAGGCACGCGCGGCGATGCCCGAGGCGCGCCTCGATGGTGCGACGATACAGCCGATGCTGCGTGACGGCCAAGAGGTGATCATCGGCGCGGTGCGCGACGAGCAGTTCGGGCCGTTGATCATGTTTGGCGCGGGCGGCGTGGACGTAGAAGGTCAACGCGATGTGGCTTTTGGACTGGCGCCGGTGACGCGGTTGGAAGCAGAGCGCATGATCGAGGCGACGTTTGCCGGACGACGGTTGCGTGGCTTGCGCGGATCGCCGCCAGTTGATCGGGAGGCCGTGATCGATCGGGTCTTGAGATTAGCGCAGTTCGCGGTCGATTTCCCGCAAGTGGCCGAGGTGGAGATCAATCCGCTGCGGGTGATGGAGCAGGGTGCCGTGGCGATCGATGTGAGAATGAGGGTAACCAGCACCGAGTAAAGAAAGAAACCGGGTTTCTACGTGTCGGCCTTCATTCCATCAGGACTGGAGAAACCCGGTTTCTCGGGTCTTAGTAGATCAAGTAATCCGGCCAACATTCCACTTCCGACCAGGCAAACGGATTGAACCACTTTACGCCCTTGCAGGTGGGGCCGATGGGGCCGCCCGCGATGAAACGCCCCAACTCGCGCGCGCCCCACGATCCTTTGAACCCCATCCACTTCAAATGACGGCGCGCCGGATGATCTGCGCTGACCATGTCGATGGGATCGGGCAGCACTTCCACCTGCGGGGTAAGCGGCGGATGTTGCGTTCCAGGCTCCGGCACGAAGTCGCAGTTGCCGGTGTTGATCTTGAATCCGACTTTGAATTTCAACTGCCCGAAGATGACGCCGGATAACTCCGTGTTGTGGCCCTCGGGAACGTACTGAAAATATGAAGCGTGTGAGCCGGACGCGACGTACACAACAGGATGCGTGTCCTCCAGGCGTTCGATGTCTGCCCAGTGGCGGCGCGCGCCGTTCTCATGCTCAGAGTACGTCGCGCCGAGCGGCGCCCAGGTGCTTTCCTGCCGGCGCAGAAAAACCGTGATGCTTTCCCAGTCGGCTTCGTGGATGTTGGCCCAGTCGTCGAAGTAATAGCAGAACCAATATTGCAGCGCCAGATCGTCGGGCCGAGTTTGCCCGCCGGGTTGGTAGAAAGGCCGGCCTACTTTTCCTTCATACTCTGCGAATCCGATCTTCAGATTGGCTTCGCAAGCTTTCATGGCTTCTTCGCGCGTCAGGACGTGGGCATAAGTCGTCAGCGGAAATCGATCGCGTCCCGTGCGCCCTGTGGCATCCGGCTGATCCAGAATATCGAAATAAGTGTTCCAGGCCTGCTGTGGATTGGGGATGGGCCCGCCCAGCAAGCGGATCTGGTGCGACGTGTTATCACTCTTGGCGAGGTTGTCCAGCGTGGCCGGGGGGCGACTGTTCTGATTGAACAACCACTCGATTTGCCCCTGTCCTAGAGAACGCAATGTGCCGGGAAATAAGCGGCCTCGTTCCAACAGCAGTTCCAGGCTGCGCGGATGATAATCGCCGGCGCCGCCTTCAATTCTGGGCTTGCCTAGTTCCTTCCTTTCAGGAAACAAGATCAGACATGGCGCGTAACGCTGAGCAAGTTCGACGCGTTCTTCCCAGGTGAGTGTAGACATGGCTCCTCCTCCCAAACGTGGCTTAATTGACTATACAACAAAAATTGAGCAAAGGCATAATCGGTTTTGACGCGGGACAATCCTGTACTACAATGCTAATTAAACTGCACCTGCACGATCAGTGGAGCAACGACCATGACAGTGGATGATCTGGATTGTCCCAATTGCGGCGCGCCGGTTAACTTTGCCCGCGGCACACGTGCCACCTGCGCTTTCTGCAAATCGTCGCTGTGGTTAACGGGCGACGGCGTGCGGACGGCGAGCGCACAGGACGAGCAGCCGGCAGCTGTGCCTGAACCCACGCGTGCGCCCCAGCCGGTTCCTGCCGTTCGACCATTCCCCTCATTCGGATTTCCCCGGCGCAAGGGCATGCCGCTGTTGCTGCAGTGGGGGTGCCTGTCTATAATTGTATCGCAGGTGTTGTTCGTGTGCGTGTGCGGCGTGTTCATGACGGCGGTGAATGCGGTGCTGCTGCAAACGTGGGGGCCATTGAATGAAGTTACGGCGATCGTGAATCAACAGCCTGCCGTGGTGCGCGCTCTCGGTCAGCCGATTCGAGTGGGGTTGCAGACCAACAGCAGTTTCAAATCCGATAGCAGCGGCACCTCGGTGAAGTTCAGCGCGCCACTCTTCGGATCGAGAGAGAATGGCAAGGTACAGGTAGAAGGCCGCTGGCTGAAGGGCGGTTGGGATCTGGACATCTGGGTGACTTATCCCGAAGAGGATGGGGAGCAAGAGATTTTTATTCAACAGCACACAGGACGTTGAACGCAGCGGTTTCTAAAACAGAGGGAGACTATGGCTATCGACGATATGGATTGCCCCAACTGCGGAGCGCAGGTTGATTTTGCAGGCAGGACGCAGGCGGTGTGTTCGTTCTGCCGGTCGCAGTTGTATTTCACAGCCGAGGGGATTAGAACGGCGAGTGCGTTGAACGATCTGCTGGAGAATCAGCCGGTCGCGCGCAGCGTCGACATTGATCAGATCCGGCAGCTGGCACGCGCGGGCAAAAAGATTGAGGCGATTAAGCTGGTGCGCGAGCAGACGGGTCTGGGCTTGAAGGAAGCCAAGGACGCCGTCGAAGCGATCGAGCGTGGCGAGACGCTGGAGTTGACGCTGCGTGTGACCTCCACCACGCATGGCGTGTCTGGTGTCGATCTCGATCCGATCACTGAGCTGCTGCGGCAGAACAAGAAGATCGAGGCGATTAAGCTCTATCGCGAACAGACGGGGCTGGGCTTGAAGGAAGCGAAGGACGCTGTCGAAGCGATCGAGGCCACGGGTTGGCCGGCTATACCCGGCGATCCGGCGCAGATCGTCAAGAGCACGGTTTATCGATCGCCACGTCCGAAGTCGTCTGCTGCCGGCTGCCTGGGCTGTCTGCCGATGCTGTTGTTCTTCGGTCTGTGCGCGGGGTTCATCATGTTGAGCAGTCAGGTGGCATTTCGCGCGTGGGGGCCGCTGGATCAGGTGCTGAGGATTCTCAACAGCAGCCCGCAAGTGACGCGGGTCTTCGGACAACCACTCAACGTAGGGCCGTTCATTACGGGCAGCCTCAGCGGTGGCGATACGTCTTCATCAGCGCGTTTCAGCGTGTCGCTCTATGGCCCGCAGCACAGTGGCACGCTGCGCGTCAGTGGCAGCTGGCGGCGGGGTGTGTGGGACATCAGCATCTGGGTGCTGTACGATAGTGACGACGGTGAGGAGCAAACGATTTACATTACACAGAAAGTGAAGTGAATAAGGAGTCCATCATGCAGAATCGTGGTCAAGTGCTTGTCGGAGTGTTCCTGGTCTTGTTGGGTGCCGGTTTCCTGCTGGCCAACGTGTTGAGGATCAGCTTCTGGTCTATCTGCTTTCCCGCGAGCCTGATCTTGGTGGGCGTGCTGCTGCTGCTGCGCCCGAAGCTGTTTGGCACGACTTCCTCCAGTAACTGGTATCTGTTCGGCGATGTCAACCGCAGCGGTGACTGGGCCGTGGCCGATGAAGAGTTCTGGCTGCTCTTTGGCGATACCCAATTGGATTTTACGCAGGCGCAACTGCCCGTGGGCGAGACCACCATCCACATTAACGGTTTTATCGGCGATGTCAATGTCACCGTGCCGCCGGAGGTGGGCGTGTCGGTTTCGGCCAGCGGTTTCATCGTCGATGTGCGCACGCCTACCGACAAGATCGATCGGTTCCTCTCGCTCGCGCACACGGCTTCACCGAACTATGCGACGGCCGAGCGCAAGCTGCATTTGAGCACGACTTTCTTCATCGCCGATATCGACGTGCTGCAGCGTTCGTGACGGCAACGATGACCTGCGAAGGAGTGATGATGATGGACCTTGTGCTGCTGCCTCAGCCACACCAGATCGAACTGTTTGAGCAGGCGCACGTGCTGCGCGACGATCGGTTCATCCTGCTGGATGGGCCTGATCCGCAAGCCTTGCGTTTTGCCGCACAGCGTTTTCAAACGACGCTGCAAAGAATGTGCGGCTTGCAGTGGTCATTGCTCGCCAGCCCGGGGGTGCCGCAGGAGGTAATCGGTTTGGCGCTGCGTCTAACGCCCGATCGCGTAACGCACCCGCAAGGCTATGAGCTGACGATCGGGCCGGAGCAGATCAGCCTCGAGGCGCATAACGCAGCCGGCGTGTTCTATGGCGTCTGCACGTTGATCCAAATTCTGGAAGGCAGCGAGCAGGCCGGGCAGCTGCCCGGCCTGCACATCGTCGATTGGCCGGATTTCCCGGTGCGCGGCGTGATGTTGGACATCAGCCGCGATCGCGTGCCGACGCTGAAGACTACGCGCGCCTTGATCGATCGCCTGGCGAGTTGGAAGATCAACCAATTCCAGTTGTACACCGAACACACTTTTGCGTATCTGAATCATCCTGAAGTGTGGGCGAACGCTTCGCCGTTCACGGGCGAGGAAATTCTGGAATTGGACGCTTACTGCCGCGAACGCCACATCGAACTGGTGCCGAATCAAAATTCGTTCGGGCATATGCACCGCTGGTTCGAGCACGCGCGCTACGCGCCATTGGCCGAAGCGCCGGATGGTTTCAAGTTTCCGTGGGGCGATCGCAGCGCGGGGCCGTTCAGCCTGTGCCCCATCGATCCCGGCAGCCTGGCATTGGTGACGGGCCTCTTCGACGAATTACTGCCGCACTTCACCAGCCGGACGTTCAATGTGGGCTGCGACGAGACCTTCGATTTGGGACAGGGCCGCAGTCGTGCGGAGTGCGATCGGGTGGGCACGGGCCGCGTATATGTGGATTATCTGCGCAAGATCTATCAGGCAGTGGCCGATCGCCGGCATATCATGCAATTCTGGGGTGACATCATCGTGCAGTATCCTGAGTTGATTTCGGAATTGCCGCGCGATGCGATCGCGTTGGAATGGGGCTACGAGGCCGATCATCCGTTTGACGAGCATGGCGCGCAGTTTGCGCAGGCGGGCCTGCCGTTCTATGTCTGCCCCGGCACGTCGTCGTGGAACTCGATCGGCGGGCGCACGGATAATGCACTGGCGAATTTGCGCAGCGCTGCCGAAAATGGGCTGAAGCACGGCGCGAGTGGTTATCTCACTACCGATTGGGGTGATAACGGCCATTGGCAATCGCTGCCGATTAGCGAGTTGGGCTTTGCGCTGGGCGCGGCGTACGCCTGGGCGTGGGAGGCCAATCGGGCGGTGGATGTGCCGCGCGTAGTAAGTCAACGCGTGTTCGACGATCCCAGTGGAAATCTGGGACGTGTAGCCTATGATCTCGGCAACGTTTATCAGGCGCTGGGCGTTGTGCCGCACAATTCGTCGGGGTTGTTCTGGATGCTGCACTGGCCGTTGACGCAAGTGGCCGATTATCGTGAAAGTGTGTCACCGGAAACGCTGCACGCCGCGCTGGCCGCGATCGATCACGCGTTAGCGCCGTTGTCAGAGACGCGTAGTACGCGGGCCGATGTCGATTTGCTGCGGCGTGAGTTTGAATTGGCGGGCTGGATGCTGCGGCATGCGGCGCAGCGCGGGCTGCTGGCAATCGGCGCGCCGCTGGGGTCGGTTCGCGATCTCGATCGCGATCTCCGCGCGATCGTGCGCGAGTACGAAATGGTGTGGCTGGCGCGCAATCGGCCCGGCGGCTTGAGTGACAGCGTGACGCGGCTGGCGCGCTTGCACGAGGATTATGCGGCCGTTAAGTAACTGTACAGCCGTCATTGCGAGCGCTTTCGCCCAGCGCGCCGCCGCTTCGCGGACACGGCGTTGCGAAGCAATCTCAGTGTTGGTCAGCGTGAGACGGGAGCACTGCACCGCATGTGTTGCTTCGTCGCAACCCTGCCAACAGCAGCAGGGCAGGCCAACGCTCCTCGCAATGACGGTCCGACACAGAAACCCGACCCCTATGTCCGACTGCTTCATTGATACTTTTCGACTTCCTGATCAAATTTCTTGCGGAGTTTTTCGCCTTCCGGCGCAGCGGCGGTTTCGCGCAGAGCCTGCAAGGCGTTGATCATCTTCTCTGTGTTGCGTTTCTGATCGCGCAGGGCCTTCCAGCCTTTGCGGCGCGCCTTGCCCACGATGTCGTCGCCCAGATCGATCGTGTCGAAGTCTTTGCACGCTTCCATCAACAGCCAATCCTCTAGCGCGTGATTGGCTTCCGTCTGCAAGCGCGTTTCCAACTCAGCAATTTCGGCCTGATACCGGGCAATCGATTGGTCGATGAGTTTCACCATTTCATTTTTTGCCATACCACAGCCTCCTCAGCTGTCACAGCCCGTCTGTCGATTTCGGCGTAATTGTATCTCATCAGGAAGCAAGTAGGGTAGTAGACAAGGAAACAAGTCCTCCTTGTCTACTTGTTTCCTTGTTTCCTTACTCTACTTTCTGAATCAAGGCCAACGTCAGCATAAACACGAAGGCCAGATCGACCACGAAGTAGGAGGCGTCGATCAGGCCGTGTGTCAGGAAGTCGATCATCGAAGCCATCAATCCAATGATCAATGACCAATGATCAATGACCAATGCCTGCTTCGCCCGGCGAAGTGCGCGGAACGCCGTAAGCCAGAACGCGGCCTGCATCCAGATGAACGCGCCCAGCCCGATCAATCCCAGCCGTGCCGCAAAATCCAAGGCCACGTTGTGCGGGTGAGACAGCGATGGTTCCTGCCACGCTTCCGGCCGCAGATAACGGCCGCGATAGGCGTACAGAAAATTATCGGGACCCACGCCAAACCACGGCTGATTGCGAATCATTTCCAGCGTGCTCTTCCACAGTGCCACGCGGAAGAACGACGTGCCGCCTCCGCCGCTGAACAAGGCCTGAATGCGCGGCGAGTTCAAGAGTGGAATTGCCGCGACGACTCCGACGAGCAACATACCGAAGGTAGCCCACAACCAGCGCCCGCCTGCCAGCAGGCCAATCGCCAAAATCGAAAGTGGTAGGCCGATGAAGATCGCGCCGCGTGATTGACTGAGGAAGATCGCCGCGCCGATCGGGAGGAGGGCGAGGCCGTAGAAGAAGCGGCGTTTGCCCAAGCCCACTAAGGCCACGGCCAACCCGATCGGAAATACGCGGCCCAAAAATAGCCCTACGTTGTTGGGCGAGCCATAGACGCTGCGCAAACGCCGCACGCCTTCCTCGGCGGTGATGATGTTGAGGTTGAAAGCGTACTGCACTAGCCCGATGACGGCGACGAGCACACCGGCCAACACCAACCCATCGACGATGCGCCACACGGCGCGCCGATCGAGTTGAGCGGCGCGTATGAGCGCGTAATACACGATCGGCTCCAGAATAATCACACGAAATTCACGCAGCGCGAACTGTCGATACTCTGCCAGAAAAACGGAAATGATGGAAACGATCAGAAAAGCAATCACCGCCCAGTCGAGAGACGTGAAGCGTAGTGCGTATTGCGTATTCCGTGGCGTCGAGCGAACGGACCACGCACCACGCAGCACGTAGGACACCACGCACATCAGCAGGATCAATTCGCTCATCGAGAAGGCCGACTCGAATAGCTGCCGGGGCAGGAAGAAGAACGGCGCAAACAACGCCACCAGCGCCAGACCCAGATCGAGCCGCAGGATGATGAGGACGAGCAGCACCAATCCGCTGATGAGGGTGAGGATCAACCACGGGGAGACGTAGAAGATCGTCGCCGCGGCCAACGTGGCGATGAGGTTGGTAGTATCGCCCGCGCGTCGATACGCGGCTGCCACATCCACGCCCCACGTCATCCATGCCGAAGCATAAACGATGAGCGACGTCATCAGCGCGAGCATAACTTGTTTACTGGCACTTAAGTGCGTCCAAGCAACCGAGATGGCGCGACCGACGCTCCCCCATTCGGCTTTGCGTCCGAAATAGATCGCGCCTGCAATCAGCAACAAACCACTCAAGGTGAGCAGCGTATAGATTGTGTTGAGGTTGCTGCGGTCTTCACTCCGTCCCACGCTCCAGCCAATCAGCGACCATTGATTCCAGCCGCGCTCGGCGACCAGCTCAGCCACGTGATCAGTATCAGAGAGACCAGTGGCAATGGGAATCGTTTGAATATCAGTCAAGGTGATGTCCGGCGGGATGAGTTGCAGATACGCGCCGTTCTCATCGCGCGGCAGGGCATTGGCGGGTTGACCATCAATCGTGATGTAGAAGTTGGCGCGATCGGCCGCGCGGCGCACGCGCAGGGCAAAATCGCTGCCGTGAAATAGGATCGAAACCTTGTCGCCGGTCTGACTCCAATCGGCGCCCAATTCGCTGAAGCGCCATTCGCCGGTGAAGGTCGCTAATGGATGCGGCTGATACGTCGGGCTGCCGGGGCGAGATTGCAGCGCGGCGGGATAGTAACCTGGCGAGAGTTCTGAAACTTGCGCAAGGTTGTCCGGGAGATTATGCTTGATCGCAAAGCCCCAGCGCGGATTGTCCTGGGGCGCGGCCGGTTCCCAATTCTCGATCGTCATCACGCCCAACCACGGCCAATTCGTGCGCGCGTATTCGATGGCGCGCTGCGTGTAGGCGCGCTGTTGTTCGGGCGTGGCGCGTCCCCACGGCGAATTCTCGGCGGTGTTCCAGCCGAACTGCGTAGCCCACAACGCCTTGCCCGCATCGCCGTGACGTTCCATCTCTTCGCGCAGCAGCACCAGATGCTGGAAATTGAGCACGTTGGGATCGATGCGGTGATCATCGGGTGCAGTATCAAACCCATACGGCTTGCCCGCCACCACATCAAACAGATCGCGCGCGCCCGCTTCATACAAGCGCCGCAGGAATAACCAATCGGCCATGTTTGCCTGACTGGTCTCGACCGTGGGCGCGAGTCCGGCTAACACGATGGTCGCCGTGGGATCGACTTGTTCGATCGCGTCGCGCGCCTGCCGCAACAGCTCGGCATACTCGATCGGGTTGACTTCACCCCGCCAGCGATCGCCCAGATTCGGTTCGTCCCAAATCTGATACGTGTCGATACGATCGCCGTAACGCTGGGCGAACGCTCGCGCGAAGTCGGCGAAGTGGACGGTAGAGGTTGGAGGTTGGCGCCAAGCGGCCTGCTCCGAAAAGGCCGGAGACACAGGCAGATTAGGCGCTTCGCGTGGAGCGGCCCACGAAGGCGCAGTATCGAGCACGGCGATGAGCTGGAGATCGCCAGTTTCTTGCACGATGCGATCCCACTGCATCCAATCGAATTGGCCTGGCGCTGGTTCGATCTGCGCCCATGGGAAAGTTTGGCGGATCACGGTGAAGCCCGATTGTTTGATCTGCGCGAGCTCGGCTTTCAATTGCGCAGCGTCGTATTGTTCCAAGGTCACATTGACGCCCAGCTCGCGTTGTGGTGGCATGAGTGGCGCGGGGAAACCGTAGGACAGGCCGCGCGTGGCTTGCGCGTGTTGGCGCGTGACGCCGATCCCGATGCCGACGGCCATCGCTAGACCCAGCCAACACAACAGCGCAATAAGCAGAGAGCATTTCGTTTTCATGGGTGGAGTGACGATTGAGGATTAGCGCGCCCAACGAGGAAGCGAGATCGATCCGTCGGCGGTGAGGCGACGGGTAAGGCCCGTGTTCAAGTTGATCCAATAAAGATCGCCCTGGTGGGCGACGATGAGGCCGCGGCCATCGGGTGCGATGTCGAAATCGGGCAGGCCGCGAATGCCAGGCAGTCCAGCGGCGGGAAAGAGCAGGCGTCGGTTGCTGCCATCGCGATCCATGAGGTTGAGAAAATAGCGGCTGGTATCGCTGGCATAGGGTATCTCGGACATGCCAAATACGATTTGCCGATTCGCCGGATCGAAGCCCACCCATTGCGGCGCGGCCCACATACCCGCGCCTACCGCCAGCCGAGGCTGCAAGGTTCCGCTGATTTGCAGGGCGGCGACATCGAAGGCGGGCGAGTCTTCGTCGGATTCGCCCGAGGGCGAGGGCGAATGGATCGGCGCGATCAAGAACTGTCCATCGGGCGACCAGCTGATCGTCGGGGTCCACGCCCAGGTCGATCGGGTGTTGTAGGCCGCAAAATTAATGATCGGAATGGTGCGGGTGATCTTTGCGGTCGGGCTGATGAGGCCGATCGCGGCGGTGTTCGCGTACGCCAGCCGTTTGCCATCGGGCGACCACGAATAGTTGGTGCCCCACCAGGCGTAAGGCGCAGAGGCCGAAGCTTTGATAATCTCTTTGCTCTTGCCGGGCTTGCCGTTGGTGAACGGCAGGATCGATAAATCGTTCAGCGCTTTCCAACCGGGCAGACCGGGCGATGGCTCGCCGCGTGAATAGGCAATGGATTGGCTGTCGGGCGCAAAATCGGCCCATAAGACGCCATTGATTTTCAACGCTTTAGGTTCGGGCGTGGCGAGCGTGGTATCGACGATCCACAAGCTGTTGAGGGTTGAAGTATTGCCGCGGGTGTAGAGCAGCCAACGACCATCGAGCGATAGCGAAAAGACGTGCGCATCCAGATCGCCTGCGGTGGTCAGGGCGCGTTTGTTTCCGGAAGTATCGCGCGCCACATAGGCGTTGTTGTTTGACAGAAAGACCAGCGTGCCGGACAATGGCACAGTCGTGAAATCTTCTTGCAAGCCGACGCGCGCGATCTCGAGCACCGGTGTGGCGATGACTTCCTGACTAAGCTCCACCCGATTGATCAACTGGCCGTCTTCGTACGTCAGCCGATAATTGGTGGCGAACATCCCATTGCGGCCGGCTTGCAGGATACGCCGTTCGCCCGGCAGCAACGTCGTGTCGGGCTGCGTCTGCGTGCCGTAAGGAATGGTCTCGGTTACTTGTTCGCTGGTCTGAATCACGCGCGTCACAGTGATGCCCAGGCCGGGTGTCAACAGCGAGGTCTCCGGCGGGCGCACCCGATCGAGTTCGGCCAGGGTGACACTCGCGGCGCGCAACGCATCACGCACCACGCTGCCCTGAGGCATGGTCAACTCCTGGGTTTCGCCATCGGACGTCAATGAGACGATCACCTGTTCGGGCAGGCGACCCGGTCCGCACGCGGCCAGCAAGAACGAGAGGGTGATAGAGAGAATGAGTGAAAGAGAGAATCGGCGTAACATCGTCGCGATCATACCATAGGTAATCAGTAACGAGCAATCGCTAAGGTGGTGGGATCCAACAGACGCAACAAAAAACCGGGTTTCTACAGTCATGGCGTAATAGCAGAATAGTTACTACTCAGCCAGCGTGGCGCTGTCATTCCCGCGTGCTTCTGGCGGGAATCCAGTGGCCTTGCCAGCACCGAGTTTGGATGCCCGATAAAGGCACTCGGGCATGACGGCTGAGTAGTAACGCAGAATAAATGTAGAAACCCGGTTTTTACATTCACGGGAAGCTTACTATTATGAAGTCAAGACCGTTCTTTCCAGGTGGTGAACACGTATACGATGAGAACTCGCAATGGAATCATTGGAGTCAGCGGTTGACGATGGAGCTGGACCACGCCGTTGGAGCGGCTGAGTCAAACCTGACCCGCCCAGTGGG
>JBGSPW010000088.1:0-6138 GCA_041738395.1 Thermoflexales bacterium
GACCGCTGGCCGGCGGCTGATTGCGGCGAGGCGGGCGTTGTTTCAATTTGTGTGCCATGACGATTCCTTGTGTGAAGTGTCGCCATGGAGTGTATCATGCAAAAGTCTCGTAGTAATGAAAGTCTCGTTGTAATACTAGCCCGTCGCCCGGCGCAGGAACCGCGCGACGTGTACAAGTTGTTGTATCAGGGCCTCCTGGGGCCGGAGCACCTCATTGCTTCGCCGCGGGATTTTGAAGCGCGTCTGGTGAGCGAAGTTCAATCGATCGCGGCAACGGAGGATGAACTATTATGGGAAAGCATCCGGCCCGACGGCACGTTGGGACGTTTGAATCTGCGACCGTTCAAAGCGCGCGGCGGCGACATACGCGTGTTGAATGCGGCCTGTCTGAAAACGGCCGAGCAGACCTGGGGAACTAAGGACACACTGCGCGTGGTGTGGAGCGATTTCGCCGCCAACTGCCGATCGGGACGTTGGCCGCTCTCCCGGCTGGAAGTTCAACATCTATCCAAATGGCTCGACGAGCATGATTTCCCGGCAGTGCATCACACCGTCGTTTATCGACAAAAATATGCTCCGGCCTATCGACTGGTCGATCACGCTGAAGCAGTTCAATTGGAAGCGCAAGAGTTGCACTGAATAATCCAATCTTTCATTTCAAGGATGGCTTGATGACGCAACATTATCTGGTTACGGGCGGTTCGGGTTTTCTAGGTATCAACCTGATTCGCTATCTGTTGAAGCGTGGTCACACGGTCACGTCGCTCGACATCGCGCCGTTCACCTACGCCGACGTTGCCGATCGCATTCAGATCATTACCGGCGACATCCGCGATCGGGCCGCGGTCGATCGGGCGATGCAGGGCGCGGAGATCGTGGTGCACGGCGCGGCGGCGCTACCACTGTATTCGCGTGAAGACATCTACACCACCAACATCGATGGCACACGCATCGTCTTGGAGTCGGCGTATCAGCATCGCGTCGAGCGGCTGATTCACATCTCGACGACAGCGGTGTACGGCATCCCCGATCATCACCCGCTGCTCGAGGGCGATTCCATGCATGGGGTCGGGCCATATGGTGAGACGAAGGTCAAGGCCGAAGCGATTTGCCGCGAGTATCAGCAGAAAGGGTTGTGCTTGCCGATTCTGCGGCCCAAGTCGTTTGTGGGACCGGAACGATTGGGCGTGTTCGCGCTGTTGTATGAATGGGCGCGCGAAGGCAAACATTTTCCGATGTTGGGCAACGGGGACAATCCCTATCAGCTGCTGGACGTGGCAGACTTGTGTCAGGCAATCGATTTGGCGGCGCACGGCGATTGCGCTGCCGTGAATGACATCTTCAATATCGGCGCGAAAGAGTTCTCAACGGTGCGCGCCGAGTTTCAGGCGGTGTTGGATGCTGCCGGGCACGGGCGACGTATTCGCAGTTTCCCGGCACGGCCCATGATGATCGCGCTCCGTATTTTGGAACGCTTGCATTTGTCGCCGCTGTATCAGTGGACCTACGAAACGGTCTCAAAAGAATCGTTTGTCTCGATCGAGAAGGCCGAGCGCGTGCTGGGCTTCAAGCCTCAATATTCCAATCAGGCTGCCCTGTTGCGGAACTATCGCTGGTATCTGGACAACTGGCAAATGCTGCACGGTAGTGGTGTCACGCATCGCACGGTGTGGAATCAAAGTGTGCTGCGCTTGGCGAAGGTGTTTTTCTAGAGTGGTTTCCAATTTGGTTTACGCCTGCGTGCAGTGTCATGCCCGAGTGCTTCTATTGGGCATCCAGTTCTATGGGCCGACTGGATTCCCGCCAAAAGCACGCGGGAATGACGGCCCCGTAAATCAAACAGGTATTTCCTGGTTTGATCTGAATCCCTTTCATCTTGTGGTGAATTTTCGATGACGATTACGCGCGTTCCCGTTGTCGAACGAATCTTGAGTGCCAACGATCGTCTGGCCGACCAGAACCGCGCCCGATTGGACGAGGCCGGCGTCTTCGGCCTGAATCTTATGGCTTCACCGGGTGCGGGCAAGACCAGCGTCATCCTGCGCACGATCGAATCTCTGACGGCGCGGCAGGTGCGCCTGGCCGTGGTCGAAGGTGATACCGCGCCGGTCACGATCGACGCCGATAAAGTCATTGCGGCGGGCATGCCGGCCGTGCAAATCAATACCAGCGGCGATTGCCACCTTGACGCGGTGATGGTGGGCCAGTCCTTGGCGCAACTGCCGCTCGATCAGATCGATCTGCTGATCGTCGAAAACGTCGGCAACTTGATCTGCCCCGCCTCGTTCGCGTTGGGCACGCACGCCAACGTGCTGATCGCCAGCGTGCCTGAAGGTGATGACAAGCCGTACAAGTATCCCGGCATCTATCGTGGCCTTGACGCGCTAATCATCAACAAGCTCGACCTGCTGCCCTACGTCGAATTCGATCTGGCTTATTTCCAGCGCGGCGTTGAGTTGTTGAATCCGGGTGTGATCACATTCCCGTTATCCTGTCGCACGGGCGAAGGGTTCGCAGCGTGGGTCAGTTGGTTACTCCAAGAAGCATCCTGAGCAGAGCAAAGCGGCGTCGAAGGACGCGACGAGGAATCTCTACAACCCATAGGAGTAAGCAACCATGATCGACATTGCAGGCACACAACGCTTTCACGGGCACATGTGCCCCGGGCTGGCCCTGGGCATCCGCGCCGCCGAAGTGGCGCTGCGCGAGATCGGCGCGCACTCGGCCGATGAAGAGATCGTCGCTATCGTCGAGACGGATATGTGCGGGGTGGATGCCGTGCAGTATCTTACCGGCTGCACCTTTGGCAAAGGCAATCTCATCCATCTCGACTATGGCAAGAGCGCCTTCACTTTCATCCGCCGTTCCGACAGCAAGGCTATTCGCATCATCACTCGCCCCGATGCGTGGGGCGAACCGAATCCAGAGCATCAGCAGTTGTTTGCGCTGATGCGCAGCGGTCAGGCCACGCCGGATGAACGCGCGCATTTTCAGGCGCTCCATCAGCAACGCGCGCAGAGCATTCTCGACACGCCGTTGGATCGCTTGTTTGTCGTGCAATCTGTCGAGCCGCGTTTGCCCAAATCTGCGCACCTGCGCAACTCGGTGCCGTGCGACGAGTGCGGTGAGAGCACGATGGAGACGCGCACGCGCCGATTATCAGGACGCACGTTGTGCATTCCGTGCTTTGAAAAATTTGAGCGCCGCCTGTAGTTTGACAATGTTGACCTACCCGTGGGCGTCATTGCGAGAGGGCCATCCCTCAGGCGGGATGCGTAACGGCAAAAACTGAGCGGGCTCCCATGCCCGCGTACCCGGCGGCGTGGGAGCCGCCTCTGCTAAGTTCATGAGCAGGAGCTTCCTGAGCGAAGCAGCGTCTTTTTGCTGCGTAGTCGTAAGGATGCGACGAAGCAACCTCGTTTCGACTGGCGCTGAGATTGTTTCGCACACAACGCTCGCAATGACGGCGCTCCGGCGAACTTAACATTGTCAAGGTAGTCAACACAGTCATCTTGATTGAGGAGATTTGTCGATGGAACTAACACCAATCGGCATCATCCACAGCCCCTACCAGGAACGCGGTGACGCGCCTCGCCAGGGACGGTTGTCCGATAACGAATTGACTCTGGAAATTTTCCCGGATTTTGCCGACGGGTTGAAGGACATTACCCGGGCTTCACACCTGATTGTGCTCTATTGGGGTGATCGGGCCAAGCGGGATGTCTTGCAATCTAAAACGCCGTTCAGCGACGTGCCGATCGGGGTGTTTGCCAGCCGATCGCCCAACCGCCCGAATCCGATTGCGTTTTGTGTGGCCGAGTTGATCCGCCACGAAGAGAATCGCCTCATCGTGCGCGGCGTGGATGCGCTGGATGGCAGCCCGCTGTTGGACATCAAAGCCTATGCGCCCGCCCTCGATTCGATTCCCGACGCCAGAAATTTTCATTTGCCCTCTGGCGTCGCAACGGCGGCGGGCGAGGAACGGCCCAATGGCTGACTACATATCCATCAGCGATACACATCCTCATCTCGCGGTGAAGGCCTTTCAACGTCAAGCGACTCGTAAACGCCTCATCATCCTGGGGCTGACGATTTTTACGCTCATCCTGGCCGTCGTTGCCATCAACGCGGGCGCGGCGAACACCAGTCCCTTGCAGGTGCTGCGGGCGCTTCTGCAATTGGACACAGGTACTTCGAGCATCGTCATCTGGAACATTCGCCTGCCGCGTGTCATCGCCGCGATTGTGGCGGGCGCGGGTCTGGCGGTAGCTGGCTGTGTGATGCAAACCAACCTGCGCAACCCGCTGGCGTCGCCGTCTACGCTGGGTATCTCGAACGCCGCCGCTTTCGGTGCGAACCTCGCCATCGTGTTTTTCGGCGCGGGCACCATTCATAGCAATACGCATGATGCAGTGTTTATCGGCAATCCATATCTCGTCACCCTGACCGCTTTTGTCTTCTCGATCATCGCCATGATGTTGATTTTGCTCCTGGCCCGGCTGCGCGGTTTTTCGCCCGAATCGGTGGTGCTGGCGGGCGTCGCGTTTGGTTCTTTGTTTTCCGCCGGTTCGACCCTGGTGCAGTATTTCGCCGAGGATGTGCAGGCGGCGGCGATGGTGTTCTGGACCTTTGGCGATTTGGGGCGCGTCTCGTGGCAGGAGGTGGGCCTTCTCTCCGTGCTGATTTTCGGCGCATTCCTCTATTTCTTGCTGCACCGCTGGGATTACAACGCCCTTGATAGCGGCGAGGACGCTGCCAAAAGTTTGGGCGTTCACGTTGAGCAGATCCACTTTCGCAGCATGCTGGCCGCTTCGTTGATTACCGCCGTGGCGGTCTCGTTCATGGGCATTATCGGCTTTATTGGGCTGATTGCGCCGCAGATGATGCGCCGGGTGCTGGGCGTCGATCACCGTTTTCTCATCCCGGCTTCGGCCGTGACCGGCGCAGCGCTGCTGTTGTTTTCGGACACGCTGGCGCGCACGTTGATCTCGCCGGTGGTCCTGCCCGTTGGCGCGATCACATCTTTTTTCGGCGCGCCGCTGTTTTTGTTCCTGTTAGCGAAAGGGTATGCCAGACGATGATTCTCACGGTGCAAGGCATGACGTTTCACTATCCAAACCACCCCGTGTTGGATGAGGCCAGTTTTTCAGTGGAGCAGGGCGAGTTGTTGGCTGTGTTGGGCACCAATGGCACGGGCAAAACGACGCTGCTAAAGTGCATCAATCGCATTCTCAAACCGGCGTCTGGCACGGTGTTGATCGGAGAAGAATCCGTTTCTTCTCTCAGCCGCAACGCACTGGCCCAGCGCATCGGCTATGTGGAACAGCAGCGGTCAGGCTCGCGCACGACGGTGTTTAACGCGGTGCTGTTGGGACGCAAACCCTACATCCGCTGGGACATTACCCAGCACGACATGGCGATTGCCAGCCAGGCGCTGGAAACCCTGGGGCTGGCGGACTATGCCCTGCGTTTCTTAGACGAACTGAGTGGAGGTGAACTGCAAAAGGTGGTCATTGCCAGAGCCTTGGCGCAGCAGCCGGAGATTCTGCTGATGGACGAGCCGACCAGCAGCCTTGACTTGAAAAATCAACTGGATGTTCTGAACCTGATCCGGAAAATCACCCGAGAGCGGGGCATCGCCGCGGTGGTTGCCATGCACGATTTGAACCTGGCACTGCGCTTTGCCGATCAGTTCCTGCTGCTCAAGGATAGACGGATTTTCGCGGCAGGCGGTCCCGAGGTGATGACGCCCGAAAACATCGAGTCGGTCTATGCCGTGCCGGTAGCGATGACTTCGCACAACGGCAACCGGGTGGTGATTCCGTTGTAATGAGAACAACGTCATTACGAGGAGCATCCCGCCTAGCGCGCCGCCGCTTCGCGGACACGGCGTGAGCGGAGTGGCATTTTTTCGCCACGCAGTCGAAGGATGCGACGAATCAATTTCAAGTGGGTCGAGTCTGAGATTGCTTCGCAACGCCCTGTCCGCAAAGCGGGGGCGCGCTAGCGTAGGTTTTGCGCAATCAGACGGCCAATCGTTAGATCGGATGTGATTTTGCACGGTAGCCCTTCGGCGAGTACCCTTCTGGGTGGAGGGATCGCCTGTGACTACCACTTCTTCGGACTGGCCCGTAGCGA
>JBGSPW010000262.1:0-20785 GCA_041738395.1 Thermoflexales bacterium
CCCAGAAGTTTTTGCGCGTTGCTTATTTGCTGGTGATCGTATCACTGCTGGTATCGGCTTGCGCGGCGCCGGCCGCGCCGACAGCATCAGCGCCAGTGGCCACCGCGCCAACGGCTGCGGCGCCAGCGGCTGCTGACGGCCCGATCAAAGTGGGCTTGATCACGAAGACCGAGACGAATCCGTTCTTCGTCAAGATGAAGGAGGGTGCGCAGAAGAAGGCAGACGAACTGGGCGCGACGCTGCTGACGGCTGCGGGCAAGGTCGATGGCGACAACGAGAGCCAAGTGACGGCGATCGAGAACATGGTGAATGCCGGGGTGAAGGGCATCTTGATCACCCCCAGCGACACCAAAGCGATCGTGCCGGCCATCAAGAAGGCGCGCGAAGCCGGCGTGATGGTGATCGCACTGGACACGCCGACCGACCCGATGGAAGCGACCGACGCGCTGTTCGCGACGGACAACTTCAAGGCGGGCGTGTTGATCGGGCAGTATGCGAAGGCCGCGCTGGCGGGCAAGACGCCCAAAGTTGCCACCCTCGATCTGCTGCCGGGCATCACCGTCGGCGTTCTGCGCCACAACGGTTTCATGAGCGGCTACGGGCTGGCGCAAGCCGATACGAACACCAAGGATCAGGTGACTTCGCCAGAAGTGGTGTGCAGCCAGGACACGCAGGGCGATCAGGCCAAGGGCCAGACGGCCATGGAAAACTGCCTGCAGAAGAACCCGGACATCAACCTGGTCTACACCATCAACGAACCGGCGGCGTTTGGCGCGTACACCGCGTTGAAGGCCGCGGGCAAAGAAAAGGACGTGTTGATCGTGTCGGTGGACGGCGGCTGCGCGGGCGTCAAGGGCATCGTCGATGGACAAATCGTCGCCACCTCGCAGCAATATCCCCTCAAGATGGCGTCGATGGGCGTCGAGGCGGTGGTTGATTTTGCCAAGACGGGTAAGAAGTCCTCGGGCTACACCGACACAGGTGTAACGCTCATCACCGACAAAGCAGTCTCCGGCGTAAACAGCTCAGACACCAAGTTCGGTCTCGACGCATGCTGGGGCGAAAAGCCAGCGGGCAGCAGCGCTGCACCGGCCGAAGAGATCAAAATCGGGTTGATCACGAAGACCGAGACGAATCCGTTCTTTGTGAAGATGAAGGAAGGCGCTCAGAAGAAGGCGGATGAATTGGGCATGACGCTGTTGACGGCCGCGGGCAAAGTCGATGGCGACAACGAGAGCCAAGTCACGGCGATCGAGAATATGGTAAACGCGGGTGTGAAAGGCATCCTCATCACGCCGAGCGACACCAAAGCGATCGTCCCCGCGATCAAGAAAGCGCGCGATGCGGGCGTGCTGGTGATCGCGCTCGACACCCCGACCGATCCGCTGGAGGCGACGGACGCGCTGTTTGCGACGGACAACTTCAAGGCGGGCGTGTTGATCGGGCAGTATGCCAAGGCCGCGCTGGCGGGCAAGACGCCGAAGATCGCTACTCTCGATCTGTTGCCGGGCATCACCGTCGGCATTTTACGGCACAACGGCTTCATGAGCGGCTACGGCCTGGCGCAGGCCGATGCGAACACGAAGGATCAGGTGACCTCGCCCGAGGTAGTGTGCAGCCAGGACACGCAGGGCGATCAGGCCAAAGGCCAGACCGCCATGGAGAACTGCCTGCAGAAGGACCCGGACATCAACCTGGTGTACACGATCAATGAACCGGCGGCCGCCGGTGCGTACACCGCGTTGAAGGCGGCGGGCAAAGAGAAGGATGTGATGATCGTGTCGGTGGACGGCGGTTGCTCACCTGGACTCGCGGGCGTCCAGGCCGGCTGGCTCGCCGCAACCTCGCAACAGTACCCGCTCAAGATGGCGTCGATGGGTGTTGAGGCGGTTTACAAGTTTGCCACAACCGGCGAGAAAGTTTCGGGGTACACCGATACGGGCGTCACGCTCATCACCGACAAAGCGGTCTCCGGCGTAGACAGCTCGGATACCAAGTTCGGTCTCGACGCGTGCTGGGGCAATAAGTAGCAGCTGATTCCGTTCAAAGTGTATGAGGGTGGCGGCAGCGCGCGCGGCCGCCCCCCTGTGGAGAACAATGATGAGTACATTGACTTCAAGCATGAAACAGTCAGGGGTCCTCCGGTTACTGCGCACTTCACCAATTCTTGGTCCGTTGGCCGCCCTGTTCTTAGCCGTTCTTTTCTTTTCGTCTCAGACGGATCGATTTCTGACAGGGACTAATCTGTCTCTCGTCGTTCAACAGGTCACGGTCGTGGGCGCTCTGGCGATCGGACAAACCCTCGTCATTCTCACTTCCGGGATTGACTTGTCGTGCGGCATGGTGATGGCCCTGACCCAGGTTCTCATGACCAGCCTGGCCGTCAACAGTGGTGTTCCGCCGCTTCTGGCCATTCTGCTGGGCATGTTGGTGTCGCTGGGATTTGGCTTCTTGAACGGCCTGTTGGTGACGACGGTTCGCTTGCCGCCGTTCATCGTTACGCTGGGCACGTACAATATCGCCTTCGCCACGATGATTCTGTACACCACACAAACCATCACCGGCTTGCCGGACCTGATGCTCTATCTCGGCGCTACATTCAAGATCGGCACCACCGCCATCACTTACAGCTCGGTGGTGTTGTTTATCCTGTATCTGGTAATGTGGTTTGTATTGCGCTCAACGGTCTTCGGGCGCTACGTCTATGCCGTAGGTGACAACCCTGAAGCCGCTCGTCTGGCGGGCATTCCCACGACGCGTCTGCTCATCGGGGTGTACGTGTTGGCCGCTTTCTTCTATGCGATTGCCGCCCTGTTCCTAATCGCCCGGACCGAAGTCGGCGATCCACGTGCCGGCGAAAATCTCAATCTGGAAGCCATCACAGCCGTCGTGCTCGGCGGAACCAGTCTGTTTGGCGGCCGGGGCAACATTCTCGGCACGTTGATCGGCGCGGTGACGGTCGGTGTTTTCCGCAATGGCCTGCAGCTCATGGGCGTTCCGTCCATCTATCAAGTGCTGGTCACGGGCGTGTTGGTGATCCTGGCGGTATCGATCGATCAACTTTCGCGCCGTGGCAAGTAGCGGTGTTTGAGACAGGAGTCAAAAAGATGGCCGCTTCCAACGACAAGGTCCTTCTTGAGATCAAAGGACTCAGCAAGGCATTCCCGGGCGTTCAGGCTCTCGAGTCGGTCGATCTCGACATTCGCGAGGGCGAAGTCCATGCGTTGCTGGGCGAGAACGGCGCGGGAAAATCCACCTTGATCAAAATTCTCTCTGGCGCTTATCCTAAAGACCGCGGGGAGATCCTGTACCAGGGAAAACCGATCGAGATCAAAACCCCCCACCATGCCCAGCAGTTGGGCATCTCGACGATCTATCAAGAATTCAACCTAGGCCCAGATTTGACCGTACCGGAGAACATTTTTCTGGGTCACTTGCCACAACGAGGACCGCTGATCGATTGGGGCCTCGCTAAGACGCGATCCGAAGAGATTCTGAACCGCCTAGGCATCAAACTGCCGATGGATGTTCCCGCCCGAAAATTGACCGTAGCCGAGCAACAACTTGTCGAGATCGCCAAGGCCCTGGCGCGCGAGACGCGCCTGCTGATCATGGATGAGCCATCGGCCGTGCTGGGTGAAAAAGACCTGGAGAAATTATTTCAAGTTGTGCGTGCGCTCAAAGCGGAGGGGATTTCGATTATCTATATTTCGCACCGTCTGGTTGAAATATTTGAAATCGCCGATCGCGTGACGGTGCTTAAAGATGGCCACCTGGTCGAAACGCGCGACGTGGCCGACGTGACCATGCCGGAGCTGGTGCGCCTGATGATCGGGCGCGATCTGCAAGACGTTTATCCCCTACGCGCCGCCGCCATCGGCGAGGTGCTGCTGGAAGTTAAGAACATCAATCGGCCCGGGGTTCTGCACGACATCTCGTTTCAAGTGCGTGCGGGTGAAATCGTCGGGATTGCGGGCATGCGCGGCGCGGGTCGCACCGAGTTAGCCCGCGCGATCTTCGGCGCCGATCCGCACCAAGGGACTATCACCCTGGATGGCAAGTCGATGACAGTGCGCACGCCGCAGGATGCGATCCGCCATCGGGTGGCGCTGGTCACAGAAGATCGCAAGGCAGAAGGACTGTTCCTCAAGCTATCGGTTTCCACCAATACCACAATCTCCGGTCTGAAAGCCCTGTGCCGGGCGAGCATCATTCAGCTGCGCCGCGAAACCGCAGTCGTGGCAAAATTGATCGAGCTGCTTAAAATCAAAGCGCCGAACGCCAATTTCATTGTCGGCAACATGAGTGGTGGCAACCAGCAAAAGGTGATTCTGGCGCGCTGGCTCAACATCGGTGCGCGCGTGCTGCTGCTGGATGAACCGACGCGCGGCATCGACGTGGGCAGCAAGTCTGAAATCTATCAGATCATGGAGCAGCTGACGCAACAGGGCGCGGGTCTCGTCATGATATCATCGGAGTTGCCCGAAATCCTGGGGATGAGCGATCGGGTGCTGGTGATGCACGAGGGCAAGTTGGTGAAAGAATTGTCGCGCGCCGAAGCCAGCGAAGAATCGATCATGGTGTACGCCACCGGCAGCCACCTCGTGGAAGCCGCGGCCTAAGCCGGCAGCGTCTTCTTCATCCTCCAGTGCAAAGTCAAGCGGCTCTTCCGCAGTGAGCGGGATCAGCGTCAACCAGGCAATCGGATCTCTTCATAGGCTGTTTTCTGGACCCACCGCGTTCGATGGGTCATTGCCGGATGTTCTGACGATGCCCCGGGAGTTTCCATGAACGTCAAAGACAGCTGCTTAATCGGCATCGATATCGGGACTTCGAGTCTCAAGTGTGTGCTGGTTGATCGCGCCGGTCAAATACTGGCCCACGCAGCACGCGATTACGCACCGCTAACACCACAGCCGGGCTGGGCCGAACAAGAACCCGAAACCTGGGTCGCGGCCGCCGTAGCCGCCGTGCGTGAAGTGGTCGATCGGGCGGGCGCGGCTCGCGCTGCAATCGCCGGGCTAAGCTTTTCAGGTCAGATGCACAGCACGGTGTGTCTCGACAAAGATCAACGCAGCCTTCGTCCGGCCATGCTCTGGCTTGATCGTAGAAGCACCCGCCAGGTCGCCGCGTTGCGCGAACACGTGGGCGACTCGCAACTGGCGCAGTGGATCGGCAATCCGATCATGCCCGGCTTCACTGTGGCGTCGTTGCTGTGGCTGAAAGAGTCTGAACCCGCCACGTGGCAGCGGCTGGCCCACGTCCTCTTGCCGAAAGACTACGTGCGTCTCCGGCTGACCGGTGAACTCGGCACCGATTACACTGACGCCTCGTCAACGGCCCTGCTGGACATCCAGCAGCGAACATGGTGCGCCGAATTGATCCACGCGACCGGCATTCCCATGGATGTTCTGCCGCCCCTCTATGCGTCCAGCGCGCCGCATGGTCATCTCACCCCTCAAATGGCTCAGGCCATGAATTTGCCCGGCGGTCTGCCCGTGGTGTGCGGCGCTGGCGATCAGGAAGCCCAGGCTATTGGCAACGGTTTGATCCGCCCCAGAATTGTGTCGTGCACCATCGGCACGGGGGGACAACTGTTTACGCCCATCGATCGCTATCGGATCGATCCGCAGTTGCGCTTACACACCTTCTGCCATGCTGTGCCCGATTTATGGCATTGGGAGGCGGCCACACTCGCGGCTGGACTCAGTCTGCGCTGGCTGCGAGACGAGGTGCTGTCCGGCCAGTACACTTACCAGGAAATGGCCGAGGCCGCCGCGAGCATCGCACCGGGCGCAGAAGGTCTGATCTATCTCCCGTATCTGGAAGGCGAGCGAACGCCGCACATGGATCCCAATGCGCGCGGCGTCTTTTGCGGCCTGACGTTGCGCCACTCCTGGCGACATCTGACGCGCGCCGTGATGGAAGGCGTGGTGTTCTCGCTGCTCGACGGGCTTGATCTGATGCGCGCCATGGGCTTGTCGTTTGAAAAAATCATCGCGTCAGGCGGAGGCTCACAACATCCGTTGTGGTTGCAACTGCAAGCTGACATCCTCGGCGCAGAAGTGGTCAAGTCAGAAACGAAAGAAGCGGCGGCGCTGGGCGCGGCGCTGCTGGCCGGCCTCGGCATCGGGTTGTATGCAGATTTCGGCGCGGCCTGCGAGGCCGCCGTACGCTATAGCCAGGAAACTTATCGGCCCCGCCCGACAACCCAGGCCCTCTACCGTGAGCGGATTGAGATCTATCGCACACTGTATCGTTCACTGTCGCCTATCTTTGAAAATTTAGCCAATCAACCCTGAGAGAACAACCACAGCCATTCTCATTTTGGTTGGATGCTCTCGCTCCGCGGCGCGTGGTCACACACCGCACTGCACGCACGCCTTGTCCGCCACGTTGTGGTGGAGGCGCGCTGGGCGGGGTGCAAGTGTCCGGCGGCGGGAAGCGATGGATGTGACCCGCTTCGCTCAGCGCGAGCATGACAGAGTCGTAAACTAAAGTGAAGACTGGTCTGAAAATGCTCACAGCCCTCGTCCCGAGGGCGTTCCCCGGGGACGGGGAACGGAGCGTTTTCATGTTTTGTGGTGAACACAACTTCATGATGTCTGTTTAAGAAGCCCGTAGTCGATCGGTAGTTTCTTGTTCAAGACGGTTTATCTGGGGTACAATATCGCCAGGATTGAGGCAAGCACCGTGCAGACTGAGTTGAAAACGACGCGCCGCGAAACAAAGAAAAATCCGGGTATGAACTATCAGAATTACAACATTCTGATCGTCGATGATACGCCGGTCAACCTGGGAGTGGTGGTCAATTATCTGGAGAAATATGGCTTCGGCATCCGCATCGCGCGGAGCGGCGAGAGCGCACTCAAACGGGTGAAGTACAACCGTCCAGATATTATCCTGCTGGATATTCTAATGCCGGGCATGGATGGGTTTGAGACGTGCCGCCAATTGAAAAGTCTGGAGACGACCAAAGACATCCCCGTGATCTTCATGACTTCCCTGACCAGCATGGAAGATAAAGTGAAGGGCTTTGAAGTGGGCGCGGTCGATTACGTCACGAAGCCGCTGCACCAGGAAGAGGTGCTGGCCAGAGTCAAGACCCATCTGCGCTTGCAAGACTTGACCTTGAGTCTTCAGGAAAACACCCGGCAATTGGAGTTGAGCAGCCAGGTCGAAAGAGAGCGACTCTTCGAGGCGATTGACCAACAGCGTGAACAACTGCGCACGCTAAACCAGAAACTCACCGAGGTGCAAGAGGCTGAGCGCAAGCAGCTGGCCCGCGAACTTCACGACGAAATGGGTCAGGCTCTGACGGCGATCAGCATTAACCTGGCCGCGGTGACACAAGAGCTACCCGAGAGCGGCACGCCCGCGATTCACGATCGTCTGGCCGAATCGAAACTGCTAGTCGATCAGACCTTGGAGCAAGTTCGAGAATTGTCCTTTAGACTGCGGCCGGCTATGCTAGATGATCTGGGACTCGCGCCAGCTTTGCAGTGGTACATCCGGCAGTACGCTCAACGCGTTAACCTCGACGCCCAATTGGACATCGTCAATTTGGAAGAGCGTTTGCCGGCGCATATCGAAACCGCCCTCTATCGGATTTTTCAGGAAGCGCTCACGAACGTGACGCGCCACGCACAGGCCAGTACCGTACACTTGCGGCTGCAACGCAGTGGCGCGACCGTGATGGCGCACATCGAGGATGATGGCCGTGGCTTTGATGTGCAGCACGTGTTCAACGGCAGTCTGCCGAAACAGGGGATCGGCTTGCTAGGGATGCGTGAGCGAGTGACGTTGCTGGGCGGCACCTTCAGCCTCTACTCAGAGCCGGGACACGGCACGCAGGTCGCTATTGAAATCCCGCTGGAGTCTGGCCTGTGAACAAGATCACCGTCGTGGTGGCCGAAGATCATACCATCGTGCGGAAGGGCATCTGCTCGCTGTTCGACGCGAAGAGCGGAATCGAAGTCGTCGGCGAAGCAGAAGACGGGTGGGAAGCCATCAAAAAAGTCGAAGCCCTGCAGCCGGATGTGGTATTGATGGACATTACCATGCCACATCTCAACGGGCTGGAGGCCACGCGGCAAATCAAGAAGATGTTTCCTCAGGTCAAAGTGCTGGCCCTGACCATGTACACCAACGAAGAGTATGTCAGTCAGGCATTGCAGGCCGGCGCTTCAGGCTACGTGGTCAAGCAAGCCGCGCCCGCCGAATTGATCTCGGCGATTCAGGCCGTGCATCGCGGCGATTCGTTTCTCAGCCCGTCCGTCTCGAAGACCGTCATCGACGAATATCTTAAGCACACCGGCGCGCCGCCCGACGGCGACCATCACGGCAAGCTGACCGATCGGGAGCGGGAAGTCTTGCAGCTATTGGCCGAAGGTTGTTCGGTGCGCGAGATCGCCGATCGGCTGCAACTCAGCATCAAGACAGTCGGTGTCCATCGCACCAATTTGATGGACAAGCTGGGCATTCATAGCGCCACCGATCTGGTGAAGTACGCGCTGCGTAAAGGCATCATCAGTCTGGATTGAAGTCCGACTCTGTTAAGCACCGGCCAGGCCGAGTCCTTTCAATCTGCACCAGGAATCTAGTCGCCAAAAGATGGAGACTGTTACGCCCTCTGATCAGACACCCTCTTCACCGAGCGCTCATCATTCCGATAAGTCGCACTTCATTTCACGCCTGTGGATCGTCAGGCGTCTCAACAACTTTAGCATCGGCTGGAAACTCAATCTGGGGTTTGGGCTGCTGGTTGGCCTGACGATGCTGGTTATCGTGTTCAACGCGATTGGCAGCAGCCGCGTCACGCATGCCATCGACCGCACGGGCGACTTGCGGGTGCCGGCCGCGCTGGCCGCCGCCCGGGCTCAAGCGAGTCTGATCAAGATGGTGGCCGACATCTACAGCTATCTAGCCTTGAGCGATCTCGGCCAGCTGGCGGATTACTATGCCGCGCGCAGATCCTTCGAGGCCAATCTGGCCGAGCTGAACACTCTCGCTCAGGCTTCGGCTGCCCCTGACAGTACCCGCCGCTTGAATGAGCTTAGAGCGTCTTTCGCGGACTGGGCGATGCTGTCCGAAAAAATGTTTCAGCTGCATAACAATCCACGCCTCAACCAGCCCGGTTTGCAGCTGTATAACAGCGAAGTCCAGCCGTTAAGCGCGGCGATCCTGGCCGAAACAGATAGTATGATTCAGATTCAGGGGCAGCGCGCGTTCTCGGCTGATAACGCCGCGCTGCTCAAGGACATGATCGATTTTCGCACGTCGTTCGACACAATGATGACCAATCTCTACGGCTTTACGGTTGTCCGCGACTTCAATTTCAAAGCGGGTTACCTGTATCGTTTGCCCTGGAACACGACGGCCTGGGAGAATCTGCGCCAGAAGCAAGCACAGCTCACCCCGCGCCAACAGGCCCAGTTTGTCAACATCGATCAGGCTCGCAAAGAATTGTTCGACTGGCCCGATCAGATCTTCGAAGCGAGTGAAGGCGAGCGCGCTTATGAAGACCAGTATTTATTCCGGATCCAAAGCGTGCCGCAAGCCGAACAGATGCTGGGCCTGTTGACTCAAATGACCGCCGATCAGCAGACCTTGCTGCAGACGGATCTAAGTACGAGCCGCGCGGAATTGACCAACGCCCAGGTTCAATCATTGCTGGGAGGCCTGCTGGCCTTATTGTTTGGAATCGGCATGGCCGTGATTTTTGGAAGCATCATTGCCGGATCGGTCCGACGCTTAACGGGCGCCGCCGAACGTATTGCGGGCGGTGACTTGCAAGTCCATGCCGCCGTGGAATCCGGCGATGAAATTGGGCAGCTGGCCACGACCTTCAACCTGATGACCGATCGACTGCGCGACACGATCGCGCGCCTGGAAAAACAAACCCATCAACTCGAGAAACTGAAGGAAGCGGCCGAAGCGGCCAACCTGGCCAAAAGCGAATTCCTTGCGAACATGAGCCATGAACTTCGTACACCGCTGAATGGAATTCTGGGCTATGCACAGATACTGGAACGTGACGAGCAGCTAAGCCCCGCGCAGGCGAACGCGGTCACCATTGTGCGCGCCAGCGGCGAACACCTGCTGACGCTGATCAATGACATTCTCGACCTCTCAAAAATCGAAGCACGCAAGATGGATCTGCAGCCCGCCGATTGTCACCTGCCTGGTTTTCTGGAGGCCATCGTCGGCATGTTTCAAATTCGGACGCAGCAAAAGAAGACCCTCACCTTTACTTACGAAAAAGTAACGCGGCTGCCGTCCATCATCCAGGTCGACGAAAAACGGCTGCGGCAAATTCTCATCAACCTGATCGGCAACGCGATCAAATTTACCGACCAGGGTCAGGTGATCTTTCGGGTTGGTCTGATCGATCCGGAAACTTCGGCATTCATCACTACCTCGATCGAGCAGCTGGAGAACATGACGACCTGCCAGCTGCGCTTTGCGGTGATTGATACCGGCATTGGCATTCCTGCGGACAAGCTGGAACACATCTTCTTGCCGTTTGAGCAAGGCGGCGACGCGCAGCACCGCGTCGAGGGCACCGGCCTGGGCTTGACCATCACCAAGAGTTTGGTCGAAGCCATGAACGGCCAACTAACGGTCGAGAGCAAGGTGGGGAGCGGCAGCACCTTCCAACTTGATCTGGAGTTCCCCGCTATCTGGATGGACGATGTTCACCGGCAGCCGATCGTGGATCGTGAGATTGTGGGCTATCTCGGTCCGAGGCGCAAGCTGTTGGTGGTCGATGACAAACCATCCAACCGTTCAATCCTGGTCAAATTGTTAGAGCCGTTGGGCTTCGATCTGTTTGAAGCCACCGATGGCCAGCAAGCCGTCGAGCAGGCCGGCGCCATTCAACCGGATGTCATCTTCCTAGACTTGCGGATGCCGGTGCTGGACGGGTTGGAAGCGGCCCGGCAGATCCGGCAAATGTCCGAACTCACGGCGGCCAGGCGAGTTGTCTTGATTGCGATGTCGAGCCATACTTTTGAGAAGGATGTACTACAGAGCACTCTGGCCGGCTGCGATGCGTTCCTGGCTAAACCGGTCGAGGTGAAGAAGTTATTTACGCTGCTGGCGGCACAGCTGAATCTGACCTGGATTTATTGCGAGCCGGTCAATCTGACCGGGCCTCAACCAGAAACGGCAGACGACGACCTCGTGCCGCCCCCGCCGGAAGAGATGGCCATTCTGTTCGATCTGGCCATGAAGGGTGCACTCCCCCGCCTGCGGCAGCGCGCCCTACGGCTTGGGCAAGTCGACGATCAATATCGGCCTTTCGCGGACAGGTTATGCCAGTTGATTGAAGAATTTGACGAGGACCAGCTGCTGACCTTGATCGAGCGGTATCGACCAGCGCCGGACTGAGTCATGCTCGCTTGAATCACTGTGTACGTTTCAGGCACGCCCGATTGATCTGCTTAACCAAACTCGGCCCGGCATACACGAGGCCGGTGTAGACTTGAACCAGAGTCGCGCCGGCCTCGAACTTCGCCAGCGCATCGAGGGGATTCATCACGCCGCCCACGCCGATGATAGGCAGGCGGCCGTTCGTCTTGCGGGCGATGCAGCGGATGACGGCCGTCGCGCGCTGCGTCAACGGTCTGCCACTCAAGCCGCCTTTCAGATCACGATACTGCGCGGAAATCCCCTCACGTCCGATGGTTGTATTCGTAGCAATGATGCCATCCACGCCCGACAATTCGATCGCACCCAACACGTCGTCGATTTCCGCCTCGGTCAAGTCCGGCGCGATCTTCACCAACACCGGCACACGGCGAGGCTCCGTCATTGCGAGCGTCCCGCCTGGCGCGCCGCCGACGCGTTGCGTCGGGCACGACGTGAGCGGAGCAACGTCTTTTTGTTGCGGAGTCGAAGGATCATCGCGCACCAACGTAACCTCTTTCAACAGCCCTTCGATAAAATCGCGCGCCTGCAATTGTCGCAGATTCAGCGTATTGGGACTGCTGATATTGATCGCCACGTAGTCGGCCTGCCGATAGGCCTGCTTGAACAGTTCCACGTAGTCTTCGGCCGCCTGCTCGAGAGGCGTGTCTTTGCTCTTGCCGATGTTGATCCCAACCTTCGCTGCCCCGCGCCGAACCTTCAACGCATCGACACCGCTATTCGGAAAACCCATGCTGTTGATCACGCCCTGCGACTCGATCACACGCTGCACGCGCGGCTGGGGATTGCCGACCTGCCTCTGGCGCGTCACCGTTCCCACCTCGATATGCCCGAAGCCCAACGCGCTGAGGCCGCGCACGCCGACGCCGTCTTTATCGTAGCCCGCCGCCAATCCGATCGGATTGCGGAACTTCACGCCGAACGCCTCCACCTGCAAACGCGGATCGTTCACCTCGAAGATGGCGCGCAACAAGGCATACGTCGGCGGCAGAATACCCGCCCATTTGATCAAGTTTAGCGTGATCTTGTGAATGACCTCGGGGTCGAGTTTGAAGAGAAGGGGACGGATGGTGTTATACATAGAACCTCAGTCAGATGAAAGAGAGACGGAGAGATAGAAGGATAGAGGGAAAGAGAGAATCCCCTCCGTCTCTCATTCTTTCTTTCCCTCCTTCCCTCATTCTTTCTTATTGTTGAAGAAACGCCTTCACTTCCTCAAACTGCTCCGACGTAATCGCGCCCGATCGCAGCCACTCCGGCAGCAAGTCGAGCAGATTCACGACCGAGTGCAATTGATAACCGGCCTCGGCCAACATTGGCCCGGCCCCCTGCCCGCGATCGATCAACACCACGATGTCGCGCACCTTCAAGCCGGCTTCTTCCAATTTCTGAATCGCCTCGATCTTCGATCCGCCGGTGGTCGCCAGATCGTCAATCACCACGATGGTTTCGCCGGGCTGGTAATCGCCTTCGACGAGCGCTTGCGTGCCGTAATCTTTCGCCTCACGCCGTGGATAGATCAGCGGGCGATCAATCTCCAGCGCGATGGCCGTCGCAATCGGCAGCGCCGCATACGGAATGCCCGCCAATCGATCGAACGACAATTCCTTCAACGTCACCGCATAGGCTTGCGCCACCCGCTTGAGGATCGACGGATGTGTAACCAATCGCCGCAGATCGAGATAAATCGGCGACATGATCCCGGACTTGAGTTTGAACTGGCCGAAGCGCACGCACCGGGAAGCAACAAGGTCCTGGGCCAATTGAGAAAACGTGGTGCGTCCCACAGGGAGGCTGCGCACTGGTGCGTGTTCCGTGTCTGGTTTTACGCACCACGCACTACGCACCACGTTGATGTCATCACGAATCTTCTTCGCTGCGGTACCAGAGTCAGCGGCTTTTGAGATCGCCCGCGAGACATTGATCAACAAGCCCAGTCCATCGGGGCGCAGACCGGCCTCGAGCGAGGCTTGCAAATCGCCGCCCTGCGCGCCGACACCGGGCACCAGAAACCACAGATCGGGTGCAGCTGATCGGACTCGCGCCAACGCCTGCGGATCGGTCGCGCCCACGACCAACCCGACGTTGCCGTTCGCGTTCCACTCTTGTGCATGCTGTGCCACTATCTCATACAGCGTGCATCCTGCATCCTGCATCCTGCTTCCTTGAAATTCATCCGCGCCGGGATTCGATGTTTTGCAGAGCACAAAGGCGCCGCGATCCGATCGGGCTAAGAAAGGCCGCAGCGCTTCTCCACCCAGATACGGATTCAGCGTGATGGCCTGCGCCCCCAGTTCATCGAAGGCCGCTCGCGCATAGGCTTCAGCCGTGTCTGCGATGTCCCCTCGTTTCGCATCGAAGATCACCGGAATGCCGTGCGGCACATGCGCGATGACATCCTTCAGCGCTGCCATACCCGCCGCGCCAAACGCTTCAAAGAACGCGGCATTCGGCTTGAAAGCGCAAGCATAGTCTGCCGTCGCCTCGATCAAGTGCAAACACTCCTCACGCGCCGAGGCGGCATCGGCCCCGCGCGGATCAAGCCCCACACACAACAGCGAATCGACTTCACGCGCCCGTTGCTCCAACTGTTCAAAGAAATTCATAGCCCTCATCCCCGTCCCGTGCGAAGCCTCCCGGTGGGATCCCCCCGTCGAGCCACTTCGCGCAACCCTCAACGGGGGAAGGGAGATTACGCATTACTCATTACTCGTTACGCTTTACCCAGCACCATCGCCAGCAGCGCCATGCGGACGTACAAACCGTACTCCATCTGACGGAAGTACGCGGCGCGCGGATCGTTGTCTACATCCATCGAGATTTCGCCGACGCGCGGCAGCGGGTGCATCAACACCATATCCTGCTTCGCATTCTTCAGCGTCTCCGGCGTGATGACGAACGCGCCCTTGACCGATTCATACACATTCAAATCTTCGAAGCGTTCCTTCTGAACGCGCGTCACGTACAGCACGTCGGTCTCGGCCAGCACCAGATCGAGCGTGGTATATTCTTTCTGCTCCACGCCGAACTTGCCCAGTTCTTCCACGATGTATTGCGGCATGCGCAGAATGTCGGGCGACACATAGTTCAACTTCGCGCCATACAGCGCCAGCAAACGCGACAGCGAGTGCACCGTGCGCCCATACTTCAAATCGCCCAGCATTGTTACCGTCAAACCTTCCAGACGACCCAGCTCTTCGCGGATCGTGAAGAGGTCCAGCAGCGCTTGCGTAGGATGCTCACCCGTGCCGTCGCCCGCATTGATGATGGGCTTGCGCGCATAACGCGCCGCCGTTGCCGCGGAGCCCGTTTCAGGATGGCGCAGCACGATCACGTCCGAGTAACACTCCAACGTGCGCACCGTATCCGGCAGCGATTCGCCCTTCGCCACCGAGGAATACTTCACTTCGCTGATGGGAATGACGCTGCCGCCCAGGCGCTCCATCGCCGCCGTAAACGATGAGGACGTGCGCGTCGAAGGTTCGTAGAACAGGCTCGCCAGAATCTTGCCTTTCAATAAATCGAACGTGCCCACGCGCTCCACCATCAGGCGCATTTCTTCGGCCACTGCAAAGATGTATTCCAGATCGGTGCGCGCGAACTGCGCCACCGACAAAATGTGCTGCCCGTAAAACCGGCCGTCGCCGCGCTCACCCAACGGCAGATGCGCTGCCGATAAACGCTTGCGACCGACTCCCATTGTTCGTGGTGCCATGCTTCGTCCCTCCTTTGTGAAATGGTTTTGTTTTTTGAATCGTCATTGCGAGGAGTCCGTAGGACGACGAAGCAATCTCATTGTTTCACGACGGGATTGCTTCGCTGGCGCCTTGCCCGCCGCATAGCGGCGGAGGCGCGCTGGGCGAAAGCGCTCGCAACGACACCACACTACGCTCGTACATCATGCCCTGAACCGGGCTGCGCTAGAACTTCTCCATCTCGATAGACCTCTGCGCCTCGCACGACCACCCGCTCCACGCGGCCGCGCACCGTCCAGCCTTCAAACGGCGTCCACTTCGCGCGCGTCTGCATTTTCTCACCGCGCACGATCCAATCTCGATCGACATCCACTTCGATCCACGTCTCGGGTTGATCGGGTAGATGGAACAAGCGGCGCGGGTTGTTCACCGCCCGATCGATTAGCTGTTCGATCGAGATCAGCCCTTCGTGCACCAACTCCAGATACAGCGGCAGCGCTGTCTCAAGGCCGGGAAAACCGGGTGGCGGCTTCGGCGAATCCTTTTCGGTCAACGTGTGCGGCGCATGATCTGTGGCAAAGCAGTCGATCACTTCCAGGCTCGCGCGCAGCGCTTGTCGATCGGCGTCCTTCGCCAAGCGTGGCCGCACTTCGGAGCGCCCACAGCCGATCCACGTAAGCGTGACAATTTCATCCGTGAGGAAGAGGTGATGAGGTGTCACTTCACACGTCACGTTGATGCCCTTTTCCTTCGCCTTGCGGATCAACTCAATCTCGTCCTTGCGGCTGACGTGGCAGATGTGCACGTGCTTGCCGGTGAGGTGCGCCACCAGAATGCACGCCGCCACCGTGCGCCCTTCCGCGTGGCACAACACAGGCCGATCGGCGGGCCAGCGTTCCATATGCTTCTGCAGCGAATCCAGATCGTCCAGACGCAGCGGGCCAAACGTCTGATCGAGATACATCTTCAAGCCCGTTACCTGCGGCGCTAATTGATAAGCCGTCTCGACGTTGTCATCGCCCGCGCCCAGATGAATGCCGTAATCGCAGCGCGCATGCGATCGGGCCAGCTGCTGCTTCGCGGCCAGTGTGGCGGCATTCGTAATCGGCGGCGTATTGTTGGGCATATCGAGCACGCAGGTGAAGCCGCCGGCCAGCGCCGCCGCCGTGCCCGTATCATAATCCTCCTTGTGCGTCGCCCCCGGTTCGCGCAAGTGGACATGCACATCGATCAACCCCGGCAAATTCAATGTCGTCATGCTGTCTCTCCTCTCTGGTCAACACGCAAAAAAAGAGCCGACAATCAGAGTCGGCTCTTACAAAACAAAGGGATGATCAGCGGGCTTGCGCTGCTTCGTCGGCACGCTGAAGAGAGTGTACGTGATTAAGATCAGTTTGCGTTGTTTCTTCATGACGGCAAATTGCGCGTGATTTTAGTCGCGTTGAGCCTGCCTGTCAAGACCCAAATTCTGGTGATTGCTTACAAGTGCTCCAAGCCCCAATACTGTTTAGTTAGCGCTCACCCAACCGCGTCCGCGCGGTGGGATCGCCCTCGAGGACGCGTGCTGTGAGCCTTATCTAAACAGTATTGCTCCAAGCCCGCGTCTCGCGGGCGTCCGCGCGGACGCGGACTGAGAGCAAATCAAGAGTGCAAATAATCACGGTCAAACTCTATTCACCCATAGCGGGCAAACCACCGGCCGGCTGCGCGGCGCGCACCGCCCGCACGATGGCCTGCGCGAAAACTTCCGCGGCGTACGCTCCGACGATATTCACATCGGCTTTCTTGTCTCCGGTGGACAAAGCGAAAATGGTATCGCCGTCCAACATCGTATGCGCCGGACGAATCGCACGCGCCAAACCATCGTGCGCCATCTGGGCCACTTTGTTCGTTTCCTCTTTGTTCAACCGGGCGTTGGTCGCCACTATACCGATGACCGTGTTCGAACGCGTGGCAAAGCCCATGCTCGTGCGTCCGATGAAACTGTGCAGCGTGGCCAGTGTATCGGCAAAGGTGCCGCTCGATCCAATTTTGATCGGCCCGGCCTGCACCGATCGCGCCCCGGCGATGATGTGATTCGTCTGCGGATCGATCACGTCGCCAAAGGCGTTTACCGCCACGATCGCCCCGACGATCACACCGCCGAGATCGATACTGGCCGTGCCCAGACCGGACTTCATCGCCTGACCCATGCCGAGGATTTTTCCAACGCTCGCGCCGCACCCCGCGCCGACATTGCCCTCGCTGACCGCCGTCGTCGTCGCATTCCCACACGCTTGATAACCCATAGCCGCATCAGGTCGCACATCGGCCCGGCCCACTGCGAGATCGAAGAGCACCGCCGCCGGAACGATCGGGACGCGCCCCACGCCGACGTTGAATCCGATCTTACGTTCTTCCAGATAGCGCATTACACCTGTCGCCGCATCCAATCCAAACGCCGATCCGCCCGCGAGCAAGACTGCATGCACTTTCTCGACCAGATGCATGGGACGCAGCAGATCCGTCTCGCGCGTACCTGGCGCACCACCGCGCTGATCGACGCCGCCGACCGCGCCATCTTCACACACGATCACCGTGCAGCCGGTCAGTGCTTCATCGTCTTGCGCGTGACCCACCCGGATACCGGGCACAGCGGTCATGGTGTTGTTCATGCTTTACCTCCGATCGTGCGCTCGATCACATACAGAGCAACCCGCCCCGCCTGATCGAAGCCGCGCTCGTGCAGTTGATCGATCGAATCGGCGGGCGTGTGCACCGATCGGCTGGCCCGCCCCACCGTGATCAGCGAGATCGCATCGAAGCCGCGCTGGGCAAACGGAATGTGATCGAACAGCGCGCCGATGAAGCCGAACCGTTTCAGCGGCAGGTTTAATTCCGCACAGGAGTCTCGCACGCACGTCAACAAATTTATCCTATCACCGTTTTGGCGTTGACGCGAACCGCCGACAAAGTACAAGTCACCATCCACGCCGACACCGTCGAAATTGAGCACGTGCAGGCCGCCGCGTTCTGCTTGATCGCGCAACGCTTGCTCATAAGCGGTAACGTAAGCCACCGAACCCATCAATGTCATTTCTTCAGCACTGGGCATCAGAATTGTGATCTGTAATTTATCTTGCCAGTCAGTGCGCTGCGCCAGTAGCTCGGCCAGATGCAACACCAGACCAACGCTGGAGGCGTTATCGATCGCGCCGGGCGAAGTATTGCCGACATCGAGAAACAACAATGGAATGGCCGAGGCGAGGGCGAGTAAGCCGATCGGGAGGCGAAGCACCGTGGACACATCGAGCAACGTCAACACTACGAGGGTCAATCCGGCGATGACGGCCAACATGAACAACGTCATCCGCACCACCAACGGCATGCGTTGACTTTTGGAATCGTAGTGAGCCACGAGATAGAGGTGAGGTGAAAGAGAAACCGGGTTTCTTTCGGCAGTTGCTGAAGCGGACTGAATCTTAGAAACCCGGTTTCTAGTGGCGATCAAATTAGCCGTGGTGTAACGCTGGCCCCATTTTAGCCCGCGACCATTCCACTCCAACGCCCGCGCCTGCACGCTGCGATTCAACGGCATGAACAAGGCGATGAGCAACACCAGCGCCACGGCCAATACGCGCTCAGGCCAGACAAGCAACGCGGCCACCAGCAGCACACTGACCAGAATGAACAACTTCAAAAATACTTCAGAGGCCGTGGAGAATGTGAACGGCTGCCGCTCGACGTGCCAGCCCCAAGCGCGCAGTCGTTCTTCAATCTCCTGCGCGACTTGCTCATCCTCTCCCGATCCCACGCGGCGCGGACGGGCGAGGGAAGCGGCATATTGAAGTGCGATTTGAGGATTGAAAATCATATCTCAATATTACTTCGTGTTCTTGGTGTTCTTCGTGTTCTTCGTGGATCAAGCATTATCCTATTGCAGTTCAATCTCGGCATCCGCCGTCATGCCCGCTTTCAAGCGCTGATCCGCATTAGGCAGGCGCACCTTCACCGCAAACACGATGCTGGTGCGATCATCTTTCGTCTGGGTATCGCGCGGCGAGAACTGCGCCTGCTGCGCGATGGAAGCCACTTCACCCGTGAAAACTTCATTCGGGTAAGCGTCTGCATAAACCTTTACCGGCGATCCGACCTTCACACGTGGCAGCTGGGCTTGCGCCACGTACACGATCATATCCACCATGTCAAGATTGACGATCGAGAGCAGCGGCGCGCCGGGCTGCACCGTTTCGCCCACGTGCGCCGATCGATCTGTGACCAGACCCGTCAACGGCGCGGCAATCTGCGTCCGTGATTGATAAGCCTGCGCCAATTTCAACTGGGCCTGCGCTTGCTGCACTTTCGCGGCAGCCTCCGCGATATCTTCTGGCGTGGGCCCCGCTTTCAAATCGGCGAGGTTCGCAGCAGCCACGGCGGCGCTTGCCACGGTTAGGCTGTACGCACTGCGCGTTTGATTCACCTGCGCTTGCAATCCAATCGGATTCGAACGCATCACCTGCAACGCGGCGAGCTGCGCCTTAGCGCCATTCAATTGCGCCTGCGCCGCCTTCAGATTCTTCTGCGCGATGCCGATCTGCTTGTCGAGCGTTTCGCGCTTGCTGTGATCATTGTCGTAGAAGTCACGCCAGTAACGCGCTTCGGCCAACTTGGTCTGCGCCACCGACACGCTCTGCTCGGCCAATTTCACGCTCGATCGCGCCGCGTCCAACTGCGCGTCCAATTGCTGTGGATTATTCCGGATCTTGAGCGTGTTGCTCAGCGTCAACGCCGCGCCCGCTTGTTCGGCCTCGGCCTGTTGCACAGCGGCGGCCGCCGCCTCGATCGCTTCACGGCGCGATCCGGCTTTGACTTGCGCGAGGTTGGCTTCGGCGGCACTCACGGCGGCCTGCGCCTGTTTGACTTGCGCCAGCAGCGCGGCCTCATCCAGCGTCACGATCGGCTGACCCGCCGTTACGCTATCACCCTGATCGACGGCCAGATTAATGATACGTCCGCCGACTTCCGTCACCACATTGACCTTGGTGCCCTCGATGACGCCGCTCAAGCGATTGGCCTGCGTCGTGCCGTTAGTCGCTTGGCAAGCTGTAACGAGTAATAAAGTAACGAGTACTGCGTAACAACTTTTACGCAGTAGTGCGCAGCCTCCCTGTGGGACGCACCGCGTATCACGCCACATCAAGCAATACTTATTCATCTTGCATCCTGCCTCTTGCATCTTGCATCCTGTCACTTGCTACTTCACTTCCGCCTCGGCTTGCAGGCCGGGCTTCAATACGTGATCGGGATTATCAAGTTTGATCTTCACGGCGTAAACCAACTTCGTGCGCTCGTCGGACGTGCGGACACTGCGCGGCGTGAATTCGGCTTGATCGCTGATGTACACAATCGAGCCGGGGAAGACCCGATCGGGAAACGCATCCACCCGCACGTTGAGCGGTTGCCCGATCGAGAATTGGCCGATCGCGCCGCCGGGCACGAAGATCGTCAACGTCACCTGATCGAGATCAGCCAGCTTCAACGCAGTGAGACTGGGCGCAGCGAGTTCGCCTGTGTGGACGCTCGTCGCCGCGATCACGCCGTTCGCGGGTGCCGTGATGATGGTCTTGCGCAACTGCATCTGCGCGGCTTCCAACGCGGCCTGCGCCACGTCCACCTGCGCC
>JBGSPW010000029.1:0-5919 GCA_041738395.1 Thermoflexales bacterium
AAAAGCTACCCCGGGGATAACAGGCTGGTGAAGTCCAAGAGTCCATATCGACGACTTCGCTCGGCACCTCGATGTCGGCTCATCGCATCCTGGGGCTGAATAAGGTCCCAAGGGTCGGGCTGTTCGCCCGTTAAAGCGGTACGTGAGCTGGGTTCAGACCGTCGTGAGACAGGTCGGTCTCTATCCGCTGTGGGCGTAGGGGATTTGAGGGGAGCTGCTCTTAGTACGAGAGGACCGGAGTGGACAGACCTCTGGTGTGCCAGTTGTTCCGCCAGGAGCATCGCTGGGTAGCCACGTCTGGCAGAGATAACCGCTGAATGCATCTAAGTGGGAAACTTGCCCCAAGATGAGATCCCCCTTCCTTAATTGGAGAAAGACCGCCAGAAGACCACTGGTTTGATAGGCGACAGGTGTAAGCGCAGCAATGCGTTAAGCTTAGTCGATGCTAATGGTCGAGGGCTTACGTGGTGCGGAGAACTTGGAATTCTAACATTCTATTTGGTAGTGCTTTAACAATCTATCTTGCGTAAACAAAGTCTCTTGGTGATTTGAGCGGCGTGGGTACACCCGGTCCCATCCCGAACCCGGCAGTTAAGCGCGCCAGCGCCGATGGTACTTGGAGGGCGACCTCCTGGGAGAGTAGGTCATCGCCAAGGGGCTTTTGTTTTTCATCATCACGACCAGCCAGTCATTGCGCTGGTCGTTTTGTTTGTCAGTTACCGGGCTATACTGATCCAGGCATGTTCACCATAGTAGGCCACTGATCGTCGGCCATACTGATCCACCTATTGCCGCTGATCGTCGCCCAAGGTGATCCACTCATCGTCGGCCATCTGATCCAGTGGTGATAGGCGGCGGTCGTTTTCTCCTACGTGCGATACTTCCGACATTCTGAAGTCGGGGGTCGCAGTGAGCGCAAGGAGAACCATCGTGTTAGACCATCGCTCACAAGGTACCTATTTTCCGCTACCCCCTGCCAGGGTTAGCTCCGCGATTGGCGGTAATTGCAATGCATCCCAAATCTGTTGCTGCAACGGTCTGAGGTCTGGCACATGCAGTTCTTCTCGACCCCGTCGGCGTACCAGCACCAGCGCATAGTCGGCAAAAGCGCGCAGCAGCGCTTCGGCGGTGGGCTGCTTGGTGTAGCGGCAGCCGGGGCGCAGACCGCGCAAGCCTTGATAGCGCGCGCCTTGTTTGGCGATCCAGCGCCGGACTTGGCGTTCCAACAGCGCCCCCAGCAAGGTGGCCAACATGATCAGCAGCGTGAGTCCTGCGATGCGGCGCGGTTGATGCAACCACATGGGGCGAATCTGCACTGGACTCTTGATGAAATCAATGGCCTGCTCGGCGACCAGTTGCTGTTTGTACTTGATCATCACCGTGCCCGCCGACCAGTCCGCTGCCGGAACATTGGTGCACAACAGGGCCACGCCATCAAACGCGGCGTCCATGTCGATGGCCTTGGCGCACCGTCGCCAGCGCAACTGCCAATCCGGCTGCCCGTCGTGCCGGTCAGCGTGTAGGTGAAGTAGTCCAGCGCCTTGGCTTGGCGCAGTTCTTGGGTCAGGCGGGTCTCAATCGCGGCGCGCGTGGTGTACTTGTACTTGCCGACCCGTTGGACCATATGACGCAGCACCTGCTCCCCTGCGGCCAGCGCCTTCTCTCGCCGGCGCGCATCCCCGGCGGCCTTCTCGCTGGAGTGCGAGAAGATCCAGCGTACTTCATAGACCTCGCCGGTCTGCGGGTCGATCACGCGGTGCGGGACTTCGCAGACCCGATACACCGGGCGCTTGGTCTCCGGCTTGCGTGCGTTATTCTGGCTGACGTAGGCGACATCCTGCCAGACGAGTTCACTGACCGCCAGTTGGGCGTGGGTTTCCACCCACCGGATCTTGGCGGTCTCCGTCCAAGGGTGGACCCCCAAGAAGCATTGCTGCTGCTGACAGAACTTCAGCATTGTTGCCTGATAACACAACTTGCGATCTCCGATCAACACGGCGTTAGCCTCGGTGTAGTAGTGGCTCCCGGTTTCCCGAATCAAGCCATAGTAAGCGGCGGCATGTTTGGTGCGGCGCAATCTGGGCGGCGTGACGTCATCCTCACGGTTGCGGACGCGGTTCATCGCTTCGGTGACTTTTTCCAGATATTGCAGTTCGCTGATGCGGCCTTCTTTGTAAGCCTGGATGGGTCTCATCAATCATCTTGGAAAAGCGCTTGTAGAAAGCGGGGTCCAAATCCATGCATTCGGTGATGGTATGCTTGACGCGGTTGGCGATGGTATCGGCTTTGGCGGCCGGGCCGGCGATCTTCTCCACTTCCTGCGCGAAGCGCTCTTTATCGAAGATGTCCACCAGATCCGTGATGGGGCTGACGTCCGTTGACTGAATGTGCGTGTCAATCAACTTGCGGATTTTCTTCTCGTAATCCTTGTAGTCAATCGTTTCGGTGTAGCGCTGTTTGACCGAGGCCCGTAAGTTGTGGAAGAAGCCCAGGTCGTCTTTGTAGGTTTGGATACGGTCTTCAGAGTAGTCGGTGTAAAACTCAACCGTGGCGAGTGCGACCTGCAAGGTTCCGGCATAAGCCGTGAGGGCTTCGTAGAATTGTCCGCGCAGGTCTTCGGGTTCAAGGAAGCGCTCTAAAGATTCGGTGTCCTTTTTGTTGGCGACGGTCTTGAAGACATCCCACGCGCTGGCTGCTCCGCTCAGGATGCGGCTGAGTAGTAACAAATTGAGATCAATTCGGTTTTTCTGGCTGCAAAAAGCGTGCTACTACTACGTCGAAAGGGCCGCTACTCCGCTATCTGGAGTAGTAGCACTTCCGTAGCGCCGCTCCAGTCGGATCAGCGCGGCATCGATCTTATTCGCCGCACTGCCGCCGTACTGCGAGAAGCCCGCGGCCAGCGCCATTTGCCGCTTGCTTTCACCCCGTTCCCACAACGGCCTGATTTTCTCTGCCACCACATCAATTTCATCGGCACTCCTGGACGGCGCCTCAGTTGGTCGGTGAGGAGCATTCACCAGATCAGCGCCGGTGAGTGCCACAATTCTGGAGCGATCGACTTTGTAAGTCTGAACCTGCTGACTATCTCCATTCAAGACCATCACGGCCCCGCCCGGGCTGCGCGATGTGTGTCACGGCGGCAATATCCGCGTGATTGTAGAGAATCGTGCGCGCCGCCTCGGGAGAGTTCAATCGAAACGCGATCCGCGACTGGAGTAGATCGGCGGTGGCACGCGGAATATCCTGACTGCGCCAGGAATGTGCCGCCAGCATCACCAACAATCCGAACTTCTGGCCGCGCCGCGCCAGATCCGTCAGGGGTTCAATCACGTGGCCGGCATCCGCAAAGTTGTTGAACTCATCGGCGATGAGCAACATGGGTGGCAGGTTTTGCCGCGCCAACGCGTTGTACTCCTCAAGATCTTCTGGTGGAACATTCCCATTCGCGATTTCACGAAACAAGGTCGCCCGCCGTTTGCATTCAGTCTCGATCACCCTCAACATCTCACCCAGATAATCTGGCTCTTCCGCGACAGGATAAGCCAACGCTTTGATTCTGTTCCACAGATCCGGCATGAAGGTGTTGCTGCCCGGATCGGCCAGATACAACAGCCAGCCGGCGAGTGCGGCTTGATAGGCGATGCTGCGCAGTAGCGTACTCTTGCCACTCCGGGGAGCCCCGGCGGCAATCAGCCCGCGAATATCCTTCCGCGTCGCGCCTAACACACCCGTGGGCGCCATTCCGATCACGAAGCGATCCGTGGGCGTCACTGCCGGTAACTCAATCGTGTCCGGCAAGAAACTACGCGAGGCCTCCAGCAACGTGGCCCGATCGGGCGGCGGCAAGTGGCGTGGCGGCAACGGTTGATCGGACATCGTTGGCGCTGACCCCATCCGCTGATACAAATCGACTAATTGATCCCGTGTGGTCGCACGCTCAATCATTTTCCAATCCGTCGGTTGATATTCCATCTCCGGCCCCATCGCCGGCCCGATCATGCGATCGGGATCAATGATGCGAATTTTCCCGCCCGGCAGATCGAATGCCAGCATGGGTTTATCATGTTCACCGGTACGCACTGTGGCCGCTCGATTACGCAACCACAGGGTGAATGCTTTCATGCCATACCACACGCCGATCACGAGGGTGGCCGCCAACCCGATCGTGACAATCACGCCGATGACCTCGTTGGCTATTTCGCGCGCCGCCGCTGTTTGCGCGGCTTGAATCTGTTGATTCTTCTCGATCTCAGCTTGACGCTGATCATTCTCGATCGTCACGGCCGCGCGGGTCTCTTCGTAGCGCAACGCCGTGCGCGTTAATTCCGCGACCAACGCTTGCTGCGTGGACTCGATCTGGCGAGCATCCGACGTGGCTTGCGCATCGTCAGCACGTTTCGTCGCAGTAGCCTGCGCCTCAAAGCCGAGGCCCAGTGTGGCGCCGCTCTGCTGAGTCAGGATGCCTATGACATAGTGGCGGCGTTTGGCGGCTTTGAGATCGGCGCGCCCCTGCATCCGGCGCAGATCGTCCAGCACCTGGCGACGCCGTTCCGGCAGCGGTTTCAACATGAGCGCTGCCAGGCGCAAGCCGTCGGCGGTGAAGCCCGCGTCTAGTTCGTGGGCGTTGGTCAGGAGACTCAGGTAGGCCTCGGCAACTTTGGGTTGAGTCAACACGTGCTTCAGCTCAGCGGCCAGACGATCGCCTGCCGCCGACGTGTTCGCTGTGTCCGCGGCGCGATGAGCACCGGAGACATTGCCAGCCGCATCGGGCGTCGACCCATCGGTCGCGGTTCCGAGCGCCAGAGCGGGCCCGTTGGAAGAGGTTGACTGAGTTGCCCCGGCCCACGGGGCGCCGGTCGCCCCACTTTCGTTAGAAAGTGTAGAGGACGAAGGTATATTCTTTGTGAGGGATTATCCCTCACGGTCAGCAGACTGTGAGACAACCGAGCCCAGCAGTAGATAGGCGTGCCGCCCGCTGAACTGGCCGCGGCTGTCCCGGAACTGATCGGGCAGGTTGAGCACGCGCACGAAGCCGTTGGTGGCCAGGCGCTGGGCACACTGCGGAATGCCGTTGACGCGCTTGATGCCGGTCACTTCGGACAGGCCCAGGTCCGTAATGCGCGCGTAGAGCCGGCCTTTATCCTGCGGCCTCACGAGTTTCAGATCGCGCAACAACTCGAAATCGTCGCCGATCAGGGGGCGCGTGTGCAGCCCCAAGCCGATCAGGAACCCGAGGTCTGACCAGCGCCGTTGAAAGCGCCGGAGCCAGCCGGTCTCGATGGCCGAATAGCCGATCTGAAAATGAACATCGGGGCGGGCTTCGGTGAGCGCGCCCGTCTCATCCCCGATCAGCGTTTGGGTGTAGACAATGCGAAATACTTGCGACATGATGTTGGTGCAGACGCAGGCAACCCTCCCAGACCCATTGATGCTTGACGATGTAGAAGTCTTCACTCTGGAGCGAGCCGCTGATGCGCCAGAAGGCTTCGGGATCGATCACGACCGAGCCCAACACAGCTTCTTCAGCTTCAACCGAATGCGGCGGTAAACGGTCAACCGGTGTCATCTATCGATTCTCCTGGAAACGTACCTCGGTCGGGCTCGCCATCGCTCGAATATTCTTCTCAATAAACGTCTCCAGATCGCTCTCGCGTACGCGGATCACCCGCGTCTGCGGTCCAATCCGGAAAGCGGGCAAGTCGCCAGTCGCAATCCAATCCAACACGATCCGGCGGCTGACGTTGAGGATTACCGCCACTTCCCTTTGTGTCACAATGAGGATTCTGTTGGCGAAACCGTCAGGCCGCCAAGGCGGCAAACGGCGAGGTTCGCTTTGTGATCGGGCGCGCTCCCAATAAGTAATCGGCGAAGCGCGATAGATTGATCGCCGCCGCCGTCGCGACCATTTGAAGGTGAGTC
>JBGSPW010000042.1:0-3831 GCA_041738395.1 Thermoflexales bacterium
CCGAAGCGACGAGCAGCGCCGCGCCGGTGGACGCCAGATACTGCGCGTTCAGTGCTTCGTGGCCGGTCAAGTGACAGGGGATGATCGTCGGCACCCCGGCGGCCAATAATTCCGAAGCGGCCAGGCCGCCCGCTTTGCTGATCGCCACATCGGCCACGGCCAGCCAGTCGGGCATGTTAGCGACGAAGCCGCGCACGATCCATTTCTCCTTTTGTTCCTCGATTGTATCCCCGCGGTCGAGTCGGTGTGCATGCGTGTTTTCGCGGATGGTAAGCGAATGTGACATGGTTTTCAATTTGCGGCGCAGCGCGTGATTGCTGCCGGTAATGAAGACGAGCTGTGCCTCAAGTGGATGCGCGCGCCAGGAATGCGCAACGGCTTCCATCATCCCGACGCCCAACCCGCCGCCCATGATCAAAACCACGGGCTGCTTTGGATCGAGATGCAGCCGGCGGGCCGCCGCTAACCGATCGGGCGGGGCCGCAAAGCGCGGATCGATCGGGATGCCGGTGACGTGGATGGTCGCCGGATCGACGCCATCGTGAATCAATCGATCGCGGGCGGCCTGGCTGGGGACAAAATAGCCGTCGGTGCCGGCGTGCTGCCACACGAAGTGCGGATCGAAATCGGTGATGACCGTGTGGACCGGAACGCGAAGTTGGCCGCTGCGCCGCCAGCCTGCACACAACTCGGCCGAGAGAAAATGGGTACAGATGATCACGTCGGGTTGAAAAGAATCGATCGTGCGGCGCAGTGACCGCGCGCTGATTTGCTGCGTGCGAGAGCGGGGTTCACGCAAGACCCGATCGACCGCCGGCTGATCGCTGAGGTGATAGGCCAGCTGATACAAGCGCGGCAAGCGCGTGATCAAGCCCAGTCCGCCGCCCACGTAGACGGCGCGGAAAAGGGGATGCACAAAACGCAGGGCATCATAGGTGGCGGCGATCGCGCCCTGCGTTCGCAAGGTCGTGGTCAGGGCTTCGGCCGCGCGGCGATGTCCGGCTCCGGCTTCGGCGTAGAAGATCAAGATGCGAGGCGGGTTAGTCACAGGCGCGATTATACCCGAATGGTGAGGGGGGACAGAGGGATAGAGGGAAAGAGAGACGGAGAGACTTTTCTCTCTATCCCGCTATCTCTCCGTCTCTCTTTCCCGTTTAGCGTGGCCGGCTTTGCAGGGTCGCGTTGAGTGTCAGCGTCTGCCCGTCGCGCCAGACTTCAATGGCGACGTTCTCGCCCACTGTGTGATGGTTGAGCAAATTGGCGAAGCCGCTCTCATCGCTGAGCGCCTCGTCGCCGATCTTGGTGATGATGTCACCGGGCCGGACGCCCGCTTTAGCAGCGGTTGCATCGGCGGCAACCACTTCGACGTACGACCCCCACTGCATCGGCAGTCCATTGGCGCGGGCAATCTCCGGTGTGATGAGCTGCCAGCGAATGCCCATGTAGGGACGATCGACGTAGCCTTGCGAGATCAACTGCGCGGTGATGTCGCTGACGGTCTGGGCGGGAATGGAAAAGCCCAGCCCTTCGGCCACAGCGCTGCTCGTGGAATTACCCCGCACGATGGCAGTGTTGATGCCCACCACTTGTCCGGCCAGGTTCACCAGCGGGCCGCCGGAATTGCCTTGATTGATGGCGGCATCAGTCTGGATCATTTTCTCGTAAGTTGATCCTTCTTCGAGGCCCAATGACCGGCCGAGGCCGCTGATCACGCCAAAGGTGACGGTGTTCTTAAAGTCGCCCAGCGGGCTGCCGATGGCGATGACGGCTTCGCCGATCTGCAAGGTATCCGAATCGCCCAGCTCTGCTACGGCGGGCACTGACCCACTCACTTTGATCACGGCCAAATCCGCAAACTGATCGGTGCCCACAAAATCGGCGGGCACGGTGGTGCCATCGGCGAAGATCACTTGCAGGGTTTCGTAATTTTCGATGACATGGTGGTTGGTGACGATGTAGCCCTGCGGTGAAATGATCACGCCCGAGCCGCTGCCTTTGGGTTGTTGGATGCTGTCGCCAAAGAATCCAAATACCCGTTGTTTGGGCATGGTGTTGACGACCGTCACGACGGCGGGGCCTACGCGTTTGACCGCGGCGACGACGGCCTGATTCGAATCGCTGGTTGCGCGCGACGAAGAGGCCGAAACAACGGGCACTCCTCGTGCGGACTCGCCGTTCGGTGTAGTCGCGCTTGGCGTCGCCTGAGACTGCAGGATGCTGCGCGCAACCAAACTGCCTGCGGCACCGCCAATTACGGCGCCCAGTATCAAGCCGATGATCAACATCATGGTCAGGCCGAAGAATCTTCGGCCACGGCGTGGTGCTGGAGCGCGTCCAGCAGTATACGCCGGCGCAGCTGCATTGGGCGGCGGAGAAGGAGGTAGAGTCAACGGAATTTCTGGTTCAGCTTGATCGGTAGGAAGCGGTTCGTTTAACATATGGCTCACGCACCTTTCGTCACGCGGCGCAATCGAATAGCGTTCTAACACACTCTATTGTGCCGCGCGATGCTTAAGGCGGAATTAAATCAAGCCTAGAAGAGAGTAAGCAAACAGCCTCGCCCGCGCGTAACTACCCAGCCCACGTCACTGCGAGCGCTTTGCCAAGCACGCCGCCGCTTCGCGGATACGGCGCCAGCGAAGCAGTCTCTGTGTTCGTCAGCGGAGATTGCTGGTCAAGCAGGAGATTGCTTCGTCGCACGCCCTGCCCGCGGAGCGGGGGCGCGCTTGGCGAAAACGCTTCTTGCAATGACGGCTGATCTGAAAATGCTCGCAGCCCTCGTCCCGAGGGCGTTCCCCGCAGACGGTGCGCGAGCGCGGAGCGTTTTGATGCTTTGTGGTGAACGCCGTTCATGGGGTCTGAGTAGATACGGCCACGGTTCAATCACGGGCGACCGGATCGTTGTGTTTGCCTAGGGTGCTGCGGTTGGGGTAGCGCTGGGTTGTATCGCCGGGCGTGAACCGGGGCGCGGGGTGGGCGTGGGCGTGGGCGTCGGCGCGGTATCGAGCCATTCGAAGCTCGATTCGCTGACCGGACTGACGACGCGATAGGTGGGGGCGCTGTCGCTGCCCGTGCCGGCTTGCCGGATGATCATGACGCGCCATTTGAAGGTGCGATCGATCTCGCCGAGCGGCGGAAACTGATCGGTGAGCAAATGGTAACTCGTGGCGCGAGTGCGGAATGAAATCGGCTTGATATCGCTCGCCCGTTCGACTTCCACCAGATACAACTCATTCGCCGGCAGCACGCCCGAGGATAACCATTGCAACAGAATGGGTGACGCATTGCCGACAAAGATTTCTCGATCGAGCGGCGTCAACAGCTTCACGGGCGCGTATTGCACGATCGGGGTTGGGGAGGGGTTGTCGCTGCTTACCGCTGCGACGCTGGATGAGGCGGAAGGAGTCAGCGTAGCATCCGTTGGAATGATCAGTTGTTGACCAGGCATTAACTTCGAAATGTCGCTGATGTTGTTGCGCCGTTGGATTTCATTCAGTGTGGTTTTGAATGTTTCGGCAATGTCACTGAGTGTATCACCCGGCTGGACGATGTATACCAGTTCGCTAGATGTGCTGGGCGTAGGCGTGCCCGGCACGGGCGTCTCAGTAGCGCTGGGTTGGGGTGTGGGCGGCGGAATCTTTAACACTTCGCCCACGACGATGAGATCGTCTTCGGCCTTGTCGTTGAAGGACATCAACTCTTGCAGGCTGACATCGTACAACAAAGCCACCCGGCCCGGCGTATCGCCATTTTTCACCGTGTATTCCAGGGGCGGAACAGGCGTCGGCGTGCCGGTCGGCGTGGCTGTGGCGCGCGGCGTGGCGGTGGGCA
>JBGSPW010000047.1:0-3803 GCA_041738395.1 Thermoflexales bacterium
GGGCGTCGTGGCGCTGGTGAAAGAAGCTGGATTCGCGCAGGTTGAGATGCGCTTGCTATGGTTTAAGACATTGGGCATGATTCGCGCGGCGTAAAACGTGCGCCAAAAGAGAAACCGGGTTTCTTCATCGCGGCAGCATCAGATGTGCTGGAACGGAGAAACCCGGTTTCTAATTGTATACGCACCACGCACCACGTTTTACTTTCCAATGCGCGTCACCAGGTAGATCGCCGCACACCCGCAGACGAACACCCACATGACCAACAGCATCAGCGCGTTGAGCATCAAGCGGTTATCCTGCGGCTTGTCGTTTTGCCACTGCCGATCGTTGACGCGCAACCACGTGGCCAGCGCCACCGCACTGGCTACCAGCAAGATGCCACCGCTGACGACGACCGCGGGCAGACGGAAAACTTCCACCCCACCGAGCGTGGGATTGACCGCCGTCGCCAGTAACGCAAAGGTAATCAGGCCAAAGCCCATCCCCCACAAGATGCGCTTGAAACTGAACAGGTGCGCACCCGCGGTGAGGCGCGAGGGCAAGAGCGCGAAGAAGGCGTACTCTAGCGCGACGATGTAGATCGTGAGAATCAACGATTCGAGTAGCCCCAATGCCGACGCGCCGGTTTGGGCGGCAGCACTGCTCGTTTGCGTCAGCAGATTGCCCAGCAGCAGATCGACCGGCACGGCCAGCAAATACGCAGCGACGATGACGATGACCAGCACCACCAGGCTGCGTAACGAGCCGCGCTGTTCGGCTTGGCGGGTATCTTCGGCGGCATTGAAGATAGTGTAGCTCAAGAACAGCGCCACCAGGAAGCCGGGCAGGAAATTCAGCGCGCGCGAGACGAGCACGGCGATCACTGTGATCAACAACGTGAAGGGTCGCACGCGCAGCGCCGCATTCAACTTGGCCTGGCGCAGCGCGCCCACTTGACTCCACGCCGCGAGCCATGCGACCAACCCAATCGCCGCGAACAACGTCAAGAACACGGCGATGCCGCGTCCCGTACTTGTGTTGAACTGCGGATCGACAAAGGCGTTCAACAGCGCGGCGAGGCCGATGAACACGATGATGAGGGCGGTGGTCAGCACCCAGCGGATCAACGGTGTGCCGATGGTCCAATTACCGGGTGCGAAGATCGATCGATAGCCGCGCCGCACTTTTTGTGTGCCGGCGTTGAACGCATGCTTCACCCGATCGTCGATCTTTACATGAGGGGCCTGCGCGCGCGCGAGGCTGGCGCTGAACAACGCGGTGGACAAACCCGCCACCGTCACGATGAGCAGGGTCATGATCGTGTTGGTGATCAACACGCCCACATCGGACGATAGGCACCTGGTCACATCGCGGCGGCAGGTCAGCGTGTAGATCGATCCGGGGATGGACAGCATCAGGGTGTCGGTGTTGACCTGCGCCACCTGGCCGATCACGCCGAAAATATCCTGCGTCGGATCGACGCTGTTGGAAGTCAGCAACGCTACTCGTCCGCCGGTGGCTTGCGCGAGGTCTTGCGCGAGCTTCTCCAGTTTCGCTCGATCGTCGGGCTGCGCGGATCGATCGAGTGCGCCGAGCACCGGCAGTACCGCCACCCGATTGGCCTGGGCGGCCCGAATGGCTTTCTCGATCGCCTCTCGATCGGCGCCGGGATCATCGACCGGATCACCCAGCGCCGGGCCGCGATTGGACAACGGCACGATCAGGCGTAGTGCCTCCGCGCGCCATGGCTGACTGGCCGCCACATCGGCGATGGCCGCGCCCCAATCGTTGTCACTCGCCACGGTCGCGCCGGGGATCGATCGGACGGTGTTGGTCGCGCAGGCATACGGCTTGGTGATGCCCAGAATCGTCACTTGCAGATCGAAGCCGCGTTGTTGCAGCGCGGCCACGTCTTTGGGGAACGACACACAGAATTTGTCGAAGCCGTCCAGCATGGGGCCGGATGTGTCGAGAATGATCACGACATCGACGCCGCGCTGCTCTTGCGCGCCGCGATTTTCTTGCGCGAACGCCAGCGGCGGGAGTAGGGCGCTGAGGACAAGGATAAGTACCGCAATCAACACGATGAGTCGGCGGTGCATACGGCCTCCAATGGGAAAAGTCGAGCATATTGTAGCATGAGACTATCGATGTGCTGTTGCACTAACGAAATTGGACGGTGTCGAAATCTCATGGTGTCGAGCGATGGCGTGCAATTCGTGAAATCACAAAACCGATGACGAGTCCCAAAATCGTTCCGACTGCTGCGCACACTATCGTAACGAGATTTGCAAGTGCTTCACCCACGCCGTCAGAAGATTGAATCAATCGCCAGATACTGCTGTCGTTGAGAATGACGTAGTCGATTTGTATATTTCCGTCATCACTACACGGATGTGCTTGAAGAGATGAGAGAATAATACCTGGTGGCTGCGGTGTTGGAAAAATGGACCACTTACAAGGCGCGGAATCTCCTAACGTGGCAGCAATGTTTGGTTCAGTTTCAATGCAAACTGTGGTCGTTGGCTCGCCTGGCCAGGCGACATGGCACTGATAAATTTTCTGCGATCGACTTCTTACGTAGAGAAGCTGGGTTTGATTATCAAACCCGATTAACTCAACTGCCGAATCTGCTCGCGAAGAAATACTTGGATAGATTTGCTGTTCCCAAGCAAGTGGAACGTTGGAAATTGCAGCGACAAGTACAATGCCAATTACGAAGCCGACGAAAGCGCCAAGAGGAATGATCCAGGAGTAACTACGGGTAGAGCTCATGTTATCTCTCACTCCAATACACCGCATTCGACAGAATTGCCGACATTTTAGCACCAAACAAGCGTATTGATTCGATTCTGCCTCACTCGACTCGATGCACCAATCGATCCTCCGTTTATAGAGCTCGCTATGAGATTTGTAGAAGGAAGAGATTGTCTTATGTCCTAAAAACTGGTCGGAAACCCGTCAAAACCCCTATTTTCCCCTTGTTTTTCCGCATTTTCCCGGCAAAACCCTTGATTCGACTGAATGGTTATGCTATTATCGAGACCATTAGCGGTTTGCAAATTATTGGGACGGAGACCTAACATGTACCCTGAGAGTGAGATTCTGTTCCCCAGCCGGGTGATTCCGTTGCTGGAAGACTTGCGTGGCGACGAGTGGCGGCAGCTGGTGGGCAAGGTCAAGAAACTGCCCGAAACCCACGTCGATGCGCTGGCCTTCTCGATGATGATGATCAGCATCGGCGGCTGCCTGACCTGCGACCTCGATTCGTACCGGGCGTCGCTGGGCTGTGCCACTTGCGCCAAGCGCACCATCGGCAGTTTCAAAGGCACCGACAAGGTGCTGAAGAAGCAGTTCGAGGATGCACGCAAGGAAGTCAGCGCCTTCATCAAGACGAACGATGTGCAACTGCCCAAACCCGAGAAGAACGGCAACGGGAACGGTAAAGACAAGTAGGGTAAGTAGGTAAGGAAACAAGTAGACAGGGAAGCCCGACGCTGGTTCGGGCTTTTTGTTTGGTGCTGGAGGCGGAACCATGCAAATCAATTATGATCCACAGGCTGATGCGATCTACATTCAGTTTGCCCAGGGCGAAGTGGACGATACGCTACAGGCCGGAAAGTACGTCCATGTCGATGTCGATCGGGAAGGCATACCTCTGGGTTTGGAGATTTTGTTTGCTGGGCGCACGCTGAATCGTGAAGAGATGACCAGCATCACATTCAATGTCAGCCAGCCAGCAGTCACTCAGTCTTGATGTTGAGTCTGAACCCGTGAGCCCGAAGGTGATTCGGGCTTTTTGTTTTATAATGCAGGCGTAATG
>JBGSPW010000089.1:0-3601 GCA_041738395.1 Thermoflexales bacterium
CAGAAGCATGATGGGTTCGAGCCAACGTCCAACGAAGCCACCCTTAAGCTCTACCTCGGCGGTTGATGTGACCAGCGTCTGGTGTCCGTGCTCTTCGACGCTCCAGGTATTTACGGCGCGTTTGGTTATTGGGACGCCTTGACCGTTGTAGGTGAACGACCGCCCTTCCTCCCAGGCGATGATCGTTTCTTTGACAACCACGTTGCCACCCAACTCGCAAACCCGCACCGCGTCGACCCCGCGGGTCTGATCGCTCTCGCAGTAGGATCGATGGATGGAGTCGCTCCACAGGTGGATCGACTCCAAATTGGACAACACGCTCCACACTTTTGATGCCGGCGCGTCAATACACACTGACGCTGATATCTTAAACATTGCGTGGCTCCCTTTCGAATTTTGACTAACCATCTCTGCCCGCGTCAGCGGCGCTGCTGCGCGCGAACGATGGTACGGCGGTATCAACGTGAAGCTCGGCTGGCAGCAGCCTGCCCCATCTATCTCAAGTATTGCCGGTCGATTCAGCTGGTGAGTTCGGTCGTTGATGGCCCGCCGTCCGCCAGCCTCTCGTTGATTATATCTGTCACACGAATCGCTCGCCAGGGCGTGCTAACTGATCGAATGCTAGGCGCACACCGCCTGGAAGCCACGGCCTGGCAGTAAGCGGGTTAACGTAGAAACATCGATCTCGCCAAGCGGCGGGTCGATGTGCTGCAAAACGGCGCAGTCTCACGGTGTGGCTGCCACGTCAGGGCGAATTGGATCGGCGGTATAATCTTGAAAGGGGCCAGCTAAGTTTCAAGCCAGCGGCCGATCACAACCAGTCTTAACACAGGGAGGATACACATGAGCAACACCGGGTGGACGTGGTCCAACTTGTCGAACGAGCAACTCGGCTTGCTTGCTGAGGCCGAACGAACGTTGGGCGCTGATTGCCTGCTGGCCTATCAGGCAAGTGATCAGGCTGCTAGTGGTCATCGATCAGCCCCTGAGCGCGTGCAAGTCGCCGCGCTGAACGCGAGTCAGCTGGATTGTCTGCAAGGTCTTGAGCAGCGATTACAGTCGGTGGTCGTGGCCTACCGGCATAGCGGCCATAGCGTCTGATGGATAGCCCGCTGCCGCAGTGGCACGCGTGAATTGAACGGGGAGTTTCCTTCACTTCGCAGGCGCAGATTACAGCTGCGCCTGTTCCCGTTTTAGGGGATATTGCTGATAAGTCTCAGTTGAAAACGTGACATCTGCCCGTTGCGGACGGCGCGGCTTAACCGTATGATCGATGTGAATGGAGGCCGCCTATGCTGGCAACTCAACTGCGCCGGGTGCGCACTAAAGCATCTGAGATGATTCTGGCCGTACCGGTGCGCATCAAGATCGCCGGGATCATGGTGCTGCCCGTGTTAATCCTGGGCTTTACGCTCAACTACTGGGTCATCTCCGGCCTGTCCGATTGGCTGTCGTGGTTGTTGACGGACGTGCGCGTGCATGCGGCCATGGCGGCCGGCAGCCGCAGCGTGGCCTTTGTCACCGTGCTCTCGGCCATCGCCTCCGGCATGCTGACGTTCCTGATGATGCTGGTGTTGACGCAGCCGCTGCTGGAATTGCGGCGGGTGGCACAGCGTATCTCCGAAGGCGATCTGACCTCGCGTGCCCGCATCTGGGCTAAAGACGAGATCGGCGAAGTAGCGCAGTCGGTCAACTTGATGATCGATCAACTGGTCAGCGGGCAGCAGGAACTGGAACGCACCAATCGGCGGCTGGCAGCCATCAACCGGGTAACGACGGCCATCGGCAAGCAATATGATTTGCATGAAGTGTTAAATGTTTCGCTGCAAACGACGCTGGATGTCACGGGTCTGCAAGGCGGCTGGGTGCTGCTGCGCGAACCGGATAGCGATCAATACCTGCTGACCAGCGTCTGCGGCCTGCCACCGGAATTCGAGGCGCAGCTGCGCGATGAGACCCGTGACTGGTCGCAGTGTGCGCGGGCCGAAGCGGCGCGGACCGCGGAGGCGCATGAGTGCGATCGGTTGCAGACCGGCTCCCAACCGGCCTTTCATATCAGCGTGCCGCTGATCGCGCGCAATCAGCGTTTTGGCGTGTTCAATTTACTTAGCGCCACATCGCCGGTCGCCGATGAACTCGATCTCTTGACGACCATCGGCGCACAGATTTCCGAAGCCGTCGCTAACGCCTGGCTGCGCGCGCGGCTGGTTGAGAAGGAAGCGGCGCGGCAAGCGTTGTTGAGCGCGCTGGTGCACGCACAGGAAGAAGAACGCGCGCGGCTGGCGCGCGATTTGCACGACGGCGCGGGTCAGGCGCTGACCAGCCTGCTGGTGCGCTTGAAGACGCTGGAGCAAGTCTCACCGGAATCACTGCGCGGCACCGTGGCGCAGCTGTGCCAGGCCGCGTCCGGCACCATCGAGCAAGTGCGCGAAGTCTCCTATCGCCTGCGCCCCGCCGTGCTGGAAGAATTCGGCCTGGACGTCGCACTGCGCACGATGGTGCAAGACATGGCCGATGAAGCGGGCCTGGCCGCCGAGTGCCAGGTGAACCTTGACGGTCGCCGCCTGCCGTTTGAAATGGAGACGACGGTGTATCGCATCGTGCAGGAAAGCCTGACCAACATCGTGCGGCATGCCGAAGCGCGGCGCGTCTGTGTGGAGCTGGTCCTGCTGCCGTATGCCATCGCGCTGCGCATCGAAGACGACGGCGTGGGCATCGACCTCAACGCGAACAAGAGTCGCGCCGATAAGAAACAACCGCTGGGCCTGGCCAGCATGCGCGAGCGCGTCGCAATGCTGGACGGCTCGCTGGTCATTGAATCAGCGCCGGGACGCGGCACTTCCATTCAGGCCCGCATTCCGCTGGATTCGGAGGACGTATGACAGACAAGTCCATCCGCGTCCTGCTGGCGGATGATCATCAAATGCTGCGCGATGGTTTGCGCGCCCTGCTGGAAAGCCAGGCCGATATGCGCGTGGTGGCCGAAGCGGGCACCGGTGATGAGGCCGTCCGATTGGCCCGTGAAGCCCAACCGGACGTCATCGTCATGGACCTGGGCATGCCGGGCCTGAGCGGACTTGAGGCGATTCAGGCGATCCGGTTGCAGCAGTTGCCGGTGCGGATTGTGGTGCTGTCGATGCACGGCGGACGCGAGATCGTCACACAGACGCTGCAAGCCGGGGCCGACGGGTACGTACCCAAATCATCGGCGCACGACAGCCTGCTGCAGGCGATTCGCGTGGTACATAGCGGCCAGCGCTTCCTGCATCCGACCGCGGCCACGGCGCTGGTCGATCAATTGCTGGACGAGCAGCGCGAGAAGAAACTGCTGACGGTTCTATCGGAGCGGGAAACCGAAGTGCTGCGCTGGACGGCGATGGGCTTCACCAGTCGCGAGGTCGGACAGAAGTTGGCGCTGAGTCCCAAGACGGTCGATACCTATCGACAGCGCGCGATGGAAAAGTTGCAGCTCAACAACCGATCGGATCTGATCCGCTTCGCGTTGCGCGCGGGTCTGCTGGACGACAACTCCGCTCATTGAGTAGGGCGGCATTCCAAATCCCCCGAATATTGTTGCGGCTATGGTAAGCCGCCACAACCG
>JBGSPW010000133.1:0-1712 GCA_041738395.1 Thermoflexales bacterium
TCCCTGGCTGCGCCAGTCGATCGAGGAGCAACTCGACGCACTGACGGCGGAGCTGCGCACACAATGGCTGGCGTTCAATCGTGAACTGCGCCAGGGAAAACTGAAGCATCTCGACTACGACAGCAAGAGCAAGAAGCTGACTTGGCGACAGCCCAAGGCCGACAAACATGCCTTGCGCGAGAAGGCGTTCTACGAGCAACTGTCGTTCCGCGACGTGGCCGACGTATTCCGCTTTGTGAACGGACAATGCCAGTTCATGTCGGCGTTGACGCCGTTACAGCCACGCTATGCTAAGCAGGTTGACGATGCAGACAGCCTGATGGCCGTAATCATCGCCCAGGCTATGAACCACGGCAACCTCGTCATGGCGCGCACCAGCGACATTCCCTACCATTTCCTGGAGGCGACTTACCAGCAATACCTACGTCAAGCCTCGCTGCAGGCGGCCAATGATCGGATCAGTAATGCGATCGCCGTCCTGCCAATCTTCCCCCACTATTCGTTCGACCTCAATGCACTATACGGCGCCGTCAACGGCCAGAAGTTCGGCATGGAGCGGCCAACTGTCAAAGCACGCTATTCTCGCAAGTATTTCGGGCGAGGTAAGGGTGTGGTCGCATACACCCTGCTATGTAACCACGTCCCGCTGCAGGGCTGGCTCATCGGCGCGCATGAATATGAGGCGCATCATGTGTTTGACATCTGGTATCGCAACACGTCAGATATTGCGTCGACCGCGATCACCGGCGACATGCATAGCGTTAACAAAGCCAACTTTGCCATCCTGCACTGGTTCGGGCTGCGCTTTGAGCCGCGTTTCACCGACCTGAACGCGCGTCTCAAAGAACTGTACAGCGCTGACGACCCCGCCCTGTACGAAAAATGCCTGATCCGCCCGGTCGGCCAAATTGATCTGCAAGCCATTGTTGACGAGAAAACAAACATCGACCAGATCGTCGCCACGCTGGGCCTGAAAGAGATGACGCAGGGCACGCTGATCCGCAAGCTGTGCACCTACTCTGCGCCGAACCCGACACGGCGGTCGATCTTCGAGTTCGACAAGCTGATCCGCAGCATCTACACACTGCGCTACTTGCGCGACCCGCAGTTGGAACGAAACGTACACCGTTCGCAGAACCGCATCGAGTCCTATCACCAGCTACGTTCAGCCATCGCCCAGGTGAGCGGCAAAAAGGAGTTGACTGGCAGGACCGACATCGAAATCGAGATCAGCAACCAGTGCGCGCGCCTGATCGCAAACGTGATCATCTATTATAACTCCGCCATCCTGTCACGGTTGCTCACAAAGTACGAGGTGACTGGTAACGCGAAGGCACTGATTTTGATCAAGAAGATTTCACCAACGGCATGGCGCCACATCCACCTGAACGGGCACTACACCTTCCGTGACAACGGGCAGATGATTGATTTGGACTCGATCGTGGCAGGGCTGGATTGGGGGTGACGGAATTTTCTAGGATTCCGACTTACACCCCCCTAATGGAACAGATGCTTACCCGGGTTTTACGTTCCCTTGCCCCCTAAATCCCAAACTTAGTTTGAGTAGGGACATCAATTGTCTATCGGGCGCCAGCGGAATATGTCAATGAAAATGAGACACCGGATCGATTAAATTAAGCTCCAAGCTTTGGCAATTTTCGTCTTTCGGTTTATTGATCCACACCTCCTGGGGAAGATGGGGTGGTAGTGGC
>JBGSPW010000143.1:0-50812 GCA_041738395.1 Thermoflexales bacterium
CCGCCGGCACGGTTGGCGTGGCGGTGGCGCTGATCACTGGCGCAGGTTGTGACGTGCAAGCACTTAGGAGAACGAGGGATAGAGCGACAGAGAGAAAGAGAGATTTCATGTGCGCGATTATGGCGGAGACAGAACATCGTGTCAAACGCCGTCCCTTGTTTGACATGCGATCACCTCTCTGTTAGACTTTCGCGCACTATATATGACTGGCCGGTGCACGCTTCGCGTGAGCGGAGCGTCGCGCGCGTTCTTCGACTTCACTACAGTCCGCTCACACGAAGCGTGCGCCCGCCACACGGTCAAAGGATGACTAGCATGGAAACGTTGGAACGCACCATTGAATGGCATAACGGCACCGTGATGATGATCGATCAGCGCGTGCTGCCCCTGCACTACGAGATCAAATCTTACACCACGTATCAGGGCGTGGCAGAGGCCATCCACACGATGGTAATCCGCGGCGCTCCGGCGATCGGCGCGGCGGCGGGCTTTGGCCTAGCGCTGGCGGGTTTGCAGAGCAGCGCCACAAGCCGATCAGATCTGCGGCGCGATCTGGAGGTGGCCGCCGACGTGCTGCGCAAGTCGCGGCCTACCGCGGTCAATCTTTTCTGGGCCATCGATCGGATGCTGCGTACTGCCACCGCTGAAAATCTTGATGCGGCAGATGACGTGCGCGCCGCGTTGATCGACGAAGCGCAAAAGATCGCTAACGAGGACGTGGCGATCAATCGGCGCATGGCCGAGTATGGCGCGGCGCTGATCAAAGACGGCGACACGATCCTCACCCACTGCAATACGGGCGCACTGGCCGTCGTCGATTACGGCACGGCGCTGGGTGTGATTCGCCGCGCACACGAGCAGGGCAAGCGCATCAAGGTCTTTGCCGATGAAACCCGTCCACGCTTGCAGGGCGCGCGCCTGACCGCGTGGGAGTTGATGCGTTGGGGCATCGACGTGACATTGATTGCGGATAATGCGGCGGGGCACTACATGCGTAAAGGCGCGATCAACATCTGTTTCGTCGGATCGGATCGCACCACGGCCAACGGCGACGTGGCGAACAAGATCGGCACTTACCAAGTGGCCGTGTTGGCGAAAGAGAACGGCATCCCCTTCTACCCGGTCGTGCCCACTTCGACGATTGACCTGAGCCTGGCCCACGGCGATCTGATCCCGATCGAGAAGCGCGACGAACGCGAAGTCACCGAGATCGACGGGGTGCGCATCGCACCGATCGGCGTGAAGGTGGACAATCCCGCTTTCGATGTCACGCCGCACAAATACGTCACCGGCATCGTGACGGAAAACGGCATCGCCTATCCGCCGTTTGAGATTAGTTTGCCCAAAGTGGTGAAGGGTCGTTAGAGAAAAAGGTGCCAAAAACACCCCCGAAGAATAGCTGTGTTGCATTTGCCTTGCAAGCTCGAATGTGGTATTTTAGAAACACGTTTGAAAGTGGTCGATCCGTTGGATAGAGCAGATAAGGAGCCGAAAATGACAACTCGCCGTCTTGTAGTAATTCTCGTCGCCGTCGCGCTGATGCTGGCCGCGCTGGCCAATGTGGCTGTCGCCGCGCCACTGGGCGCGCCGCAGAATGCGCCGCAAGCGGGATATAGCTGCGTGGCCTATTACACGGTGCAGCCCGGCGATAATCTATATCGCATCAGCCTGAAATATAACGTGTCGATGGCCGCCCTGATGGGCGCGAATGGCATCGCCAATCCTGATGTGGTGTACGCCGGGCAGACGTTGTGCATTCCGGGCAACACCCCCAGCCCGGCGCCGGCGCCGCGTCCGCCGTGTGGCACATACTACACCGTGAAATTTGGCGATACCCTCAGCAGCATTGCCGTGCGCTATGGCGTAACCCTGCAAGCGATCATGCAGGCCAACAATATTTGGAATGCCAATTACATCTACGCCGGCATGATCCTGTACGTCCCCTGCGGCAACACGCCGAAACCCCCGGCCCCTGCTCCGAGCTATTCGCAGTGGAGGGGCGAGTACTTCAATAATCAAGATCTGGCTGGAGCACCCTCGGTCGTGCGCAACGATCCGAACGTTGCGTTCAACTGGGGACAGGGCTGGCCCAACCCTAAGATTTCGGCCGACCACTTCTCGGTGCGTTGGACGCGAACGCTCACTCTGAAAGAAGGGACCTATCGCTTCTCGGTCAGAGTAGATGATGGGGCGCGCTTGTACGTCGATAATGTGTTAGTCATTGATCAATGGCATACGGCTTCAGGCCAGACCTACGTGGCCGATGTACCGCTGGGCGCGGGGAATCACGTGATTCGGATGGACTTCTTCGAAGACGTGGGGAATGCCTATGCCTACCTGACCTATGCGCGGGTCGCCGGTCCGGGGCCTGATGTCACGCCCATGCCGCCCGTCCCGCCGACGCCCGGCCCAGGCACCGGGGGCAGCGCGTGGACGTGCACCTACTTCGCCAATCAAGAACTGGATGATTCCGTGGCGATGGTCATTCTGCCGGACCTGCTTCTCAACTGGGGTGGAGCGTCACCGTATCCAGGCGTGCCCAAGACTCTCTGGTCGATGCGCTGCACCAGCGTGCAGTACATGCCCAGCAACGGCTTGTATCAGTTCAATGCCCAGGTGGACGATGGCGTGCGCGTCTTTGTCGACGGCAACGCCGTCATCAGCGCCTGGACCAATCACGCCGGCACCACCGAAGTCGGCACGGCCAACCTCAGCGCCGGCCCGCATAACGTGACGGTTGAATACTATCAGTTCGGCCACGATTCAATGCTGTCGATGTGGTGGAACAAAAAGTAACCCGCACCCATTAACTTAAAGACGAAACCCGCCACAAATGTGGCGGGTTTTGTTATTGCCCGCCAAGGTTGGTGTTCCGCACTGGTCAACCCGTGGCAGGGCGGTTATAATAGGCCGCGATCTAATCTCCGAAAGAGGACCTATATGCAGCGCACACTTATCACTGGCGGAGCGGGCTTCATCGGCAGTCATCTCGCCGAAACCCTGCTCACTCAGGGGCAGCGCGTCGTCGTCATCGACGATCTCTCCACCGGCCGCTTGGAGAACATCGCGCCCCTCATCGGACAGCCCAATTTTCAGTTTGTCAACGAAACGATTCACACCGAAAGCGTCATGGATCGCCTCGTCAGCGAATGCGATGTCATCTATCATCTGGCCGCAGCGGTGGGCGTAGAGCTAATCATCAAAGACCCGGTCCGCACGATCGAAACCAACCTGCTCGGCACGGAAGTGGTGCTGCGGCTGGCGCGGCGGTATCAGCGTAAAGTGCTGCTGGCTTCCACTTCGGAAGTTTACGGCAAGAGCGAGGATCTGCCGTTCCGGGAAGAATCCGATCGGGTGATGGGGGCGACCACCAAGAGCCGCTGGAGTTACGCTGAATCCAAGGCCATGGATGAATTCCTGGCGCTGGCTTATTACAAGCAGCTCAACGTCCCGATTGTCATTTGCCGCTTCTTCAATACCGTCGGCCCGCGTCAAACCGGCACGTATGGCATGGTCATTCCGCGCCTGGTCAAGCAAGCGGTCAACGACTTGCCCCTGACCGTCTACGGTGACGGACAACAAACGCGCTGCTTCTGCAACGTCAGAGACACGGTGCGCGCAGTGGTCGCGTTGAGTCAGGACGCGCGCGCGGTCGGACAAATTTTCAATGTAGGCAGCAGCGACGAAATCACGATCCTGGAATTGGCGCAGCGCATCGTGCAGCAGGCGCACAGCCGATCGGAGATCAAGCTTATCCCGTACGATCAAGCCTACGAAGCCGGCTTTGAAGACATGCGCCGACGCGTGCCCAGCACCGAAAAGATCACAGCGGCCATCGGCTGGCAGCCGGCCATTCCGCTGGAACAGACGCTCGACGAAGTAATCGCGCAATTCCGGTTGCCGGCATGATCGACTGGCCGCAGGTATTGGCCAATGCCGTATGGATCAGCGGCGCGGCGCTGGCCTTAGCCACTTTCAGTTACGCCAGTTGGCTGGCCAGCCTGCGTGACGAACGATTGCGGGATACCCTAGGTCAAGCCACGCTGCAACTGTTACTGCGTGGCGCAGCCGTGCTGATCTGCCTTGGATTGGGTTTAACGGCGAATAGCCTGCTCGAAACGGTACTCTGGCTGGCCTTGGCGAGTCTCAGCGCCGCAGCCTTCATCTCACTCTGGCGCATGCTGCGCTTAAAACGGAAACCATGAAAATTATTTCCACTGATCTTCCCGATGTCATGTTGATCGAGCCGCAGGTATTTTTAGATGCGCGCGGTTTCTTCATGGAAACTTATCACGCGCGCAAACTCGCCAAGCAGGGCTTCACGGCCGAGTTCGTGCAAGACAATCACTCGCGTTCGCAGCAAGGCACCCTGCGCGGCTTGCATTATCAAGTCCGGCACGCGCAGGGCAAACTGGTGCGCGTGGTCAACGGCGAAATCTATGACGTCGCCGTCGATCTGCGCCGCCGTTCGCCCACGTTTGGCCGCTGGACCGGCGCGATCTTGTCCGCCGAAAACAAGCACCAGTTGTGGATTCCGCCGGGCTTTGCCCACGGCGTCTACGCGCTGAGTGAAGTCATCGATCTCCTCTACAAAGTGACCGACTACTATGCGCCGGAGTGGGAACGCACATTGCTCTGGAACGATCCGCAGCTCAACATCGCCTGGCCGCTCATCAACAATCAACCGCCGGTGCTGTCGGCCAAAGATGCACAGGGCCAGCTGCTGGCCCAGGCCGATGTGTTTGAGTGGTGAAATCCGTGTCCAGACCTGACAAGTTACTGAAGCCTGTCAGGTTTTTCGTTTTGCTCGCGCTGAGCGTGATCATCAGCGCGCTGGGCGTGGGATTGATTGCGCGCACGATTGATCCCAATCGCTTCGCGCGCATCCTCGCTACGCTCGATTGGCGTTGGGTGATCGCCGCCGTAGCAGGCATCTGCGCCACGTATGTCGCCCGAGAACAACGCTGGGCTATTCTATTGCGCCCCCTCGTCTTTCGACGCGCGGCCCTGTGGCGGGCGTTGCTCACCGGTCAATTGCTCAACTCATTGTTACCGATCCGCATCGGCGATGTGGTCCGCTCGATCTTGGTCGGCCGCGAACCCACCGGCAGCTTGGCGCGCGTCTTCGGCAGCGTGCTGATCGAAAAAGCGTGGGACTGGCTGATGCTGTGTCTGTTGATTGTGATCATCGCCTGGGCCGCGCCCCTGCCCGCTTGGCTTCTGCTGCCCGCCCGCACGATCGGATTGGTGGCCCTGCTCGTGTTGATCGGATTTCTGGGTGTGGCGCTGACGCCGGAAAACTGGATCACGCGCGGAGTGGCGTGGTTCGATCGGACTCTGGCACGCCTGCCACAACGCTGGCACGCTTCTGTGTTGAATAACACACGGCGCTTGCTCGACAGCCTCAGCGCGTTACGCCATCAAGAAGCGATCATTGGCGCAGCAAGTTGGTCGCTGATCAGCTGGGGGTTAAGCGTGATCATCAACTACGCGGTGCTGCGCGCCTACGGTGTGGAAGATTGGATCGCGGCGGCCACTCTGTTAGCCGTATTGATGATCGGCGTGAACCTGCCGCCGTCGATCGCGGGTCTGGGCGTGTTCGAAGGCTTGACCATGCTCACCCTGCAGGCCTTCGGCATCCCACTAGAAACCACGCTGGCGATTGGCGTAACGCTGCACGGCATAGTCGTTGTACCACTCATCGCAGGCACGGCCTGGTCGTGGCTGACCATGGTTAAACGTGAGCGCAGCGATAATGCCGCACTAGCCGCATCCAAGCTGCTAGACTTGTAGCATCTGATGAGATTTGACTCGGCCCATGGATTTTTCGATCATCATTCCCGCTTATCAAGCCGCGACCGTGCTGCCGCAATGTCTGGACGCGCTGTGTCATCAATCGATCGACCGCTCCCGGTATGAGATCATCGTCGTCGATGATGGCTCCCCGGACAACACCGCCGACGTAGCCGAACAGGCTCTACAGAACCAGTCACCCGCACACGTGATCCGCGCCGCGCAGGTGATTCGCGCCGCGCACGGCGGCCCGGCACATGCGCGCAATCTGGGCGTGCAGGCCGCGCAGAGTAACCTGGTATTGTTCACCGACGCCGATTGCGAACCCGCGCCCGATTGGATCGAACAGTTGAGCGGCGCCTTCGTCGATCCCGTCATTAGCGGCGCTAAAGGCGCCTATCGCACGCGGCAGACGTCACTCATTGCCCGCTTCGTGCAGCAAGAATATCAAGAACGCTACGATCGCTTGCAGCGCCTGACGCCGATCGATTTTGTGGACACGCACGCCGCGGCCTATCGCCGCGACGTGTTTATCGCCCAGGGCGGGTTTGATGCAGTCGGGCTGCCCACGGCCTCCGTAGAAGATCAAGAATTTTCGTTCCGCCTCGCCGCCAGCGGACACCGCCTGGTGTTTGTACCGGAAGCCGTGGTCTATCATCAGCACAACACTTCGCTGCAGCGTTACTTCCGCCGCAAGTACCACATTGGCTACTGGAAAATCTATGTACTACGGCGGCATCCGGCCAAAGCCTTACGCGACTCGCACACTCCGCAAATGATCAAGGTGCAAATCGTACTGTTAGCGGCCGCCTTGTCGATCACTCTGGCGGCGCTGCTGCTGCCGATCGGACCGAATGTGCCGATCGGGGTATGGGTCGCCTTCTTCCTCACCCTAGGCCCGCTGTTGATCAAAATCGCACGGCGCGATCCGGCCGTGTTGCTCGTCGCACCGCTCATGATCGGCGTGCGCACATTGGCGTTGGGCCTGGGGATGTTCAACGGCCTATTGCGCTTCTATGTCTTTCGTCGCATTCCTCCCCACGCGGTAGCGACCCGGCATTGAAAATGAAAACCTGGCTTACCTTCATCACGGTCAGTGCCGCAGCCGTGGTGTTGTATCTCAGCACAGCCGCGCCCTCTTTGACATGGGCGCACGCCGGGGCCGATGGTGGCGACTTGATCAGTGCAGCCATCACCCATGGCGTAGCGCATCCGCCGGGTTATCCCACTTACGTGACGATCGGGCAGCTGGTCGCGCGTCTGCCCATCGGCGATGCGGCCTATCGCTTCACGTTGTTGTCCGCCGTGAGCATGGCGCTGGCCGTAGGCTTCACAACGCTGAGTATCCTGGTGTTATCACGCAGAGCACTGATTGCTATCCTCGCCGGATTATTCTTCGCCACTGCGCCGCTGGTCTGGGGGCAAGCGACGATTACCGAAGTATACGCGCTCAACGCCGCCTTCGTCGCCGCGATCGTTTGTCTTATCGCCCCGATCGTCTTGCGCCGCGAACCTGTTTCTCTTTTTCGCCTGGCCTTTGCCGCCTGGCTGTGGGGTGTCGCCTTTGGTAACTCCATGACGGTTGCAGCTCTAGCACCGTTGATGATCGTGGCCGGGGGGCGTGCGCGAACATCGACCGCGGCGCGGCGCGTGACGTGGCTGCCGCTGCTCGCCTTGGTGATCGGCCTCAGCGTCTACTGGTGGATTCCACTGCGGGCGCTGCAGCAGCCGCCCATCAATTGGGGAAACGCCACCACGCCCGATCGCTTCTTCGCGCTTATCTCGGCCGAGCTGTATCGCGGCTATGCCCTGAGCACCCCACCACAGGAACTTCTCACACGAATCGTCGCTTTCGCGCAATTGCTGGTGACGCAATATGGTTGGCTCGGCGTGGCGCTGGGGACAATCGGGATTTATCACGCACTCGTCACGCCCAACCGCAACTGGCGCTGGTTAGTTCTGACGATCTGGCTTTATCTGCTCTTTGCGCTGAGTTACAACACGCCGGACAGCGCCATGTATTTGATCCCGGTGTGGATGTTCGGCGCATGGGCCATCGCGCGCGGCATGTGGTCCAGCGTCCAATGGATGGGCGAGAATTTGCGCCGCGTTCAGCCTTGGACTTTGCTATGGCTTATTTTCCTCTTTGGTCCCATGCTCAATGTCATCACCCATTACTCCGTCATGAATCTACATGACGATCACGCGGCGGTTGATTTTGCCAGCCGGATACTCACTAGCGCTCCGCCGGGCGCTATCATCATCACGAATAGCGATGGACACACTTTTGCTTTGTGGTATTATCGCGTCGCCGCCGGGTCTCGTCCCGACCTGGCGATTGTGGATCGTCGTTTGGCGGGCTATGCATGGTATACGGCGATGCTGCGGGCACAAGGGGCGGCACCGCAGCTGCCCGATTATGATCCGCCAGACAGCTGGCTCGCGCGATTGGCGACGTTAAATCCGGGACGCGCGCGCTGTGTGGTCGATGAAACAACCGCGCCGCTCACATGTCAGTAGACCTGGCAGGTTTTTACCAGATGATCTGGCCGACCTAGCCGGATTCACTCGCTCCCAATGAGCGCAGGTCGATGAGCGGTGAAAACCTGCCAAGTCTTGGCCGACTCGCAATGACGGCGCCTAAGTGGTTGCACAGGGAAATCATGGCAGAAACGCAACAAACTCACTCAATTCCTCAACGCCAGCGCCGCAAACGCTGGCTATTTTTCGTCGCGCTGGGCCTAGGCCTGATCGTGTTCGGGTGGATCGGCTTGCTGGTGCGCGATGGACTGGCCTTGCGCGCCGATGTGCAAAGTTTGCAAGATTATGCCGCGACTCTGCCTCAACCGTTGACACCGGCAGCAATCGATCTGAACTTCGTGCAGCCGCGCGTCGCTTCACTGCACGATAATCTGGCGGCGCTGCGCAGTCATGCCGCACCCCTACTGGCGATCACACCGGCACTGGGCTGGCTGCCCAACATCGGCGGCGATGTGCAAGCCGCGCCCGCGTTGTTGGATATGGCGTTGGAGTTCACCGATCTGGGCCGCCTGGTCACCGCCACACTCGCGCCATTTTGGCCGCCACCAACCGGGGATGGACGCTTATCGCTGCCGGTCGTAGCGCGTCTGACGCAAGTACTGCAACCCAGCGTTGACGTCTATCGCCATCAGATCGAGCAGGCCCAAGCCGCGCGTGAGCGCATCGACATCACGCGCCTTTCACCACGCATTCAGAGTTTGCTCGCCCGCTATGATAAAGTCTATCCGTTGACGACCACTGGCCTGGCCTTATTGGCGGCTGCTCCGCAGTTGCTGGGAGCCGATCAACCCCGCACCTATTTGATCCTGGTGCAGAATGAGGAAGAACTGCGCGCGACCGGCGGCTTTATCAGTGCGGCGGGACGCGTGACGCTCGATGTCGGTCAGATCACCTCGCTGACCATTGAAGATTCATACGCGGTCGACGACTTCACCACGCCTTACCCTGATCCGCCAATCCCCCTGCGCGATTTCATGGGGATCGATTTATGGGTCTTCCGCGACAGCAACTGGTCGCCCGATTTCCCTATGGCCGCCTATCAAGCCAGCCAATTGTATGAGCAAACGCGCGGCGGTCATATCGATGGGGTGATCGCCTTGAATCAAAATGTCGTGGGCGCCCTGATCGATGGCTTCAGTCCGCTGACCATTGACGGGCAGACGATCAACACAGCCGCGGACATGCGCGCCTACATGCACGCCGCGTGGGCGCCTTCCACGCAGACCAGCGCAACCGAGTGGGTGGCCCAACGCAAAAATTTCATGGGACGCGTCATGCAAACGCTGCTCGAACGGATGATGAACGGCGGCGGTCAGGTGAATTGGTGGGCCTTGGGCCAGGCGCTCGATCGGACACTGCACAGCCGCGATTTGCTGATCACCTTCACTGATCCCGCTCTAAATGTGCCGCTGCATGCCGCGCGCTTGGACGGCGCTCTGCGTCCCAGTGATGGCGATTACTTGATGGTGGTTGATGCCAGCCTGGGGTTTAACAAGGTCAGCTCGGTCATGCAGCAAGCGATCCATTATACGGTCACGCTCTCCAGCGACAGTGCGCCACAAGCGCTGCTCACCTGGGTGTATACGAACACCAATCCTCCGCAGGCCGGCTGTGTTCATCAACCGCCCGATTACGATTTGGACACCACTTACCAAGAGTTGATTCAACAATGCTACTGGCTTTATCGGCGGGTGTTGACCCCGCCGGACACGAAGTTCATCTCTGCGTCGCGCCATCCCACCGGGCCGGGCGAACTGAACACCGGCTTGTTAAGCGATGGCGCTACCCGCGTGACGGAAGAAGATAGCAAAACCGTGTTCGGCACCTTCTTGATTGTGCCGCGCGGGCAGCGAGTGGAGAGCAGCCTCAGCTACACGCTGCCCGTTTCAGTCGTTCAAACCGACAACGAGAAACAGCTGTATCATTTGGTGTGGCAGAAACAACCGGGAGCGGCGGCGTGGCCGGTCACCTTAATGCTGAGGTGGCCGGAGGGTCTGCAACTAAAGTCGGCACAGCCTCAACCGGTAGAGACCACAGCTCAGACAGCGACCTTTCAATTCAGCCTCGAGATGGATCGCGAAGTAAGTGTGACACTGATAAATCATTGAGGAGCAGAAACAAGATGCGACGTTGGACTATTTTTGGCGTGTTAATCATGTTCGCTTTCATTCTGGCCGCCAACATCGCCGGGCCGGCAGCCTGGGCACAAGAACAAGCGGCGTCTTCGACCGTGCCGACGCGCACCCCCAAACCGGCCGCTACCCCGATACCCCCTACCAAAAAGCCTAAAGAACCCACGAATACCCCTCCGGCCCCGCCAGCAACCGTTGCGCCGACGGCGACGCCGCGCTCGGTGACAGTTACGGCCACCACGCAGCCCGCCACAGCCACGAGCACGCTCGCCGCCACCGCGACGGCTACCGCGACGGCTACAGCAACAACTCAACCGGCGACAACGACGGCCACGGCGACAAGCGCGGCGGAAGTTACCGCCACGCTTGGTAGCACCACTATTCCAACGACGGCGACAATGGCGGCCGTAACGGCAGTAGACACCACCCCAGCCGCCTCGTCTGGCCCATCCAAAACGGGTGCGCCAAGCGCTGCTTCTGCCGCACCCGCGGATGCCGCTGCCTCGGCGAACACTCCACTGCCAGCCGATACGGCTTCGACCAATGTGGGGTTGATTGTATTCGCCATAGCGCTGGTCCTCTTTGGCGGTATCCTGCTGTTGGGTCGCCGTCGCACGAAAGATGCGGGGTAGCATGCGAACAATCGGCGTACGTCATATCCTGGGCTTGATTCTGATGGGTCTGGGGCTGATACTCGCGGCGATCTATTTCGGCCAGCTCAACCGATCGGCGCCGCCACCCCAACGCTATTATGGCCCCTTAGTACCCACGTCGATCGGCCAGACTGCGCCAACCCAATTGCTACAAGTGAGCGATCCAACAATGGCGCTGCTGGCTGCAGCGGACACTTCAATCATACCCGACACAATCGATCACACCACGCCCATGAATAAGGCTACGCTGACGCCCGCGATGAAGCGCTCGAGCACACCGGTGGCGGCCACGCGCACCCCGATCAGCCAAGGGACACGAACATCGGTGACGATACGTTCTAGCACGCCAGCAACGGTTGCCTCCACAAAAGCTGTACAACTACCGCTGACTGACGTACAGCGTCGCATGTGCGTGGGTGTGCCCTTGCCCAATCTACTCACCAGCGGGATAACTCAACTACATCCGGGGTGGTATCTGAATTGGACCGCGGCCGCACGCCCGGCCCGTCCCAACAACATCGAATACGCGCAAATGGTGCGGGTGCCTCAAGGCAAGTTAAACCCCGATCTAAAAACGATCGGACGGATCGCGCAGCAAAACCCGGGCGCGTTGTGGCTGGTGGGCAATGAAATGGATGTGATCTGGCAGGACAATGCCACGCCGGAACAATACGCCGCGGCTTATCACGCTGTGTATGCGGCACTCAAGCAAGCTGATCCCAAAAGCCGGGTAGCAATTGGCGGCATCAGCGAACCCTCGCCGCTGCGCCTGCAATACCTGGACCGTGTGCTGCAAGTGTACCGCGATCAATATGGGCAGGAGATGCCCATCGATGTGTGGAACGTACACAATTTCATCTTGCCCGAACAACGCGGCTCGTGGGGGGTTGACATCCCGCCGGGGTTTGACGCGACGCAGGGCCTGTCATATGCCATCGACGATCACGACCGCCTCGACCTCTTCAAACAGCAGCTGGTCGATTTTAGGCGCTGGATGGCGCAGCATGGCTATCGTGACAAGGAATTGTTAGTCACCGAATATGGCATCTTGATGTATGCCGATTATGGCTTCGATTATCCGCGTGTGCGCGATTTCATGCTGGGCACGTTTGAGTATATGCGCACGGCCACTGATCCGGCGTTAGGGCTGCCGGCCGACGGCAACCGCTTGGTGCAGCGCTGGTGCTGGTATAGCCTGGCGGACACTAACTACCCGACCGGCAATCTGCTCGATCCTGCGACACGTCGACTCACGCCGCTCGGACGTGATTTCAAACAGTATCTTGAGACACAACCGTAGCCCACAAAAAACTCAGCGAAGGCCATCCCCCTTCGCCGAGTCATGGAATAAACCGGTTTCGTTGGTTTCTACTTCTCGTTGGCTGTACAAGTCTGTGGCAATAAATCCTCCACGACACTCACCAAGGCCTTAATGCCGACCGGTTTCATCAAGTAACGATCAGCGCCCGCGGTGGCGGCGTCGGCTTGATCGGCCAGCGAGGCACGCGCCGATAAGATCACGCGCGGAATCTGCGCCGTGGCCGGATCGTGGCGCAGCCGCTGGCAGACCTCAAAGCCGCTGATTTCCGGCAGCATCAAATCGATCAGAATAACCGCCGGGTGACGTTCACGCGCCAGCTGCAAACCCGCATAGCCATTCCACGCACCGATGACTTCGTAGCCACGCCGTTGGAAAGCCGCCTCAACCAGGTCGATGGTATCGACTTCATCGTCAATCACTAGAATCAAACGCTGCGACATCTTTCTCCCTGTCTTCAAACATCAAGCGGCGAGCGAAATCTGGATGTGCCACCGTGGGGCATATTATGGCACAACTGAATGAAAGAATCGTTAGCGCCCAATTGGGTTACACTTGGCGTTGTATTGGCACGCAGCGCAGTTTACCATTGTGCGCCATAGATCGTCAACCCTATGATGCGTGACGCGCTCAACCAGATTCACGCTCACCAACCGCGTGCACACAATTGGCATACGCAACTGAATGAAAAGGGCGTGCCCGCCACACGATCATAGACAGACATCCACCGGAAGGGTACAATAGGCCAAGACACTGATCGAGTAAGGAAACCGCCTTGATGATATCTTTGAAATCGTTCCACTATCTAATCACCGATATGGATGGCGTCTTGTGGCACGGATGTGAACCCATGCCGGGGCTCGTGGAATTCTTTCAGTTCTTGCGCCAGCGCGACATTCGGTTTGTGTGCGCCACGAATAATGCTTCCACACTGGCCGAGAAGCTGGCGGAGCGCTTGCAAGGTTGGGGCGCCGATGTCACGCCCGACAAAATTGTCACTTCGTCATCGGCCACTGCCGATTACCTGGAAACCCTCCTGCCCGCCGGGGCGCGGTTGTACGTCATCGGCATGGAAGGGCTGCGCGTCGCCTTGCGCAACAAGGGCTTTGAATTCGCCGAAGACAAAGTCGACGCTGTCGTGGTCGGCATCGATTGGAACCTCACGTATAATCAACTCAAGTGCGCGGCGCTCAACATCCGCGCGGGGGCCAGGTTCATCGGCACCAACAGCGATCGCACTTTTCCCAACCCGGAAGGCATCGTGCCCGGCAACGGTGCGCTGCTGGCGGCGATCGAAACCGCCACGGACGTGAAACCGATCGTGATTGGCAAGCCCGAACCGGTATTGTATCAAACGGCACTCAAGAGCATGAATGCCGTGCCGGAACAAACGCTGGTGCTGGGCGATCGCTTAGAGACAGATATCCTGGGAGCCGTGCGGTTGAATCTGAAGTCGGCATTGGTGTTGAGCGGGGTCACGACACGTGAGCAGCTGGCGGCGAGTGATTACCAACCCGACGGGGTCTACGAAGACATCGCGGCTCTAACGAACGCGTGGGCCAATGACTAAGTTGCACACCTCGCTCTACGATTTGAAATTCAACGAACTCCAGTCCGCCTTGCAGGGCTGGGGTGAGGCCGCGTTTCGCGCCAGGCAGATTTGGGAATGGTTGTACGTGCGGCTGGTCGATTCCTACGAGGCCATGACGAGTCTGCCCAAACCGCTGCGCGATCGCCTGGCAGCTGAATATCCGCTCGGGCGATTAACTCCAAAAGTCGATCTGTTATCCTCCGATGGCTGGACGCGCAAAATTCTCTTCACCCTGCCCGATCAGGCCCAAATCGAAACGGTGTTGATGGAATACGACACACGCAACACGGTGTGCCTCTCGACGCAAGCCGGTTGTGCCATGGGCTGCACGTTTTGCGCCACGGGCCAGGGCGGATTTCAACGCAACTTATCGGCGGGTGAAATCGTCGAGCAAGTATTATTCTTTGAGCGTGAACTGCGGCGAGCAGACAGTGGGAATGAGAGACAGGGCGACAGAGGGAAAAATCAGCCATCAGCCATCAACAATCAGCAATCCGTTACGGGACACCGGGCAACCAATATCGTGCTGATGGGCATGGGCGAACCCTTCGCCAACTACCATCAACTCATCGACGCGCTCCACCGGCTGAGTGATCCGATCGGGTATAACTTTGGCGCGCGCCGCATCACGGTAAGCACCGTCGGCCTCGTGCCGATGATCGAGCGGTTCACGCAAGAACACCTGCAAGTGAATCTGGCCGTCTCGCTGCACGCGGCCACGAACGATTTGCGCGCCTCGATGCTGCCGATCAATAAACGGTACCCGCTGGAAGTTTTGATCCCAGCCTGCCGCGCTTACGCCAGCGCCACGCATCGCCGGCTCAGTTTTGAATGGGCGCTGATCGACAACGTCAACGACACGCCCGAACAGGCGCGCGCCCTGGCCAACCTGGCGAAGGGCCTGCTGTGCCATGTCAATTTGATTCCGCTCAATCCCACTCACGGCTTTACCGGCGCGGCCTCGACGCGCGAACGCATCGCCGCTTTCCGCGCCATCCTCGCTGATCAACACATCCCCAATTCGCTGCGCGTCCGGCGCGGCATCGACATCCACGCGGGCTGCGGGCAACTGAAGCAGTCCCAGAGTGCTGACCACTCATCTTGAATTTCGGATTTCGGGCAAACCGATAGTATAATCAGTAGATTACGAAAGCATCCCGCCTGGCGCGCCCCCGCTTCGCGGACAGGGCGTGAGCGAAGTTCTGCACGCTTTTCGCAGAACGAAGTCGAAGGATGCGACTCGTGCAAAACGACTGAGTCTGTGGCATAAACCGCATTCTTCGACTACAGCCCGAAAAGACGCGGGCTTCCGCTCAGAATGCTTGAGCCGTCTCCGTGATCTATTGATACTTGTCACATAGGGGGACCAGCATGAGCACCAGCGATCCTGCTCTGTCCACCAACCGGAGTGGCGGCGTCGATCTTCAAGGGGAAGCGATTAACGTCGGCGGCGATGTGGTTGGCCGCGACAAGATCGTCAGCATCAAAGATCAAAGAACCTACATCGTCACCACGCAACCCAACAGCAACGTGCAGATCGACATCATCGAACATCACCCGCAAGTAGCGCGCAAGACCGAGCTTCCGCTGCCGCCCCGCCGGCCACGGGGATTTATCGGGCGCGCAGCTGAGCTCGCTCAACTTGAACAACAAATTACTTCACGTGAAGCGTTGACGCTTTACGCGCCCGACGGCGCCGGTAAATCGACGCTGCTCAAACAAGCCGCGAATGGTCGCGCCGCGCAGGCACTGCCCGATGGCGTGGCCTTCCTCGAAGGCGCCGATGTCGACGGCACGGTGCTCGGCCCCAACGATCTCATCCAGCGGCTGTTCGAAAAATACTTCATTGCCGAGCCGGCGTTGAATGTCAACGCCGATTCGGCTCAACCCCATCTTAGTTCACTTCAGTCGTTGATCGTCATCGATGGCGCGCAGCTGCCCGCGCGTTTGATCGAACGCTTGCCGGATATCTGCCGCAACAGTGCCATCGTCATCAGCGGCACACAGCCACCGTCTGGCGACGCCACTCTGCCGCTTAAGATCGCGGCCCTGCAGCGCGCGGATGCGCTGCAGTTATTTGCCCTGCGCGCCAATCTCGCACTGAACGAAGCGAACCAGTCCGCGCTCGGAGCGATCTGCGCGCTTCTAGCCGATGTTCCGTTGGCAGTGGTAATCGGCGGCAATGTCATGCGTGAAGCGGCGCTCACCCTGGAGCAGATTCAGGCCACGTTGGCAGCCATCACCATCACCGCCAACGATCCACTGCGCGCCGGGATCGAACGAGCCATGCAGCTGGCCGATACGATTTTGACAGCGGAAGAAAAACGCATCATTGAGTTGATCGCGGCCCTGCCCAGCCTGTCGCACAACCCCGATCGATTGCGCCAGCTACTGGGCGTTGACGTTGAGAATCGCGAACGCATTATCGAGACCGACACCGACGTGATCATCGGTAATGTCAAATTGAAGAAGCGTGTGTCAGATCCGATCGGATTGCCTGATCTATCCAGCATTTCGTCCGACAAATATGGCGCAGCACTGGAACGTCTGCAACGGCTAAGTTTGGTCTATACCAACAGCCCGCGACTGCGCCTCGCGCCCGGCCTGCGCCCTGTGATACAAACTGGGATCACCGCTACGGCATGGCAAGAACGTCTGCTAACCCAGTTCTTGATCGACGCGCAGCAGAATCGCTTCAAATCCGATCAATTCTGCCACGACGAACTGGGGAACATTCTGGGCTCGATCGCGTGGGCGGCAGCGCAGGGACATCAAGCCGCCGCGCTGCAATTGAGCCGGGCGATTTCACCCTATCTGACTCACTTCGGCTTATGGGACGCGTGGGGCACCTTGCTCGATCGGGCGTTGAATCTAGCGCGGATCATCCATGATAATCACGCAGAGGCCTGGGCGCTCCATCAACTTGGCACGCGCGCTGCCCTGTTCAATCAGACCGAAGCGATCGCGTTATTGAAGCAGGCATGGGAGATTCGTCACAAGATCGGTGACAAAGCCGGCGAAGCCATCACCCAGCACAATCTGGATGTGCTGATTCCGCCGCCGGCTCCGCCGCGCGAAACCCCTAAACCGCCCATAAAACCAAGCTACACGGTGCCGGTGGCACCCGCCGCTACAGGTGGAAGCACTCTCACAAAAATCCTGGTGATTGTTGCTGTGCTGCTGGTGGTGACGGTCGTCGTTCTCGCCTCGGGCAGTGTCCTGGTCGGGCCTCAGCCGTGCGATCGGGCTGTACCCGTTTCGCCTGGAGCCGCGCAGGAGATGGCGGCACAAATCAGACTTGCCCAGCAGATTGCTCCGGGCGAACGAGCCTCACTAGAATTTCCTGAAAAGAATCTCAACTCGTATGTGCATGAGTACACCGCGAAGAGCGGCGATCTGCAAGACGGAGGCCTACGCCTGGTGGAGCCGGGAGTGGTGATGCTGTGCGGACGTTCCGCGCAAGCGGGGAATCTCCCCATCGCGGCCAAGTTCCGCATTCAGCCCGATGCCGATCAAGCTTATCAACTCGAAGGCGTCGCCACGCAAGTGATCGATACCGGCGGCGCGCTGGGCTGGGTCGTGGTGCCCAACTTCGTCATCGAGCAACTGGGCCTGATGGATCGCGTGCGGGCGGCCCTGGGCGACAACTTCCGTGTCACCCGCCTGGAGGTCCGCGACGATCAATTTTGGATGTTAGAAATTGAGGGGAAGTAACACTAGATCGCAAAATCCTCGCCGTGCCACACCCCCTTGATTGGCAGATGCACGTCAGGGTGCTCGACGTGACCTTCCACGAGCCGCTCTAATTCATCGACGCGCGCGATAAGCGATTGCAGAGTAACACCCACCAGATCAGGCATCGAAGCGTGTTCCAGATCGGGTCTGTCTTTGGCCGTATGCGGCCTGGTGCGCGAGATGATCTGGCCCGGCACGCCGACGATGACGGAATTCGACGGTGCGGATTTAACCACGACCGCGTTCGCGCCGATGCGGCTGTCGCAGCCGATCTCGATCGGTCCGAGGATCTTCGCACCCGCGCCCACCGTCACCCGATCGCCCAACGTCGGATGGCGCTTACCTTTTTGCAAGCTGGTGCCGCCCAACGTGACCGTGTGATACAGTGTCACTTCCTCGCCTAACTCGGCCGTTTCGCCAATCACCACGCCCATCCCATGATCGATAAACAAGCCCCGCCCGATCTTCGCGCCCGGGTGAATCTCGATGCCGGTGAAGAAGCGCATGACTTGCGAGACGTAGCGCCCCAGCAGTTTCAGGCGATGTACCCACAGCCAGTGGCTGAGCCGATGGCCCCACACGGCGTACAGGCCCGGATAGCACAGCAACACCTCCAGGACGCTGCGTGCCGCCGGGTCGCGATCGAAAACAGATTGAACATCACGACGAAGAGTTGTAAACATACGGCCCTCCAAAAAACAGTAAACAAGGAAACAAGTAGACAAGGGTTATACCGTGTTTACTTGTTTCCTTGCCTACTTGCTTCCTAGTCCGCCAAATTCGCGAACAGCGCCGTGCTCAGATAGCGCTCGCCAAACGACGGAATGATGACGACGATTAACTTGCCGGCATTCTCCGCTCGCTGCGCCACTTGCAACGCCGCCCACGTCGCCGCACCGGAGGAAATACCAACCAGCAGGCCCTCTTCCTTTGCCAGGCGCCGCGCCGTGTCAAACGCATCATCACCCTTGACGCGGATGATCTCATCGTAGATCTGGGTGTTGAGGACGTCCGGCACAAAACCCGCGCCGATACCCTGAATGGGATGCGGCCCCTTCGGACTGCCCGACAACACCGCCGAGGCATCCGGCTCGACGGCAATCGCCTTAAACGACGGCTTACGCGCCTTGATGACTTCGCCCACGCCCGTAATCGTGCCGCCTGTGCCAATGCCCGATACGAGGAAGTCAACCTGGCCATCGGTGTCACGCCAGATCTCTTCGGCGGTAGTCTTGCGATGAATCTCCGGGTTGGCGGGATTCTTGAATTGCTGCGGAATGATGTAGCGCGAGTCAGCCGCGGCCAGTTCTTCGGCCTTTCGGATCGCGCCACCCATCCCATCGGGGCCGGGCGTCAGAATCAACTCCGCGCCATAGGCCCGCAGCAGCATGCGGCGTTCCTTGCTCATCGTCTCCGGCATGGTGATCACTAACTTGTAGCCGCGGGCCGCGCACACCATCGCCAGCGCGATGCCGGTGTTGCCGCTCGTCGGCTCCACGATGATCGTGTCGGGCTTGATCAAGCCGGCCTGCTCCGCCGCATCGATCATCGATGCGCCGATGCGATCTTTCACGCTGTGCGCGGGATTGAAGAATTCCAACTTCGCCACAACTTCGGCGACAGCGCCTTCGGTCACGCGGCGCAATTTGACCAACGGGGTGTTGCCAATCAACTCGGTAATGTCATTTGCAATTTTCATGAGATATTGTCTCCCTGACAAGTATGGTTTGGCCTTGATAAGGCCGGCAAATAAAACAGCGCCAACGGACAATCCGCTAGCGCTGCGTTAACGCAACAATTTGTCGTGTTCAACGTCGCCCCTGCGATTTCCGGCTCATGCTGAAACGCGGAAAACGGTGGGGCTTGTCGATCGATCGGCTAACAGGCAACCACTCCTGCCGCAGGCAAATCCCACCGCCTCCGCGCTAGACAGGAGCACCGACACATGCAAACCACTGCGATCGTTGATTGAGACATACGAATACCCTTCGACGGGAAAAATTGTAACTGGTTTTGAAAGGTCTGTCAACGAAAAACGGGGTGGTTATTCGTTAGCGCGCTCATCAGTCGCTGATCGCAGGCGAGTTTGAATGAAATCTCTTACCCGGCCCGCAGCCTCAAGCGCTTCGTCAGCCATCGCCAGCGTCACAGACACTCCGGGATACCGTGCCGCAACCGCATAACCGTCAAGTCTATCCAGGTCAACCCGCAAAGATTCAAAACTCAGATCGAGCAGCAAGCACATTTCAAGCAACGGAATTAATGGGTGCGTGTACGGAAACCGAATACGATATTCCTGCAAAAACGCCTTAAGATATTTCTCGGCACACTGCTGACTGTGGAAACAAATCGCGTCCGAAATCGGCGCCTCAGCGCGATACCGCGCCAGCCGCGCCACTTCAAAATCGTTTTCGGCTTTGGTCACCCACTCAGCGGTCAGTTCTTTCATAAAGCACTTGACCTTTACGAGTGATCTCTTCCAAGAACCAATCGTCGAGGGCGATCCGCCGATCGATTTCGGCTTGAGAGCGCACGACGACATCGACACTAAACGGCCGGCGGGGCAGCGAATTCCGCACGGCCTGCATGGCCGGCCCTTCGCCCTGCGGCGTGTCCATGACCACCAGCAAGTCCACATCGCTCCACGGCTGTGGTTCACCGTAAGCGTGCGAACCAAATAGAATCACTCGGTCCGGGCTGAATTGGTTGACGATCGCCTGCACCAGATCGTCAATCGCGCGCCCGGACACGCGCGTCGCTTGAGCTTGGCCAGCCAGTTGAAGTGAACTTAGTTCAGTCATAAGCCATTCCTTGGCACGATTATACCGTGAAGAACAAGAACGGGCGAGCCACTTTCGACTCGCCTGTTATCGCCTGCGGCGATCTAGGCCCCACAGGTTGGCGTCTTGGGTTTTAGGTTGCGGCTCCCTGTGCTCGCTCTTGCGCGTACCGCCCACCGCTTCATACTCCAGGCTGTCCTTGCCAACGAACTTATTCGCCCGAATTCATTCGCCTAAACCCCTTCGGCCAGGGATGGTTCCATCACCTCGTGAACGGGCACAGAGATGGTCGACCGTGAGCGCGCGGTCGCTTGATTGAACGTGATCAGCACCACAGCCAGAATGATGATCGCGGCGGCGACCATCACCCGCGCGCTGAGCTGCTCACCGGCAAACGCCCAACCCAGAAACACGGCCACGACGGGATTGACAAACGCATAGGTCGAGACACGTGCCGGGGTAGTCACTTTCAGCAGCCACACGTAGGCCGTGAATCCCATCAATGATCCGAAGATCACAAGATAACCGAGTGCGGCCAGCGAGAGCAAACTGACCTGATCGAAACGGATCTGCGCACCCTGCCCTAGCAGTAACCCCGTCACCAACATCAGGCCTCCGCCCGCCAGCATCTCCATGGAAGTGGAAAGCAGCGCGTTGGAGGGCAGCTGGGCCCGTCGGGAATACAGTGATCCGATCGACCAGGACAACGACGCGAGAATGAGCATCGCCAGACCGATCGGATTGACCGCGCCTTCAACAGCCGATTGCCCCGGAGCCGCGATCAGACCAATGCCGATCACGCCCAACCCCAACCCGATCGCTGTGCCTGCACTCGGGCGTAGTCGATCGCCCCACCTCCAATTCAGCAGCACCATCCATAACGGCACCGTGGCGATGATCAACGCGGCCAGACTCGACGGCACGAACTGCTCTGCGACTATCACGCCGCCGTTGCCCCCAAACAGTAATAGTCCGCCGACGATGAGCGCGGCGCGCCAGTGTCGACGTGACGGCGCAGGCACACCGCGCCAGCGCAACACCGCATACAGCACACCCCCGGCTAATAAGAACCGCACACCGCCCATGAGATACGGCGGAATCGTCTCGATGGCAAACCGGATCGCGAGGTAAGTCGATCCCCAGATCACATAGATGGCCGCAAACGCGGCGGCAATTCGCCAGCGTAACGGCAGCTTTGCAAAGTTAAAATGAGCCATATTTCTTCCTGTCATCGAACGGCTTATCTGCGCTGCACCCGTTTGACCCGGACCTTGATTCAAACCTTATCTGGCGCTACTAACACTTCGTAATGCATCACTTTTGGATCGAGGTCCAGCAAGTAGTCTTTGTCTTCAGGGTAATAGACAGCACGCTCAACATCATCACCCGCAAAACGATGAATCGCTTCCCACGAATTCCACATCGAGATGAAAGTGAACTCGGCCTGCCCGTGGTCAATCCGGCGCAACACATACACACCTTGATTGCCAGCCGTCGCTTGTAAATCCTTAACCCCGGTCATCCGCATGTAGTCAAGGTACGGTCCGGCTTTCGCTTCAGGCGTGACGCCCTTCCAAATTCTTGCAATCATGATTGTCTCCTAAGAGGTGCCCTATTGTGCTTGATACGGCGCTTCATGGTCAATGTCACCTACAAACTCCGGCAAATCCACGTGCCCCAACATTTGCCGGATCGCCAGATTCTCGCCCGTGTGATACCAGTAGTGATAGATCACGCGCGGCAAGAGCGATCCAAAAATGTATGGACGTGGCTGGCCTTCGATAACCACCTGCTCAAGCAGTTTCTCTGTTGTCAATGCCTCCAGCCACGGATCAGCAGCCCGCATGATCGTTTCCCCCGCCGCCCACATCTCGTGAAGTGACGGGGGACTGGCTGGAGCGCCATACGCAAATCGATCGTTGAGGTAAAGCCCGTTTGAACTCATTTCGTGTGAAGCGCAATTGCGCGACCAGAGGATGGAGCATAGGTTGACGATCCTTTCTTTTGCTCAACGAGTGGCAGTCCGATCGAGCCACGCGCGCACTGACGTGCTGTGATCATTGTAGTGCTCGAAGGTATCACCCTCGATGAGATCGAACACGGTCCAATCGGCTCCAGCTGCCCGCGTGAATTTCGGATCATAGAGATCTTCGTCGCGCAATCCTTGCACAGCCTCGATGCTGCGCTGAAACGACACCTGTGATTCTTGCAAGACCTGAGCCAGCGGCTTGGCACGCAGACGTTCATAAATGCGCGCATTCTCCTCGTCCATCTCCAGACCCTGGTATTCCGCTTGCGGCCGAGGCTCACCGCGCCGGATCGCGATCACGTTGTCGGCAGCCCACGTTTCAAAGTACGTGATGTGCGCGATGATGTCTTTGAGCGACCAATCGCCTTCAACGCCCGGTTCGGTCAGGCGTGTTTCACCAACTTCAGCCAGCAACGCCTCCCATTTCGATCGAGCCGTGCGCATGACTTCAAGCAATTGTGTGGTTGTCAAGTGGTTATCCATGATTAACCTCGTGAGATGTGGTAAGTGATGAAGCATGATACAGCGCGTGTCGTGCCTTCAGGCGTTCACCCCAGCGGACCAGTAACCGCCCGGTCCAATCAAGCACATGATAAAACGTGTGTCCGCGTTGATGGCTGATCGGACGCGCCTGCCTGACCAACCGATCTCGTTCGATCTGCCGCAACAAATCGCGCTGGCGCTCTAGCGCTAATTGCCGCAGTATCCAATCATTTTCGAACATGGCTTCCCCCTCTTGAACATCTGCTCTATTGACGCCGTCCGATTAACCTGCTAAACTGTATTTGATGGTTACATCATAGCACAAAGGGTGTAACCTGTCAATAGGTTTTTGAAGGTTATACGAAATTTTGACGAAGGACAGACATCATGGCAACTGTCAGGCCAGAAAACAATTGGAAACTCGAAAGCGGCTGGTTGTGTCTTGACTTTGCCAACACGGCGGAGTGGCACGCCAGCGATCACCCGACCGAAAGCCTGACGAGCTACGCCGCCCTGATCGCCTGGGCCAAGCCGATCGGCCTCCTGTCCGATCGAACCGCGCAGCAGTTGCTGCGTGCTGCCGATCAGCATCCAACCGAGGCTGCCCGCACCCTCGATCGTGCAGTGGCGCTGCGCGAAGCGATCTATCACATCTTCGTGGCGGTAGCACACGGGCAGACGCCAGCAACCGCCGATCAAACGATCTTGAACGCCGAGCTTAACCGATCCATGTCAATGTCACGCCTGGTCTGGAATAAAGCCACGTTCGACTGGGAGCGGCAAGGCGAGGACGGCGATCTGGATCAAATACTGTGGTGGATCGTGCGTTCGGCCAGCGAGCTGCTGACCAGCGAGAACATCAAGCGCGTGGGGGTCTGCGCCGACGATCGAGGTTGTGGCTGGTTATTCTACGACACCAGTCGCAATGGCAGCCGGCAGTGGTGCAGCATGCGCGGCTGCGGCAATCGGGCCAAAGCCCGGCGGCATTATGAAAAAGGGCGCGCAGAAACGGCGTAAATAAAACTCCCGAAGATTAAAATGTCTTCGGGAGTTTATTGGTGTTGAAAGAGTTGATCTAAGCGCGGCTGGAGTTGTATTTAGATCAACTCCTGTTTCGGCCAGATGGAGCACCGCGTTCGTCGGCATCGTACACAAATAGGACAGCAAAACCAATGCCGTCCTGTTAGCCGAACTAGCCGTGAAGCGACTCAATCGCAAGTTACCAGTCATCTTGACTGAGACGCCACGCCAACCGAAAGAATAGTGTCAACCAAGGCGCATTGGCCTGGTGATGGCACGGCATGGTTGGGCGCAGGGTAAATGGTGCCGCTATGACATTGTTGGTCCCAAATGGTGTCGGATAGCAGCACGGATGGCGTTTAGCTCCTCTAAAGTCATATCCCACATGGTTCCTTGAAATTGCGGCGCTCTTATTTGATTCGCCAAGTTTTCGATGCTGTCATCCCAAGCAGGCGATGTCTTCAGGAAGTCGCTTGGAGAAGTAGGCGTGAAGGTTATCTGTTCCTTCTTTGGGTTAAACTTCTGGATAACGCCCCAGCCGTAGATTCCATGATCTTCAGTATGAGATTTGCAGAACATCAAGATTACCAAATCACCAGGACGGATGACGTCTTGATTTCTACAAGTGATCTTACGTGTACCCCAAGTGATGTTGTCACCTTCCCAAACCTGTAATCTGTACTCTTCCGGACTCCAATACTCACCGTCTTTCTCTTCTGTCGTCATCTGGTACAGCCATGCTGTCATAATTTTGCCTCCGTGAAGTATTGTGTGAAGCATTTAACTTGGTGCGCCTAACGGCCCGCGTTTCAGCCGCGTGCCACCTACCCAAACGCCAGCGGGTAAAAACCACCTCTGATTTTCGCAGATTTGGCGATCGGCCACGTCCAGGTCAGGATAGCCGGAAATTGTTTAGATTAACACAAAATATGGCGTTGATCTGCGAGACAATATCAGTGAGCATGAACAGCTCCGATTAACGAGCGACTGGCTTTAGATAAAGCACACCTACTACATCTGAACGCTCAGCGGCATTTGCTTTTGCGGCAACTTCTTCAAGGTTTTCGGAGTAATTCAAGGCGCTGTAGTTACCGATATATTTCCATTTTTTCGTGGATTGCTTCATGAATACCGGAATAGGCCCTATTTGCAGTGAGAGTACTTTAGCATATTTAACGACGTCTTCTCCCTCGCCAACCAGAATTTCTTCGGGTGCATTTGGATTGAGAGAAACATCAAAACATCCACATACAACTCGTCCGTTGAAATGTGGAAGATAAATCTGCATGCTGCCATGGAGCAATTCGTGTATTGCCTTGCGTGTGTACAACGCATTGGGTATTAAATCAGGCATAGTTGGCCTCAATTCTTGCTACCTTGAGAGGTTCTTAACGGCATTAACGTCAGTAGCGGGCGATGACCCTTGACCCCTGTCACCTCAAGAATGTGCTCCTCGCTGAAAGTTGGTTATTGCTAAGACCCGCTGTGTCTCGAATGCGTTGTCATTGTGGCACAGATGGGGGCGCGAGGCAAATTGGAGAGATACTGAGTTTTAGGTGACATCAACCCTACACCTTGTCGGCAACAGCTTCCGTATCCGTCAGCGCATCTCCGTCATAACCTTCACGCAGCAAGTTATTCCACCCCTTCAAGCTGGTTGCCGGAGACGCTTTCGTCGGGTAGCGCAGCTCGGCCACGGGCAGGTTCTGCTGTCGATCATGCACGAAGCGCACGAACTGCTCCACCGCATTCAGACCTTCCGGCGAGAGTGTATCCAGCATGCTTTCGATCACATACTTGGTAGCCTGTATTGAAGACGAAGTTTCCATAGCCTGCCTCCTATTGAAAGTATACTCTTTCCCCTGTTCACCGTCAAAACAAAATGCCTGCCGCGGCCATCGCCACAACAGGCATTCTTGCATCATGCAACTTGCATCACGCTTCATCTCGTCAGCGGCTTATACTTGATCCGATGCGGCGTATCGGCATCGATACCCATCCGCTTGTGTTTATCTTCCTCGTAATCCGAGAAGCTACCTTCATACCAATACACTTGCGAGTCGCCCTCAAACGCCAGGATGTGCGTCGCCACGCGATCGAGGAACCAGCGATCGTGGCTGACGACCACCGCGCAGCCGCCGAAGGCGTCCAGCGCTTCTTCCAGCGCCCGCAGCGTGTTCACGTCGAGATCGTTCGTGGGTTCGTCGAGCAGGATCACATTCGCGCCCTGCTTCAGCACTTTGGCCAGATGCACCCGGTTACGCTCACCGCCCGAGAGGGTTCCCACTTTCTTCTGCTGATCGGTGCCGAGGAAGTTGAAACTCGCTACGTAGGCGCGTGAGTTCAGCTTGCGCGTGCCCAGCGTCAACGTATCTTCGCCGCCGGAGATTTCTTCCCACACGTTCTTATTGGGATCCAGCGTATCGCGGCTCTGATCGACGTAGGCCAGCTGCACCGTCTCGCCAATCTTAAACGTGCCGGTGTCGGGCTGCGCCGTGCCGATGATCATCTTCAACAACGTGGTCTTGCCTGCGCCATTCGGCCCGATCACGCCGACGATGCCGCCGGGCGGCAGCGAGAAATCAAGATGCTCGAAGAGGATGCGATCGCCGTAGCCCTTGCTCACATTTTTTGCTTCGAGCACCAAGTCACCCAGTCGCGGGCCGGACGGAATGTAGATCTCGATCTCATCGCGATATTTTTCCTGTTCCTGGCTGAGCAGTTTGTCGTAAGCGGCCACGCGCGCCTTGCCTTTAGCCTGCCGCGCTTTCTGCGACATGTGAATCCAGTCGAGTTCGCGTTCGAGCGTGCGTTGGCGCTTCGTGTCGGCTTTTTCTTCCAACGCCAAACGCTGTTGCTTCTGCTCCAGCCACGAGGAGTAGTTGCCCTTCCACGGAATGCCATATCCGCGATCGAGTTCGAGGATCCAGCCCGCGACGTTGTCCAGAAAATACCGATCGTGCGTCACGGCGATGACGGTGCCCTTGTAATCTTGCAAGTGCTTTTCCAGCCACTGCACCGACTCGGCGTCGAGGTGATTCGTCGGTTCGTCGAGCAGCAGAATATCGGGTTCAGTGAGCAGCAAACGGCACAACGCGACGCGGCGACGTTCGCCGCCCGATAACACCGACACGCTGGCATCGCCGGGCGGACAACGCAGCGCGTCCATCGCCAATTCCAGACGACTATCCAGCGTCCACGCGTCGTGCTTATCGAGATATTCTTGCAGGCGGCCCTGCTCTTCGATGAGTTGATCATAATCAGCGTCAGGCTCCGCGAATTTGGCGTTGATCTCGTCGTAGTGCTTCAACGCCGTCACGATCGGCTGGACCGCTTCCTCGACGACTTCGCGTACCGACTTCGTTGCGTCGAGCTGCGGTTCCTGCTCCAGCATGCCGCGCGAATAGCCCTTGCTCAGCATCGTCTCGCCGAGGTAATCCTCGTCAAGGCCGGCCATGATCCGCAGCAGCGTGCTCTTGCCCGCGCCGTTGAGGCCCAACACCCCGATCTTCGCCCCATAAAAAAAACCCAGCGAAATATCGCGCAGCACCTGCTTGTTGGGCGGATGAATCTTGCCCACACGAACCATGGAATAGATGACTTGATCAGACATGGAGAACTCCGTAATAAGTAACGAGTAATGAGTAACTGTTACGGCATGGGAATGTTGCTTAAGAAGCGATCGAAATCGACTTCATAGGTCTCGCGTGCTTCTCGAATCGAGCCACTCAGGCGCTACTGCGGCACCATCGTAATCAGTAGCCGGATGATCTCCGTCAAGAAGCCAGAGCGGTGTTGTGTAACGCTTTCGCCCAAAACATACCTGGCCTTGTAATACCAATCGCGGCTTTCACGCGCCGAGCCCAGCACATATTCGTAGAACCGCGCTCGATCTTTGCCCGTGCTGCGTGAATAACCTTCGGCGATGTTGGCGCTGATGGAGCCGATGGCCCGATAAAGCTGATCGGATAGATCGAGCGTGCGTTTATCCTGCATCAATTTTGTTACATCAAACCAGCACAGATCCGATATGAACAAAGCATAGCGGTAAGCCTTCACCGTCCACAACACATCTTCTGTGATATCTTGCGGAACGCTCTTGATCCAATCGTCGAAGTTCACCGCTGCCCCCATTTTTACTCGTTACTCGTTACTCGTTATTTTTCAAAGTGACTCAGCACCTCAGAACCATTTTCTTTCACCAGAATCATATCCTCGATCCGTACGCCGCCCCAACCGGGTAGATAAATTCCCGGCTCGACGGTGAGAATCGAGTTCGCCGGCAGGCGTTCGTCCTCGACGGTGTAACTCGCGCGCGGCTGCTCGTGTATCGCTAAACCTACACCATGCCCCAGCCCGTGTCCGAAGTAGTCGCCGTATCCCGCCGCGACGATCACATCCCGCGCGAAAGCGTCGGCCTCGCGGCCGGTCTGCCCTGCTTTGATGTGGTTGATGGCATTTAGCTGCGCTTTCAACACAATGCCGTACACTTCGCGGAACTTCGCGTCGGGCTCGCCGAGGACGATCGTGCGGGTGAGATCCGATCGGTAGCCGTCCATCGCCGCGCCCCAATCGATGGTGATCGGCTCGTTGGCCTGAATCACCCGGTCACCTGGATGATAATGTGGCAGTGCGGCATTCGGCCCGGACGCGACAATCGTATCGAAGCTCAGCGCATCCGCACCGTGCGTCCGTAGGTAGACTTCCAATTCCCACGCGGCCTGCTTTTCGGTCAGGCCCGGCTTGAGCACCGTCAACAAATAGCGCAAGCCATCTTCCGCTAGATCGATCGTCTGCTGGGTCAGCGCCAACTCATCGGCGTCTTTCACCGCGCGCGCATTTTCGATCAAGCCGTTGACGCCGCTCCATTCGACATTCGGCGCGGCTTTTTGCATCTCCTCGTATTGCGCCACGGTGACGGTGCTATTCTCAAAGCCGATGCGCGGCGGATTGCCTGCGGCCGCGATGAGGCCGGGCAGGTAATCCTTCACGCCGCCTTTGGCTTGATACACCGTGAAGTCTGGGGCTTGCTGCGCGCCCTGCTCCCAGTAACGAAAATCCGTCGAGAGGATGGCACACGTCGGCGTGATCAGCAGCATCCCTGCGCTGCCCGTAAACCCCGACAGATACCGTCGATTCTCCACCTGTGAGATCAACAACGCAGGCAATTTCTTCTCTTCCAGCAAACGGCGTGCTTCAGTGAGACGATCTTGAATGTGAGTCATAATTTTCTCTCCACGAATTGACACGAATCTTCACCAAAGACCTGTCAGGTTTTCACCCGATCATCTGGTCGAGTGATCCAGCCCCACCTGCCCACGGCGAACAAGCGCCGATAATCGCTAGAAAACCTGACAGGTCTCACCTTCCAACAGACGACGTACTTCAGTGAGACGATCTTGAATATGAGCCATAGTTTTCTCTTCACGAATTGACACTAACACATGCGGTGCACGAAATCCCCATCTTTGGGGGGAGTGCTCACGTCTACACGAACAATACAAAAATCTCACGAACCCTTCGTGAGGATTCGTGAGATTCGTGGATCACTCTACCCTACCGCCAACTGAGCCTCTGGCAAATCGCTCATGGAATACTCGTTCTCGCACTTGATACACTTGGCTGCATCTTTGCCCTTCAGCGTCAGCAGCCCGCCGCAATTGGGGCACGGCTGCGGCATCGGCCTGTTCCAACTCGTGAAGTCGCACGAGTCCGGATCGCCGTTCTTGTAATTCGAGCAGCCATAGAAAATGCGCCGGCGCTTCGTTTTCTTCTCCACGATGTCGCCCGTGCCGCACTGCGGACACTTCACGCCCACCTTCACCAAAAATGGCGCGGTGTAGCGGCAGTTCGGAAAATCGCTGCACCCGATGAACTTGCCGTAGCGCCCGTAGCGAATCAGCAGCGGCTTGCCGCACGTCGGGCACGGCTCGCCGAACTGCTCCACCATGTCCACCTTTTCGATGTTGGCATCCGCGTGCTCGATGTCCTTCTGGAACGGCTCATAGAACTCGCGGATCACGGGCACCCATTCTTTGCTGCCTTCGGCAATCTCGTCGAGTTCTTCTTCCATGCGCGCCGTAAAGCCCACATCAACCACATCCGCAAAATATTCCACCAGCAAATCGTTCACGGCAAACCCGATCTCGGTTGGATGCAGCCGCTTCTCCATCTTCTCGACGTAGCCGCGCTTATCGATCACGCTCAGAATCGACGCATACGTGCTCGGTCGCCCGATGCCGTATTCTTCCAACGCCTTCACCAGCGACGCCTCCGTGAAACGCGGCGGCGGTTCGGTGAAGTGTTGCTCGGGTAACAGTTTAATCAAGTCCAACAATTCTTGCACGCTCAACGGCGGCACGCGTACGTTCTCTTCGCTCTTCACGTCTTCTTCTTGCGCTTCTTCATACACCGCCAGATAACCGGCGAATTTCATCGTCGAGCCAGTCGAGCGGAACAGATACGGATAGACCGCCGTTCCATTCAGCGGGATCAACTGCTCGATCGTGCGCGCTTCACCCGCAGCGATATCCACCGACACTGTATCGAAGATCGCCGGATTCATCTGCGACGCGACGAAGCGTTTCCAGATCAGATCGTACAACTTGAATTCCGCCGGTTCGAGAAATTCCTTGATCGATTCCGGCGTGCGCTGTACCGAGGTGGGACGGATCGCTTCGTGTGCCTCTTGGGCGTTCTTGGATTTCGTCTTGTAGAGCGGCGGCTCGTCGGGCAGGAACTCCGCGCCAAAGCGATCGCGAATGAACGCGCGCGCTTCCTTCTGCGCCGATTCGGCCACGTTGGTCGAGTCGGTCCGCATGTACGTGATCAACCCGACCGATCCTTCGTCTCCGACCGACTTGCCTTCATACAGGCCCTGCGCCAGCCCCATCGTGCGCCGCGCCGCATAGCCCAACTTGCGGCTCGACTCTTGTTGCAGCGTGCTCGTTGTAAACGGCGGACTCGGCCGGCGGCGGCGCTCACCTGTCTTCACATTCGCCACTTGATACGTCGCCTTTTCCAATTCGGTCACGATGGCTTGCGTATCAACTTCATTCTTCAAATCGACTTCGACGCCATTGATCCTGATCAGCTTCGCCAGGAATGTCGATCGCTTGGTGTGATGCTTTGCGTGCTTCGCCAGTTCAGCATGGATCGACCAGTACTCGACCGGCACAAACGCCAGCACCTCGCGCTCGCGTTCGATGATCAAACGCAGCGCCACACTCTGCACCCGACCGGCACTCAAGCGCCCCCGGATCTTCCGCCACAACAACGGGCTGAGTTCGTAGCCCACCAACCGATCGAGAATACGGCGCGCCTGCTGCGCGTTGACCAGCTGCATGTCGATGTCGCGCGGCTGGGCAAACGCTTCGCCGATCGCATCCTTGGTGATTTCGTGGAAGACCACGCGGTGCGTGCGCGCCGGATCGATCCCGGCCGACTCCATCAGATGCCACGCGATCGCTTCGCCTTCACGATCGGGGTCGGTGGCCAGATAGATCGAATCTGCCCGCTTCGCTAAGCTGGTCAGTTCCTTGACCACTTCCTTCTTTTCATTTGGCACGCGATACTTCGGCGTGAAATCATGTTCCACATCCACCGACAAAGTCGAGCGCAGCAGATCGCGCACATGGCCCACCGACGCTTTGACGGTGTACCCTTTGCCGAGGAAACGTCCCACGGTACGCGCCTTCGTCGGCGACTCGACAATCACCAACTTGCCCACATGTGGGCCGCCCACGCGCGGCCCGTCATTCTTCTTGCCCTTCTTCTTGGACGACTTGCGCGTCTCACGCGCCGTCACTTCCGGCTTGGGTAAACCTTCGTGCGCGGGCGTCACACCCATCTTGTACATCGTCGTTCCACATACCGGGCACTTGCCACGTGTCGCCGGCGTGCCCGCCTTCGTGAACTCGGCCTTAGCCTCATTCATCTCTCGTTTGGTTTTACACTTAACACAATAGGCTTCCATTACTCACCATTCAGTACGCAATACGCACTACGCAACACGCATCACGCTACAAGTATTTTTGTTTGCCGGTCTGCTTCAACTGATCGACAATCTTCTTCACATCCTGCGCGCGATCCTTGGGACACACCAGAATCGCGTCGCCGGTATCGATGACGATCATATCGTGCAGCCCGATCGTCGCCACCAACCGATCGTGCCCGAAGACCAGCGTATTGCTGGTATCCACGCCGAGGTGCTCCGCGCGACGAATCACGTTGCCCTGCTCGTCGTTGTCCAGAATCTCCAGCAGCGTCGCCCACGAACCGATGTCGTTCCACCCGAACTCGGCCGGAATCACCGCCACATCGCGCGCCTTTTCCATCACACCGAAATCGACCGTCTGCGACTTCACGTTTTGCCACACGTCATGCAGCACGCGGTCGAAAGCAGGCGTGCCCAGCGCCGCGTCAATCTCCATGAGCTGCTGATAGAACTCCGGCATCGTGCGCGACAGTTCATCGAGAAAACGCGACACTTTCCACACGAACATGCCGCTGTTCCAACTGTGCTTGCCGCTCACCACAAAATGCTTGGCCGTCACCAGATCGGGCTTCTCGCGGAACGCCACCACTTGGTAAGCCGCATAACCATTGGCATTCGTCAACTGCCGCCCGCGCTCGATGTAACCATAGCCCGTCGACGGCGAACTCGGCGTGATGCCCAGCGTCACCAGCTGATCTTGCGCCGCCACTTCCCGGGCGGCCTTCAGCACTTCACGAAACCCTTTGGCATCGCCGATAAAATGATCGGCGGTGAGCACGGCCATGATCGCATCCGGATCGTGCTTGCGCAGCGTGATCGCACTCAACGCAATCGCCGGAGCCGTCCCGCGTCCCATCGGTTCGATCACAAAATTCCGATCGGGAATACCCGTCCCCTCGGCCTTGAGCAGATCCACCTGCTCTTTGCCTACGACAACGAAAACATCCTCGGGCAGCAGCAACGGCTGCAAGCGATCGACTGCGCCCTGAAACATCGAGCGCTCGCCGACCAGCGGCAGCACCTGCTTCGGAGATTTCTGCCGCGACAACGGCCACAACCGCGAACCGACGCCGCCTGCCATGATGAGTGCATAGAAATGATTGGACATGTGTGCCTGTCCCCCAATTGCTTTTCAGTGAGCGTAATGCGTAAAGCGTCATTACGTTTTACGTTTCACGTTTTACTCAACCGTGTAATCCACGCGAGTTTCACGGGCCACCACATACTGCATGCCGGCGATCTGGCGGATCATGCCCTTCAACTCCATCAACGCCAGGGTACTGCTCACCTGCGCCACCGGCAAACTGCTCTCGCGCACCAGATAATCGATATGCGTCGGCTCGCTGGACAGCAGCGTAAACAACTTGGCCTCGATTGGATCTTCGGGAATTACCGCGCGCGCTTCCGCATGTTCCGCGATCATCTTCAAATTCAGCGCTTCCAGCACATCCTGCGCCGAAGTCACCAGTGTCGCGCCTTCTTTCAACAAACGATGCGTGCCCAGGCTCGACTTCGCAAAAATGTGGCCGGGCACCGCAAACACCTCGCGCCCCTGCTCCAATGCTCGATCGGAAGTGATGAGCGCGCCGCTCGTTTCAGCCGCTTCCACCACGATCGTTCCCAGTGACAACCCACTGATGATGCGATTGCGCGCCGGAAAATTGCCGCCTTCGGGCGGCGATCCGCAGGGCGCCTCGGTGAGCAAGGCGCCGTGCTCGATCATGCGCGCGGCCAACTTCGCGTGCTCCGGCGGATATACCTGATCGATCCCGCAAGCCAGCACGCCTAAGGTGCGCCCGCCTGCCTTCAGCGCGGCTTCATGTGCATACGCGTCGATACCGCGTGCCAACCCACTGACGATCGTGATCCCGTTGTGAACCAGATCGGTCGCCAGCATCTCTGTCACTTGCCGCCCGTAGGCTGTGGCGCGCCGCGTTCCTACAATCGCCACCGTCCACTCTCGATCCGCTGTGTTCAATTGTCCCTTGATGTACAACACGGGCGGTGCATCCGGCAGATTCTTCAGCAACGGTGGATAATCGGCGTCATCCCAGATCACAATCCGTGCGCCCGCCTTGTTCACCCGATCGATCTCCTGATCGAGATTGATCTTCGCGCGCGTCGTCAGCAAATTCTCGATCGAGCGCCGATCGAGCCCGGCCTCTTTCAGATCATACGGTTCAGCCTGCCAGGCCGTCTCCAGATCGCCAAAGTGATCGAGCAGCGCGCGAACCTTCGCCGGGCCTACACCATAAACCCGATTAAAACCGATCCAATATCGCACGTCATGCATAACTCGACCTCATACACGCCCCGCCCCGCGCACCCCCTACGCGCTGTGGAGCGTAGGACAGGGTGTGTCCGACTCCCCACTGAGAAGTCAAGGCGGACTTGGGCGGGCGCGACTATAAAGGAAACGATCGAAATCGTCAAGCGACGGACCTGAGAGGCTTCACCTGTCGATCAATTCGTGTATGCGGCCAAAAGGCTACACCGCACTTGAGCAACGTACAAAACTGCCAGATAGGGCTTCTCGATGGACCCGCCGTGTTGAGTGATAACCTTAGCCACACCGTCATACAGCCTTTTTCGCTTCTCTTCAGAGAGGCGCAGATGATCGGAATACGTGCCCAGTAACCCTACATATTGCACCGCGTCGTATGTGACCGACCACGGGAACGTTTTTACTCTGACGTTGCTAAAGAAACCACTATCCACAATATCCACCTCGCGTTGCTTGATAAGATCGTCACAAGAACTCGATCTGGCGGCTAACTCAGGCGCGTGTTCTTCATAAACCTGGCGCAAGCCTAGGAAGATCGCATCCGTAGGATCGGGATACATATTCCAAAACAAGGCCAGCTGTCCCGTCTCTTTAAGTGCCCGCGCTGCCTTGGCATAGCCGATCGCTTTTGGAATCCAGTGAAAAGCCTGCGCGGACAGCACAAGATCAAACTCACCCGGATGTTCGTGCCACTGCTCAAAGGCGACAGTTTCGAATTCGACTCGCGGGTAGTTCCTGAGAGCCTGGGCGGCCACAGAGACAAGGTTTCCTCCCGGTTCGATGCACAGGATCGAAAAGCCGTGCCGGGCAAATAGTAAGGTCGCTTTCCCTGTTCCGCTTCCGATCTCTAGGATTTTACTATCGGTCTGAATGCCCGTCAGTGAGATCAGAGCGTCGATCAGCTCTTCAGGATAAGTGGGCCGGCAGGCATCGTAGAGACTAGCGACTCCATCGAACCTTCTACTCTCTTCTTGCCAATCAATCTCTGGGCTAGGCGTGTTGCTCATGGGAATACTTTATTCAGCAATCTACAGCCCCGGCAGCAGTTCAACTGTCATGATCCCCGCTTCGACATCAATCCCCTTGATGACTTCCACCCGCGCTGGCAGTAAGATCTCGCCGCGTGCGCCCTTCACCACATACACATCGTTCGCGCCTGTCACGAGGATTTCCGTGATCTCACCCAACTCCTCGCCATCGATCGTCCGCACCTTCAAGCCGATGACTTCCCGCGCATAGAACTCGCCTGCCTGTCTTGGGCGCTGTGCCAGCTCGATGAATATCTCTTGCCCGTGCAGACGTTCGGCGACCTCGCGTGTGTCAACGCCGTCGAGGTGCAGCAGCCAGTTGCCTTGATAGGGACGGAAGCTCTTCACGGCGTAACGTTGCTGCTGCGGCCCGACGTAGACGTGCGGATACTGCTGGACATCCTCCGGCCGGTCGGTAAACGGCGCAATCTTCATATCGCCGCGGATGCCCCACGCGCGTAAGATGCGCCCGACCATGAAAAAGTTTGGCTCAGGCGCTGTCTTGCCGCCTGAGCCGCGAGTTTTGTTCTTCATCATTTTCACTTGCCAATCCGGTTAAGGATCGGCCTGTCACGCCACACGCACCACGTTTCACATCTCGCGTGGTACGTTCCGTCAATCAATGTCCAGCGTGACGCGGACATTCTCTTTAGCGGCCATCGCCCGCAGCAAAGCGCGCAAGGCATTCGCGACCTTGCCACCTTTGCCGATCACGCGACCCATATCGTCGGCCGCGACGTGCAGCTGCAACGCCACATCGCCGCCCCGGCGCGTCTCGGTGACCGTCACCTCTTCGGGATGATCGACCAGACCCTTGACAATGTACTCAACCAGTTCTTTCATGTTGCGCCCTTCTTGAATGGTAGACGCACCAACGGAAAACGCACTACACCCTGCGCCTGGCACAGCACAGTGCGTTTTCCATTCAGGTTTGGCTGACGCGAGCCTACTTCTTCTTCTGCCCGGTCTTCAGATTTTTCTTGCTCTTCACCACGGCAGTGTCCGGGCGAGTGCGACGCGACGTCGTGGCGCGCGCGGTCTCGGCCGCGGTCTGCGCGTCGGCCAGCACGGCCTCCAACGCTTCGCCCTGCTGCATGCGCTCATAGCGCCCCAGGGTGCCCTGTTTCTTCAAGAGCTGCGCCACCGAATCGGTGGGCTGTGCGCCATTCTTCAGCCAGTGATATACCCGGGCTTCTTCAACTTCGACCGTCTCGGGATTGGTGCGCGGGTTATAACGCCCTACAATCTCGAGGAAGCGGCCGTCCCGCGGCCATTCATTCTCGGCGATGACCATGCGGTACAGCGGCTGCTTCGTGGAACCGACGCGGCGTAAACGAATTCGTAACACAGTGATGCACTCCTTAGATTGAGAATTGAAAGTTGGAAATTGTTGTCGGAGAAGAGAGAGTGAGGTGATAGGGACCCCAACGCCAACTTCAAACTCCCAATTTCTTTATGATTGAAGCCGTCATTGCGAGGAGCGCTGCCCAGCGACGAAGCAACACATGCGGTGCAGTGCTCCCGTCGCATTGCCCAACTGGGAGATTGCTTCGCCGCTGCGCGGCTCGCAATGACGAACCTGATATTATCGAGTTAAAACTTTCCTTTGAACAGCGACCCCAGGCCACCCCGGCCTTTGCTGGTCTGCAACTGCTTCATCATCTTCTGCATATCGCGGAACTGGCGCAGCAGCTGATTGACTTCTTGCACCGAGGTGCCGCTGCCCCGCGCGATGCGGCGCTTACGGCCGCCGCCAATCATGTCGGGCCGTTGTCGCTCGGCCGGCGTCATCGAGCGGATGATGGCCTCGATCTGTTTCATCGACGCCTCGGCTTCATTCGGATCGATCTGCTGCTTCATGTTGCCCAGGCCGGGGATCATGTCCAGCAAACCGCTGAGCGGCCCCATCTTCTTGACCTGCTGCAACTGCGTCAAGAAGTCTTCCATGTCAAAGCGCGCTTCCATCATCTTCTGCGCGGCTTTGGTCGCCTGATCTTGATCGAACGTAGACTGCGCCTTCTCGATCAGCGTGAGCATGTCGCCCATGCCCAAAATGCGCGTCGCCATCCGATCGGGATGAAAAACCTCCAGCGCATCCGTTTTCTCGCCAACGCCGATGAACTTGATCGGCACGCCGGTGACCGCGCGCACGCTAATCGCCGCGCCACCACGCGCATCACCATCGACCTTGGTCATGATCAGGCCGGTGATGCCCACGCGCCGATGGAACTCCTCGGCGGTGCGGACGGCGTCCTGGCCCGTCATCGCGTCCACGACCAGCAGAATCTCGCGCGGCTGCGCGATCTTCTTGATGGCTTCCAATTCCGCCATCATCTGATCGTCAATCGCCAGGCGGCCCGCCGTGTCCAGCACCACCGCCGAATACGATTCGGCCTTAGCCTTCTTCAGCGCATTCGTAACGATGGCTGGCGGCGCAGCCTTCACACCTTCGCTGTACACTGGCACATTAAGCTGCTTGCCCAGTGTTTCCAGTTGGGCCACCGCCGCCGGTCGATAAGTATCCGCCGCAACCAGCATGGGCCGATTACCCGTGCCACGCAGACGCACCGCCAACTTCGCGGCCGTCGTCGTCTTGCCGGAACCTTGCAGACCCACCAACATCACAATGTGCGGCGTCGATCCCGACAGATCGAGCGGCGCGGCCGTGCCCAACGTCGCCAGCAATTCTTCATGGACGATCTTGATGACTTGCTGGGCCGGGTTGAGCGCCTCGCTGACTTCCACGCCGATCGCCCGCACCCGCACGCGCGCCAGAAATTCCTTGACCACTTTGAAGTGGACATCGGCTTCCAGCAGCGCCAGACGGACTTCACGCAGGGCTTCATCAACGTCGGCTTCGCTGAGCTTGCCGCGCTTGGCTAATTTCTTAAAGACCTCTTGCAACTTGCCGGTTAGGTTGTCGAACATTGCTTCTCCCGGTAACGCGACGCTAGATTGTATATGACGAGATACGTTTCGTCAAGAACGATATTGTGGCGCGCGCGGTTTTTGCAGCGCTCCCACCCCGATTAGCCCCAGCGACCCGATAAACAGCACCGTCCCGGCGAGGATTGATCGCACACCCAGCTGTTGGATCAGCGCCTGGGCCACACTCCGCCCGATCGGACTGAGCTCACTCCCCAGGTCCGCCAACCACGCTTGAGGTACGAACGCCGCGCCAAACACATAGACGATTACGCCCGTACTCAGCACCGCGATCGATCCAGCCAGCAGCATTCCGCCCAGGCGTGCCAAGCGCCCCGTCCGCCCGCCGATCAAGGCGCCGATCACCCATACCCCGATTGTGCCCAACACCAACACCCATAGAATCGTATTCACCATCGTCAGCCCGATGCGCTGACCATTGAACGTCGGCCCGAAGCGTACACCCTGCGCCAGTCGCGGCCCGATGTCATACTGAGTTGGCATCTGAGTCGCCGCCTCGCTCAACATCTTAGCGACCTGATCGACGACGACACTTCGATCAAAAACCTGCGGAATGCACTCGGGCAGTTGGCTGAAGGACAACTGTGGCTGCTGATCGGCCGTGCAGGTGGGAATGGCATTAACCACATCGCTGGCGACTTGCAAGCCCGGCGGCCCCTGCAACCGATCGCGAATCTGTCTCAGATCGATTTGAATCTCCGGCGCGCCCGCTTCCCCTGCAACGAACCACTCCACCCACACCTGCACCGCATTCGACATTTGCTTTTCCAGCCAATCTGTAGGCAGAATGGTCGCCACCACGCGTTGCTGCAGCGGCTCGGGCACGGCGGCGAGTTGCGGAATTTGGTCGGTCAGATCGACGAAACGCAGTGGTTCTTGCGCCAGGCGTTGAAAGACACCTTTCGCCTTCAACGTCGAAACGTAAAAACCCGGATCGAAAACGAACGACCTTAGACTCAGCGCCAAGGTCGTTATCAGCAGCAACATCACAAAGATGATGCCGAACAATAACGTTCCCAGTTTTTGCATAGCCGCTTCTCACTACTCACTTCAACGCGATTTACGGTAAAATGGTGAGCAACTCGTCTTGCCCTCAGGAGATCCAATGAGCGACCAAGAGCCGATCGAGTACCACCCGACCATCAAAGACTTGCCCCTCGGCGATCGCCCCCGCGAACGCTTGATGCGCGACGGCGCCACCGCCCTCTCGACGGCCGAGTTGTTGGCCATCATCTTTCGGGTCGGTGTGACCGGCGAAAATGTGCTGACCCTGGCCAATCGCTTGCTGGCAAAATATGGCGGCCTGGCCGGCCTGGCGCGCGCACCCTTCACCGATCTGCAAGAAGAACACGGCTTGGGTGAAGCCAAAGTCACGACGTTAAAAGCTGCCTTTGAATTGGGCCGACGGGTCGCTCTGACTGCGCCGGAAGAACGGCTGCAAATACGCTCACCGGCCGATGCGGCCAACTTGCTCATGGGTGAGATGAGCATGTTGGAACAAGAACACTTGCGCGTCGTGCTGCTCGACACGCGCAATCGCGTCCTCGCCATCCCCAACGTGTATGTGGGCAGCCTCAACACCTCGATCGTCCGCATCTCCGAACTGTTCCGCGATGCGATCCGGCGCAACGCGGCCGCCGTCATCATCGTGCACAATCATCCATCGGGCGATCCCACACCCTCGCCGGAAGATGTGGCCCTCACGCGCAACCTGATCTCGGCAGGCCAGCTGCTCGACATCGAAGTGCTTGATCACCTCGTGATCGGCCAGCAGCGCTTTGTGAGCCTGAAGGAACGCGGCTTAGCGTTTAGCTAGCCCCAATACTATTTTAGATAAGGCTCGCAGCCCGCGTCCTCGCGGGTGATCCCACCGTGAGGACGCGGCTGGATGAGCGCTAACTAAACAGTATTGTAGGTAGCCCCTTCACTGCTCGCCCAGCAGTTCTACTTCAGCAACTGAAGAACGATAGGAGTGACCTGAAGCGTAAAACCAGATCGCCGTAATTTGTTGAGGCTTCAGGGTTTCCATCAAATTCTCCGAATCATACGTGTAAGCCACATTCGGCACAATGCGCCGATGCTCGTTGCGGCTGCCTGACGAGGTATTGTAATTCGGGTTGATGCCATTCCGATCGGGCTCTGCGTAAAAGCCCTGATAGAAGCGGCTATCCGTGCCGTTCTCGTCCTTGTAATCCAACCGCACCATCAGCGGACATTCGCTGCCGGCTTGCCCGCACACCGGCACATCCTGCGCGGACACCCGCACGACGAAGTGCAAGCGCAGCGATCGGAAGTCACGCACATCGCGATTATTGATGTTTTGACGAATGCCCGTTTCGGCATGAAAAGCCCCCGTCCGATCGAATACGGCCGAGCGCTGTCCACCCACCGGTTGAATCGTTACGGTACCGGATAATTCATTGGTATTCTGCAAGTCATTATGGACTTCCCAAGTGCCCTCCAGCGGCAGACGGAAGTTGCCATTGGTCACCAGGTTGCGTTTAGGCGAAAGAATGCCCGACGGGCGGCTGTTAAGTTTCACCATCGTCCGCTGCTGAGGGCTGAGCAGCAGCACTGAACCTTGTGCGCTGACGTTCGCCAATCCTTCGCGCACCGTGACCTGCGTCTCGTCGTTATCGACATCAAAAGAATAAGATCCTTCTTGCAGCGTCGTGGTCGCCTGCGGCGTGGTCAGCGTTACTTCAATCGGCCGGCCGTTGCCATTCGCCACGTTCGTGCTCACGCGTCCGCGGTTCACCTTAAGATCAATTTGATAAGGGCGAGTGCTCTGCTGGAAACGCGGCGCGCGGGCGTACTGGATATCGAGGTCGGTATTGCCGTAGATCGACACAGTCTGGAGAAGCGCTTTGTCGTGGGGCGAACGAATCGTCAGCAGGGCCTGCCCATTTTCGTCTGTAGCGCGGATCGAGGAAGCCTCGGCCAGATTACCGAGGGAGGTCGTCACCCCGATCGGCTCCGCGGCGCCTTCGCGGCTGACCAGGACGGTGCCTTGTTGAACATCCAGCGTGATTTCGACAGTATCGACGGAATCGTTGACAAAGCTGCTCACCGTCAAGGGCACGGCCACAGCCAGAACGAGGCACGTGAAGAGTGATGCCAAGAGAACCGTCCAGGCCAAACGTTGAGGATTGCGGCGCATCGATCGAACCAGACACTCCTACGCTTCAATCGAGAAGCGCTTGAACTGGCGCGTCGCCGGGAGGAAGTCGTGCTGCACTTGATCGACGCGGGCCATAGACGGACCTTGGTATAGATATTCCAGCAATTGTTGCAGCTGCGCGTGCGACCCCTCGGCCACCACTTCGACACTGTCATCATACCGATTGGCAACCCACCCCGTTAGCCCTAACGAGACGGCCGCATCAACAGTGAAGAAACGAAAACCCACGCCCTGCACCCGGCCATACACGTGGGCATGTAACCGCTCGATTGACTTCGCCATGCGCTTCACTCCCTGCAAGGTAGGGCGATAATACCATCGGGGATCAGCAGCGTCAAGCAAACACGGGGTCAGTCCACGGTTCTCACAAAGTCGCACAACGTCGTACCCGACGCTGTGCGCCAGCGACGCGCTAAGCGCGGAGTTACGGTTGAGACGCCGCCGAAGACGGCGGCTTGAGCACTCAACGCCATGAAACTCATTCGATATCAATAGACTTTGTGAAAACCCTGGGGTCAGGCAATGTGAGACTCACACTGCCTGGGTCAGTTCCATGATGTCGTAAAATGGCCCCTGCTCCGAAGTCAGGAGCTGGGCGTTAAGCGTCATGAGCGGCATCTGGGTCTCCGTTCCGTCGGCGGCCTGGACGAGCATAGTGCCGCGTTCTCGTTCGCGGAAGGAGTAGTGGGCGCGCACGCCCTCGTTAACACGCGCGTCCAGCGCCTGTCGCAGGTTCTCACCGCGTTCCAGCGCCGTAATCACGATGAAATTATCGCCGCCCGCATGGCCTAGAAAATCATCGTACGATCCCAATTGCTCCACCAGTTGCGAGAAAGTATGCGCCACGAAGCGGACGACCTCTTCGCCGGCCAGGAATCCATAGGCCGCGTTGAACGGTTTGAATCCGCGCAGATGGGCACGTACCAGCGCCCAGGGTTCCTTTTTGCGCAGCAAGGCGCGCAGCTGTTCCTCCACCAGTCGGGAACCTGGCAGACCCGTCACCGGATCGACCAGATTCTGGAATTCAGCCCGGCGCAGCGCGTTACGCACGCGCAGCCCCAACTCCTCCGCGTCCACCGGCTTCGCCATGAATTCATCGGCGCCCGACGACAACGCCGACAAGCGATCGTCGTGGCGGGCTTGCGGCGTGAGCAGCGTGATGTGGATATGTTGGGTACGCGGGGACGAACGAACTTCTTTACACAGCGCGGCCACATCCAGGGTGGGACTATCCAGATCGATGATCATCGCCTGCGGCAGGAACTGGCGCGCCTGGTGCAGTGCCTCGTCGTAAGAACGCGCCGTTAAGATGGCGTAATTGGCAGTAGCAAAATAGGCCCGCAGCAATTCCAACGTGGTATCGTCAGCGGGGATGATGAGGACAATACCCTTCGTCATGCCACTCTCCCAATCAAAGAATGTGGTGTGATTATGGCACACTCCCCCGGTGTGTCAAGGCAAGGTGTAGTGTCTATGACATTTTGTTACCCGATTGAAACTCTAAACCCTAGTTGGTTGTCACCCCGATCGAGTTAGAGTATAATCGCGCCAAGCCTTGGGTTGTGAGGATGAAGCAGTGTCACAAGAGTATCAACCGCCGGCGGATAACGCACCGGTGGTTACAACGCTGATGGGAGAAGCGGTTGCCCCCCGCCGATCGCACCTCCTGCGTGAGATCGTGGAAACGGTGCTGTTGACGGTTGCCATTTTCTTGCTGGTGAATGCCGCCACCGGCCGTTTTCGCATCGAAGGCGCCAGCATGGAACCCAACTTACACGATAACGAATACGTGCTCATCGACAAAATCTCTTACCGGCTGCACACGCCGGAACGCGGCGACGTCATTGTCTTTGAGCGCCAGGGGAATGAACGCGACTATATCAAACGCATCATCGGGCTGCCCGGTGACACCGTGCAAGTTGCCGGCGGGCAGGTGCTGGTCAACGGCGTCGCTCTGGACGAGCCGTATCTGAATCAGACCATACACACGGACATGCCAGCCCGGCAAGTGGAAGACGGCCGGTATTTTGTGATGGGCGACAATCGCAACAATTCCAGTGATTCGCGCGCCTTTGGCAGCATTCCCTTGAACGACATTGTCGGACGGGCTTGGCTGGTGTATTGGCCGCCCTCCGATTGGACCGCCGTACCGCATCACACCTATGCCGCGCTGCAGGCACAATAATTCATAAAGGCTAACCATTCGTGTCAGAAGAAACGTCAGTCATTAGCACGCCACCAACCGAAACCTTAACCGCCAACCTTCAGCACCCTAACCTGTTCCGCGACTTTGTCGAGACGATGTTGTTGATCGCCATCGCCTTTTTAGTGGTCAACGCCCTCATTGGCCGTTTCCGCATCGAACAAGTGAGTATGCTGCCGAATTTGCATGAAGGGGAATATGTCATCGTCGACAAGGTCTCCTATCTGTTCCGGCAACCGGCGCGCGGCGAGATCGTCGTACTCAAACGGGCGAGTGATGCCGATCTGATTAAGCGGGTGATTGGACTGCCGGGTGAAACGATTCAGGTCAGCGATGGGCAAGTTCAGATTAATGGACAGCCGATTGCTGAACCGTATCTGAAAGATCCGCGCATCAACCAGGACACGCCGCCACTAGACATTCCGGCCGATCGCGTTTTTGTAATGGGCGACAATCGCAATAATTCCAGCGACTCACGTGGGTTTGGCCCTATCCCCGTGGGCGATATTGTTGGACGCGCCTGGATCATCTATTGGCCGCCACCCGACTGGCAAGTGCTGACACAGCCCAGCTATGCCGCGCCCGGCACACCTTAAGTGACGACGACGGTCAGAAGCAAACGGATTGATCAACACAGGCCGATACAAGATCAGCAGCGCATCCCTCTTGTGCGCCCGTGTTTTTCAGTGTAACGCAAGAGTAACCTACTGCGGTCTTGAATCGAGTATACTAAGCCTATCTTTTGGTAGGAAAACATGTCGACTATTCCACCATCTTCCAGTGCCACGTTGTCCGGTTACGACTTGGCTCGTTATATCGACCATACCATGCTCAAGCCCGAAGCCGCCGAATCCCAGCTGGTTCAGCTGTGCGAGGAAGCGCGGCGCTACCAGTTTATCGCAGTGTGTGTGAACCCCGTGTGGGTCAAACGCTGCGCGCAATGGTTGCAAGGCAGCTCGACGCGCGTCGCCACCGTCGTCGGCTTTCCCTTAGGCGCCACCCTGCCCGAAGTGAAGGCCTACGAAACGCAGCAAGTGCTGGAAGCAGGCGCGCAAGAAGTCGACATGGTGATCAACGTGGGCGCCCTCAAAAGCAAAGACGATGCGCTGGTCACGCGCGATATCGCCGCGGTGGCGCGCGCCGTCCGATCGGGTGGCGCGATCACCAAAGTGATTATCGAAGCGGCGTTGTTGGACGATGAGGAAAAAGTCAGCGCCTGCCAACTGGCGGTGGAAGCGGGTGCGGAGTTCGTCAAAACATCGACCGGCTTTGCCAGCAGCGGCGCTACCGCGCACGATGTCGCCTTGATGCGTCAGACCGTCGGGCCGCAGGTGGGCGTTAAAGCCGCGGGCGGCATCCGCACCTACGCCGATGTCCTGAAAATGATTGAAGCCGGCGCCAATCGTATCGGTGCGAGCGCCAGCATCAAAATTATGCAAGAAGCCGAGTTAGCTGCGGCTTCCCGAAAAGGATAAGATGCACACCTGTCCCAACTGCCATGTGGGCACCCTGCATCCCAAAGCGGTAACCTACGCCAATTGGCATGTCGGTCAATTTGTGACGGCGCCCAACCTGCCCGCCTGGTCGTGTGATGTGTGTGCCTGGTGCCAGATCGAACCGGAAGCGCTGAATCGCTTGCTCTGGCTGATCGGGCCGGTGACGCGCCCGGCATTGTCTCAGCCGCGTTACACTTCAACTTCGCCCGATGAGCGGCGGCCCGACAGCGCCGATCCCGATCGGGACCGGCAGGCCGCTTGAGGGCCTGAGCCACAAGTGACAATTTACTTTTTAGGCCATTTTGTGATATATCAGAAGCAGCCAGGGCGTCACTCAGTGGCTGCGTCAAACCGGAAAAACGACCCGGCCTATGTTTGAAATGATCGGTTGCCATACCCGCTAGGGCAGCATGGATATCACCAATCGAATTCGCACCCGCTCCACGATCGACCGCATTCGGGCTACCCCGGTGCAAGGTGCCCCCAATCCACGCGCCGGTCAGACCGGCGAGCTGACGCATACCGAGATCGAGACGATCGGCGCGGCTTCACTCGCCATCATGGCTTCGCTCAACGTGGAGCATGTGTTGACCACCGTAGCCGAACGCGCCGTCGATCTCATTCGCGCCTCGGCCAGTGTGGTCTACCTCATCGATCGCAACTCCGGTCTACTGCAGGTAGCCTCCGGCTTCAACATTCCTGCCACGTATCACGGCCTCAGCCTGCCGCTGGGTGAAGATGTCGCCGGACACGCAGCGGCGACCGGGCGCACCTTCGTCGTCGATAATTACGCGGCCTGGGAAGAGCGCACCCATCTATTCGATCACGCCGCGCCCCAAGGCATTCTCACCATGGCCAACTGCGCGGCCGCGATTCCCCTGATCTACAATCGCCAAGTACTAGGCGTGCTGGAAATTCTCTACACAGACGGGCGCGAAATCACCAACAAAGATGTCGCCCTGTTACAGTTGATCACGCCGCACGCGGCGACCGCCATGTCGCATGCCCAACTGTTCGAACGCAGCCAGCAAGTGATGAACTTGCTGGAAATCATCAACGATCGAGGCGCTGCGGTGAGCAGCGTCAGCACCGCCGTCATCAACGCCGGGCACAACCTGAAAAAGATGAGCGAGGAAACGCTCACGCGCACCGGCGCCGCACTACGCTTAGCCGCAGGCAAAGTCTATTTAAGCGAACACGAAGGCGAAGCCCTCGTGCCTATTTCAGCCTTCAGCTTGCCCGACGAAGATCCCGGCCTGGTGCAGGTGGCCGCACACTGCGCCAGCGTTCGGAAAACCATTCTGCTGCAAAACATGGCCTCGTTCGCCTGGACGCACGATATTGTGCACTGGCTGGCCGAGCGGAAGATGGGCGCTCTGGTGGCTGTGCCACTGATTGCCGAAGATGAAGTCGTGGGGGTGCTGGAAGCGATCGCGCCGCTGGGGCGAGCCTTCGATACAGGTGAGCTCGATACGCTGCACATCATTACCGGGCAGCTCGCCTTGGGTGTCTCGAATGCCCGTTTGTTCACGCGCGTCCGATCGGAACAGCAGCAAATCTCGGCCATTCTGGCCAGCAGCGGCGACGCCATCATTGCGCTGGATGCCGCCGGTCGGGTGCAGATTGCCAATCCTGCGGCCGAACGCGTGTTTGGCTTTGCCACGATTGATGTCGTCGGTAAACCATTGCCCGAAGTGACCTTGAACGTGGCGCTGAATACCGCCGTCGAGAATGCCGTCAAGTCGCAGCAAGCCCAGCCGGCAGGTTTTGAAATTCAACTGCCCGATGAAACTTACTTATTCTGCAATCTGTCGCCCATTGTCGATCCGGCCACGCGTTTGACGGGCTGGGTGGCTGTGATGCAGGACATCACGCGCTTCAAAGAAACCGAGCGCATGAAGAGCGACATGATCTTGACGGCGTCACACGACCTGCGCAATCCCGTCAACCTGACCATGGGTGCGTTGGATCTGTTGGGCAAGAAAGCCGACAATCTGACCCCGCTGCAAAAAGAAGCTCTGGAGCTAAGTCTGCTCGGCGTACACCGCATTGAAGCGCTGATCAAAGACCTGCTCGATTTGGAACGCATCGAGCGGCGGGTGGGCTTGAAGTTAAACAAGTGCGAACTCAGTGACATTACCCTGACGGTCGTGACAGAGCTCGCTTTGCCGGCGCAACAGCGGCAACAACGCTTGGCCTATGAACGGCCCCCCACGACGATTTTTGTGCGCGGCGATGCGCAACGGCTGTATCAGGTCGTCAGCAATCTGGTGAGCAACGCCCTTAAATATACCCAGCCGGGCGGCGAAATCACCGTCCACTTGCGAATCAAGGATAGTGAAGTCCGGTTTGAAGTGCGCGATACGGGACCCGGGATTTCCCCGGAAGCACAGGCCCGCATCTTTGAACGTTTTTATCGCGCGCCGTCGGTGGCCGCGGATGATCGCGGCACGGGACTGGGTTTGGCCATTGTCAAATCCGTCGTAGAACAACATGGCGGCCGCGTGTGGGTCACCAGCGCCAGCGGGCAAGGTTCCACCTTTTCGGTGTCGTTGCCCGCCTGGCGTGAGGGAATCGACGATGCGCTGGCGGCTTGAGGGCTGCCCGGCGCGTTGGCTTACGGCCATGAACGGCCGGCATTCATCCATGAGGAGCAATGATCATGACACAAGTTGGTTCGCGACGTCTTACCGCTGACATCTTTGCCGATTCACACCGCCTGTCGACGCAGATGGCGCTGCGCGGCCGGGTCCTCTCGGATATGCTCAACGATACCAGCACCTCGTACCTGGAACTGGACATCGCCTACGTGTCGCGCATCGATCATCCGGGCGAGATTCTGGCGGACTACGCGCTGTCGATTGTGCGCAAGGAACGCTTGAGTTTTGTCGTCATCGCCTCTGGTCTGGAAATGGCCCTCAAACAGAATCAAACCACGTACGCCTATCGTCGCCAATGGCCGGTCTTCGTCACCGTGCCTTATTTTGAAATCACCGGCCAGATCGAAGCGCCCGCCAATATCGATTTGCGCGCATTAATGACCACCGGTGTCGAGCGATTTATTCCGGTCTATAACGGCACCGCCAGCTTATCCATCAATCAATCGGTCAAGTTCAGCGGTGAATTGATTTTAATCAACAAAACGTCGATTGAAGTGCTGTGTATCGGCGACAAGGCCAGCCAGTAACCGCGATCCAAATGCAAGGTATAATGAACATCACGATCACTAAGCGTGTTCATGCAAGTGCGTGGGGAGCCAGCCGATGGCAACTATTCTAGTCATTGACGACGATCTTGATCTGCAACAGATGCTGCGCTTGATGCTGCAGCGCGGCGGCTATAAAGTCGTGACGACCGGCGACGGCCCGGACGGCTTGAACAAGGCGAAGACCCTCAAGCCCGATATGGCGATCGTCGACGTGATGATGCCGGGCATGAACGGCTATCAGGTCGTGCGTAAGATGCGCGAAGATCCGGAACTGGGGGGCATGGCAATTTTGATTCTGACCGCCCGCGCCCAGCCGGTCGATCGGGAAGCGGCCATCGCCGCGCAGGCCGACGATTACATGCCCAAGCCGTTTGCGCCCAACGAACTGTTGGCCAAGGTCAACGAACTGATGGCGAATCGGGCCATAACCCAGGGGCCGGCCAAAAAGTCGGTAGCCGTTTTTTCCTTGCGCGGTGGGGTGGGCACGACCTCCATCGCCGTGAATCTGGCCTTGGCCTATCACGGCAAAGGGCAGCCAACCTGCCTGGTCGATCTCAAACCCGGCCCCGGCCATGTGGCCTTGCAGCTGCGCCTTAACGCCAAAACCAACTGGATCGATTGGGCCAACGGCAATGAAGCGACCAATGACAGCATCTTCAAGGCGTTGACCAAGCACGATTCGGGTCTGGAAGTGATGGGCGCGCCGATCGTGCCGCCGATCAATCTGCCCCCACTCGATCGCGTGACAACCATGTTGATGGCGCTGCAGAGTAAATATGCTCGTGTGGTGATCGATCTGCCGGCTCAGTGGACGCCCCTCACCCTTACGGCGCTTACCGCCATCGACATCGTCTGGTTAGTGCTCGCGCCCGAAGTGGGATCGCTGCAATCAACCGTCGGCGCGCTGCGCGCGATGAAAGCGGCCAAGATTCTCGACGAAAAGATCGAGCTCATTGCCAATCAAACCATGCTCAAGGCCGGACTGGCCTTGCCCGCGATGGAGAAAGCCCTAGGGCATGGCTTCAAAGGCCGCGTGCCCTACGACGAGATCCAGAGTGCGGCACTGGGGCAAGGCACGCCCTTGATGCTCAGCCAGCCCGATTCGCCTTTCGCCGCGGCGATTAAAGCGCTGGTCTAGACAAGCCGGGGTATCTGGCGAAGATAAGGATGGTGATTACCACCGGGTTTCTTAGCGAAATCCGGTTTCTTTTTCTCCGGCCCCTGACCACTTCATTGTATAATCACGCCATCTTGCGTCTGAAAGGATCTCGCATGCGCCGTTGGCTGTTAATCGTGGCGGCACTCGGGTTGTTCTACGCTGCCGTCCAATCTGTTCGCGCGCAATCGACCATTACCGTCTCAAATGATCAGCCCACGCTCAAATTCCCCGAGCGGCTCACATTTCAGGCCGACTTCAAAAGCGATCGACCGATCGAGAAAGTTGTGCTGGAATACGGAGTCGATCAATGGACGTGCGGCACGGTGATTGCCAAAGCCTTTCCCGAGATCACCCCGGGGCAAGACGTTTCCGCCGCCTGGACGTGGGAGATGAAGCAAAGCGGCTCACAGCCGCCCGGCTCCAAGATTTGGTGGCGCTGGCGTTTGACCGATCAGCAAGGCCAAGAGACCGTTACGAATCGCAAAGAGATCGTGTGGCTGGACGATCAACATGACTGGCAAACGGCGAGTGGCGGCGACATCAATCTGCACTGGTATGCTGGTCAAGCGGCGTTTGGGGACGAGCTGCACCAATCGGCAGTGAAGTCCCTGGAGGATTTGGCCGCGGTCACCGGATTGCGCACCGCCAAACCGATCGACCTCTACATCTATGACAACACCGATGATATGCGCGAGGCGGTGCTCTATGAACCCGGCTGGACCGGCGGCCTGGCCTACGCCGATCACAACATTGTCATCATCGGCATCTCACCCGATCAGATGGAGTGGGGCAAGCGCACGCAGGCCCATGAGCTGACGCATGTGCTGGTGGGCCAACTCACTTTCAGTTGTCTAAGTGACATTCCCACCTGGCTGCAAGAAGGTCTCGCCGTTTATGGTGAAGGCGGCCCCGATGAACCTTCCCGCAAGTTGTTTGATCAGGCCATGAAAAATAACTCGCTGCTTCCGGTGCGCGCGCTGAGCGGCGGCTTCTCTGAAGACCCGGCCAAAGCCGATGTCTCCTACACGCAGTCGTACAGCCTGGTGGAATTCTTGATTGACAAATACCAACAGGCGAAAATGACCGATCTGTTGAACACGCTGCGTCATGGCGCGACCGTCGATGAGGCCCTGCAAAAAGTGTACGGCTTCGACATCGAAGGCTTTGAAGATGAGTGGCGGGCCGCGATCGGCGCGCCAGCGCGATCGGGTGACCGGGCCAAGCCCACGCCCACGC
>JBGSPW010000183.1:0-9581 GCA_041738395.1 Thermoflexales bacterium
CCCACGGCTTTCAGGGCAGACTTATTGGCCGTTTCAAAAACCCTGCCGACAAAAGAGAAACCATTGGTGCCCGCTTACTACGCCGAGAAAAAACTCGTGCGGCATATGAATGCGTGGATGAAGATCAAGCATCTCAAGCCAATCGACCTGGGCGAACTCGATGCGCTGCAAGCGATCAGTTCGGTCCTGCCGCTGTCCGAAACGCTGGTGAGGAGTTCATCCGGCTACTTCTTAGTCCACGAAGCCGAATCTTACTGATACCGAGACCCTATGCCCGCCAACACGACCGAAATCGAAAAACGCTTGTGGGATGCCGCCGACGATCTGCGCGCCAATTCCAAGTTGAAGTCGTCGGAGTATTCCATGCCCGTGCTGGGCCTGATCTTCCTGCGCTATGCCGATCACAAGTTCGAGCAGGCCGAGCAGGAATTTGCGGGCCGCAGTAGCCGCCGACGCACGATCGGCCGGGCCGACTATCAGGCGCGCGGCGTGCTCTATCTGCGCGACGAGGCTCGTTTCGCCAGTCTCTTGAAGTTGCCGGAAGGCGCCAACATCGGCGCGGCCATCAACGCCGCGATGAAGGCCATCGAGGAGGAGAACGAAGACCTGCGCGGGGTGCTGCCGCAGAATTACACCGCGTTCGATAACAGCCTGCTGGTCTCGCTGTTGAAGACGCTAAACTTCGATCTCTCCAACGTCGAGGGAGATGTCTTCGGCCAGATCTACCAGTACTTCCTAGGCAAGTTCGCGATGAGCGAAGGCCAGAAGGGTGGCGAGTTCTTCACGCCGCCGTCGCTGGTCAGGCTGATCGTGGAAGTGATCGAGCCGTATCATGGCCGCCTCCTCGATCCGTTCTCCGGCTCGGGCGGCATGTATGTGCAGAGCGCCGCTTTTCTGGAGCGGCACAAACAGAATCCCAGCGCGTTGATTGTGCTGTACGGGCAGGAGAAGGTGGCCGAGACGGTGCGCCTGTGCCGCATGAATCTGGCCGTGCACGGCTTGAGCGGCGAGATCAAACAGGGCAACACTTTCTACGACGACCTGCACGACAGCGTGGGCAAGTTCGATTACGTGATGGCGAATCCGCCGTTCAACGTGGACAAGGTGGATAAGGAACGCCTGAAGAAAGACCCGCGCTTTCCGCTGGGCCTGCCCACGATCGACAACGCTAACTATCTGTGCATCCAGATTTTCTACAGCGCCCTCAACGCGACGGGCCGCGCCGGCTTCGTGATGGCGAACTCGGCCAGCGATGCGCGCGGCAGCGAGATGGAAGTACGCAGGCAGTTGATCGAGGCAGGCGCGGTGGACGTGATGATCGCCGTCGGGCCGAATATGTTCTACACCGTCACCCTGCCCTGTACGCTGTGGTTCTTCGACAAGGGCAAGGCCCAACTCCCCTCTCCTCTGCGCGGAGAGGGGCTGGGGGTGAGGTCTAAAGACACCGTCCTCTTCATCGATGCGCGCCACATATACCGCCAGATGGATCGCGCGCACCGCGAGTTCACCGACGAGCAGATCGACTTCATCGCCAGCCTGGTGCGCGTCTATCGCAGCGAGGACCTCAACGGCTACACCTTCGATCCCGCCGGTCTCAACGTTTCCGACAGCCAGATCGCCATTCTAAAACCCGCCATCAAGAATCGAAAATTCGTTGATGTTCCCGGCCTGTGCAAAGTGGCGACGCTGAAAGAGATCGAGGCGCAGGGCTGGAGCCTGAACCCGGGCCGCTACGTGGGCGTGGCCGAACGCGAGGCCGACGATTTTGTCTTCGCCGAGAAGTTGGAAGAGTTGAACGAGGAACTGGAAGTGTTGAACGCCGAGGCACGTGAGTTGGAAGACCGCATCGGTGAGAATGTAGCGAATTTGTTGGAGTCAGCGGTGTGACAAAAATTTCATGGGTAACTTGCACAGTTCAAGACTTCATCGACAACGGTGAAGCCGAAGTAAAAACTGGCCCCTTTGGTACGCAACTCCATGCCAGCGATTACGTCGAAACTGGGACGCCCGTGATTAACGCGCGTAACATTGGCTTTGGTGAAATGCGCGCTGAAAAGTTGGAGTATATTTCGGACGAAACAGTTCAGCGATTGTCCTCACATTTGCTAGAGCCGAGTGACATCGTTTTCGGACGCAAGGGCACTGTTGAGCGCCACGTCTTTATTCAGCCAGAACAAGCGAAGTGGTTCCAAGGGACAGATTGTCTTCGGCTCAGATTCAAAAGTCCAGCGATTGAGCCGCGTTTTGTGTCCTATTGTTTGCTGACTGAACAACACAAGCAGTGGATAATGAACCAGTCTTCACACGGCGCAACGATGACTTCTTTGAATCAAGCCATCATTGGCCGTATTTCGTTGCGACTACCCCCTCTTCCCACCCAACGCCGCATCGCATCGATTCTCTCTGCCTACGACGACCTGATCGAGAACAACACGCGCCGCATCAGGATTCTGGAGCAGATGGCGCAGGCGATCTATCGCGAGTGGTTTGTGGAGTTTCGCGCGCCGGGTGTGATGTTGCGTCAGGCCACCTCGGAAGAGCAGAAGGTAACGGGGAAGGATCGGTTTCCGATGGGGTGGGAGGTAAAGAAAGTCAAAGATGCCTTGACGCGCCTTGCTGCTGGTAATGTTTATACCTCCTCAGATGTCGTAGAGCGTGGACAAGTGCAAGTAGTTGACCAGTCTCGTGACTTAGTGTTGGGGTTCCATGACAATAAGCCTGACCACTTGGCATCGCCTGATAGGCCGGTGGTGATCTTCGGTGATCATACTTGCAAGATGCAGCTAATGGTTGAACCGTTTTCAGTCGGGCCGAATGTAGTTCCATTTATCGCCGCTAACGGTATGCCGACCCTATATGTATATTTCTTGGTGAATAGTCTTGTCGAAACGCAAGAATATAAGCGTCATTGGACTGAATTGACAGCGAAGCAGGTAACCGTAGCATCTTCTTTGATTGCTGAGCAGTTCTCGCAATTGGTCGCGCCGATGTTTGCGCAGATCGACATGCTGATGCGAAAGAACGCCAACCTACGCCAGACGCGCGATCTGTTGCTGCCTCGGCTGGTGGGGGGAGAGGTGACCGTCAACGGACTTTGAAGCGGACAAGCGGACCGCTTCGCGAACGGAGGCGAATCGAGTCCGTTCCCATCCGTTTGTCCGTTTAGCAGTCCGTTGACAGAACGCCAACCTGCGCCAGACGCGTGATCTGTTGCTGCCTCGGCTGGTGTTTGGTGAGGTCAACGTAGAGAACATTGCGGTTGAAGTGTTAATAGTGACATAGGAAGCGATGCATGTCTGAAAACGATCAACCCGCTGTAGAGACCGCTACAATCGAGAATCGATCGGGCGGTGTAAATGTCGATGCGCAGCAGGTCAACATCGGCGGTGATGTCGTCGGGCGCGACAAGATTGTCCAGAACATCACATACGAAGCGTCCACGCCGATCGCCACCTCGCTGCATCAGCTTCCTCCGCCACCGCGCGACTTCACAGGCCGCGAAGCCGAACTAGCCGAATTGATGGCGAAGGCAGAGACAGATGGTGTGACGATCTCCGGCTTGCAGGGCATGGGCGGCATAGGTAAGACCGCGCTCGCCCTAGTGCTCGCTGAAAAACTAAGGCCACGCTATCCCGACGCCCAGTTTTATCTCGACTTGAAAGGCGCCGACAAGCAGCCATTATCAGTGACTACTGCGCTGACACATGTTATCCGCTCCTATCACCCTACGGCCAAACTGCCCGAAGGCGAAGCTGAATTGCGCGGCTTGTATTTGTCTGCGCTGGAAGACCAACGCGCTCTACTGTTTATGGACAATGCCGCCGACAGTGCGCAAGTTGAGCCCCTGATACCGCCGTCATCTTGCTTCCTATTAGTCACCTCGCGTCAGCATTTCGCACTGCCTGGATTATTCTCCAAAGACTTGAACACGCTGCCACCTGATGATGCCCGTGATTTGCTGCTCAAAATTGCGCCGCGCGTCCATGATCAAGCCGATGTCATAGCCAAACTGTGCGGCTATCTTCCCCTGGCCCTGCGGCTGGCTGGGAGTGCACTGGCGGAATGGCGGACGTTAACGCCGATAGAATACGTGAAACGGCTGGAAGATGTTCAACCGCGGCTGGAATTAGTAGAAGCATCGCTCAGCTTGAGTTATGCTCTTCTAAGCAAAGAATTGCAGCGGGCGTGGTGCGCGCTAGCTGTGTTCCCTGGCACCTTTGATCTAGCTGCGGTTATGGCGGTGTGGCAAGTTGACATGAAGGTGGCCCAGGATCGGCTAGATAGATTGGTACGTTATAGCTTAGTAGAGTGGAATGAGTTTGCCCAACGCGCGCACCTACACGATCTCGCCCGATTGTTTGGGGACAAATGCCTAAGTATAAGCATAGTCGACTGGCTGGGCAGTCAGCGCCAATATGCTGAGCACTACCAAAGAGTCTCAGCTACCGCAAACAAGATGTATGAACAAGGTGGCGAGCGACTCATTCAGGGTCTAGCCCTTTTTGACAGAGAATGGGCACACATTCAGACCGGCCAGGCCTGGGCCGCACAACTAAATGGCTGGGACATGAAAGCTCGTCAGCTGTGTATTAAGTATCCCGCTGAATGCTCCAGTATCATGATTCTGCGGCTGCATCCCCGTCAGCAAGTCCTATGGCTAGAGTCAGCTCAATCTGCTATGGGGATACTTTCACGAATATTGCTGGGGGGGCCGTATCTATGCAATTTAGGCGTTGCCTACTATCAATTGGGCGAGTATCACCGCGCCATCAAATGTTTCAAGCAGGCGCTAACCATTGAGCATAGAATCCGCGGCAAGCGAAACGACAGCCTGATTTTTGCCAATCTGGGCGCTGCTTATTCCTGCTTAGGCGAATATCGCCGCGCCATCGAATACGACGAACAAGCATTGGTCATTTCTCATAAGCGCCATGATCTTCAAGTCGAAAGTTTAATTCTCAATAATTTGAGTGCTGTCTACCATGACCTAGGAGCATATCACCGTGCCATCGAGATCTGCGAGCAATCATTGGTCATTGCCCGTGAAATCGGCAACCGTAGGGGCGAAGGCGCTGCCCTGGATTCCCTGGGTCTTGCCTACCGGTCTCTTGGCGAATATCACCGTGCCATCGAGTATTGCACTCAGTCGTTAACCATCTTTCGTGAGATCGGTGACCGGCGAGGCGAAGGCGATGCCCTAGGTAACCTGGGTCTTGCCTATCAGTCTCTTGGTGAATATCACCGTGCCATCGAGTATTGCACTCAGTCGTTAACCATCGTTCGTGAGATCGGTGACCGGCGAGGCGAAGGTGAGGCCTTAGTCACCCTGGGGGATGCTTACAATGATTTAGGCGAGTACCGTCGCGCCAGCGAATATGGCGAACAGGCCTTAACTATTGCCCGTGAGATCGGCAACCGTAGAGGCGAAAGTGAGGCCTTAAGCAACCTGGGACATGCTTATTATTCGCTGGGCGAGTATCGTCGCGCCATTGGCTACTACGAACAAGCATTGATTATAGCTCGCGAAATCGGCAACCGTTTAGGCGAGGCCAATGCCATGCGGGGATTGGCTTTGTGTTCTAACGCCGTCAATGACAGGCCACAGGCCATCGCCCATGCTCAAGCGGCGATGGATATCTTTACAGCCATCGAATCGCCTCACGCACAAGAAGTGCGCGACTTATTGGCAAAGTGGCGTGAGTAGAACGAGCAACAACACTGGCAGGTTGATCTGTGAGCCACAACGCCCTTGACTCCGAAGATGCCCTCGAACGGGCCACACTCGCCCTATTCCGCCAAATGGGCTGGGACACCGTCAACTGCATGGACGAGGTGTTTGGCGATACGCCCTCCTCGCCGCGCCGGCCCAACCTCGGACGCGAGACGACGGGCGAGGTCGTGCTGCGTCAGCGACTGCTGGCATCGCTGCGTAAACTCAACCCCGATCTGCCCGCCGAAGCACTGCAACAGGCCATTGATATTCTCGTACGCGATCGCAGCGCCCTCAGCGCCGTCGAAGCCAACCGTGAAGTGTATCAACTGCTGAAGGATGGGGTCAAAGTGACGACCGCTCCCATTCAGGGAGAGGGCTGGGGTGAGGGTCGAGGCCGGGATGAAAGTAAACTCGCCGTTGTCAAAGTCATCGACTGGACCACGCCGACCAACAACGACTTCCTCGTCGCCTCGCAACTCTGGATCACCGGGCCAGTCTACAAGAAGCGCACCGATCTCATCGGCTTCGTCAACGGCCTGCCGCTGGTCTTCATCGAACTCAAGGCCGCGCATAAGCATCTGACCAACGCCTATCACAACAACCTGCGCGACTACAAAGCCACCCTCCCGCAGTTGTTCTGGTACAACGTCTTCATCATCCTGTCCAACGGCAGCCGCAGCGTCATGGGCAGCCTCACGGCCGATTGGGAACACTTCGCCGATTGGAAGAAGATTTCGAGTGAGCAGGAGCAAGGCGTCATCTCATTGGAGACGATGCTGCGGGGTGTCTGCCAACCCGATCGGTTGGTGGACTTCACCGAGAACTTCGTGCTGTTCACCGAAGCCAAAGGCGGCCTGCGTAAACTCATCGCCAAGAACCATCAATATCTCGGCGTCAATTGCGCCATCGAGGCCGTCAAAGAGATTCGCGCCAATCGAGGCAAACTCGGCGTCTTCTGGCACACGCAGGGCAGCGGCAAGAGTTACAGCATGGTCTTCTTCTCGCAGAAGATCCATCGTAAAGTGCCCGGCAACTGGACGTTCCTCGTCGTCACCGATCGCGACGACCTCGATCGGCAGATCTATCAGAACTTCGCGGGGGCCGGCGTCGTCACCGAGCCGGAAGAAGCCGTGCGCGCCTCCAGCGGCGAACACCTCAAGCAATTGTTACGCGACGATCACCGCTACGTCTTCACGCTGATCCAGAAATTCCGCACCACGGGTGATGCGCGTTACCCCAAGTTGTCCGATCGCGACGACATCATCGTGATGGCCGACGAAGCACATCGCACGCAATACGACACGCTGGCGCTGAACATGCGCACCGGCCTGCCGCGCGCGGCCTACATCGCCTTCACGGGCACGCCCCTCATCGCGGGTGAAGAGCGCACACGCGAGGTCTTCGGCGACTACGTCAGCATCTACAACTTCCGCCAGTCGATCGAAGACAATGCGACCGTGCCGCTGTATTACGAGAATCGCATCCCCGAAGTGGAACTGACCAACCTCAACCTCAACGCCCAGATCGCCGACGTGCTCGATCTGGTGGAGTTGAGCGACGCGGCTGAAGATGCGGTCGAGCGCGAATTTGCGCGCGAGTATCACGTCATCACGCGCGACGATCGCCTCGACAAGATCGCCGAGGATCTGGTCAAGCATTTTCTGGGGCGCGGCCACAAAGGCAAGGCCATGGTCGTCGCCATCGACAAGGCCACGGCTGTGAAGATGTACGATCGGGTGCAGAAATACTGGCAGATTCAACTCGCCACCTGGCAGGCCGAACTGGAGACGTGCGCACAGGCCGATCGCGCTTTCGTCGAAGACAAGATCGCTTACCTGCGCAGCACCGACATGGCCGTCATCGTCTCGACCGCGCAGAATGAAGAAGCGGACTTGCGCGCGAAAGGTGCGGACATCCGCCCGCATCGCCTGCGCCTGAACAAAGAGAACCTCGAAGAGAAGTTCAAAGACCCCGACGATCCGCTGCGGCTGGTGTTTGTGTGCGCCATGTGGATGACGGGCTTCGACGCGCCGGCCTGCTCCACGCTCTACCTCGACAAACCCATGCGCAATCACACGCTGATGCAGACCATCGCCCGCGCCAATCGCGTCTTTGGCGACAAGGTCAACGGCCTGATCGTGGACTACATCGGCATCTTCCGCAACTTGCAGCAGGCGTTAGCCATTTACGGGACCGATTCAGGTGGCGGCATTGCGCAAGGCGATTTGCCCGTCGAACCGAAAGCAGCGTTGATCAACCAACTGCGACAGGCGCTTTCAGAAGCCCGATCGTTTTGTGAAATCCTCTCGATCGATCTCGACGCGATTCAGGCCGCCGAGGGTTTCGAGCGGATTCGCTTGCGCGATGCTGCCGTGAACGCCATCCTCGTCAACGACAGCACCCGGCAGAAATTCCTGACCCACGCTTATCTGATCAACCGCCTGTATCGCGCCGTACTCCCCGACCCGATCGCGCACGAGGTCAACCCTTTCCGCTCGCTGCTCGACGTGCTGGCGCAGCAAGTCCGAGCGGTCAGCGGCGACGACGACGAGATCGAGACTGAAGCGAGCGGCATCGCGCAGGCCGTGCGCGACATCGAACTGCGCCTCGATGGTTCCATCGAAGCCTCGTATGCGCGCTGGACGATCGACGGCGCGCGCCCGGTCGATCTGCGCCAGATCGATTTCGAGGCCCTTCAACGGCGCTTCAAGCAGGGGCATCAGCACATCGAGATCGAGCAACTCCGCGCGATGATCCGCCGCAGCCTCGATCGTTTAGTGCCGCGCAATCGCAGCCGCATGGACTTCTACGACGCCTTCCAGAAGATGATCGCCGATTACAACTCGGGCGCGACCAACGCCGAGACGGTCTTTGCGCAACTGGTGGATTTTGCGAAGCAGTTGAACGAAGAAGAACGGCGCGGCATCCGCGAGCAATTAGACGAAGAACAGTTGGCGATCCTCGACATCCTCACGCGACCCAGTCCCCCGCTCACCAAACAGGAACGCGAGCAAGTGAAGCGCCTCGCACAGCAACTCCTCGACACGCTAAAAGCCGAGCGGCTGGTGCTGGAATGGCGCAGCCGGCAGCAGACCCGCGCCGCGGTGTTGGTCGCGATTCAAGAAGTGCTAGAGAACCTGCCGCAGAAATACTCCGACGACGACTACCGCGTGAAGTGCAAAACAGTCTATCAGCACGTGTACGATTCGTACTACGGCGCGGGGCAGAGTGTGTATGGGGTGGTATAAGCCTCTTTCAAAATAACAAAGCAAAGGCGCTACCTTGCGTCACCGGCCAATCACAAGTAATTCGCGGCCGTTTCTTCCTGAAACTAGCGACGCACCTTCGGGATGTTGAGAATTGCCTTACTCCTCATGTGATGTGTGAGTTGATCTGAAGCAATTCGCTTAACCCCAATTCGTGCAAGCGATCGCTGGTGGGCACGCCATTTCGATTCCAGCCCATCAAAGCATAATACTCATCGAGCATAGGATCGAGTTCGACGACGTGACCTTTTGCCGGACCGCTGCCCTGCAATGGCTGTGTGAGATTTCGCGCGGGCAGCGTGTCTTGCTGACGTGCCAACCCTTCACGCACATTGAACACACGCGCCAAAGTATTGATGCGCTCGCCCACCATTTCGAACTCGCGTACCGTCGCATACTCGAAGCCGGTCGCGGCATTAATCAACTGCCACAACTCCTTCGAACTCATGCCGAAACTGGGGAAGCAGCACAGCACCGCGCTATTCCACAACGCCGACTCGGCTTGATGATCGCGGAACAACTGCGCCTTCCCGACGATGCTCAATGGATCAGCGCCGCCCAGCACTTCGGTCAACGGCGCGCCGCGCAGATGGCACGCGCCG
>JBGSPW010000189.1:0-20305 GCA_041738395.1 Thermoflexales bacterium
GAAGATGACGCCGTTGATCATGGTGGGCGATCTGGGTGATCCGAATGCGGTGGGTCGGCAGAAGGGCTTCTACAATGTGATCAACAAGTATCCCGATCTGTTCAACAAGCCGATCGAAGTGGCGACCAAGTGGGACGCGGCCGTGGCGCAGGCCGGTCTGCAGGCGGCGATGACGGCTAATCCCGGTGTGGACTTCCTGTTCACCTCATCGGACTTCCTGTTCCCGACGATTCAGGGTGTGCTGGAGCCGCTGGGCAAGTGGAAGCCGATCGGTGATCCCGCGCACGTGATCATGGGTGGGTTGGATGGTGACAAGGGTGCCTGCAAGCTGATGAACGACAAGTACATCGACGCTACCGGCGTCCAAGACCTGTACTTTGAAGCGTCGGCGCTGCTCGACGCGATTGTGGGTGCGGTGCAGTCGGGCGAGAAGCAGCCGGATCGCTGGATCGATGACCCGGGCTTTGCGCTGACGCAGGGCAACATGGCAACCAAAGAGATGGATATGTGGGGCTGCAAGCTGTTCCACAACAAATAGCTGAATAGAAAGTCAGGCTGTGCGAAGGGAGGCGAGAGGATTCCTCTCGCCTCCCGGGTATCTCACCCAAAACCCGGATTGTTCCATCCCACTTAGAGGAACGTAACCGATGACTACCCAGATGTCCGTTGCCGGAAAGATGCCGCTGAAGCGGCGCGACCTGCCGCGCCGCTTGATCATGTCCGAATACTTCATCCTGTACTTGTGCATTTTCTTTTTCATCATTCTAATCCCGATCGTGCCGGTCATTCGCACGCCGTATAACCTCTCGAATCTATTGTCCAACATCTGGCCTCTGTTCGCGGTTGCGATCGGGCAGACCTTTGTCCTCATTTTGGCCGGGATCGATCTCTCGCAGGGCGCGGTCATCTCGCTGACCAGCGTGGTGGGGGCGATGTTCATCGCCACCAAGGCCGACCCGGTCGTTTTTAGCAAAAGCCCGCTGTGGGGTTCGGTCCTGTTTGAAAACGGCGCGATTTTGTCGAACGTGAGCTGGGGACTGGCCGTGGCGCTGCTGGCGATGGTGCTGGTGGGTGTCTCGGTCGGGCTGATCAACGGCCTGCTGGTGGCGTATGCCCGCATCCCGCCCTTCATGGTCACGTTAGTGACCGGCATGTTCTGTGCGGCCCTCGCCATTTTTCTGGTGAAGTCTGAAAACATCATCAATTTGCCCGATAATTTCACGGCGATTGGCGACGATACCAGCGTCCTCTCGTATTCGCTGGTCATTGCGGTGGGGCTGGCCCTCGCCGCCCAGTTTGTCTTAAGCTTCACCAAATTTGGCCGGTGGCTCTACGCGATTGGCACCAACTTGCGCGCCGCGACGGTCTCCGGTGTGCCCACGCGCCTGGTGATCGTCATGGCCTACGTGTTCAGCGGGTTCTGCGCGGCGGTGGCCTCCATGCTCTATTCCTCCCGCATGGAAATGGGACGACCCACGTTGGGTGACGCGTTTCTGCTGGACATTGTCGGTGGTGTCGTGATCGGCGGCACCAGCCTGTCGGGCGGCAAAGGCAAGATTATCTGGACGTTTTTCGGCGTGATTTTCCTGGCCTTGCTGGGCAACGCCCTGTCGCTGCTCAATGTCTCCTTCTTTTGGATTCAAATCGCCAAAGGCTCGGTGATCTTGATGGCAGCGCTGATCGACGTGGCCCGGACGCGCATCCTCCAGCGCAGTGTGTGAGGCAGAATTAACTATGAGCGATACGATTTTGCAGTTTAGCCAGGTCAACAAAAGTTTCTTCGGCGTGCCCGTGCTGAAAGACATTTCGCTGGAGATTGAGCGCGGCCAGATCGTCGGGCTTGTCGGCGAAAACGGCGCGGGCAAATCGACCCTGATGAACATTCTGGGCGGCGTGGTGCGGCCCGATTCTGGACACATGCGGTTGAACGACAGCGACTATGCGCCGCTGGATCCGAGTGACGCCGATCAAGCCGGGATCGCCTTCATTCATCAGGAGCTTAATCTCTTCACTAATTTGAGCATTGCCGAAAACTTCTATATCAGCAAATTTCCGCGCCGCGGCCGGCTGCCGATTCTCGATCGCAAGCGCATGCGGGCCGAGGCCCGGAAATATCTGGCGCAGGTCGATTTGCAGGTTTCGCCCGACACTCTGCTGGATCAACTTTCACCGGGCGAGCGCCAACTGGTGGAGGTGGCCAAGGCGATCAGTGTCGACGCCCGGATTCTCATCTTCGACGAACCCACCACGTCGTTGACGGCGCGTGAGACCGAGCGGCTGTTCGACCTCATCGCGCGCCTGCACGCGGCGGGCAAGACCATCATCTACATTACGCACATCCTGCATGATGTGCTGCAGCTCGCGGACACGGTGGTTGTGCTGCGTGATGGCGAACTGGTCAGCAGCGGCCCTGCGAGTACCTTCACGATCAACCGCATGATCGCGTCTATGGTCGGGCGCGACCTCGAACACCTGTATCCCGATCGGACTTCGCAGCCCAAAGAGCAGGTGCGGCTGGAAGTCCGGCACCTGTTCAAGTCCGGCATCGTGCATGACATCAATCTGGCTCTGCATCAAGGCGAGATTCTGGGCGTGTTCGGCCTGATGGGTTCCGGCCGTTCGGAGTTGGCCCAGATCATCTTTGGTTTGGAGAACTACGATCAGGGAGAGGTCTTGATCGACGGGCAACCGGCCACACGCCTTTCTCCGCCGCGCAGTGTGCGAGATAGCGTGGCTTTCGTCACCGAGAATCGCCGCGAAGAAGGGCTGCTGATGACGGCGACGGTAGCCGATAATCTGGCGCTGGTCGCGCTGCCCGATTATTCCGGCCGGCTGATCAATGTGATCAAGCGCACGGCGCTTTCTAACGCCGTGCGGGAATCTGTCACGTCCCTCCGCATCAAAGTCAACGACGCGTTCAAGAACCCCGTCAAGGGCCTGAGCGGCGGCAACCAGCAGAAGGTGGTGCTGGGCAAGTGGCTGATGACCAACCCGTCCATCCTCATGATCGATGAACCGACGCGCGGGGTGGACGTGGGCGCAAAATTTGAGATTTACACCATCATCGATCACATTGCTGCACAAGGCACGGCGGTGCTGTTCATTTCCTCTGAAATTGAAGAGCTGATGGGGATGTGCGATCGCATTCTGGTCATGGGCTTCGGCGAGGTGCTGGGCGCGTTCGAGCGCGCCCAGTTTGATAAAGAAGAGATCCTGCGAACCGCTTTCCGGGAGAACGGGCAATGAACACCACACGCCGCATCACCTTACCCCTGTTGAAAAACGTGCCGCTGATCCTGTTCGTGGTCATCTTTGCTTTGTTCAGCCTGTTGGACCCGCGTTTCTTCACGGTGTCCAATTTCTCCAACATCCTCTTATCCTCATCCTTCATCGGCATCGTCGCTGTAGGGATGACGTTTGTGCTGCTGACCGGCGGTATCGATCTGTCCGTGGGCGCCACGATGTACATCACGGCGGGCATTCTGGCCCTGCTGCTGGAACTCGGTTGGCCGTTGTGGGCCGTTATCCCGATCGGGTTGTTGGCCGGAACGTTGTGGGGATGTCTCAACGCTTTTCTGATCGCCAAAGTGAAAATCATTCCATTCATGGCGACGTTAGGCACCTTGACGGTGGGCCGCGGCGTGGGCCTGTTGATCACCCAGTCGCGCAATATCTCCGTGCCGCCCGAGATGCGTTTCGGCGCGCAGAACGCCCTCATCCCGATTACGGTCTTCGCGTTGGTGGTGCTGGTCGCCTATATTGTGTTGAACTACACCGCGACAGGCCGGCAGATTTATGCGATGGGCAACGATGCCGAGGCGGCCAAGAAAGCGGGTCTCAACACCACCCGTTTAACTGCCAGCGTCTACATTATCAGCGGTTTCTGCGCTGCGCTGGGCGCCGTGATTGCGCTCAGCCAGCAAGGCATGGTCTCCGCCTCGTTTGGCGAGGGGATTGAGTTCCGCGCGATTGCAGCCGCCGTGCTGGGCGGCGCCAGTTTGTTCGGTGGCGTGGGTAATGTCTTCCCCGGCACGGTCGTCGGTGTGCTGCTGATTCAGATGATTGCGAACGGCATGATTTATCTGCAAGTCGATCTCTACTTACAAGATATGGTGGCTGCATTGGTCATTTTGTTTGCTGTGTTCATCGACGCGGTGCGCATCCGGGTGATCCGGCGGCTGGAGCGGCGCAACATCCGCGTGGAGAAAGGGCCGGAGCGGATCAAGACAGCAGAACCGGTCACATCGTAGGCGAGGCGCGAGGAAGCATGACTCTACTAGGTTTAGACATCGGTACCACCGGCTGCAAAGCGGTACTGTTTGATCAAGACGGCGCGCTGCTGGCAAAAGCGAGCCGCGAATATGCCGTCGATTTTCCGCACCCTAACTGGGCGGAGCAAGACATCGCGCGCGTGTGGGCGTTGGCGCAAGACGCCATGCGCGAAGCGATTGCGATCGCGCGGATCGATCAAGTTGCTGCGATCGGATTATCGGTGCATGGGGAGGCCGTCACGCCGGTCGATCAACAAGGCCAGCCACTGCGGCCCACCATCCTGGGCATGGACACGCGCACTGCCGAGCAAAACGATTGGCTGCGTGAACGCTGCGGGGCGGAACATCTCTTTGATGTCACCGGCATGCCGGTGCATACTGTCAACACACTGCCCAAGCTGTTGTGGATCAAACAGCACGAGCCCGAAATCTGGCAACAGGCCGATCGGTTTTTGTTGGTCGAAGATTTTCTGATCAACCAGCTCACGGGGCAAGCGATGATCAGTCAGTGCCTTGCTTCACGCACGCAACTCTACGATCTGCGCCGAGGCACGTGGTCGGATGAGATTCTCACGGCACTGGGGCTAGACTCCAGCCGATTGGCTGAGCCGCGCCCATCGGGAACGGCGATCGGCGAGATGCAGCGATCGGTGGCGCGCGATCTGGGCTTGAGCAACAGCCCGCTGGTGGTAACCGGCGGGCACGATCAAGCCTGCGGCGCGTTGGGGGCGGGCCTTACCCGATCGGGTCTGGCAAGTGTCTCCACCGGCACGGCGGAAGTGGTTGAAGTAGCGCTGCCCTCGCCTGCGATCAATCACACTTTGTATGAAGGCAACATCTCGGTCTATGCCCACGTGGTGCCGGGGTTGTATTTGGCGATGACGCTCAATCACAGTGGCGGTATGTCCCTGCGTTGGTTCCGCGACGGATTCTGCGAACCGCAAATGCACGAATCCGCGCAGGCCAATATCGATGCTTACGATTTGATGCTGGCGGGCGCTTCTGTAAATCCGACCGGGTTATTGGTCTTGCCGCATTTCTCCGGGAGCGGCACACCGACCTTCGACACCGCTTCCAAAGCGGCCATTCTGGGTCTGACTTTCGCCACCACGCGCGCCGATCTCGCTAAAGCCATCCTCGAGGGATTGACGTATGAGCTGCGCCTGAACCTCGATTTGCTGAAGGCGGGCGGCGTGCAGATCGATGTGCTGCGCGCCATCGGCGGCGGCGCGAAATCGAAGTTGTGGCTGCAATTGAAAGCCGACATCACCGGCATTCCCGTCGTGGTGCCGCGCATCACCGAAGCGGCCGGGTTTGGCGCAGCGCTGTTGGCTGGCGTCGGCGCGGGGCTTTATGCCAGCGCGGGCGCGGCCGCGGAGCAGTTCTTGCAATTGACGGATGAATACCTGCCCGATCCGCAGCGGCAGAAGTTGTATGAAGAGCAGTATCGACTCTACCGGCAAGTGTATCCGGCCGTGTCGCCAATCACTCAGCGGTTGTAGGAAGCGCGTCGCCAGATCGATCAAGAGTAGGCTCAATCCTGCCCGGGAGGATGGACATGTTGTCAAATATCGATTCGGAAAACATTTTCTTACAAGCCTTACTGGAAAGTTCGCCAGAATATATCTTCATCAAAGATCGGCAATCGCGCTTTGTCATCACCAATACGGCGCACGCGCAGCTGATGTTGGGCCTAACCGATCCTAAAGACGCAGCCGGCAAAACCGATTTCGATCTCTTCCCCGGGCGAGAAGCCGATGCCCGGCGGTTTTACGATGAAGAGCAACTGATCATGCAGACCGGGCAGTCGGTACTCGATCGAGAATGGCAGGTTCCGATTGCGGGTACCGGGGAATTCGTCTGGGTATCCGAGCATAAACTACCCATTTGCGATCAGGCGGGTGAGGTCATCGGCATTCTGGGCATGAGCCGCGACATCACTCCGCACAAGCAGGCCGCGCTAGCTCAGGAGCGCCTGGCCCGTCAGCTGCAGATCGCGGTCGATGTCGCAGCCGCCATCAATCGCTTGCTCGATCCCCGGGAGTTGATCACGCAGGTTGTTGACTTGGTCCGGAAACGTTTTGATCTGTATTACGTCGGCCTGTTCCTGGTCGAACAAAGAGGGACACTGTATGAGAAGCCGGGCGAGTATGTCTATCTGCGGGCTGCCTCCGGTGAAGCAGGCCCGACCTTGTTGAAACAAGAGCACAAATTGAAAGTGGACCGCAACTCCATGGTAGGGCAGTGCATGGTCAGCGGTAAGCCTTGCAGCACACTCAATGTTAAAAGCGAGAAAAATCGATTTGACAATCCGTTATTGCCGGAGACTCGCACAGAGCTGGCCCTGCCGTTGATCAGTCGCAAGGAAACGATCGGGGCGCTGAGTGTCCAGTCGGCGCAAGAAGCCGCGTTCAACGATCAGGATGTATCAGTTCTGCAGGTTGTCGCCGGACAGTTGGCCATCGCGCTTGAAAATGCGTATCTCTATCGACAGGTGGAGACTGAGTTGGAAGAGGTCAAAGCCAATTTGAAAAGCTACGTGCGCACGGGCTGGCAGAGTTATCTGGGGAAGAAGAGCTAAGCCTGGTTGGCGGGCAGGGGCACAAGCAGGATAAGGCTATGATGAATGCAACCACGCTTTATTTGAGTGCGAATCAGTTTGCTGATAAGGAAACACCCCTCGTCGAATGGGGTGAACTTTCGGCTAGCGTGAGCGGCTTCACGGCCGAAAAGCGGCAGGGCCGCGTGCGCACGTTGGGTGCGGGTGAAACTTTCCACTGCGAGATCGAGATTGGCACGTTGACGGCTGCCAAGGCTGAACAGACAGCGGCCATGATGCTCCAGGTCGTCGATGCGGCAGAGAGGCATTAGAGCATGTCGAATTCATGGATTATTTCGCCCTCATTGCTCTCGGCTGACTTCACCCGCTTAGGTGAGCAGATTACCGCGCTCGCACTGGCCGGCGTCGATTGGCTGCATGTCGATGTGATGGATGGACATTTTGCTCCGAATATCAGCATGGGGCCGCTGATCGTTGAAGCCTGCCGGCAGGCTTCCCAGTTGCCGGTGGACGTGCACTTGATGATCGAGAATCCGGAACGTTACATCGAGGCGTTTGCAAAGGCCGGAGCCAACCTCATCACGATTCACGTTGAGACCGGTTACCATCCCTATCGCACGCTGCAAGCCATTCGCGATCTGGGCTGCCGGCCTGGCATCGCCCTTAATCCCGGCACGCCCGTGACGGCCATCACGCAGCTGCTGCCCCTGGTGGACATGGTGCTTATCCTGGGGACGAATCCCGGATTTTCCGGGCAAGCCTTTATCCCGCAGATGCTCTCGAAAATATCCGCTGTTCGCCAGGCGCAGCCGGAAGTGCTGATCCAGGTCGATGGCGGAATGAATGCTGAAACACTGCCCGCGGCTTTCCGCGCTGGGGCTAACGTGTTTGTGGCCGGAAACGCGGTATTCAAACATCCGCAAGGGATAGCGGAGGGAGTGGCAACATTATGCGCGCTGATTTGAAATTTAACTTGCACTGCGTCAGCACGGAAATTTGTGTTTGAGATCATTTGATATTCCCTGACAAGACTGCAGCAACATTATCTTACCCGAACCGGAAATCCAGGAGGAATTACCATGATGAAAGATACGTTGACCTTTGGCCTGATTGTGGGCACCCGCGGTTGCTTCAACTCGGAGCTGGCCACCAGCGGCAGGCAGCAGCTCATCGCGGCCGTCGAAAAACTGGGCTACAAGACGATCATCCTGCCCGCCGAGGCGACTCCGACCGGCGCGGTGGAAACCGCGGCCGATGGGCGCAAATGCGCCGATCTGTTTGAGCAGCACCGTAAGGAGATCGACGGCGTCATCATTGCCCTGCCCAACTTTGGCGATGAGCTGGGGATTATCAATGCCTTGAACTACGCCAAACTCAATGTGCCGGTGCTGGTGCAGGCCAGCCCGGACGAGTTGGACAAACTGGGCACGCGCCAGCGCCGCGATTCATTCTGCGGCAAGATTTCGGTGTGCAATAACCTGCGCCAGTATGGCATCCCTTTTAGTCTGACCAAAAACCATACGGTGGCGTTGAACAGTGAAGCGTTTGCGCATGATGTGCGGCGCTTCGCCGCCATTTGCCGCGTGGTCAACGGTTTGCGCACGGCCCGCATCGGAGCGATTGGCGCGCGACCGGCCGCTTTCCAGACCGTTCGCTTTAGCGAAAAGATTTTGCAGGCTTCGGGCATCACCACCATCCCGATCGATCTTTCGGAGATGATTGCCAACACCAATAACGTCGATGTCACCACACCGCGCGCCAAAGAACGGCTGGAAGCCCTGCGGGGTTATGGCACCATCGCGCCGGGCATCAAGAACGTGGACGAAAAGTTTCTGAAGCACCTGCGCTTGTACCTGGCCGTGGAAGACTGGTTGGTAGAAAATGATCTGGATGCGGCAGGATTCCAGTGCTGGACTTCCATCCAGAAGAATTACGGCTGCGCTACCTGCCTGACGATGAGCATGATGAGCAACTCGTTGATCCCGTGCGCGTGCGAAGTAGACGTGGCCGGTGTGGTGAGCATGTACGCGCTCACGCTGGCCGCTCAGGAACCCGCCGCGATTGTGGATTGGAACAACAACTACGGTGACGAAACGAACAAATGCGTGGCCCAGCACTGCGGCAATTACCCCGAGAAATTCGTGGGCAAAAAGGTGGAGATTGACAACCTGAGCGTGCTGGGCACCGTGCTGGGCGAGGAAATCTGCTTTGGCGGCATCAATGCCAAGGTGGAACCTGGCCCGATGACCTATCTGCGGATTTCGACCGATGATGTCAACGGCAAGATTCGCGGCTATGTGGGCGAAGGCCAGTTCACCGCCGATCCTTTCAATATGCTGGGCAGCATTGCGGTCTGCGAAATCCCGAATTTGCAGATACTGATGGCAACGATCTGCAAACAGGGCTTTGAACACCATACGGCTATGGTGCGCACCCACTGCGCCTCGGTGGTTGCGGAAGCGACTTCCACCTACCTCGGCTGGGATATGCTGGTGCATGAGTGATGATGATGGACTATCCAATCTACCAAAGTGATCGTGAGTTTCTCGGAAAACACACCGACTTGATCGAGCTGTCTAATGCGGAGGGCGCTCGCGTGTTGGTGGCACCCTCCTATCAGGCGCGGGTGATGACCAGCTCCATCGAGGGCGAGAGCGGCTCCAGCTTTGGCTGGTTGAATCGCGCGTTCATCACCGCCGGTCAGGAAAGCGTCAAAATCAACAACTATGGCGGCGAGGATCGTTTCTGGCTTGGCCCCGAAGCGGGTCAATTTGGACTGTGGTTCAAGCCCGGCGATCAATTCAACCTGGACGATTTCAAGACCCCGCCGGGTTTTAACACCGGCGCTTTCACGGTGGATTCGAGTTCGGCCACGCAGGTTGCCACGCGCAAAGATTTTACCGTGAGCAACTATTCGGGGACGACCTTCGATTGTCATGTGGAACGCATCATCAACCTTCTCGATCGGCCCGCGACCAGCGCGGCGCTGGCCGTCCCGATTCCGGTTGGCCTGAGCTGGGTTGGCTTTGAATCGGTCAACAGCCTCACCAACACGGGTTCCGCCGCCTGGACCGAAGCCAGCGGCCTGCTGTGCGTTTGGAATCTGGGCATGTTCAACCCGCTGCCGCGCGGCAAAGTGATTGCGCCCTTCATCCCCGGCAGTGCTGCCGATTTAGGCCCGGAGATTACCGATTACTTTGGGGCGATTCCCCCCGATCGGTTGATCGTGAAACAAAAATACGCGCTCTTTACCTGCGACGGGCAGATGCGCACCAAGATCGGCGTTTCTCCGCGGCGCACCCGCAATGTCATCGGCTCCTGGGATCCCGACGGCCAGGTGTTAACCATCGTGACTTTCAACCTGCCGGTCACGGCCGCAGATTTGCCCTACGTCAACAGCCAGTGGGAGATTCAGGAAAATCCGTATGGCGGCGACACGATCAACAGTTATAACGACGGCATAGACCCGATAACGGGCATGGTGTTTGGGCCGTTGTACGAACTGGAATCATCCAGTTGCGGAGCGGCGCTGAAGCCGACCGAATCCATCACACACGTTCACAAGACCTTCCACTTCACGGGCGCCTTTGAGGACTTGGATTTGCTGAGCCGCCGGGCGCTGGGGGCAGCGCTGTGGAAGTGAGCCACTGCAAATAGCAGTTTGAGATCTCAAGACTCAGCCACACGCAGTTGAACGGCTACTGTGCCTACCCGATGGCGCTGTGCAGCTTCAACTGCGTGTTTCGTTATAGGGAGGCAATCATGTCCTTTGCTCCGCTCAATGAACCTCTGCGCGGCTTGCCGCGCGGAGGTTCATTCATGCCATAAGCATACGCCATCACTTACTTTCTAACCACTACCCACAACGACGCAGAGGCCGCTGGTTGGGCAGCGCTGCGTCGTTAAACTTCATCGCGAGGATGAAGGCGTCGTACTTCAAGTATTCAGTTGGTGATCGATGATGAATCTATCAATCGAACTTCTTGCGCCTCACTCTATCACAGGTGTACACGGTGATCAAGACGTTTTGCGTCGTAAGTGTGTCGCAGTTTTCGAATTCCGTAGAGGCACGGTTTACAAATAGAATCGCCCGACCTTTTTGAGATCGGGCGAGAATCTAAATCTTCCCTATTGTTATATGCGGCACATTGTCGAAGACTTGCGTTGTAAGATCAGCAATGACCAATCGCACCGTAAGCCGCTTGTCAGTTGCGCCATCCCGGCGAGTTGGGTTGTTTGCTAGTCAAAGCGGTCGTCCTCTGTTGGAATAAACACGGCTATTATACCGCGAGGCCGCTTAAAGTTGATCGTCCGGGAGGTGGCCGGCTTTCAGCAAAATCTCCCCGCCGCACGCGCCTGCGCTGCGGCCGATTCAGTTGCACTATCGCGTCTTCGTCGTCTCAGAGAAATCAGATCGATCAGCGCTTCTCGGCAAGGCTGCTGCCCTCGCGGGTTCTTCTCATGACGGCTGCTCCTCAGGGCGACACGACCGGTTGAAACTTCTCGACCAGCGAGCCGGCCCAGGCGCGGATCGCCGGCCAGTCGCGTAAATCGCTGGCGGGCATTTTTCGCAAAGCGGGCAGCAGGCTATACGGGAAGCGGAGTTTTGCCGGATCAAATTTGCCGCCGATTAGCTGCACAGAGATCGGCGTGAGCCAGGGAAATTTCGCCAGTTCCTGATCGAGGTTTCCGCGTATTGTTTGCCACGCTTGCTCGTCACTGTCTTCAATCGGCCCCCCGGCGAAAATGGCGATTGGCAGGCCGCCTGTCAGATCGCGCTGAAATTGCGCTAAAAAGCGGCGCGCGTCTTTGTGCCAATGGAACATGTAGAGCGGCGCGCCCAGCACCACGGCGTTGTAGCCAGCCAGCGCCCGCACTTCCCGGATGGGCCGCAGATCGACCTCGACTCCGTTTTCGCGCAGCGTCGCCGCGACGACCTCGGCCACTTCCTGCGTTGAGCCGTAACTTGAAGCATAGGTTACCAAAACTGACATTGACATGGTTGTCTCCTTCTACAATTGTTGGGACTGTGTCTTTCCTGCCAGACGCCCGTGCCGATAGAGTCGTTGACCAATCAGGATATGCCAGATCATCCAGCCGAGTCCGGCGGCGGGGATGAAGCAGATCGCTAGCCGTTCGTCATCGACGGCGGGCACGAAAGCAACCGCGAGACAGTAGGCCAGATCGAAAGCGCTGGCCAGAATTCCCACGTAAGCAGTGGCTCGATTGAACATTTTACTGCGCAGCATGACGCTTGAAGTTAGCAGGCCGGCCACACCAATGAGGAGCAGACTCAAATACCGGCCGGGACTGCTAAACTGGCTGATCGTCAGCAACGCTTGTCCATCATTCAACAGCATGGATCGCTGCGCCGCGGTAGTCGTAACCGCGTATTGCTGGCTGAGCGACAGCAGGGCAAGGGCCTGATTCGAGGCGAAGTAGATGGCTATTCCGATCAACCCCAGCGTCGTGGCGCTCACCATGACCGATCGGTTCACTCGTCTGAGCGTCACGAAGAGGACGAGGATCATCACGCCCACCAGGGCATAGTTCACCAAGTCAAACACATCCAGCCAGGCAAGCCCGACCAGCGGATCGCTTTGAAGAAGCGTAAACCAATCGGATATAGTCGTGGGTGGTGTCGTTGTCCCCGCAGCGATAAGGCCGCTTTCTTTCAGGAGCGACAATTCTGCGCCAAGGTTTCGTCGGAAGAGCAGGCCGGCTAACAAGGCCGCAATTCCCCCGACCCGGAAGAAGCCTTTCCAGGCAAAACCGTCAATTTTGGATTCAAGATCGACCGTCCGCTGAAGGTCTTGTGAGGCAAGCATCGTTTTGTTCTCCCGAATTTCAATCTGGCTTCATCATAACGTTAACCGGCCCTCCCCGTCATCTATCCATGGTTAGATTTCGGGTTAGATTTCCCAGCAGAAGGCGATCTAGAGTAGAATGAGCGTCAATGATGGAGACATCGGTATCGCCCCTGATTCTCACCAAGATGCGTGTGCCTGCCCCACGGCCACGGATCGTGCCACGCGCCCGCCTGCTGGAACAGCTCAATCTTGAAACGGGTAACGCGCTTGTGCTCGTGTGCGCGCCGGCCGGTTACGGCAAGTCCACGCTGCTGGCCGAGTGGTCGCAATCATTGTTGCACCGCGAAGTCGCCGTGGCCTGGTACGCGCTGGACCCGAGTGATAATGATCCCATCCCCTTCGGTTCTTATCTGGCCGCCAGTCTGACACACGCGCTCGGTCCCATCCCCGAACTGGCACACGCCAGCCAGCTGCTGCGTTCTTCGCCCGAGCTGGATTGGCAGCGCATCTTGCCGGTTATCATCAATGCGGTCGTTTTGATCGAGCGGGAGTGTGTGTTGATCCTTGATGACTATCACGTGATCAGCGCCCCCGCCATTCATAGCGGCGTCGCTTTCCTGCTGGATCATCTCCCCGCGAACATGCACGTGGTCATCGGCAGCCGTTCCGATCCGCCCCTCTCGCTGGCCCGGCTGCGGGCCCGCCGGCAGTTGCTCGAACTACGCGCGGCGGCCCTGCGTTTCACCGCTGAGGAAGCGACCGCCTTTCTGAACAATGTGATGGGCCTCGAACTGGCACCGGAGATGATCGAGCTGCTCAAGGAGCGCACCGAAGGGTGGATTGCCGGACTGCAACTCGCCGCGCTCTCTCTGGCTGGCCGCGCGGATAAGGCGGACTTCATCGGTTCTTTCACCGGCAGCCATCGCTATCTGGTCGAGTATCTTCTGGAAGAAGTAGTGAGCCGCCAACCCGATGATATCCAATCGTTTCTACAGGCAACCGCCATTCTCGATCGGATATGCGGCCCGTTGTGTGATGCCTTGCTCGATGAATCAGCGGGCAGCGCGGCGCTGCTTGCGCGCTTGGAACAGACGAATCTATTTGTGGTTGCGCTCGATGACGAGGGCTACTGGTATCGCTATCACCATCTTTTTCGAGATTTTCTGCAAACGCAGTTGCGGGCCACACAGCCGGAGCGTGTGGCCGCGCTGCATCGTGCCGCCAGCGAGTGGTATGCCGCCCACGGCTTCTTGCGCGAGGCGGTGCAGCACGCTTTTCAGATCGGCGATTGGGAATATGCGGCGGCCGTGGTCGAGCAGCATTGCTTCACCCTGATCATCCACAGCGACATCGCGACCATTTACGAATGGTGTTCGGCTTTCCCCGAAGAGGTGATGCAGACTCATCCGCTGCTCTGTCTGCATCAGTGCTGGGCCTGGGTGTTCAGTTTTCGCCGGCAGAACCGGGGCCGGATCGAAGCGCGATTGCAGCAGGTGGCACAGGCTGTTGCCGGGTTGGAAGACGGACAATTGATTCGCATGCTCACCGAGCAGGCCACCGTGATTCGATCGTTCTTGAGGATGGCTCCCGATCCGATGGCTGATCCTCACGAAGACTTGATCCTCGCTCAACGCACGCTGGACTCCTATCCCGCCGATGATCCCGGCCGGTTTAGCACCTTGCTCACGATCGGCTATGTTTATCTGGCGCTGCACGATGCGGAGTCCGCGCAGGCCGCCTATGAAGCCGCCCGGCAAATCGCGCTCAGCGTGCACTTGTATTTTGGGATCGCGGAGTCCACGTTCAATTTAACGCGTCTGGCACACAGTCAGGGACAGCTGCGCCGCGCGGCGGCGATCTGCCGCGCAGGGCAGGCCGATATTGCGGCCCGGCTAGCTCACCCTGAACAAGACTTGCCAGCGGTGGGCTGTCTGGATATCGCGTTGGGCTGCGTGCTGCTGGAACAGGACCAATTGGCTGAAGCCGAACAACATCTGCTGCGCGGGCTGGAGCTCATCGGCTGGGGCATCAATCCCTACTACTTGTTTACGGCTTGCGTCGCGCTATCTCGATTGTGCGAGATTCAGGGCCGTTCGGCCGAAGCGCTGACGTATCTGGCTCGTCTGGATGAGACGTGGCCGGATGTGGCTTTTTGCACCCGCGGTCTGCAGATCGATCAGGCTTTGCGATCCGCGCCGCAGGATCCAACCGCGCGCGCGGAAGCGGCGGCCTGGTGTCAAAATTTCTCAGCTTCCATTGATGAAGATGCTTTACCACCCGGCCTGGGTCCGTTTGGGGCGGCTGAGGTTTACTACCTTTCCAACTTGATCTGGATCAAGGCCCAGATTACGATCGGCAATGCACCGGCGACGCGCGCTTACCTCGAACGGCAACTGGCACTGGCCGGGGCGCACAGCTTGAAGAATCGCGTGATTGAACTCTCGCTGTTAGAGGCGCAGGCAGCGCGCGCAGCAGGCGATGATCAACGCGTCTGGCCGGCGCTCGAACGAGCGTTGGCGATCGCTCAGCCCGAAGGGTATGTGCGCAGCTTCGATCAGGGGATCGCGCTGACCCGCTTGCTCAGCGAAGCCGCCGGTCGCGGCCTTTTTCCCGATTACCTCGATCGGTTGTTGGCCGTCATTGGCAGACCGCATGACCTTGAAGCAGCGCCGCTGGGCGGCGTGGGTCAATCGGGTGTGGCCGGCTCTGCCTTACTGACATCAGGCGAACGTCTCAGCGAACGCGAACTGGAAGTGCTGCGGCTCATGGCGCGCGGGGCTTCCAACCAGGCCATTGCAGAGCAACTCGTGATCACGGTGGGCACGGTCAAAAGCCACATCAATCATATTCTGGGAAAGCTGGAAGCTCGTAACCGGACCGAAGCGGTCGCGCGCGCGCGCGAGTGGAGGCTGCTCGAAATCTAACCTGAAATCTGACTTTCGATAGATGACACTTAACCGGCGGGCAGATATGCTATCACTATCACCACCTGCCGGTTTGCTTGAAGCCCGATCGAATTAGCTTGCGCCTGAAAGATTGCCATCCATGTTCGACTATGCTCATCAACGTGCACTGGAAGTAATTGGGACTCCTCGTATTGCAGTGCTCGTGACGAATGGTCCTGCGGGAGTGCAGGTCGGTGAATTTTCTTGCGCTGTGTTGGGCCTGAGCCTCTATCTTCTGGTACCGCAAACTTCCGATCACTTGTTCAACCTGGAGTGTGAATCGGCTGTGACCTTGCTGATCACCCTGTGTGAAGTGAAAGGCAGAGCGCAGATCGTGGCGCGCGGTGCAGTGCACCCCGATTGCGCTCTCCTGCGAAACCCGGCAGCCGATTGGGGGGCGTTCGTGCGCATCGAGATTTCTCAGGTGCAGATTCGGAGCGAAGAAGGCTGGGGCAACCGGGAGACCCTTGATCTTTGAGGTCCGCGGCATCCGTAGCCGGGCGGCGTGACGGCAGCCTCGATCGTGTACATGCAAGTTCAGGCGCGCGCGGTGTTTGAGCGGGTTGGCCTGAGCGACGTGCAGTTGTATCACGAATTCACTTTCGAGCCGGCGCAGCCAGAGGATAGTCTCTTTACGGCAGTCGCGCATCAACGGGCGTAGGGAAGCTCTTCAAGACGCTGCACGGCTACTCAAAGTTGACCGGCAGGCAATTGGCCCGCTTTCAACTGCGCGATCTGCTCCGGCGTGAAGGGCGGCTCGAAGAGATCGGCGGTGTCGGCGTAGCAGCGGAACATATCAGCGATGAAGTGAATGCGATCGGATAGATCACCCCAATCGATCGCGCCGGAGTCGCGCGTGCTGTCCGGCGTGGGATCGATTTGCGCGAGCAGTGCCAGCAGATCGGGGTTGGCGATCTGGCTCAAGGTGGGCGGAAACTCGCCGCTGAGATCTTCACCCAGACGCAGACGCTCGCCGCGCGGCAGGCCGATGGTCATCAAGTGCGCGGTGATGAAGCGATGCGCTTGACGGCGTGCTTCCGTCACCAGCGTCGTGAGTGCATTATCAAACCGCGTGGACCGCTTGAATAGACGCATCAAGAATAGGCGCAGGCGCACCAGATAGCCGTGATAAGGAAAGAGCGCTTCGATCAGGCGAATCCGGAATTCTTGGGGATCGACAACAGCGGCGTCGAGCGATGCGGCGATCTCCGGCTGCAGGCGCGTCTGTTCATGAAAGCCGATTTCGAGATTCGCGCACAGTAACAGTTCGAGTCGGGTTTTGGCGTCGCTTTCAAAGCAGGCTTGATAGTAACGCGCGAAGGCTTGCTGCAAATAGCGCTGCCCGTCTGGTGGATCGCCAGGGCGCAGTCCGGCGCAAAAGCGCGTAAGGTGGTCGGTGTTAAAGGTCGTGTCGTTCAAGCAGGTGGCCTGGAAACGCGCGAACTCGCGGCCGATTTCTTCAAAGACTTTTTTGTTGCCGCGGCCCACGGCCTCGCTGGCGCGATCGATGACCCCGGCAGGATTCAAGACTCTCCACAGCGATTCATGAATTTCGGCGGCGCTATGTTTCGACCCGATACGTTGGGCCGAAACGACGACGTCTTCTGTGGTGGATGTTGGTGTGAGTGAGTTGGCCTGCGCGCTTTCCAACGCACGGGCCAGATCTTCTTTGCGAATGGTCTGCCCCGCCTGTTTGGACGCCCACGTGGCAAACGTGCACCAGTTGGCGCGCAGGCCGAGACGTTGGGCCAGGCTGCTGGAGAGCTCTTGATAGCACTGCGTGATCTGCAAATTGCGAATGACGGGATCAAGCAGTGCGGCGATCCGCTCGACTTCGGCTACTGTGGGCGGGGGAGGCGCGGTGCTCATGCGGGCGGTTGTCCTTTCCTTTTTTCTAGGTTACGCGAGAAACACTGCTGCCAGAAACCGGGATTCTCCAGCCTGACGTTCCCTTCCATCTGGACCCGAGAAACCCGGTTTCTGTGATGGTCAATTCTCCCGTTAAACCCAGATGCGCCGGAATCGAAAGGCGAAACTTACGGATTGCGAATCACCTCGCCGTTGTGGATCACATACTGCACGTTGCTCAACGCCTTCAAATCCTGCAGCGGATCGCCTTTCACGATCAGCACATCCGCGATCTTGCCGGCCTCCAACGTGCCGAGGTCTTTCTCCAGATTGCTGACGTGCGCAGCGTTCTGCGTGGCGGCGACGATGATCTGCATCGGCGTCATGCCTGCTTCGCTCATCCACGCGATTTCTTTCATCGGCATACCCAATTGGAACGGCGTGGAGTAACCTTCGAAGTCGGTGCCCAGTGCGACCTTGCCGCCCGCGGCCACGTAACGCCGCAGGTTATCAATGACGTTCGTATCCTGGCCTTGCCCCACGTTCTTCCACAACTCGATGGTGGGTTCCCAAACCATATCGCGATCGATCATAGCCTTGATCATCTTATCTGGCAGCGGATCGACCACCATGTGCGCCACGTCGTCCACACCTTCGTCGATGGCGCGCTGCAAATCTTTGGAGACGGTGGCATGGGCCGAGACGCGCGTGCCACGTTGATGTGCCGTCGCCACGATGGCTTTCACCTGATCGGGCGTGAGCATGGGGATTGATTGTCTGAAGATTTCCCCGGACTCCAGCGAAATCTTGATCACGTCTGCGCCTTGATCGAGCAGCTGATTCACGGCCGGCGGTGCTTCCTCGGTGGTGCTGATGGTCTTGCCGTTGCCGCCAAACACGGCGATGGGATAACCGCCGGGTGGAGTGATGAAGATGCCGCCGGATACGAGCCGCGCATACCGATTGTCTTTCTCAATCCGATCGAGCAACGCCCGCAATGGCGGCTGCGACGGCGGCCATTGATACGCGCCCAGATCGCGCACGGTGGTGATGCCTTCCTTCGCCCACGCGGCGAGTTTCTCCTCGTCGTATGCGCCATGCACATGCGCGTTGAAGAACCCGGGCAGCATGGTCGCGCCCTGCACGTCGATGACGTGTGCGCCTGCGAGAATGTTGATCGAACTGCGCGGCCCTACGGCAACAATGCGCTCACCCTGAATGATCAGCACCGCATCCTTGATCGGGTCTGCGCCCGTGCCGTCGATCAGTGTGCCGTTGATGAGCGCCATTGAAGGGATCGCGGATGAGGTAGGTGTGGGAGGAGGAACCTTCTCGATCAATTTGTAAACCAAAGCATTGGCCTTGTTGTCTGGATAGTAGAGCCACAGTTCGTTGTCACGTAGATCACAGTTCACAGCGCTGTAGATTGCGTCTACATAGTCAGAGTCTTTAGATGGAACAGACCTTTTTTCACCTGGATCTACGTTGGCATTGGTTGTGGAGCAATCTTCCAAAGTTGTCCAGGATTTCTCCGCAGATGCGAGGCCTTCCTCGAATAGGGGCATAGTGAGGGTGATGATGATGGCGATGCATCCGCTATCGGTCCACAGTTCATTATCTCCACTGAACTCCAGATAGTGGTTAAACTCAAGATCGGTATGTGGTTTACCTTCAATGAGCATACGATCAAGTTTCCAACGCGTACCCAATAATGACGCGGGTAGAAGCGTAGCCTTAGGTCCGCTAGGCGCGGCTGTGGAGGTGCCAGCCTCAGGCTCTTCTGTGGGCGGGGGAACCTTTTCGATCAGCTTGTAAACCAGCGCATTGGCTTTACTTTCTGGGTAATAGAGCCACAGCTCATCATCGATAATGTCATAAGTTGCAGAACTTATAACGGCATCAATGTAATCCTCGTCTACAGGTGCTGGAATCGACTCGCCTGTTTTTGGATCTACAGTGAGGCAAAGCACAACTGTCTTGTACATTGAGTATCCAAATTCAAAGCTATGATCCGACGTTGAAAAAATGACAGGAGCACCCACGGTATTGCATCCATCATCGGTATGCAGTTGATTGCTCCAGGTAAATTCTAGACTGTGGTGAAACTCAAGTTTGGTGCGAATTTCACCATTGACGATCATTCGATCGAGCTCCCAGCGGGTACCCAACAGCGGCGAGGGCAGTGGCGTTGCTTCAGGCGTGGTCGGAATCGTCGTTGGAGTGGCAGGTACGGCGCATGCTGCCAGTGTGATTGTCAGCAGTACAAAGGTCCAAACAGATTTGAGTTTCATCGCGCTTTCTCCGCAGAGTTATCGCCTATACGATAAGCCGAAACTCGAAGAAGGTCAACTGACGGAGGTCACATGAAATCGGCCACGGCGATCCTGAACAACGGATCGCCGTGGCCGATTTCGTCGCTGGCAGACAGACCGTGGATGCCGTATCTGCCAACGCAAGGCGGCTAGCGCTAGCCGCCTCACCCCCGGCACTGCCGCACAAAGCGCGCGGCACCTGCGGCCTCTCCTGAGAATAAATAGCGATTCTCAGGAGAGGGAGTAGCCGCTCCCCCCTCTTCCGAAATCGTCTTCGTGATTTCGGGAGAGGGGTCAGGGGGTGAGGCCGAGTAGTAACAATATGGGCCGCTCAGTTTCTTAAGATGATCGGCAGGTAGAGATTTTGAGTGGTGATGATCGCCGTCGTCGTGTCGGTCACGCTGGCAAATTGGCCGGCATTCGCTCTGGACGTGGCCGTGATGACGGTCGTCTCGATCGTGCCTGAGATCACAGTGGTGGGCACCGTCACGGTGATGCTGATCGTCGCCGCCTGCCCGGCATTCAAACTGAGCGGTGTGTCGACCTGCACCGCCCAGCC
>JBGSPW010000194.1:0-31274 GCA_041738395.1 Thermoflexales bacterium
TGGCTGAAACCACAGGAGAACTGTCGAGTCTATCCTGACTCCAACATTGATCACAGAGCAATAGCTGCGATTGTGACCCATGCTTGGCCCCTTATCAGTGTACTGCGAATTGTGCTCCCCAAATTCATAATACTAGGAGAAACATGAAGCAGCGATCGTTGTTGGTCATTCTTGCAGTCTTCATCGTCACTGTCGCTTTGCTGGCCGTCAACGGAGGGACGGCCCAGGCCGCTGGCCTGGCTCAGCCTCAATCCCAGACCGCCTGTTCGCCCTCCATCACGGTGATGAACGCCAACGATTCCGGCGCGGGTTCACTCCGGCAGGCTATCGACGACCTGTGTACGGGTGGAACCATCACCTTCAATGGCGACTATACCATTATCCTCGCCAGCACTTTAAGTATCAACAAGAATATAACGATTGATGGCGTAGGACGTAGTATCACGCTTGATGGGAACAATACCGTTCTGGTGATAGTTGTCGCAATGAATGGAACCTTGAATCTTCAGAATCTAACCGTGTGGCGAGGATCCAACTCTCTTGGTGGTGGTGGAGGCGGCATCAAAACTTCCGGGGATCTCAATGTCACGAACGTCTATTTCGCCAATAATACTACCACAGGGTCGGGCGGCGGAATTTATGTCACGCCGGTCTTCTCACCCCCTATCATAACGGTGACTAACAGCACTTTCTACCAGAATAGCGCGTCAGAGGGGGGAGCCATCAGTAACTATGGGAGCATAGCGACTGTGACTGGCAGCACTTTTTGGGGCAATAGTGCGAGCAACAAGGGTGGCGCTATCGAACAGGACGGGTGGGGCTCCACCGTTGTGACGAACAGCACTTTCTTTCTCAACACCGCGGCGGGTACTTATGGGGGGGGCGCAATCGACAGTGACGATAGCGACTTGAGCGTGGTGAACAGCACCTTCTCAGGCAATACCAATTCGTATGCAGCTATTGTAGTTTTGTACGGGGACTTGACGTTCCATAACAACATTGTCAGGCGCTCCTCACCGCAGAATTGTGACCTTGTTCCAGATACTTCCAGTATATCGAACAATCTGGCCGATGATAATAGTTGTGGTAGCGGCTTTACCAATTCCCCCAACATCTTGCTGGGGCCACGTGGGACTTATGGCGGGAACACCGAGACCTTTCCGCTCTTGCCCGGCTCAGCAGCCATTGACGGAACGAGCACCAACTGTCCGGCCACCGATCAACGCGGGGTAGCGCGCGGCAGCACGTGCGACATCGGCGCGTTCGAGTCGCGCGGCTTTACGCTCAATATCTCCGGGGGGAACAATCAAACGACGTTCATCAACACGCCCTTTGCGAATCCACTGCAATTGAGTGTGGGCAGCGCCTACGGCGAGCCGGTCAACGGTGGGGTGGTGACCTTTGCGAGACCGGGCAGCGGCCCCAGTATCAATCCCAGTTCCAACGTCACGGCCACCGTCAGCGGGGACAACATTTCGCGGAATGTGAGTGCGAATGGCATTGCTGGATCGTATTCGGTGACGGCTACGGCCAACGGCGCATCAAACCAGTATTTCTCACTGACGAATATCGCCGGCACGACGACGAGTCTTGCTTCGTCGCTCAATCCATCCGGCTATGGTCAAGGGGTCATCTTCACGGCAACGGTAACTTCGGGCGGCGGCATCCCGACGGGCAGCGTGCAATTCTACGCCGATGGCTTGCCCCTCGGCTCGCCCGTCACGCTGGCCGGCGGTATAGCCACTGCCACGACCTCCGCGCTGAGCGTTGGTTCACATCCCATTACGGCCACTTACAGTGGGAGTGCAAACTATACCGCGAGCACTTCGGCATTTTTTACCCAGATCGTCACTTGCTTTAACGCGCTCACGGTCACCACGGCAGCCGATAGCGGCCCCGGTTCATTGCGGTATGCTGTTGCGGCTGTCTGTCCGGGCGGCAGCATCACGTTTGCGGGTGACTATACCATCAACCTCGCCAGCGAACTGCCCATCGCTAAAAGTCTAACCATCGACGCGACAGGGCACACTGTGACGGTGAGCGGCAACAACGCGGTGCGCGTCTTCGACATCACTGGCGGCGGCAACACAGTCATCCTCAAAGGCATGACCATCGCCAACGGCAGGTCGGACCAGGGTGGCGGCATCTACACAACGGCGCAGACGACCGCGGATCGCTGCACGTTCACGGGCAACCGGTCTTCCTCATCGGGCGGCGCGATCGCCGTGTGGGGCGGCAGCCTGACGATCACAAACAGCACCTTCTCAGAGAACGCGAGCGAGGAGTCGAGCGCCGGCGCAATCTTCCTGGGCTCCGGCAGCCTGACGGCCACCAACTGCACCTTTTCGGAGAACTCTAGCATTAGCTCGGGCGGTGCGCTGTACAACCAGAATGGCTGGATGACGCTAAACAACGTGACGCTTTCGAACAACACGGCCGCCTATGGCACTGGCGGCGGGATCTTCCTGTCGTCGGCCGCCTTTCCTAGCCGGATGACGAGCAGCCTTGTGGCCGGCTCAGGGGCGAACGGCAACTGTGGGGGCGAGCCTTTCGCCTCGGGCAGCGCGAACAACCTGGCCGACGACGGTAGCTGCTCTGGCGGTTTCAGCCAGGTGACAAGCGTCGGGCTGGCCCCGTTGGGCGACTACGGCGGCGACACGCAGACGATGCGGCTCAAGTCCGATAGCCCGGCGATTGACGCGGGCGCAGGTTGCCCGACGGCTGATCAACGCGACCAAACGCGCGACGACCTGGCCTGCGACATCGGCGCGTACGAATTGAAATACGCCGATAGTCCCACCGTCATCCGCTCAGTTAGCACCGTCACTTCGACGACCTTCGGCCCGGCGTTGATGGGTATTCAACGCGATGCGGGTTTTTCCAATCCCGGCGTGATCACCGTAACCAAGAGCGCGTGGCGCACCCAAGGGCCGGAATCCATCGGCGCGACGTGGGCCATCACCCCCACGACCACCAGCGGCTTTAGCCTGACGCTGCAACTGTGCTATACCCCGGCAGAACTGGGCTCGCTGACGGAAAGTGCTTTGCGCTTCTGGCGCAACAGCGGCAGCACCTGGGCGGAGAACACCACCGTGCCCGTGCTCTCGACCGTCAATGGCAATCGCTGCGCGGCGGTGAGTGGCATTCAAGCGTTGAGCACATGGACGCTGGCGACTGCTACGCCCACGGCGGTGACGATCGAACACCTGGCGGCGACCTCCAATCCGATCGGAGTGTGGGGGCCGATCGGGTTAGTGACGCTGCTGGTTCTGATCGTTGGTTTCGTCGTCCTGCACCGTCGACAAAAGACGTGCGCCTAACATGTGAAGCATCACACCCGCCCGATCGGAAGTGCATGACTAATCGGGCGGGTGTGATCTATGCCGCAGTCGCTCGCCGCTGCGTTGCTGCGAGTCCGCCAATCTACTGTGAAGCGCGCTTGAGGAACTCGTCGAGCTCGGCGCGTGTCGGCAGAGAAGGTTGCGCGCCGAGCCGGGTGGCCGCCAATGCCCCTGCTGCACTCGCTTCCCGCAGAGCAGTGTCGAGATCGCGCTGAGTGGCATAAGCTGTCGCCAGCGCCCCGACAAAAGCATCACCGGCCGCCGTCGCGTCAATCGCCTTCACTCGAAACGGCGGAATGCGCCATACTTTATCGTCGCTTAACGCGAGCGCACCGTGCGCGCCCAGCGTGATGACAACGACACGCGCGCCACGCTCATGCAATTGCCGCGCCGCCTGCTCGGCACTTACATCATCTGTTATTTCGATGCCTGTCAGCAGTGCAGCCTCTGATTCATTGGGCACGAGGAGATCTACTAGCGATAGTAATTCGGTTGAGAGCGATTGGGCCGGGGCGGGGTTGAGGATCGTCAACACGTTTGCTGCACGTGCCGTACTTAGCGCATGCCCCACCGTATCCAATGGAATTTCCAACTGCGCGATGACGGCCTGTGAGGACGCAATGATCGATCGGGCCGCATCGACATCTGCGCGTGTGACGAGTGCATTAGCGCCCGGCGCGACGACGATCGTGTTCTGACCGCTATCGTCCACCTCGATGATGGCGATACCGGAGGCCGCCGAATCTTCTGTGGACACGTAGCTATCGTCGGCACCCGCCGCGCGCAGGTTTTCGCGCAGTGCCCGACCGAAATCGTCGCTGCCCACGCGGCCTATCATATACACCGTCGCGCCCAGTTTAGCGGCCGCTACCGTTTGATTCGCCCCTTTGCCCCCGGACGCCGTCATGAACTCACGGCCAAGAATGGTTTCACCAGGGCGCGGCAGATGCGGCGTGCGAACGACTAAATCCATGTTCAAACTTCCAACGACAACTATGCGAGGCATGGAGTTCCTCCTGAACGGTTTGCTGACCAGTCCGCCACTTTTCCAGAATTGATGGCTGCGCCGCTATTTTTGCCCAGACAGAAGCCAATGTCAAGATATGCAAAAACTACACACCTTTTTTGCTGGGACGGCCGGCCACAACAATGGCACGATTGACTTGCATCGCTGCTTCATGCTCAGCGAGACTTTAATAAGCGTGACTGGCTGGGGATGGTTCTTTCCGAGTGGTCCAACCTTACTTTGGAGCGTGTGGCGAAAAGGCCGCACTAGCCGGCTCATGACATCTCACCTTGCCAAAACCCGTTTCACGGATTCGTCTAGCGACATCTCGCCCGAGGCCACGGCCGCTTCGTAATCGCACATCCATCCATACAGCATCGAACGGGCTAGCTGCAATTCAACGCGCATCAAACGCGCCAGCGGCCCGGCCTGCGCGATGAAGCCCGTCTCGTCAAAATCCCGATCGGCCTGCGCACGGTCGTACTTCAACCGAACAATCTCCGCGTTCCACACGCCGTGTTGCCACGTCAATCGCGCGTAACTCGCGCGGGGATCGCCATCGAACGGCAGCCCGGCTGATCCGGCATTCACCACCAGCGTCCCATTCAGCGTGCGGATCAAGGGCTGGTGGGTATGCCCGACGACAAACAATTTCGGCGCTGGCGCGATTTGTTCGCGCAGTACTTCGGCGGGCGTTTCCACAAAGATGCCATCACGCGTACCGCGCATGGAAGCATGCACTACCCGCGCCTCCGATCCGTCGGGCATTTGCCAACTTTGCTGAAAAGGCAGCGCCTCCAACATCGACGCATCACAATTAAGCTGTTCGTACGTCCAGCGTGACGAGCCCCAGATTTGAATCCATGGACCTGCAATCGGTTCGCGTGGTTGGGCGTGATGGATCACATACTCTTCGTGATTGCCCAACACCCACCGCCAGCCACGTTCGCGCTGCATGCTCAGCACAAAGTCCAGACATTCCACCGGGCACGGCCCGCGATTAATCACATCGCCGGCCACCACCACCCGATCGGGCTGCCACCGTTCGATGTCGACGGCCACGGCCTGCAACGCTCGCCAGTTAGAATGGATGTCTGCCAACACCGCTAGCTTCATTGAGTCTCCTGATAGTTTGGAGTCGAGGCTTCAGCCGGATCGATAGTCGCTAACACAACCGGCTACGCCCAGCGGCCCGCCGCCGCAATACGGCGGATACGGGCAAGCCTTGATTCCAATGAGTAAGAGTGACATTTACCAAAACTGATTCAGCATTCCGAATTCGCCATTCCGCATTCCGCAGTCTGTTATAATCGCACCCAACTTTACCACACGGGTTGTGTTCCCTCATGCGAACGATCACGTTTCAAACTGCACGCCGCTTGTTCATCCAGCGTCAACGCCTGAACGATCTCAAGCCCGCTAACGATGCCGCCGGTATTCTCGACCTCGTGCGCGATCTCGGCTGCCTGCAACTCGATCCGATCAGCGCCGTGGCCCGCTCGCATCAGCTGGTGGTGTGGAGCCGCGTGGGCAATTACGATCTGACCGCACTCGATCAACTGCTGTGGCGCGATCGCAGCCTGTTCGAATACTGGGCCCATATGGCCTCGATCGTCTTGACCGAAGACTATCCGATCCATGCCCTGCTGATGCGCACTTACGCCCGCGAGGAAGCCACCGGAAAAGTCAGTCAGCGTTACCAACAGTGGCTCACCGTGAATCAACAACTCAAGCGCCACATCCTGCAAGAGCTCAAGCGCAACGGCCCCCTGCCCGCGCGCGTCTTTGAAAACAAAACCGAAGCGGGTGCGGGTTGGTATTCGTCGGGCTGGACATCGGGACGCGATGTATCGCAGATGCTGGACTACCTGTGGACGACGGGCAAGATCTTGGTGGCGGGTCGATCGGGTACGCTGCGCGAAAAGTTATGGGACTTGAGCGAACGCTGCCTGCCCGAATGGACGCCGCGCGAGAAGCTGTCTGAAAGAGAAGTGGTGCGTCGCGCCACGCAAAAAGCACTGCGCGCGCTGGGGGTCGGCACGCCGCAGCACATCAACCAACACTTCACGCGCAAGCGTTATCCGCGCTTAAAGGAAACGTTGCATGCTTTGCTGACCGAGGGGCTGATCGAGAAAGTGCGCATCGAGGATGATAAGGCCGACTGGTTCATTCACGCGGCGGATGTGCCGCTGCTCGATCGGATTGAAGCGGACGACTTCGCCTTCGAGCGCACCACCCTGCTCTCGCCGTTCGACAATCTCATCTGCGATCGCGCCCGCACGGCGAAGCTGTTCAACTTCGACTTCAGGGTCGAGATTTACACGCCGCCGCACAAGCGCAAGTTCGGCTACTACGTGCTGCCCATTCTCCACGGCGATCGCTTGATCGGCCGCATCGATCCCAAGTTGGATCGTGAGCACGGACGCTTACACATTCACGCCGTGCACGCCGAGAAAGACGCGCCCATGACACGCGCCACCGCCCGCTCGATCCGCACCGCCGTCGAGGAACTCGCCACCTTCCTCGGCGCGACTGAGATTCACTACACCCATCTCGTGCCGCCCGGCTGGCAGCGCGATTTGAAATAGCCGGGGCTAGAGCCAATACTGTTTAGATAAGGCTCCAAGCCCGCGTCCTCGCAGGCGGGCCAACCGCGAGGATACGGTTGACGAGCGCTAACTAAACAGTATTGGGTCTAAATCCACGAAGTGCACGATGCCTGACGCGCCGCCTGCTCTCTACTGGAGAGCAGGAAACGGCGAGGGACACGAAAGTCTCACATCTTGTTACTTCGTGGTCTTCGTGGATGAAGAGCCCTTGTCCAGCAAGATCATTCCGCATCCGCCAGGTCGAGATATTCCTGCACCCGTTCCCCTTCCATCACCCAGATGCGTGAGGCAAAACCCTGAATGAAGTAGCGATCGTGCACCACGGCCAGCGCCGTGCCCTCGAAGTTCGTCAACGCTTTTTCAAACTGCGTGCGCGACGGAATGTCGAGGTGATTGACCGGCTCGTCCAGGATCAAGAAGTTGCAACCCTGCGCCACCAGCAGCGCCAGCATCAACCGCGCCCGCTCGCCGTAGGACAACAGATGATTCGGTGTCAGTGGTTGATCGCCTGCAAAGAGGAAGAAGTGCAAGAAACTGCGCGCCTCGGTTTCGTTCATGGGCACGGTCGCTTGCAGCGACAACAAGGGTGTCGAATTCGGATCGAGCACATCCTGTTCCTGCGCAAAATAACCCACACGCACATTCGCACCCAGCCGCACGCTGCCTTGCAGCGGTGACAGCTGCCCGACGATGGTCTTGATCAAGGTCGATTTACCCGTCCCGTTCTCGCCGATCAGCGCGACACGTTCGCCGTGTCGCATCGACAACGATACATCGCGCAGCAGCACGCGCTCGCCGTAGCCCACGTTGACCTTTTCCAAACGCAGCACGTCTTTGCCGCTCTCCGGCAAGTCGCCAAAATCCACTTTCAACTGCCAACCCGCTTTCGGTTTCTCCAGCCGTTCTTCGCCCAGCATCCGATCGATGCGGCGTTCGATCTGCCGCGCGCGCGACATCGTCTCTTTACCGCGATTGGCAAAAAAGCCGCGCGCAAACTTGTCGCCGGTATCGGCCTTACCGCCGCGCCTGAATTTAGCCAGATCGCGCACGTACAAGGCCGTTTGCCGCAACCGATAGATCTCTTCCTGTTGATCGATATACGCCTGCCACTGTTTCTCGCGCTCGCCCAGGCTTTGCTCCAAATAGTTCGAGTAGTTCCCCGCATAGCCGCGCAGCGTGTGCGTCTGCGGATCGAGATACAGCACGCGGTTGATCGATCGATCAAGAAACACGCGATCGTGCGAGACCAGCAGCACGGTCCCTTTGAAATGACTCAACCACGCTTCCAGCCATTGCAGCATCGGCAAATCAAGGTGATTGGTTGGCTCGTCGAGCAGCAACAGATTCGGTGCGTTGAGCAGCACTTTCGCCAGACCCAAGCGCGTCTTCTGCCCGCCGCTCAAGTTCGCAATTTTTTGATCGAGCGGCACTTGATCGAGGCCAAGGTTTTGTAAGACGTTATCGCGCAGATTGATCGGCGCAGTGCCGCCCAGCGCCTCCAGCCGATCGAGCGCGGCTTGATACTCCGGCAGGCGCGCCGGATCGAACGACGACACCATCGCCAACCGTTCGACTTCGGCGGCAGCCTCCACCCGCGGATCGTGCAGCGCGTCGGCCAGCCTACAACCGATCGGGTATGCCAGGCCCTGCCGCAAATAGCCCACGCGCGTCTGCGGATCGATAAACACGCTGCCACGATCGGGCTGGTCTTCAGCCGCGATGATCCGTAATAACGTCGTCTTGCCGCAGCCGTTGGGTCCCAGCAGACCCACGCGCTCACCGGGGCTAACGACGAAGGAGACGTTTTGGAAGATGAGTTGATCGGCAAAAGATTTGGCGAGGTTATTGACTGAAAGCATGTCGAAACTCCCGTGAGCCCTCACCCGCAGGTGAGGGAAAACAAAAAGCCGAGGGACGCGCCCTCGGCCTATGGTGAGACCTAACAGGTTTTGAAAACCTGTTAGGTTTTAGGTCAGCGTTCCCTGAACAACGTACGACTTAAGCGAACAGCCTTCTCACGGGTGTTTCCTTTTCTGCGAAGTTGAAGCGATTATACCACCAAGACTAATCCAACCGCATCCGGCGCACGCCGACGGCAAAATAGATCGCAGCAAAGGCCAGTAACACCACGGCGTTGAGCCACACCTCGCTCAAGCCTTTGCCATACACGATGATGTCCGTCAAGCCCTGCATGGCCCACGTCGAGGGCAGCACCTTCACCAGCGTCTGATAGATCGGCGGCGTGATTTCCAGCGGCCACCAACAGCCGCCCAACGCCGCGAACAACATCGCAAACAAGATCGACAAACCGCCGGCCTGGCTCAGGGTGCGCGAAAAGGCGCCCAGCATCACACCAAACGCCGTGCCCGCTACCCCAAACGCGATCAGCATCACCGCCAACGCCAGCGGATCTTTGCCCCACGGCACACCCAGCACCAGCGCGCCAAACGCCACCATCAAGATCATCTGCACGGCCCCCAGCGCAAAACGGCCCGCAAAATTGCCGCCCAGAATGATCGAGTTGCGCATGGGCATCACGGCCAGACGCCGCGCCGTGCCGTTGATGCGCTCATACGCCAGAAAACCCGCCACGCCAAACAACGTCGTCATCACCCACGTCACCAACTGCCCCGGCGAGGATTGCGCAAAACCTTCGCTGGCTTGAACGGTCGCAGTTGTCGGCGGCTGCGTCGCTTCCAGTCGCGCGGGCGGATTCTTCAACAGGCCCTGCGCCGTCTTCAAACTGGCGTTGAAGTAATCTTGTTGGGCCTGCTCATTCGCAAACGGCCTAATCCGTTCGGCTTCACTCACGGCCGCCCGCGCCGCCAGAAGCGCGCCACCCGTCTGCTCCATAATCGCGCGGGTTTCCTGCTCCACCGCCAGCGATCGATTATCGTTGGCCGCCTTCAGATTGAGATCGATCGGCTGGCCGTTTAGCGCGGCGGCTTGAAAGCCCGGCGGAATCACCAACACCCCGATCGCTTGATCGTCCTCAAACGCCCGATCGGCCTCCGCCTGCGACATCGTTTCCGCGCGCATGATCTTCGAGACTTGCAGCGCCGCCATCAATTCCTGCGATAGCGCACTCCCATCGACATCGACCACGCCCACCACCGGGCGCGTATCACCGGTCGGAAAACTGTCGCCATACAACGCCGCGCCGATGATGACGGTAAACAACAACGGCAGGATCAGAAAGAAGACGATCGTCGATCGATCTTCAAATTCAATCCGAATGTGATTCCACGCAATCGCCAGTAACTTACTCATGCCTTGCCTCGTGCATCCTGCCTCGTGCCTCTTGCTACCTGTACTGCCGCCTAAACAACACCATCGCCACCACGAACAATACCACGCCCATGATCGTCAGGGCCACCACCGGCAGCAGCACTTCCTGCAATCCGCCGCCCATTCCCAGGGATTGAAACCCTTCCAGCGCCCACGCATTCGGCGTGACGAGGCTGATCTGCTGCAGCCATTCCGGATAATTCTGGCGCGGCACAAAGTTGCCGGCCAGCCCCGCGAACACCAACGCCATCATCGATCCGATCGACATAGCCTGCCCCGGCGATTTGGCATACGCGGCGATCAAGGCGCCCCACCCCGTAGCTGCGAACACCGTCGCCACGATCAAGACGATCAACGCGGCGGGCGCGCCCCAGCGTACCCCAAAGGCCAACGCGCTGAACGCGATCAAGATCACCATCTGCGCCAGGCCGGTCAGGAAAATTCCGCTGACTTTGCCGCCCAACACCTGCGCCGCCGAACTGGGCGAAGTCAACAACCGCTGCAGCGTGCCCCACTGCCGCTCGGCCAGAATGCTGCGCCCGCCCAGCGACACTGTGAACATCAAGAACAGCACGGCCATGCTGGGCGCCATGTAGGCCATCCAATCGAAATCGCCGGAAGCGCTCTGCGCCCCCACGGATTGCACGGTCAGTTTCAACGAACTGCCTTGCGCCGCCTGCTCGCCCGCGCGCTGCCCGATCTCGTTGCCCACCGTCTGCATGTCTTGCGGTGAGACATAGCCGCCGACGATCAACTGCGTAATCGATGTTTGCGCGGCCGCACCCGCGGCCGTCATCCGATTGAGCACGGCATTGACGATGCTCCGCACGATCGAGGCGCTGATTGGCCTTTCAGGACTGGCATACACTTCCACCACGCCCTGCTCGCGCTCGCCTTGCGGCAAGGCCGCCGGAATGATCTTCTCGGTAAAGCCCGCCGGGATGATGATGGCCGCGGCCACTTGGTCTTCGTCGACCGCTTGACGTGCCGCAATTTCGTCGATGGAGATCGTGGCGGTGATAAGATCGGCCAGGTCCTGCGCTTGAAACGTCTGCACGATCGGCTGACTCATCTGCCCGCCGTCCAGATCGACGATGATCACCGGAATGTCGCTCAGTCCGGCCGATTGTCCGCCGCCCGTCAGGCGGCCAAAGGCAAACGCCATCGCCAGCGTCAGCGCGATCGGCGTCGCCAGCATCCACACCAGCGACGACGGATCGCGGAACATAATCGTCAGATCTTTCAGAGCAATGGTCAATAGTTTCTTCATGAAGCAATCCTCAACCCAATGCGAAATGTGGAATTCGGAATGTGGAATGCGGAATGCAGAATGGGGTAGTGAAGGATTCTAAACTACGCATTCCGAACTCGACATTCCGAATTCCGAACTCCGCATTCCGCATTCATCAATCTCTCAGCGCCCGGCCTGTCAATTGCAAGAAAACCGTTTCCAGGTTCGGCTCTTGAATGTCCACCGAGTGGATGCGAATGCCCGCCTCGTTGGCACGCGTGATCGCCGGGGCCAGAGCTTCTTCCGCTTCCGGCACCACCAGCACCACTTGATGATCGGCCGCCGAGCATTTCACCACGCCCGGAATCGTGCTCAGCAATTGAGCCAGCCTCGCCGCATCATCTTCTTCGCCGAGGTGCAAGCGCAGCGTGTCGTACTCACCCACAATCTTGGTCAATTCCTTCTGTGTTCCCAGCGCGATCAACTTGCCGTGATCGATGATGCCTACGCGATCGGACAGCTCCTCCGCTTCTTCCATGTAGTGCGTGGTGTACAACACGGTCATACCTTGCTTATTCAAGTCTTTGACCGTCTCGAGAATGCTGCGGCGGCTCTGCGGATCGATGCCCACCGTCGGTTCGTCCATGTAGATGATGCGCGGCTTGTGCAGCAGTCCCACGCCGATGTTCACGCGCCGCTTCATGCCGCCCGAATACGTCTCGACCTTGGCGTTGGCTTTGTCCGTCAGGCCGATCTGCTCCAGCACTTCGTCGACGCGCTGCTTCAAAGCCGTGCCGCCCATGCCGTACATGCGCCCCCAAAACACCAGGTTCTCGCGCGCGCTGAGCATGTTGTACAAGGCAATGTCCTGCGGCACCACGCCGATCACCTCGCGCACCTGCAGCGATTCGCGCATGACCGAATGCCCGCCGATGATGGCCTCCCCGCTCGTCGGCTTCAGCAGGCACGACAACATCGAAATGGTCGTGGTCTTGCCCGCGCCGTTGGGACCCAGCAGACTGAAGATTTCACCCGCGAGGATCACAAAACTTACATCGTCGACGGCGGTGTTGTCACCGTACTTCTTAACCAGATGTTGCACTTCAAGGATAGCTGGCATAGATCTTAACCTCCACAAACTGCCCGACAGTCTAACAGAAAGGTAAGCGCCTGTCATGTGCCGATCGGCCTATTCGACGGCACAGGCCGTCATGCTTCGTAAACGCGCGCGTGGCGCAGACTCGATTAAGCCATCGTGTCTGCGCCCCGCGCGAATCTCTTCATCCCACCCAGCCGGTGGCCGCGCACCCCCCCCAATTTCCAATTTCCAATTCAGGGGGGGGGTGCGCGCGAGCGCCGCCGAGGACGGCGGCTAGAGCCAATACTGTTTAGTTAGCGGGCCGGGTTCCCATGCCCGGCGGCGTGGGAACCACCTCTGCTGACTTATCTAAACATTATTGCGGCTAGAGCACTTTTTCATCGGACTCCTCGCCTGCCATTAGCAATCCCCGCGCTACCTTCTCGACAATCTGCAATCTGCAATCTTAAACTTTCATCTTACGCTGATACAACTCCACCCCGTGCAAGATCGCCTTGCGCGCCTGTGCGGCCCCTTCCCACCCGATGGTCTTGACGCTGACCCCTTCCAGGTCTTTGTAGACCGCAAAGAAGTGCGCCACCTCGTGCAGGAAGTGCTGGGGAATATCGGTGATGTCGTGATAGTCGCGCGAAATCGGATCGTTGGCCGGCACCGCCAGGATCTTTTCGTCGGGCAGTCCGCGATCGGTCATGCGGAACAAACCGATCGGGCGCGCTTCGATCACACAGCCCGGAAAAGACGGCTCAGTCACCATCACCAGCACGTCGAGCGGATCGCCGTCTTCGTAGAACGTCTGCGGAATAAAACCGTAATCGCCCGGATAGTGAATGGATGAATACAAGACGCGATCGAGTTTCAGCATGCCCAGGTTCTTGTCCAACTCGTACTTGTTGCGTGAGCCCTTGGGAATCTCGACGACCATATTGATGACGTTGGGGATGTCTGCCCCGGCGGGCACTTCTTTCCAGAGGTTGATCATGAAGACTCCTTCAATTGGTTGGCTGCTTCGATTTTAGCAGCTTTTCAGTGATTCAGAAAACCGCGTCATTAAGACCTGGCAGGTTTTCACCTTCAGGCAAGCACCGCCAGATAATCGATCAGATCGATTGTCTGGGCCGGCTGGCTGATCTATGAAAACCTGCCAGGTCTCCCGATCCGCATTTTGTTATACAATCACGACATTCCTTTCAAGACCGGAGGCCGCGCATGACCACGTTAACCATCGACCGTGATTACCTCACCAACACGTTGGCCGATCTCGTCCGCATCAACTCGATCAATCCCACGCTCATCCCGGGTGGCGCGGGAGAGCGACAGATTGCCGGCTACCTGGTGCAGGCTATGCGCCAGATCGGCATGATGGTGTCCCAACACGAACCCGAACCCGATCGCATCAGCACCGTGGGTATTCTGCGCGGAGCGGGTGGCGGCCAGTCGTTGCTGCTCAACGGCCACAGCGACACCGTGGGCGTGGACACCATGCCCGATCCTTTTTCCGCCGAGATGCGCGACGGCAAGCTGTACGGCCGCGGCGCGTATGACATGAAGGCCGGCGTTGCGGCATCTCTCGCCGCCGTGAAAGCGCTGCGTGACGCGGGGCAAACACTGCCAGGCGATCTGCTCATTGCCGCGGTGGCCGACGAAGAATATGCCAGCCTCGGCACGGCGGACCTTGTAAAACATTACCAGCCCGACGCGGCCATCGTCACCGAACCGACCGAGCTCACATTGGCCACGGCGCATAAAGGTTTCATCTGGCTGAAAGTCACCCTCATCGGCAAAGCCGCGCACGGCAGCCGTCCGCAGTTGGGCATCGATGCCAATTTGAAGATGGGCCGCTTCTTACATCAGCTCGATCAATTGGAGCAAGCCTTGCGCGCGCGTGAGCCGCATCCGCTGATCGGGCCGCCCACGCTGCACGCCGCGTTGCTCAAGGGCGGCAGCGCCATGAGCGTGATCGCCGATCGGTGTGAGCTCTGTATCGAACGCCGCACCATTCCGGGCGAAACCGAAGCGCAAACCCTCGCGGAAATTCAAGCCATTCTCGATCGGCTGTCGGCGTCCGACAAAGATTTCCACGCCACCGTCAAATCGTTCTTCGTGCGCGATCCATTCGAAGTCGCCGCCACCGCTCCGATCGTGCTGGCCGTACAACGCGCGGCAACTCAAGTGCTCGCCCACGCAATCAAACCGGACGGCGTATCCTTCTGGACCGATGCCGCGCTGCTCGCTGCGGCTGGAATTCCCACGGTAGTCTGCGGGCCGATCGGGGCCGGGGCGCATGCCGCCGAAGAATGGGTCGATCTGCATTCGGTGGAACAGGCCGCCTTAATCTACGCTCAAACGGCGCTGGCGTATTGCCGCTAACGCTAGAGAAACCGGGGTTCTGCGCAGCACCCCGTAGCGTAGCGAAGTGGATAAACGTCTGTCGTTCAATTCCATTTGAACCGTAGAAACCCGGTTTCTTTTATCCGGCGACGCCCGATCGGGAACCTTTCCACCCGATCGGGCGTCTTGCATGTACAGGCCTGAAAAGGCCGAAAAACTTTACAGGAGGTCCAACTATGTTGGCAAGAAAAGTGTTCTATGGATTAGTGGTAGTGATCGTCATCGCCGCTTTGAGTGTGGGCGGGTTAGCCCTGGTATTGGCCAATGGGCCGCGCAGCGCGCAGCCCGTCGCAGAAGCGGCCGCCTCCACCACGGGCGAGCGCAGTATCACCGTCGTCGGCGTGGGCAAGGCCACGGGCAAGCCGGATATTGCGCGCGTGACCGTAGGCATTGAGACGCAAGCGCCGTCGCTGCAGACCGCCGTGGACGACAACAAAGCCAAGATGAATGGCTTGCTGAATACGCTGAAGCAGCTCGGCCTGGCCGATCAAGATATCCGCACCAGCAACTACAGTGTCTACACCGAACGCGTCACGCCGATTCCCGGCGCTGAGATCAGCACCGATCAGATGATCTATCACGTCACGAATCAGGTCGACGTGGTCGTGCGCGATGTGAATCAACTCGGCGATGTGCTGGACAAGGCGGTGGCCGCCGGCGCAAACAACATCTATGGCGTGAGCTTCAGCGTAGAAGACACGGCCAAGTTGGAAACCGACGCGCGCGCCAAAGCCGTGGCCGATGCGAAGTCGCGGGCTGCAAGTCTGGCGCAGCTCAATGGTGTGCAGTTGGGCGAAGTGGTCAGCGTCAGCGAAGTGGTCGGCGGCGCAGCCTACCCGATGGACTATGCCGCGAAAGGCATGGGCGGTGGCGGCACTCCGGTGCAGCCCGGCGAACTGGAAATGAGCCTGTCGATTCAGATCACCTACGCCGTAAAGTAAGTCCACCAATAAAAACCGGGGTTCTCCTGAAGTGCTGCCAAGCCGAAAGGGAGAAACCCGGTTTCTGCTTTCCCCGTTGTCATTTCTGCCAGTTGACCACACCCGCATTCGATCCTACAATGACGGCACGCTCGTCGTAATCGAGGTCGTAATCGAGGTCGTCATGAATCAACCTGCTCCCGATGAATTAACCCCCACCAGCGGTGGCACCAGCGGTGGCACCAACGGTGGCGCCGCCGTCAGCGGCGGCATCAATCTCACCAGCGATCAAGCCAGCATCGGCGGCGATGTCGTCGGGCGCGATCAAGTCATCGGCGGTGATGAAGTCCACGGCGATAAGATCGTCGTGCAGCTCGATCTAGCTAAAGTGTGGGAGACGTTGAAGCAAGCGCTGCCGGAGGATGACCCCCTGCCCGATCGGCTGGTGGCGGCCCTGCAGAACTTCAAGCTCTACCACTCGCGCCTGTGGGAATTCAAAGAACTGCACAACGCCTTGAACGATGTGGTCTTCGTGCTCGATCAATTTTCGCGCGAAGTGGAACGACTGGATGCCGCCGGGCAAACGGGCAACGCCCGCACACTGGGCCGCTTGTGGCGGCCGATCGATCAGAAAGTCGACCTACTCGTCGAATTTGCCCGCAGCGTGCAGCACATCGGCACGCCGCTGGTTGAATCAAACGGCAGCTGGCAGGGACCGCCGTGGGCCATCGAGCTGCGCATGGCCGCACAGCGCGTCAACGATCTGCTCACCTCGGCCAACTACGATTTCGCTGCGCTCTATGACGCGACCTACGCTTTCTCCGACGCCGCCGAAAAGCACATGTATCTGGCCGATAAGCAGCTGCGCGATACGGCGGGCGAATTGTTCAACCAGTCGAATCAACTGCTGGGAGAGTTTAAGCCATGACCGGCGATGGTCAGAAACCGGGTTTCTCCATTTTGAATGTAAAGCACGACAGGTTGTAGAAACCCGGTTTCTATTGTGAGGAAAGCCATGACGACTTTTCAAGATTTGCAGGCCGACCACGAAGCGCTGCTCAATCGGCATGAAGCGCCGGCTGATCCCGCGCAGTTTTGGACCGATGTACTGCATTACATCGATCGCGTCCGTGTCGAAGCAGCGCACATCCCGACCCCGCGCGAACGCGAACAACTGCGCGCCATTCTGCGCTTCTGGGCCTCGTACCTGTACGACAAAACCGGCACGTACCCCGATACGACCTTGCGCCCGGCGATGATTGGCAAAGAAAGCAAACCAGCAACCATAGAAGCCAGCGTTCAGCCGACCAAGCCGCCCACGCCCACCCCTTCGCCACCGTCGATCCAGCGCGCGCCGGTAGTGTGGGGCCTTGCTGTACTGTTCATACTAGCCGTCCTGGTCGCCGTGATGGCGCTGGCTACGACGGGCAGATCATCGGCTCCAGCGCCGAGCGCAACCTCCGAACCGGCTTTGCCCAATCAGGTCGCCACGCAAGTCTACGTACAGATGCAGGTCAACGCCGCCATGACCGAGGTCGTGGCGACGATCTCTACGCCGACGCATACGCCAACCACCACGCCCACCTCGACCCCGACCGAGACACCAACTCCCACCGCCACGCCGACCCGAGCGCCCTCGCCAACGCGCGCCATCATCATACCCACCCTCGGTAAATTGCCCGACGTGGTTCAACCGCCCGATCAATCAATCCCGCTCAATGTCGGTTATCAAATTCTGACGCAAGGGCCATCGCCGTTTGATGCGACGGTGTGGGTGATTCAACTGAAACTAGTGGGCATTGGCGGCAACGGCAGCTACATTTTCTGGGTCGATGGACGCCAACTGCCCGGCGCTGAATACACCGTGCAAGGCAAGCGTTGCGAACCACAAACGGTTGCCCTCGGTGTCACTTCAGCGGGACAAGCCGTCAAGAGCGATGTTGTGCTCAAGTCTCCATTGGCCGCCTGTTTCAAAGAGCAGCCCCAGTAAAATCGCGCTGCCGGCGTCCGCGCGGATAGACTGGCAGACCGTGGGGATGCGGTCGAAGAGCAATTTCTCACAGCATTGATTCGCGGTTATTCGCGTGGATTAGCGGACGAACACTATGCGTGTCTTATTACTCACCACTGCCCACACCTATCGCGCCGAAGCCTTTCGCAGCGCAGCGCAGAAACTCGGCGTGGAGATCGTCACCGCCATCGATCTACCCGCTGAACTGGCGGCGCCGCGCGGGGCGCTGACGCTCGACTTCCGCGACACGCACGCGGCCGCGCAGAAGATCGTGTCGTACGCGCAGGAACATCCGCTTATCGCGATTCTGTCCGTCGACGATAGCGCCAGTCTCATCGCGGCGGCAGCGAGTAAAGCGCTGAGCCTACCGCACAACTCGCCGCACGCCGCCGAAGCCGCGCGCGACAAATTCGTCATGCGGACGCTGCTGAAGATCGGCGGAGTGCGGGTGCCTTACTTTCAGGTGTACAACACCACCGTCGATGTGCCTGCTCTCGCACAGCAGGTGCGTTATCCGTGTGTGGTCAAACCGCTGGGTCTCAACGGCAGCCGCGGCGTGATCCGCGCCGATGATCCCGCGCAGTTTAGCGAAGCGGTGCAGCGTATTACGCGGCTGCTCACCTCGCTCGATCCGTCGCCCGATCCCCAACCGTTTCTGGTGGAGGATTTCATTCCAGGGTTTGAAGTGGCGCTGGAAGGGCTGCTCGCTCACAGCGAGTTGAAAGTGTTGGCGTTGTTCGACAAACCCGATCCGCTCGATGGGCCGTTCTTCGAAGAAACGATCTACGTCACACCTTCGCGTTTGCCGCAGGATGCGCAGGACGCCATCGCGCAGTGCACGGCGGATTCAGCGCGAGCGCTCGGTTTAGCGGAAGGGCCGGTTCACGCCAAGCTGCGTATCAACTCCGAAGGGCCGTGGCTGATCAAGATGGCGGGGCGATCAATCGGCGGGTTGTGTTCGCAGACGCTGCGCTTCACGCAGAGCAGCGCTGTTTCGCTGGAGGAGTTGATTTTGCGGCAAGCCGTGGGGATGGACATCGCCTCATTCGCACGTGAAGAACAGGCAGGCGGCGTGATGATGATCCCGATTCCTGAAGCGGGTTTATTGCGTGGTGTGTCCGGCACGGAGGAAGCAAAAGCGGTGACCGGCATCGAAGACGTGCAGATCACCGCCAAGTTGAATTATCCGTTGGTGCCGCTGCCCGAAGGCGACAGTTATCTGGGCTTCATCTTGGCGCGCGGCCGCACCGCCCATCACGTGGAAGCCGCCCTGCGCGCGGCCCACAGTCAACTGCGGTTTGATATTCAGTCGTAAGCAGTATTACTTCACTGACAGGAGAAATCACCATGTCTGATCTCAACTTGCATCCTCATCCTACCCGTGTGGTCGTCGTGGGTGTAGGCAACGTCGGGGCCACGTTCGCCTATACTTTAGCGCAAAGCGGCCTGGCCTCTGAAATCGTGCTGGTCGACGCCAACCACACGCGCGCCGAAGGCGAAGCGATGGATATGAATCACGCCGTACCCTTCTTCTCGCCGTGCCGCATCTGGGCCGGTGATTACGCCAATTGCGCCGGAGCAGCCGTGACGGTGATCACCGCCGGCGCGAATCAGAAGCCGGGCGAAACGCGGCTCGATCTGGTCAAGAAGAACACCGGCATCTTCAAGCAGATCATTCCGCAGGTGGCAGAGCACAATCCTAATGGCATCATCTTGATTGCCACCAATCCGGTCGATGTGTTGTCCTATGCCGCGTGGAAAATGTCGGGCCTGCCCGCTGAGCGCATCATCGGTTCCGGCACCATTCTCGACACGGCGCGCTTCCGCTATCTGCTGAGCGAGCACTTCGGTGTCGATCCGCGCAGCGTGCACGCCTACATCATCGGCGAACACGGCGACAGCGAAGTGCCGGTCTGGTCGCTGGCGAATATCGCCGGCATGCGCCTGGCGGATTTCTGCTGCCTGCAAGACGTGCAGTACGATCAGGCGAAGATGGATGAGATTTTCAAGCAGACGCGCGATGCCGCTTACGAGATCATTCAGCGCAAAGGCGCGACGTTCTACGCCATCGGCGCGGGGCTGGTACGCATCGTCGAAGCGATCCTGCGCGATCAACGCACGGTGCTGCCCGTCTCCACGCTCATCGACAAATACTACGGCATCGACAACGTGTATCTGAGTTTGCCGACGGTGGTCGATCGGGGCGGCGTGGAAGCGCTGTTGCGGCTCGAGCTAGCGGAAGACGAAATCGTGGGGCTGCGCAAATCGGCGGAGGTGTTGAAGAGCATCATCGCGCAGTTGGAGTTATAACAGCGCGAGAGAAACCGGGTTTCTAAATCACCTCAACCACAAACTGCCCCGATCGAGTGACATCGACCGGGGCATTCGTTTCCCTCTCTCAGGGCCAGGTGCAATACTGGTCTGAAAATGCTCACCTAGAGTTTACGTTCTAGTCGCCGCCAGCTGCACGCGCGTATCGTGCAGGCGATCCATCGCCGCTTTGGCGGTGGCTGTCATCAAGCCTGCCTGCAACTTCACATCGAGTTCGCTCAAGGCTCGTAGGCCCCTCGCCTCGATCTTGATCACCTTGCTCGACGCGAGGACTTTGGCCGTCATCGTATGCACGAACGGTTCCACAATCGCCGACAGGCCAAAGATATCGCCGGGATTCAATTCGCCGATGAAGAATTCTTTGACGATCTTGGGATCATCGCGATCGAACACCTTATAGTTCAGGTCAATGCTGCCCTCGACCATCACGTACAACGCTTCGGCGGACTGATCGGTTTCGAAGAGGTGGGTACCTTTCTCCACTTCCAGTACTTCAGACAACATCGCAACGGCTTTCAACTGGGTCTCATCCAGAAAGCCAAAGAACGGGAAGCGACGCAAGAGTTCGGGTGAGATCATGTAGATGTGCCTCCGTAATTTCCCTTCGCCCTTGTTTTGGGAGAGGGGTGAGGGTCAGTTCCTCAACAAATCCATCACCAACTTCTCCGCCTGCGGCACAGCCGCCGGTACTGGCGGAGTCAGTTCTTCCGAGAAATCATAAACGTAAGGCGACTCGATGGCAACCACGTCGATCTGATCAGGCACTGCCGCACCCAGCGAACGGCCAATCTTGAGCGCCGTCATCCGCGAGACATCGTGCGCGGCGCTCGTCTGACCGACCGCCATCCTTTCCAATCTAGCGGCTCACGCCAGCTTTCACCTCATCGGGCGTGACCTGCTGTGCGGCGGGCTTGATCGCTTTGCGCAGATAGACAAACCAGTAGACCAACCCGACCATGAGCGCCCCGCCGATGATGTTGCCGATCGTGACCGGCAACAGGTTGCCTATGAAGAAGTTGCCCCAGGTCAGGTGCGGGAAGTTCTCGGCGGTCTTGCCGATGGCTGTAAAGAAGGCCGTGTCTCCACTGCCCTTGATGAACAGAGCCGATGGGATGAAGTACATGTTGGCGACGCTGTGTTCGAAACCGGCGGCCACAAAGCAGGCGATGGGGGGGATAATCGCCATGATCTTATCGGTGGTCGAGCGGGCGCCGTAGCACATCCATACTGCCATGCAGACCAGCGCGTTGCACATGATACCCAGCGCCACCGCCTGGATGAAGGTAAGAGCGGTCTTGGACTCGCCGATGTTCAGCGCAGTCAGGCCGATGGCTCCGCCCCCGAAAAGATATTGCCCGCCCAGGAACACGATGAAGGCGGTGGCGATCGAGCCAACAAAATTGCCAGTATAGACGATAGCCCAGTTGCGCAGCAACTGCATCAGGGTCACTTTCTTACTGGCGAAGGCCATCAGGATCAGGTTGTTGCCCGTGAACAGTTCTGCTCCGCCGACAACGACCAGGATCAGGCCGACCGTGAAGACCAGGCCCACCAGCAGACGGGTGATGCCGTAGGGCAGGCCGGTGGAAAATGCGGCTGCGCCGCCGGCGTCTTTCACCGAGATGCCACCCGCTGCTACGGTGGTGGCAAAGATGGCGCCGATGCCGATGAAAGCACCAGCCAGAATAGCCAGAACGAACATGTTCAAGGCCGGCAGGGCGGCTTTCTTGACGCCAATGTCTTCTGCTTTCGCCGCCATCGCAGGAGGCATTAGGGCATCAAAACTGATAGGTTGGTCACTCATGTTCTACTCCTTGTTTATTGGTGAGGTTGGTTATCGAGAATCGACTATGTTGTTGTCATGGTCGTAAAAGCTCCGTGTGTCTCCCGTTGTGGTGCACCTCCTCAGAAGATCGCCAATCGTGCCAGAGTCTAACCCCAATGCTAGTCTGAAAATGCTCACAGTCCTCGTCCGGAGGGCGTTCCCCGGGGACGGTGCGCGAGCGCGGAGCATTTTCATGCCTTGTGGTGAAGGCAGTTCATGGCGTCTGATCTGAAAATAGGTTACGCTGTCACCGCTGCGGTCGGGGATTGAATATTGACAGTGTAACCTATTTTCGGTTCAGTATTGGCGCTAAGCAACCTCACTAAAAAAACGTATGCCTGACAAATACAAATCCCAAGGACGCGCCTTAGGCAATGGCGGACGTGGTTAAGGGTTGGATGGGTGCCAGCAGTTTCATAACCATGTCGATGGCCTCCGGCACAATCTTAGCAATGGCGGGCGTGAGTTCCTCGGTGAAATCGTAGACATGCATAGCTTCAATGGCGACGATGATGACACTTTCATCGCGAGGTAGTTCCGCTCCCATGCTGCGGCCCAGTTTCAGCGCGTTCTTGAGCGATAGGTCGTGCGCCGAAGCGCTGTGACCGTAGGTCAGATCGGGTAAGTCGTTCAGGGTAAAGGTGACCACCGTTCCTTGGGGATACTGGCCGGTATTGAGCGAGTCGATCAGAATGATGCGCTTGTAGCCGATCATGTGTTCCATGAGCGAGATACCGGCGAGGGAGAGACATTCAACGGCAATCGACGAAGGACCAAGGCTGGAGGACGGCAGTCGCCGTTCGATTTCCTTCGCCACAACCAAGCCCACGCCGTCATCGCCGAGAATTGGATTGCCTAAGCCAACGATCAGTGTCTTCATCGCATTCAGATTTATCCACGAAGAACACCAAGGGACACGAAGCCATCGGCCTTTTCTTCGTGAACCTTCGTGCCCTACGTGGATGTCTTACATTAGCAATTCTGCTTGAACTCGCGCAGCACTTCGCCATCCGGCGCACGGATGATCACTTCCAGCGACATCTGGCCCGGCAGCGAATGCGTGGCACAGCCGAAGCAGGGATCGTACAGGCGGAAGGCCATCTCGATCATGTTCGTCAGACCTTCGGTGACCACCGTGCCTTTCTTGATCAAACTCTGCGCGGCCTTCTTGGTGGACATCTGGATCGGCGCGTAGTTGTTCGTCGTGCCGACGATGAGATTGACCTTCGTCAACACACCGCGCTCGTCAGTCACATAGTGATGCGTCAGTGTGCCGCGCGGCGCTTCGACAATGGCCACACCCTCGGTCGGCTTTTCGGTCGGGACTTTGTGGAAATTATCGGACGTGATCTCCGGATCGGTCGCCAGTTCCACGATGCGCTCGGCGGCGTACAACAACTCGATCAAGCGCGCCCAGTGCGTGGCCAGACGTTGATGGACCACCTTGGCGGGGCCGGTAGCCATATACATCTCGCCTTCTTTCTGCGTCAACGTATCGTAGAATTTTTCATATTCCTCCTGCGCGCGCGGCGTGGCCATACCGTCTGCAGCATTGAGCCGCGACAACGGCGTGGCGCAGTACACGCCGGAATCCTTACCATCTACAAAGCCCTTCCAACCGATCTTCTTGAGGTAGGGGAACTTCAGATACGTCCACGGCTCCACGTGCTCGGCGATCCAATCGGTGTATTCGTTGGGCGCGTATTTGCCGATGCGCTTGCCTTCGGGATCGACCACGCTCACCCGGCCGTCGTAGAAATTGATTTTGTTGTTCTCGTCCACCATGCCGATGTAGTACGTGCGATGAGTGTAGATATCGCCCAGAATCAGATCGAGATAGGCGCTGTTGCTCAGCACGATGTCATTGAATAACTTCAGGCTGAACTGCGCGAACTCGATGCCCCAGCGGCCCATCTCGGCGATTTCGGCGGCCTGCTCTTTGGTGATACCTTTGGTCAAACCACCCGGGATCGAGGTGCATGGATGGACTTTGCGGCCGCCGATCATCTCGACAATGTGATGGCCGTATTTGCGCGCCTGAATGACCTTGCCGCCAATCTCCAACCCGACCTTATGAATCACCCCGAGGATATTTCGTTCGGCGACCGGCGCATCGGGGCCCATGATAAAATCGGGACCGGCTAAAGCGTAGAAGTGCGTGGTGTGATCGGTGAAGAAGAAGCCGCTGTACAACAGTTCACGCAGCATTTTGGCAGTACGCGGCGGATCGACGTGATACACCGCATCGCCCGCTTTGGCCGCCGCCATGTGATGCGCTTCCGGGCACACACCGCAGATGCGATTGGTCAACAGCGGCATCTCTTCCACCGGTCGGCCGACACAAAAGCGTTCGAAGCCGCGCAGCTCGGGAATTTGAAAATAGGTATTGGCGACATCGCCCTCTTCGTTCAAAAAGATTTCGATCTTGCCGTGACCTTCCAGACGTGTAATCGGATCAATCGTGATTCGTTGCATGTTTTCCTCCTGTGGGACAAGTTGACAACTTGCCCTACGGCTTCGCCATCCATGCCGACTTGCCTGCGCGCAACAGCGATCCGGCCAGATTAAACCGGTAGAACTGCCCGGCCGGATCGGGGATGCCATCCAAAATCCGATCGATCTCTTCCGGCTCTTTCGCATCGATTACCGAGGCGTACGCGGTGATCAATCGTGCGCCGTAGTCCAGCACACCCTCGGCCGGCCCATAACAGCCGATGCACTGCGCCCCGGCCTGCGGGCAGAGCGCGCCGCAGCCTTGCCGCGTCGCCGGGCCATTGCACGGGATGCCCTGCTCCAACAAGCATAGGTCCGGGTCAATCTGCTGCACGGCTTGAATTCGCACGAACTGTTTGATCTGCTTCACATTGCGCACGCGCGGGCAATCGTCACACACCGTCGAGCCGCCCGCGCCGATCACCGCGCCTTTTGGCGGCAGTTCCGCTTCGCCGTGCAACACCTTAATCACCAGATCGATCACGGCGGCGATTTGATGCGATTCCGGCGGACACCCCGGCATGAAGTAATCCACGTCCACCACTTGTTCGAGCGTCTTCAAGACCGGATAGAACCGGGGGATGGTCAACTCGCCTTCGGGGACTTTGGTTACCGTCCGCGGGCGAACGCCGTTGGGATTGTCGGTACTGACCGTGCTGTTGTAAACCGTCGCAAAGATCTCTTCCGGCGAGCTGAAGTTGGCCAGTCCGGGGATACAGCCTTCGGTCGCACACGAGCCAAAGGCCACTAGAATCTTGGACTTGCGGCGCAGCAAATGAGCAATTTCCTCATTCTCACTGTTGCGAATGCCGCCGTTGAACAGGCACAACAAGATCGAACCGTCTTCCATCGCTTCGACGTCTTTGTACTTGGCATCCATTGCCACCGGCCAGAACACGACGTCGAAGTTGGCATCCACGTCCAGAATCTTTTCACCGATGTTCAACACCGCGATCTCGCAGCCGCCGCACGACGCGGCCCAGTACATCGCGAACTTTGGTTTAGCGGTCATGCCGTCACCTCCGCTACTTCCAGCTGCGCGACTGCGGGAGCAGCCTGACCATTGGCCTTGCCCCAGTGCAGCGGTCCGAGGGCGCGCACCTCTTCCACCATCGTCGTGATTTCGTGCGCCAACCTCACGCCCTCGGCGGCGCTGGCCCACACCAGTCGGAAGCGCTGCGGTTCCAGACCCATTTGCACCAACACCCGCTTCATCAACATGTAACGCCGCAGCGCCTTGTAGTTCTGCTCGATATAGTGACACTCGCCGGGATGACAGCCGGTGATCAACACGCCGTCAGCGCCGGAGGCAAACGCCTTCATCACAAACGTCGGGTCGAGGCGGCCCGAGCACATCAAGCGAATCAAGCGCACGTTGGGCGGATATTTCACGCGGGCGGTCCCGGCCAGATCGGCGGCGCGGTAACTACACCAGTTGCAGGTAAAACCGAGAATCACCGGTTCGAACTGTTCGTTGTTAGCCATAGGGTTCTCCTGAAAGTAACGAGTAATGAGTAACCCGTCACACTGCGCGAGCCCGCTCATGCTTTACTCGTTACTCGTTTCTCGTTTCTCGTTACGCCAGCACCAGTTCCGGCGCTTCGTGCAGGTATTCCAGATTCAGCATCAATAACCCATCGATCTGCGCCAGCACTTGTTCGTTGCTGAAGCCCGTGCCGCTGATCGCGCCCGCCGGGCACGCGGCCACACAGGTGCCGCAGCCCTGACACAGCGCCGGATTGATCTCCGTGACGCCGCGCTCGGCGATGTAGCTGATCGCGTTGAACGGACACAGATCATTGCAGATGCGGCAGCCAGAGCATTTTTCTTCAATGACGGTGGCGCGCACGGGTTCGAGGAAGATCTCTTTTTGCTGGATGCGGCCCAGCACCCGCGCCGCCGCCGCCGCGCCTTGCGACACCGTGGCTGGAATATCTTTCGGGCCGGTGACACAGCCGGCGATCAAGATGCCTTCCGTCATGGTCGACACCGGATCCAGCTTGGGATGCTTTTCGATGAACCAGCCATCGGCGCTGCACGAGATGCCGAATTTGTGCGCGGTCTCTTTGGCGTCTTTGCGCGGCTCGATACCCGCCGATAGGATCACCATATCCACTGGAATTCGACGTTGCTTGCCGGCCAGCGTGTCTTCCACTTGAATAATCAGCCGGCCTTCTTCTTCCGGCTTGCGCGCCGCATCGGTGACTTCAGCCACGCGCCCGCGCACGAATAACGTGCCTTCTTCCAACACACGCTGATAGAATTCGTCGTACGCCTTCGCCGGCGTGCGCATGTCGATGTAGAAGTTGTAGACCGTCGCGCCAGTGCGCTCATGCACCAAATGTGCGAACTTCAAGCTCTGCATGCAACAGATAGCCGAGCAGTAGTTGTTGTAATTGCGATCGCGGCTGCCCACGCAGTGAACGATGCCCACTGATCGGGGTTTGGTCTTGCCGTCTCGCAGTACAATCTCGCCATTCGTCGGCCCCGCCGCGTTCGACAGTCGCTCAAACTCCAGCGACGTGTACACATTCGCCAGACGCCCATAACCATAGTGTGGAATCCGCCGGGGATCGAACAGATCGTAACCCGTCGCCAGAATGATATTGCCCACCTGCACCGTGATCAATTCGTCCTTCTGATTGAAATCGATCGCGTTGGTCGGGCAGAACTTTTCGCAGGCTTTGCACGTCCCTTTCAGGAAATAGGTGCAATTCGGCTTGTCGATCACGGGATACTTCGGCACCGCCTGCGGGAATGGCGTATACACAGCCTTCCGATAGCCCAACCCGGCCTCATAGACTTCGTCGATCACTTTCTTAGGACATTTCTCCTGACAGATGCCGCAGCCGGTGCACAATTCTTCGTTGATGTAACGCGCCCTCTTGCGAATCGTCACCGTGAAGCTGCCGACATAACCGCTGACGCTCTCAACTTCGCTCCACGTCAGCGTCGTGATGTGCGGATGCGTGCCCGCCGAGACCATGCGCGGCGTGAGAATGCAGGCGGCGCAGTCGAGCGTGGGGAAGGTCTTATCGAACTGGGCCATATGCCCGCCGATCGATGGTTCACGCTCCACGAGATACACCGGATAACCCGCATCGGCAATTTCCAGCGCCGCCTGAATACCGCCGATCCCTCCGCCGACGACCAGCGTTGCTTCGTGGATCGGCACGCGCAGCGGCTCCAGCGCTTGATGATGAATCACGCGCTCCACTCCGCCCGATAGGACATACTTGGCCTTGTCGGTGGCCGCTTCTTTGTCCGTGTGCACCCACGACACCTGCTCGCGGATCGAGACCAACTCCGACAGGTAGGGATTCAAGCCGCCGCGCTTGCAGGCGGTGCGGAAGGTCTGCTCGTGCAGATGCGGTGAGCACGCGGCCACTACCACGCGCGTCAAGCCTTGTTCCTTGATGTCCCTCTCGATCATTTCCTGACCGAGGCTGGAACACATGAATTTGTAATCGCGCGCCACGACCACGCCGCGATCTTTCAAACGGTGTTCGGCCCACTCGCGCACCTCAGCCACATCGACCACACCGGCGATGTTCGTGCCACAATGACACACATACACGCCGATACGCTCCAGCGGTTCTTTGGAATCAAACAACTCAATCGGCTCACTCATGGGTCACCTCCTCACCCTCGGCCGCGCCACCCGGCATACTCGGCATGGGCAAACCTTCCTTCTTCTTGCGTGGCTTGGCCGCCGGTGTTACTTCAACCGGCTCCGGAGCGGGCATGCCCAGCCGTTTGAGCATGTGCTTGGTGCTGACAAATTCGCGACCAAAGCCCAACGCCTTCGGCTCTAGACCGAAGGCGAGGCCAACCAACTGGGTGAAGAAGACAATCGGCATTTGGATATCGCTGTGATAGTGCCGGTTCATCTCGCCCTGATAAGCGTCGACGTTCATCTGGCACATCGGGCACAGCGTCGCCATCACATCGGCCTGATATTGATCGGCGGAACTCACCAACCGATGGATCAGCTTATACGCCGTCTCCGGCCCGATCTGGGTCATGTGCCCGCCGCAGCAGTGCGTCTTCAGCGGAAAATCGATCACTTCCGCCCCGAGGGCCTTCAACACCCGATCGAGCTCGGTGGGATATTCGGGGTTAGACCAGCGATGCTCGTAATCGGGGCGCGGCACCATGCAGCCCAGATAGGGCGCGACGCGCAGTCCCTTCAATGGCCGCACCACTTTGCTCTTCAGCTTGTCCAGTCCGATGTCGTTGACCAGCACATCCAAAAAGTGACGGATGAACAGCGTACCCGCATCGTAGTGCAGACCGCCTGCGGCCAGAGCAACATTGACATTCTCACCTAGCTCTGGTCGTTCTTGCATGTAGAAATCGCACTTGGCCAGATTGAGGTAACACGCACTGCATGGCGCGACCACGGTGCGGGCCCCATTGGACTGATTGGACGCCAGCGCCAGATTGCGCGCGATGAGCGCATAAGCCGGCGTCAAACTGACCCCCAAATACTCGGTGGCGCCGCAGCAATTCCAGTCGGCAATTTCTTCCAGGTTCAAGCCCAGCGGACCACAGACCGCCATCAACGATTCATGATAAGCTTTGGCGCTGCCCTCCATGGAGCAACCGGGATAATAGAGGTATTTGTCCATGGCTACTTCTCCAGTTCTTTCGCACGCGCCAGAATCTTGTGCAGCTGATCGATCCCTTTGATCGAGTGCGGCCGGATGTTCATGCGCTCTTTGGTCAACATCCCCAAGCCCATCGGCGCCATGCCGGGCAAGCGCTTCACCTGGTGCGTCAGGTAATAGCGCGTCGCCAAGCCAAACTCATAGCTGCGTCCATATTTCTCGACCATATTGACAAACGTCTGTGCGAAATCGGGCGCGGTGGAGTCTTCGTAGAGCTTGGCTTGAATCGCCATACTCTTGAGGGTGTACATCACATCGGCGATGTGCACGCCTTGTGGGCAGCGTACCACGCAGTGGTAGCAAGACACACAAATCCACGGCGTGTTGCTCTTCAGCGCATCATTGCGATACCCGGCCCGGATCATGGCAAATAACATGCGCGGCGTGTGATCCATGTCCTCTGACGAAGGACAGGAGCCGCCGCACGTGCCGCACTGGATGCACATCTCCAGGCGCGAAACCCCTGCGGTGCGGCGACTCACTTCTTCCAGGAAACGCAGATTAGGATTGGTGGGGTCCGGTGTCGAAATGAATGGGACATCATACATGGAAGCAGTCAAAGGGCACCTCCTGTCTCTGAAACAACGGCGGCTCGATACGTGGCAGCAATGACGGGCAAAACACAAACGGCCCTAGCCCTGATGGGCTAAGGCCGCCGCTTCACTTCAAACAATGGGAAGTACTAATTCCATCAGACCGTTTCGTCCTTTCAAACAACTAGGGAAGAGGCGCAGTCAACGATCAAACGATAAGTGAAAATAATAGGTGATGATAAGAAATATGCGGGAAATAGATTGACCCTATATTGTCACCAGACAGAACTCAAAACGAGTGACAAATATCCTAAAGTCTAGTGAATATCGTCACGTAATTACAATCAACAAGTGACCAAAATCACAAGCGTCTTCACCTCCCCAGCATGGCAAAAGGAATCCTTCGACAAATGTGGGCATCCCTTGCTTTTTTATATCCAAACGTGTATTATTCGAAACGAAGTTAGTTGGGAAACGAAAACGCCGACCCATGGGTCGGCGTTCGTGACGATAGCGTCTTGAGGAGAGATTAAACTTTGTTGAAGGTCTTCAAGCACTGGGCACACACATTGAGTTTGCGAGCCTGGCCATTCACCACGACCGTCCGCTTAGCAACGTTCGGCCGGAACTGGCGATTGGTGTGCCGCTTGGAAAAGCTGACGTTATGCCCAAATTGAGGACCCTTGCCGCAGATTTCACACTTAGCCATTGAAACCACCTCTTTGCAAAATAAGACGCGTCTCACGACGCGCTGGATAGTGAACGGCGGCAATCTTACCACATCGATATGAATTGGTCAAACACAATGAAGGCTAAATTCCCGCCGAAGTGGCGCCTCCAGCGGTAGTGCGTGAAGCAGTTGCCGATGATGGATTGAAATTGACTCCACACCTCAATAACTCGAGGACACCATGACGACCGAGACGACAATAGGCCGGATCGAAATCTCGCCCATGGCGGTGGCAACCATCGCCGCCAATTCTGTGCGACAAGCGTATGGCATCGTGGGCCTAGCCGGCAAAAACGCCGCCGATCAACTCCTGGGACAACTCGCAGGCGATGTGCATCGCGGTGTCGATGTGCGCATCCACAATGATGTCGTGACGATTGACTTGTATGTCATCATCGAGTATGGAACCCGGATTGTGAGCGTGGCCCATAGTGTACAAAACTTGGTGAAGTTCAATGTTGAAAGTGTGCTGGGGCTGCCCGTGGCTTCGGTCAATGTTCATGTGCAGGGCCTGCGCGTCAGCAGCACCGATGCTTAAGTTGGCGGCCGTGACTCATCTTATTTGTTCCCGATCAATATAGAAGTCGAGTGGAAACAGCCGTCAAAGAATAACTCCGCAGCTTGCTCTGGGCTGGATGGTGACATCCAGCCCACCCATTGCCGGATTTGCAATCCGGCGGGAGCGTCGAAAGTGTGGACTTATTTCTTGGCAAGCCCTAAACAATCATCCGCTGGAGTGATCTTTCAATTGACCGCTGACACACAGAAACGGACGGAGCAGCTGCTCTTTGTCGACGGG
>JBGSPW010000208.1:0-36452 GCA_041738395.1 Thermoflexales bacterium
GCCAACAGCGCTGCCCACTTATCCACACCGCCTACTGAGGCTAGTGCCGCAGCAATTCTTACCCTAACACGCTTTCCAAATAGGACTCTGAAAAGCGACACCTTTCAGCTTAACACAACGGCCCTGTCTTGTCACCAGCAGAAAGAACAGCTATTTTGACTAGAGCGGAAATAATAAGCCGAAGGAGAAGAATAATGGACAGAGTAAATTTTCCCGTTGAGTTTAATAATGAAATTGATGATGTGAAGAAAAGCGAGAACGAATTCTACACCCTGGCCGTAGATCGTCTTAGTAAATTAGCCGAAGGTCACAACGATATTTCAGGCGGGGTCGTTAACTTAAAGCAGCCTGCCCAAGGACGTCAGACATCGCATGTATACGAAGTGACGATTGTCGTCTATATGGGATCAGATCATATCGCAGCTACCGAAAAAGGTGAGCAGTTTCAATCCACACTGAATGGCGCTTTAGATGCTGTTGAGCGGCAAGTGCGCGAACGTCGTAAACAACAGCGGAACTACTAAACCACCCCGATTGCTTACTTTAACAGTGTAGGAGGTAGCGATGAAAATTCTGCTGGCCATCTGCGGGTTTCATTTCCGCCAGGTGGTCGCGTTGCACCTCGGTTGAATAGGCCGCCGCGCCAATCAAACTAAATCCAATATCAGAGAGGTGAGACATGAGTAAGATTGTGGGCATTGACCTGGGAACGACTAACAGTTCGGTCGCTGTTTTAGAGGGTGGCGAACCGGTTGTCATCACGACGGCGGAGGGCAGCCGCCTACTGCCATCGGTGGTGGCCTTCACCAAGACCGGCGAGCGATTGGTGGGCCAGATAGCCAAGCGCCAGGCTGCAATCAACCCCGAAAACACCGTGTTTAGCATCAAGCGCTTCATGGGCCGACGCTTTAGCGAAGTGGCCGAAGAGCGCCAGCGTGTGCCGTACCAGGTAGTCGAGGGGCCGGCCGGCGATGCGCGCGTCTCCATTGCACAGACCGGACAGACCTATACGCCGCAGGAAATCTCGGCCATGATTCTGGGCAAGCTCAAGAAGGACGCTGAAGCATACCTGGGCGAGCCGGTGACGCAGGCCGTCATCACGGTCCCGGCGTATTTCAACGACAGCCAGCGCCAGGCGACTAAGGACGCGGGCAAGATCGCAGGCCTGGACGTGCTGCGTATCATCAACGAGCCGACAGCCTCTGCGTTGGCGTATGGGCTGGACAAGAAAAAGGACGAGACGATCCTCGTGTTCGACCTGGGCGGCGGCACGTTCGACGTTTCAGTGCTGGACGTGGGCGAGGGCGTGGTCGAGGTCAAGGCGACCAATGGCGATACGCATCTGGGCGGCGACGATTGGGACGCCGTGCTGACGGAATACCTGGCCGATGAATTCAATAAAACGCAAGGCATTGATCTGCGCAAAGATCGCCAGGCACTTCAACGTCTCAAGGAAGCGGCTGAGAAAGCCAAGATCGAGTTGTCGTCCACGTTGGAGACCGAAGTCAACCTGCCGTTCATCACGGCGAACGCCTCCGGTCCGCAGCACTTGCAGATAAAAATCACACGCGCCAAGTTCGAACAGCTCAGCGCGTCACTCGTCCAGCGTTGCCGTGGTCCGTTCGAGGCTGCCTTGCTTGACGCCAAGCGTACGCCACAAGACCTGGACGAACTGGTACTCGTCGGCGGCGCGACCCGCATGCCCATGATCCAGCAGCTCGTGCGCGAGCTAACCGGCGGTAAGGAGCCGAATAAGTCGGTCAACCCCGACGAAGTGGTGGCGGTAGGCGCGGCGATCCAGGCTGGCGTCCTGGGCGGCGAGCGGAAGGATATCTTGCTGCTCGACGTGACGCCGCTGTCGCTTGGCATTGAGACGATGGGGGGTGTGATGACGACACTCATCCCGCGTAACACGACAATCCCCGCTCGCAAGAGCGAAGTATTCAGCACAGCGGCGGACGCTCAGACCGCGGTGGACATCCTTGTGCTGCAAGGCGAACGCCCGATGGCGGCCGACAACATGACGCTAGGCACGTTCCGGTTGGATGGACTCCCGCCCGCGCCGCGCGGAGCGCCTCAAATCGAGGTGACGTTCGACCTGGATGCCAACGGCATCCTGAACGCCACGGCCAAAGATAAAGCCACCGGCCGTGAACAAAAGATCACTATCACCGCCAGTACCAACCTGAGCAAGAGCGATGTCGAGCGCATGGTGGCAGACGCCCAGCGCAGTGCATCTGAAGACAATCGCCGCCGGGAGACCATCCAGGCCCGCAACGAAGCCGATCAGGCGATTTACCAGTCCGATAAATCGCTCCGTGATCTGGGCGAGAAGGTATCAGCATCGGATCGAGCCAAGATCGAATCGCAGGTGAACACCCTCAAAGAGGCGATGCCGGGTGAGGACGCCGGGCGTATTCGCAAACAGATTGCTGAACTTCAACAGACGATGATGGTCATAGGCCAGGCCATGTACGGCAGTGGCGCTGCGGCGACTGAGCCAGGCAACCCTGGGCGGCCTACTAGCAATGGGCATGGCGAGCCGCGCAGTGAAGACGTGGTCGAAGGCGAGTTTCGTCCGGCGTAGAGTGTTTTCACCAGAAGCAAAAATGGAAATTCCTTATGGCCGTCCAAGCATGGCAAAGAGTCAGACAATGATCAAGAAGCCGATGAAGACGGTGCCCTATGGACTTTAAGGATTATTACGAGATATTAGGTGTAGCGCCGAATGCTGACCAGAAAGTTATCCAGCAGACCTATCGCCAGTTGGCCCGCAAACATCACCCTGATGTAAACCCGGGTAATAAAGAGGCAGAAGAGAAATTCAAGACGATTAATGAGGCTTACGAGGTTCTATCGGATGCGGAAAAACGCAAAAAATATGATGAGTTGCGGGTTCAATACCAGCAATGGCAGCAGACGAGCGGTCGCCAACAGGACTACGACTGGCAGAACTCATCAAGCCGGCCCGATCAAGGTGTCCACGTCCAGTACGCCAGTCCCGAAGACCTGGCCGATCTCTTCGGAAGCGAATCGCCGTATTCCGACTTTTTCAACAGTATCTTTGGCCAGGCGCGCAGGAGCGGCAGCGGGAATGGCCAACGTACTCCACCCAGCCCACGTCGTGGACGTGATGTCGAGTACGAAGTCGATCTGACTCTGTCAGAGGCTTTTCAAGGCGCAGATCGCCTGTTGGAAATTGATGGGCATCGCATCCAAGCCGCTATTCCAACTGGTGTGCGGACCGGTTCACGAGTTCGTCTGTCTGGTCAGGGGGAGCCGGGCCAGAACAGTGGGCCAGCCGGAGATCTATATTTGGTCGTCAACGTATTGCCCAGTGACACGTTCGAGCGTGAAGGAGATGACCTGCACGTTGACCTGCCGGTCGATATCTTCACCGCCATTGCCGGTGGTGAAGCCCACGTCCCTACCTTGGAGCGGCCGCTGATACTGAAGATTCCACCCCGGACCAACGCCGGGCGGAGTTTCCGCTTACGTGGCAAGGGCATGCCTCACCTGGGTGATTCCAAAACGCGCGGCGATCTGTTTGCGCTGGTCAGGCTGGTGCTGCCCGACCCGCTGACCGACCAGGAGGTCAACAGCATCCGCGAATTGGCCTCCTCCCGACCCAACCGTTCTTAGTCGCATCCTAATGAGGTAAAGGCATGATTTCCGACAATGTATCTCCAAAACGGTATTGGTACGGTCCTTATGAAGGCTATGAGACGCGCAGCCAGCGCCGATTACAGGACGATCTGGGGATTGACGAGGCTGCCGCTGAGATGATCCTGCGACTGCGCGGCCAGATCATTGAATTACAGTCTCGTATTCGCCGATTGGAAGCCGAGCTAACTGCGCAGTACGCCGGCCAACACATGCGGCTGGCGCGTTATCGGGAGGTCTATTATGAGACCACGTGGATCGAACTGGAAATTCAGGAATGATAACAGTCTGTCGGCATTTATAAGGAGCAAACATGAAACGCATGGCTGTACTCACCAGCGGGGGCGATGCTCCTGGCATGAATGCTGCCATTCGGTCGGTCGTGCGGATTGGAATTGATAAGGGCTGGGAAGTGCTGGGCATCCAGCATGGCTATGCCGGCCTCATCGGCGACAACGTCGTGCCGCTGGGTGCGCGCACAGTAAGCGGCATTATCCAGCAGGGCGGCACCATCCTGGGCAGCGCCCGATGTCCCGAATTCAAGACCGAGGCGGCACGGTGGCAAGCCTTGCGCGTGCTGCGCAAGCACGAGATCGAGACGGTGGTCATCATTGGGGGCAATGGCTCTCAGGCTGGCGCGTACGCTTTGTCGCAGCTGGGGTTTCCGGTGATCGGCGTGGCCTCGACCATTGACAATGATCTGTATGGGTCAGACATCACCATCGGGGTAGATACCGCCCTCAACATCGCGCTGGAAGCCATCGACCGGCTTAAGGTCACGGCCGCCTCGCACGAACGGGCCTTTCTGATCGAAGTGATGGGCCATGATTGTGGTTATCTGGCCTTGATGGCGGGCATTGCCGGTGGAGCCGAAGCGATTGTCATCCCCGAAGTAGAAACGGATCCCGAAGCCGTGGCGACCGAGTTGCGCAGCGCTTACGAACGCGGCAAAGCTCACGCGGTGGTCGTGGTGGCCGAAGGCGCGCGCTATAACGCCGCGGCTTTGGCGCGCTACTTTGAGGAACACCACGAGCGCCTGGGTTTTGACCTGCGGGTGACGACGCTGGGACACGTCCAGCGGGGCGGTGCGCCCAGCGCCTACGATCGGTTACTGGCAACCCGCCTGGCGGCAGACGCCACCGAATGCGTGGCGCGCGGCGAGCACGGCGTATTAGTGGGCCTCCTCAAGGGTGAAATTGCGGCCACACCGCTGGCCGAGGTGGTCGCCAACAAAAAGTCACTCGATCCGCGCTTGCTGGAACTGGTGCGCGTGCTGGCAAAATGACCGACCTCGTTAAGGAGACTCTCCGATGAATGCGAATACTCAACAACATCGCGCTCTTTTGCAGCACATTGCCCACAGGGCGATGCTGGAGCGCGGCTTACTCCCTGATTTTTCGACTGAAGTGCTTGCCGAGCTGGACCAGTTTCAGCCGGCGGCCGCAGCCAAAACCGATGAATCCGTGCGCGACCTGACGAACCTGCTCTGGGCGTCGATCGATAACGATGATTCGCGCGACCTCGATCAGCTCACCGTGGCCGAGGCTCTGCCCGGCAACAAAATCAAGCTGCTGGTGGCTATCGCCGATGTCGATTCGCTGGTCAAAAACGGATCGGCCATCGACGATCACGCACGCCACAACACCACCTCGGTCTATACCGCGGCGATGATCTTCCCCATGCTGCCTGAACTGCTGTCCACCGATCTCACCTCACTGAACGTCAATGAGGATCGCCTGGCTGTCGTGGTCGAGATGGTGGTCAGCGCGGATGGTTCCCTTCAATCTTCGGAGATTTATCGGGCGCGGGTCCGCAATCGGGCGCAGCTGGCCTACAACAGCGTAGCGGCGTGGCTCGACGGTGGAAGTGCGCCAGAGGCGATCACGGCCGTCAAAGGTCTGGCTGAGAATCTACACTTGCAAGACAAAGCCGCCCAAAGGATGCGAAATTTCCGGCGCGTCAATGGGGCGCTAAGTTTGGAAACCATCGAGGCGAAGCCGATCTTTGACGGCGATCAAATCCGTGATCTCGAAGTGGAACACAAGAACCGCGCCACGGACATTATCGAGGATTGCATGATCGCGGCCAACGGTGTCACCGCCCGCTATCTCACGTCCCATAAATTCCCTTCCATCCGACGGGTGGTGCGCACCCCCAAACGCTGGGATCGAATCATCGCGCTGGCGGCGGAGCACAAGTTTGAGCTGCCCGCCGAACCTGATTCAAAGGCGCTGGATGAGTTTCTCGTCAAAGAGAAAGCCGAAGATGCACTGCGCTTCCCCGATCTCTCGTTAGCGGTGATCAAACTCCTGGGCGCGGGTGAATACCTGGCCGAACTGCCCGGTGACGATGCTCCCGGACACTTTGGTCTCGCCGTCAAGGACTATGCCCATTCCACTGCCCCGAATCGTCGCTATCCCGATCTGATCACGCAGCGTTTGTTGAAGGCTGCTTTAGCGGGCAGTGCCTGGCCCTACAGCAAGGATGAACTGGATGAGCTGGCGAAACACTGCACCGAAGAAGAAGATGCCGCCAACAAAGTTGAACGGCAAGTCGGCAAATCGGCAGCAGCGCTCTTGCTTGAAGAGCGAATCGGCGAACGGTTCGACGCCATTGTGACGGGTGCTTCGGATAAAGGCACCTGGGCCAGGCTGCTCAACATCCCGGTTGAAGGGAAGGTGGTGAGTGGCTTCGAGGGTATGGATGTCGGCGACCAGGTCCGCGTGCAGCTGACGTCGATCAATGTTGAGCGCGGCTTTATCGATTTCAAACAGGTCGATCCAGTCAGACGGTGACGCTGAAGCGCATGCCGTTGGACGACTCGACCATACCCATAACTGTCAAGGAGATCTATGTCAGAGATACACAAGCCGATTCCTGCTTCAGGAACATTGCCCAACAATTATCAAGAAGTCCTTTCCTGGAAGCTGCCAGGCAAACCTATGCGCGTGATCGCCATGAGTATCCTTGGTTTGATCCTGTTTGTCATCTTTGGGTTGATTTTTTCCAGGTTAGCTTTCAGCTTGGGAAAGCTGCCGTCGGAAGTTAAAATAGGTCTGAGCGAGATCGGTGCGGTTCTCGCCGCGGTTCTCGCCGGGGGTCTACTGACAATTGTTTTGCGTGAGCTGACACACGGTTTGGCCATGCGGATGTTTGGCGCAAGACCCAGGTATGGCATTCTTTGGAAAGGGCCGATGTTTTATGCCACATCTCCCGGATATGCCTACCGTCGAAACAACTATGTAGTCACCGCCCTTGCGCCATTCGTTTTCCTGAGTGCTCTGTTCGTTCTGGGAATGTGGTTATTGCAGGGTACATTGTGGGTCGCCTTATTGGGGATATGTGGAGCCCTCAATGCGGCCGGAGCGATAGGCGATATGTGGATAACGATGATCGTGCTTCGTTATCCAGCCACAGCCTATGTAATGGATGAGCGCGATGGGATGCACGTGTTTTTGCCGAAACCTTTAGCTGAAAAGATAAGGTATCCCGCGGATGGGTTGCATTCTGACAACCTGAAAATCAAAAATGTCTGACCTCGGTTTGCACACCGCCTGCCTTTGGCGGTATCTTCTCAAAAAGAAGGGGAAAGTGGGGTGTTTTGAGCGTGCTTCGCACGCTCAAAACACCCACCCCCCGAATTATTGAGAAGATACATTTGGCGCGAGTATACGCTGGCGATTTGCCAGTCACGTTTCCAATGTGACCTACGGGCGGTGCGCCGTGGCAATTTCCAAAGAGCCGTTCTCTCGTATCCAGTGATTGCCCGCAATCATCTTGGGTATAGTGGACGGCTCACAAACAAAAGGAGATAAACTTGAATCGTTTGAATAGTATGAATCGTCAACAAACCATTGGCTTCTGGCTCGCTATCGGCCTGGCAATCGGCACATCACTTGGAGTCGTCTTTGACGCTTTGGCTCAGGGTATCGGCATTGGCATCGCCGTTGGAGTGTTGGTAGGCGTACTGGTCGCGCGGGAATGCTAACCGCTGGATGTCAGAATAGTGATCTAACTGAGTGTGTCCGAAACCCGCTGGAAAAATGACCGAACCCTGAGTAAATGAGGTAAGCCCGATGTTTGACCGAATTCTCCTCCCGCTGGATCGCTCGGCGCTGGCCGAGTGCGTGTTGCCGCATGCAATCACCGTCGCGCGCGCGTTCGAATCTCAGGTCACACTCCTGCATGTGATGGATACGCCGCGCGAAGCGCGCTGGCGGCGCGCGATGGATCCACTCAACTGGCAAATCCGCAAAACCGAAGCGACCACGTATTTGCACGAAGTGGAACTGCACCTGCAGGCCGCCGGCTTGCTGACGGAAACGCACATCCTGGAAGGGGTCGCGGCTGAACAGGTCATCGGGTTTGCAGACACTCACGCCTCTCAACTGATCATCCTGAGCAATCACGGGCAAAGCGGCTTGAGTGAGTGGGGGGCGAGCAGCGTCGTGCAGAAGATCGCTCAACGTGCGCACACTTCGATGATGATCGTACGCGCGGCTCAGCCCGTGGTGCCGGACGTGACGGGCCTGCGCTATCAGCGCATCCTCGTGCCGCTGGATGGCACCCAACGCGCCGAGACCATCCTGCCTGCCGCCGCCACTTTGGCGCGCGCCCACGACGCGCAAATTGTGCTCGTGCACCTCGTTCAGCAGCCCGCCCTGCCCCGAAGGACACCGCCCAGCCGCGAGGATGTCGAGCTGGCCGACCAGCTCGTGGCGCGCAATCAGACCGAGGCGACCCAGTATCTGGATCAACTGCGATCACGGATAACGGGCGAAGTTGAAACGCGTGTCCTCGTCAGCGAGCACCTCGCCGCCACGCTGCATGCCCTGGTTGCGCAAGAAAAAGCCGACCTGGTGCTGCTCAGCGCGCACGGTGTTTCCAGTCAGACCCGTGGGCCGTATGGCGATGTGGCCAGCAATTTGATCGCGTATGGCACAACGCCGTTGGTCATCATGCAAGAGGGTTCGCAAACTCCCACCACGCCTACCCCGATCGAAGCGGCTAACGACGAATCCGAAGGGCAATAACGCATGGCCCAGCCGTCCTTTCCATTGCCCGACTATTTGAAAGCGCAGGAAGTGCTGTTTCGCGCCGCGACGCGGCAGTTGCAGTCCAAGACCAGCACCCCGTCGCTCTCCGAGGCCGCTGAATGGCTGCCGGATAATTTCTATCTGGTCCAGCAAACCTGCCGTCAAATCCGTGAGGACATGCCGGCCAGTTTTTATCGCCAGTTGCCCAAACGCGCCGCCGGGCCGCTGCAAGGTTTTCCCCGTGTCTACGCCGTCGCGCAAAAGTTGATCGTGATGCGCCAGGCGCGGCTCGATCTGGCTCACATCACGCGTTTCGTGCAGCTCTATCAAGACTTCACGGAACTGACCACGGGCGAATTGTGGGCGCTGCCCGTGATGCTTCGCCTGGGGCTGGTTGAGTTTCTGGCGCAGAGCGTCAGCCGCATCACCGATCTGCCCCGCGCAAGCGCAAATTCACTGCCCACGCTGACTATGCCCCACACGATCACCGGTGATGAGACAGTCGCCAACTGCATTACGAGTCTGCGGATGTTGGCTACCCAGGATTGGCAAGACTTTTTTGAAAGCGTCAGTCAGGTCGAACACATTCTGCGCGACGATCCGGCACACGTCTATGCCAACATGGATTCAGAAACACGTGACCGCTATCGTAAGGTGATCGAAAAGATAGCGCTCGCTACCGGCCGGGAGGAACAATCAATTGCACACCAGACGATTGATCTAGCGCAGGCCCATGCCCAATCGGCCACAGCGCGCGCCGCGCACGTCGGCTACTATCTGCTCGATGCGGGCCGGGCACAGCTCGATGCGCGCGTGGGCTATCGAGTGCCGCTGATCTCCCGCATTCGTCGCGGTGCACTAGATCATCCGACGCCCGTCTATCTCAGCGGTGTGACGTTGCTCACGTTGATCGTTGTGCTCGGCGGTGTCCTGTATGCACGATCGGCTGGCGCGAATCCCTGGCAAGAGGTGATGGTCGGACTGCTGCTGCTCATCCCGGCGCTCACCGTGTCTGTCAGTTTGATTAACTGGATCATTACGCTGGTCATTCCACCGCGCGTTTTGCCCAAGATGGATTTTGAGGACACCATCCCGGCCGAGTACAAGACCCTGGTGGTTATCCCCTCACTCTTGTCCAGCGCGGCCGAAGTGAAGTCGTTGCTTAAACAAGTGGAACTGACTTACTTGCGCAGTCAGGACGCGCATTTATACTTTGCACTGCTCACGGATTTGCCTGATACGCTGCAACAACCGGAGTCCGGCGTTGACCCATTGGTGGCGCAGGCCACGGCCGGCATCTGTGCGCTGAACGAGAAACATCACCGTGAAACGTCCGGGCCGTTTTATCTCTTCCATCGCGATTCCGAATGGAATCCGCACGAAGCGCGCTGGATGGGGTGGGAGCGTAAGCGCGGCAAATTGCATCAACTCAATCTACTCCTGCGCGGTGGCGCAAAAACAGCGTTCAGCGTGCAGACCGGCGATCTGGCGATGCTGCGTGAGATCAAGTATGTTATCACGCTGGATGCTGATACGCTGATGCCGCGCGCCGCCGCGCATCGCCTGGTCGCCACGCTCGCGCATCCGCTCAATCGGGCTGAGTTTGATCCGCGCAGTGGGGTCGTCATCGCTGGATACACGCTACTGCAACCCGGCATCGAGATCACGTCCACCAGCGTCAACCGCTCGCGCTTTACACGCATCTTTGCCGGTGATATCGGCCTGGATTTATACACCCGCGCGGTATCGAACGCGTACCAGGATTTGTTTGGCGAAGGAAGTTACGTCGGCAAGGGCATCTATGATGTGGACGCCTTTGAACGCAGCCTCGCCGGACGCATGCCGGAAAATGCGTTACTCAGTCACGATTTGATCGAAGGCATTCATGGGCGCGTCGGCCTGGTCACCGACGTCGTTTTGTACGAAGACTATCCGCCGCATTACTTTGTTTATCTGCGCCGCGCGCGCCGCTGGATTCGCGGCGACTGGCAGTTGCTGCCCTGGCTGTTGCCGCGGGTTCCTTCGGTCAATAAAGGCACGATCCCGAATGATCTCTCCATCATCGGCCGCTGGAAAATTCTTGACAACCTGCGCCGCAGTCTGCTGGCGCCGGCTCTGCTCGTGCTGTTTGTGGCCGGCTGGCTGTGGTTGCCCGGCGCGCCGGTGGCATGGACGCTGGCCGGCGCATTGACCCTCGCCGTGCCGGTGCTCACCGGTTTAGTGCTCGGCGTGGTTCAAGCCGTAGGCGGGAGTCCGTGGCGGCAGGTCTTCCGCGCGTTTCAAACCGGCTTCGTGCGTTGGGTGTTGGCGCTGGCGTTTATTCTCTACGAAACCCTGCTTACACTCGGCGGCATCGCAACCACGCTGGTGCGCTTATTCGTCACACGCAAAAACCTGTTGCAGTGGACCAGTTACGCGGAAACGATTCGCACCTCGGCGGGCGGCGTGACGCTCAATCAGATTCTGGGGGCGATAATTTCAATCGGCGCATTGACTGCGTTGATCAGCATGATCGATCCCACCGCGTTGTTGGCGGCGCTGCCGCTCTTAAGCCTATGGCTTCTTTCGCCCGTGATCGCGTGGTGGATCAGCCGCCCGATCGATCATGCGCCCGATCCGCTGTCCGTTGACGAGGTCACGCGACTGCGCACGCTGGCGCGACGCACGTGGTACTTTTTCGAACAGTTCGTCGGCCCTGAAGATCACTGGCTGCCGCCCGATCATTTTCAGGAAGCGCCGCGCGGCATCATCGCGCATAGCACCTCCCCGACCAATGTGGGGCTGCTCCTGCTTTCGACTTTGGCTGCGTATGATCTGGGTTACATTGGCCTGAGCGATTTGTCCGCCCGTTTGCGGGCGACGTTTGACAGCCTGGCCCAACTCGAAAAATATCGCGGGCATTTTTTGAACTGGTACGATACTCGCACCCTCGCGCCGCTGACGCCGCGTTACGTGTCCACGGTCGATAGTGGGAACCTGGTGGCCTGTCTCCGCGCGCTGGGACAGGGGTGTCAAACTATGCGGCACCAACCGATCTTGCGCTGGAAGAATTGGGAAGGCTTGCTCGATACCTTGAGTCTCTTCGATGGGGTGGCACGCGATCTGCCGGCCGAGGCCGTGGCACCGTTTCGATCCGCGCTGGCAAACATGCGGCAGCAAATCAGCGCCGCGCACAACGATCCTGAAGCTTGGGTACTGCTGCTGAATCAGTTGATCGGCCAGCAGTGGAGCGAACTCAATCAGGCGTTGATGACGCTCATCGCCGCCAATGTCGGAGCATTGGATGCTGATGCGCTCAACCAACTCCAGATCGCGGCCGATCGCACTCAGCATCATTTGTACAACATGCAACGCGAGATCGAACAACTGGCGCCCTGGCTCGAGTTGCTGATCCAACCGCCCACGTTGTTCGCGCGCTCCGCTGGGCCACCCGCGATCCGCGCGGCCTGGCAAGCGCTATGCGCGGCCTTGCCCACTGCGCCCATGCTTGAAGATATTGAGTCCGTCTGCACGGCTGGTCTGGCGAGCCTGCAAAGTCTCCGCGACCTGGCCGGACTTGATCCCGAAGCCCGCGGGTGGTGTACGCGCCTCGCTCAAGAATTATCGGCTGCCATGCTAACCGCCAACGATCTGCTCATTGGCTTTCAAGATGTGGAACAGCAGGCCGCGCAACAGGTCGAGACCATGGATTTTCGCTTTGTGTTTGACGGGCAGCGACAACTGTTTCACATCGGCTACAACGTCACCGCCGAAAAACTGGACAACAACTACTACGATTTGCTCGCCTCTGAAGCGCGGATCGCCAGCCTGGTCACCATCGCCCGGAATGAAATTCCGCCCACGCACTGGCTGCACCTGGGCAGGCCGCTGACTCAGGTGGATGGCACGCGCGCGTTATTATCCTGGGGCGGCACGATGTTCGAGTATCTGATGCCCGCCCTGCTGATGCGCAATTACGGCGGGACATTGTTACAGCGCAGCTGCTTGGCCGCGGTGGATGGGCAAATCGAATATGGCAAGTTCAAGCATGTGCCGTGGGGCATTTCCGAAGCGGGCTATTATGCGTTTGACGGGGATCAGAATTATCAATATCGTACCTTCGGTGTGCCGGACCTGGGCTTCAAGCGAAACCTGGACGAAGATCTGGTGGTGGCGCCCTATGCTTCGCTGCTCGCGCTGTCGCTGCGCCCGCGCGAGGTGATGGAGAACATCGCCCGCCTGGACGAGTTGCAGATGTTGGGCACGCACGGCTTCTACGAGTCGATTGATTTTTCGGCCCCGCGCCTGCCGATCGGTGATACGCACGCCATCGTGCGCTCGTACATGGCGCATCATCAAGGGATGATCCTGCTCTCGCTCGTCAACTACTTGCACGATAACATCATGGTACGGCGTTTCCACGCCGATCCGATCGTGCGGAGTGTCGAATTGCTTCTGCAAGAAAAAGTACCGTACGATGCCCCACTCGAAGTGGTGCAGCCTGAAGATATGCGCGCGACCCGACAAGATCCCGTTCGGCAGCAGGTCAGCGCTTCGCCGTGGAGTGTGTCGGCGCAGTCGCCCGCGCCTCTGGTTCATTTCCTATCGAACGGGCGTTACGGTGTGCTGATTACGAGCGCGGGAGCCGGCTTTAGCAGCTGGCAAGATCTTGACCTCACGCGCTGGCGCACGGATACCACTCGCGAGGACTGCGGCACCTGGATTTATCTTCAAGATTTAGAAAACGGTGACATGTGGTCGGCCGCCGATCAGCCGACGGGCACAGTGCCTGAGAGTCAGGCCGTGCAGTTCTATCCGCACATGGCCGAATTTCGGCGCAGCGATCACGGCCTTGGTCTGACGATGGAGATCACCGTCGTGCCGGAAGACGATGTAGAGATTCGCCGCATCTCGCTCACGAATCACACCGATCGCGTCCGACGCATCGCCCTGACCAGTTACGGCGAAATCATCCTCGCGCCGCAAGCGGCCGATGTGCGCCATCCCGCCTTTAACAAGCTGTTCATCGAAAGCGAATACGTGCCCGACACGAATGCACTGCTCTTTCAGCGGCGGCCCCGTTCGGCCAGTGAAGAACTCATCTATCTGGCGCATGTGGCGACGGTCTCACCGGGTCATCCGATCACTGGCGCGTATGAAACCGATCGAGCACGCTTCTTGGGGCGTGGTCAATCGCTGCTCGCCCCGGCGGCATTGAGTGCAAAGGGCACGCTGTCCGCCACGATCGGCGCAACGCTCGATCCAATTATGGCACTCGGCCAGACCCTCGAACTGCAACCGCATGCCTCGGCGCAGGTGAGCTTTATCACGCTGGCGACGCGGTCGCGCGACAACGCCTTGACATTGGCCCAGCGCTATCGGGACGCACTAACGATCGATCGGGCCTTTGAACAAGCGCGGGTACGCGCCGAATTGGAACTGACCCAACTCGAGCTGACGGTGCCTGATCTGGAACAGATCGAGCAGCTCTTATCCGCTCTGATCTATCCACGCGCCGCCTTGCGTGCGAACGCTGCGACCCTCGCCGCGAATCGCAAGGGACAGTCGAGCCTGTGGCGCTTTAGTCTCTCCGGCGATTATCCGATCCTGCTGGTGCGGATGAACACTACGGAAGACCTGACGCTGGTGCAGCAAGCGCTCCAAGCGCACACCTACTGGCGTAAGCGGGGCATCAAGATCGACCTGATCATTCTCAATCAGCAGGGCACGACGTACGGGCAAGAACTGCGCGGTCAACTCCAGCGCGTCCTTGTGCTTCAAAGCAGCGAGGCCTGGTTTAACCGACGCGGCGGCATCTTTACGTTGTATGCCGATCAACTGAGCGAAGCCGATCGGGTGTTGTTGGAAACAGCCGCGCGCGTGGTGCTTGACGGGGCGCAAGGTTCACTCGCGCAGCAATTGCAAGCGCTGCACAAATCCGTGACGCCGCTGCCGGCCTTTATTGCCATGCCGGGCACTTCATCGCCGGAAGCCACCACGCCCATTGCACGTCCCCGCGATCTGGTCTTTGACAACGGGCTGGGCGGCTTTAGCGCGGATGGGAGCGAGTATGTCATTTACCTTGAGCCGGACCGCTGGACGCCCGCGCCGTGGATCAACGTCATTGCCAATCCCGATTTTGGATTCACCGTGTCCGAAACCGGCGCAGGCTATACCTGGTTTGGCAACAGCAGTGAGAACCGCCTCACGCCCTGGTCGAACGATCCGATCACCGATGAGCCGGGCGAGGCGATCTATTTGCGTGATGAAGAAACGGCCGAGGTCTGGTCGCCTACTCCGCTGCCATGTCGCGCGGCGGCGCCATATTTAGTTCGACATGGTGCCGGCTATTCGATCTTCGAACACAACAGTCACGGACTGGCTCAACGCTTGCGGCTCTTCGCAACTTCGGAAGCGCCCGTTAAAGTGATACAACTGCGTTTGGAAAACACATGGGCACAGCCCCGCCGCATCACCGCGACATTTTACGCTGAATGGGTGCTGGGTGTGACGCGCGACACTGCGCAGCAATATGTGGTCTCTGAATATGACAGTGAGCGTCAAGCGCTGCTGGCGCGCAACGGCTACAACGCCGAATTTAGCGAGCGCGTCGCGTTCGTTGCGGCCAGCCAGCCGCTGCATGGCCTGACGGCGGATCGCACCGAATTTCTGGGGCGCGGGGGAAATGTACGTACGCCCGCTGCGCTCGATCGCATTGGCCTGGCAAGCGTCATCAAGCCGGGTGTCGATCCGTGCGCCGCTTTGCAACTGCATATCGATCTGCAACCCGGCGCAACGCAAGAAATCTTTTTCTTGATCGGCGAGGGCGCGAATCGAGACGACGCCTTGCAACTGATTGAGCGCTATCAACACGCCGACCAGATTGCGGCGACCTGGCAGCAGGTGAATCACTACTGGGACAAGTTGCTCGAGACGGTTCAAGTGCAAACGCCTGATCCGGCGATGAACTTGTTGCTCAATCGCTGGCTACTCTACCAGACACTGGCGTGCCGGGTGTGGGCCCGATCGGCTTTCTATCAATCATCGGGCGCGTTTGGTTTTCGCGATCAATTACAAGATGTGATGGCGCTCGTTCATGCCGCGCCGCACCTCGCACGGGAACACATCTTGCAAGCCGTACAGTTCCAGTTCGATGCCGGCGACGTGCTGCACTGGTGGCATCCACCTTCAGGCCGGGGCGTGCGCACGCGTTTCTCTGATGATCTATTGTGGTTGCCGTTTGTCGTCGCGCACTATGTGACGGCTACCGCTGATGAAACGATCCTGGATGAAAACATCCCATTTCGCACCGGCGCACCACTGGAGCCGAATGAGGCAGAACGGTATGATCAGTATGCACCCTCTACCGAAACGTACACGCTCTACGAACATTGCCGGCGCGCCTTAGAGAAAGGAACCACCGCCGGGGCGCATGGACTCCCGTTGATGGGCAGCGGCGACTGGAACGACGGCATGAACCGGGTCGGCCTCGAAGGACGCGGGGAAAGTGTGTGGCTGGGGTGGTTCTTGTGCGCGACATTGACGCGCTTTGCCCAAGTATGCGAGGGCCGCGGGTATCAGACGCAAGCGACGGCCTATCGGCAGCGCGCCGCTGAGCTGAGTCAAGCGATCGAAGCGAGCGCATGGGATGGCGCATGGTACCTGCGCGCATATTACGACGATGGCACACCGCTCGGATCGGTGGCAAACAATGATTGCCAGATCGATTCGATCGCTCAATCGTGGGCGGTCTTGTCCGGCGCGAGTGATCCAGATCGTGCGACACAGGCGATGGAGGCGGTGGCCGATCGGCTTGTTCACCAATCCGATCAACTCGTGCTCCTGCTCGCGCCGCCGTTCGATCAAACCCCGCGCGATCCCGGTTACATCAAAGGGTATCCGCCCGGCATTCGCGAGAACGGCGCACAGTACACCCACGCGGCGACGTGGGTGGTGTGGGCGTTTGCCGAACTCGGCCAGGGCGATCGCGCGGAAGCGCTGTTCCGGTTGCTCAACCCGATCTATCACAGCGACACGCTGGAAAAAGCGGCACGCTATGTGGTGGAACCTTACGTGATCGCGGCCGACGTTTATAGCGCGTCGTCGCACGTTGGACGCGGCGGCTGGACGTGGTACACCGGCTCAAGCGGCTGGATGTATCGCGTGGGCCTCGAAGCGATCCTGGGCATCCGGCGCATAGGAAAGACGTTGCAGATCGATCCGTGCATTCCAAAATCGTGGCCGAGTTATCAAGTCACGTATCGCGTGGGCGCAACGACTTTTCAGATCAGCGTGGAGAATCCGACAGGCGTCAATCACGGTGTTAAACACATCCAGCTGGATGGAAACATTTTGAACAGCAGCGAGATTCCACTACTGGATGATGGTGGTCAGCATGAGATCAAAGTGGTACTGGGCAAAGCCGCCGCGACAAGCTAAATGTCGGGCGGCCAGATAAAGGAGATAAATTCCATGTTCCCAATCGGTGATGATAATAGCGCGCGTAGAACGGTTCCGGTGGTTACCTATGTTTTGATCGTCCTGAACGTCCTGTTCTTCTTCGTTGAACTAAGTGGCGGCGACCCGTTTATTGAGAAGTGGGCGTTTGTCCCCAGCCGCTTCCTGGCCAATCCCGCCGGGGACTTTCTGACGCTCTTCACGTCCATGTTCATGCACGCCGGGTGGGTTCACTTGGGAGGCAACATGCTTTACTTGTGGATCTTCGGCGACAATGTAGAAGACCGTTTCGGGCACATCAAGTTCATCATCTTCTATCTGCTGTGCGGACTGGCGGCAACTTTCGCCCAGCTGGCGTTTAGCATGGACTCCAACGTGCCGAATCTGGGCGCATCGGGGGCGATTGCCGGGGTGCTCGGCGCTTACATTTTGTTGTTCCCTCAAGGCAAGGTCAGAGTATTACAGGGCCAACAAGTGATCCAGGTATCCGCGCTGATCGTCATTGGTCTCTGGATCGTTCTCCAGCTATTTAGCGGCATCGGATCCATTTCCGCAGCAGCGGACACGGGCGGCGTGGCCTACATGGCGCACATCGGCGGATTTATCGCCGGATTTGCGCTGACCTTTGTGTTGAGAGGAAATTCGACGCCGCGACTGAAGGCCGGTTAAATCGCGACGGTTGTTACTGTTCAGGGAGCATAGTCGCGTTGTTGAGGTGAGATCGGACCTATTGATTGGGACGGAGCGTTTGACTTGAAGGAGAAGGCATTCTATACTGGACGAGAAGCATAAATCTTTCCCAATCAAAGGATTGCCAAAATGCCAGCATTACCCAGTTATAACCTTGCGGAAGTTGAATGGTCGACGAATGGAATCAAACTGTACTGCACTGAGCCAGGGGTGATGACGACATTGCTAGAGGAACTGAAACAGCATATTTCGCATAAGGTAGGGGTCACGCGGAAAGCCATCTCCGGTGAGACCGATATCTATTTCATCGATAATCTTAAATCGCAGAACCAGGATGTGGGACGGTGGTTTGTGATGCAACTGTGCCGGCAAGGCTGGGAGCCTTTCGAAGCCAGGGGGCTGGTCGCACCGTTGGAAGGCTCGGTGATATTTCGGCGGTTGGTTCAAGCGTAAATCAATCCTGCGTTGCTTAATTTTGATGCGCTCGCCGCCGAAGTCAATCAGTCGGCGACCAGAGCGCCCCGAAGAGGGCAGAACCGAAGGGGTCACGCGTGCGAGGGGTGATGATTGCCCCTCGCACGATTTGTTTGGCGTTGACGCAGGGTGGGGAGTGGGCCTATTCGCACAAAGGGTCCGGCTCACGGGTCGCAATCGCCGCGACGGTGAAATACCGCGAGAGGGAACGTCCAACTTCGCCCGTACGCGCCCCCCGACACGAGTTGGCCGCAACTGGCGTATAATCACCGTAATCCCCACCGGAGGCCGATCATGCCCAGCGACACCTTGCGCGAAACCCAGATCGAGCGCCGTCAGCAGCGCGCCCGCGAAGAGATCACCAAAGTCGTCAACCAGGGCAATCATCCGCTCTTCAGTTTGTTTGAAGTCACATCGTTGTCCGGCCACACCTATCGCGTCGAGATTCATTCCCTGACCGAACTGCGTAACACCTGCACTTGTCCCGATTACCGCACCAACCTGATCGGCACGTGCAAACACATCGAAGGCGTGTTGATTCAGCTGCGCGAAGCCTACGGTGATCGCCTGCCTGAATTAACGCGACAACGCCCGACCGGCACGCAGATCTATTTGCAGTACGAAGCCGATGTAGCCGTGCGCGTCGATCTACCGCTGCCCCGCCGGGCTAACGTGCGCGACCTGCTGCTGCGCCATTTCGATCCGACCGGCGTGTTGATCGGTGCGCCGCTGCAATCACTGCCGCGCCTGTTGGCCGATCTCGATCAGTTATCGGCGCGCGACCGATCGTTGGTGCGTGTCGATCAAGCCGTACCCGAGCAGCTGGCTTTGCTGCAAGATCGCGAAACGGTGGCGCAGCAAAAAGCGTGGTTCCTCGATCAGGTCGAACGCGGCCAGCGCACCTTTGATGTGCTCTCCACCAAGTTGTATCCGTATCAACAAGCGGGCGCGCTGCATCTGGTTTTCGGTCGCCGCGCCCTGCTGGCCGACGACATGGGCCTGGGCAAAACCATCCAGGCCATCGCCGCGGCCGCCTTACTCAAGGACTTACGCGGCATCGAACGCGCCCTCATCGTGTGTCCTGCTTCGCTAAAGCATCAATGGGCGCGCGAGATCAAGCGCTTCACGTCATTGCCAGTGACGGTCGTCGAAGGCGGACTCACCGCCCGGCGCGAAGCCTATCACGCGTCGTCATTCTTCAAGATCATCAACTACGAAATCGTGCGGCGCGATCTGGCGGACTTGCAGCAAATCCGATCGGACCTGATCATCCTCGACGAAGCGCAGCGCATCAAGAACTGGCGTGCGAAAACCGCCGATATGGTGAAACAGCTGCGCAGCCGTTACGCCTTCGTGCTGACCGGCACGCCGCTGGAGAACCGCCTCGACGAGTTGTACAGCCTCTTCCAGTTTCTCGATCCGCGCATTTTAGGCCCCCTGTGGAACTTCAACGAGCGCTTCTTTCAAGTCGAAGAGCGCGACAACGGCACGGTCAAAGTATTGGGCTACAAAAATCTCGACGAGCTGCGCGGGACGATCGGGCCGTATGTCCTGCGCCGCACACGCGACGAAGTGCTGCGCGATCTCCCCAATCGCGTGGACAACAACTTCTTCGTCGAGATGACCGATCCACAGTGGCAAGCCTACGATCAATTCAAGGAAACGGTGGCGCAGTTGGCGGCCAAAGCGCAGCGCCGCCCGCTCACGCCCAAAGAGCGCGAAATCCTGTTGATGTCGCTAATCAAGATGCGCCTGATCTGTAATGCGCTGGCGCTGCACGACAAAGCGATTCTGCCGAAAGACCGCGAGAAAACCGCGCCCAAGCTGCGCGAACTCGGCGAGATTCTGAGCGATCAAATCGCCGGTAATGGACACAAGGCCATCATCTTCAGCCAGTGGGCGGACATGCTGGCCTTCACCGAACCCATTCTCAAGCGCACCGGCCTCGACTACGTTAAACTCACCGGTCAGGTGCCTACGGCCAAACGCGGTGCATTGGTCGAGCGTTTCTTCGACGACAAGAATTGCCGCGTGTTCCTCTCCACCGATGCGGGCGGGGTGGGCCTCAACTTGCAGGCGGCCAGCCTCGTCGTCAATCTCGATCTGCCGTGGAATCCCGCCGTGCTGGAACAGCGCATCGGCCGCGCGCACCGTCACGGACAGAAGCGCTCCGTGCACGTGATTAACTTGATCGCCAAAGGCACGATCGAAGAGCGCATGCTCGATACACTCGCGGCCAAACGCAACGTCTTTGCGGGCGTCTTCGGCGCCGCTGAAGCCCCCAACGCGATCAAGTTTGAGGACAGCGGTCAAGGCTTGCTGAAGCAGATCAACGAACTGCTCCAGACCCCGGTCGAAATAGAACTCGATCTGAAACCGGCGGCAGTTGAGAAACCAATCGAAGTGATCGCGCCACGGGCAGACACGCCCACGCTCAAAGGTTTTGCGGATCGCCTCGTCGCGCAGTTGGCCAGTCGGGTGTTGTTGGTCCGCAAAGCACCGATTGGTGAAGGGCTGCTCGTCGTCGTCGATAAAGATCCCGGCGAACTACGCTCGATCATCGAACAAACAGCAGTGGCCTACTTCCAACCCGATCAGCCCGTATTGCATCTGATGGAGCAGGAAGGCTATCGCGCCCTCACCGCCTTCCTGCCACCGGGCGCGCCCGGCGACGACACCGAAGCGTATCGCGCCAGCGCCCTGCCCGCGCCCGATCAATCAGCCGTCATCGACGAGCGGCGCAAGAAAGCGCAGCAAGGTCTGGCCTTTGCCGCGAAGCGCGCCGCTCTGGCCGAGGTCGTGTTGAACGGCGGCTTCCCCGAAGAAATGGTGCGCCCTGTGCGTGAAGCATTGGGGTGGGGTCTCTCCTCGCTACTGGCACTGTATCGCGATCGTGATCCGTCTGCGGACTTGCCCGCGCCGCGCACGCTTCACGCCGAACTCGTCGAGCCGAAACACTTGCCGGACGATCTCGCCTTGCGCGTAGCGCGCGTGCGCGAACTCACCGAACCCGCGAGCGAAGGCGAAACACTCACCCCGCTCTCGATCGAGACCGGTCACACGTTGTTAGCGGACGTGCAGGCCTTGATCGAACTCGCGCAGCAGCGCGTGGTCGAGAGTGGGTTGTGAGAGATGAAGTACAATTGATATTGGAGGCAATCATGTCGGCTATTCTTGATCAATCAAAACACTTGCCCTTAGGTGCGGCCCAGGTGGATATTCAGCTGCACGTCTCCGCCCAGGTCAACATCACGCCATTTGTCGCGCGCCAGAAAGTCAATCTGCTGATGCTGGACCGCGTGGGTAATCTGCTCCACGGTGGAGAACCGGAGCTACTGGTGTCGGAGAAATTGTATTGGCGCGTGCCCGTGCTGCTGTCGACGCCCCGTCATGGTCTGGTCGGCCAGGTCGGCGCCATCCGCGTTGACGCGCAAACCGGCGAAATGTCAGCCGACGATCAGCTGCTCAAGGAGATAGCGGATCATGCCCACCAACTGCTTACCGGTATCTCATCTTGAACAAAACGCAGATGGTGACTGCCTGCCGGCGTGCGTGGCCATGGTGCTCGCTTATCTGCAAGAACCAATCGACATAGCGCGTGTGGCGCGTCTCTTGGACACGCAGGCGTTTGGTTCATTGGCTCCCCACATTCGCAAAGTCGCCGAGTGGGGATACGCGGTCACCTATCAGAGCGGTTCGCTGGCATTACTGCGCGATTTGATTGCATCCGCGATTCCGCCGATTGCTTTCGTATGGACTGGCGACCTGCCCTATTGGTCATTGAACACGCCTCACGCACTGGTCATTGTGGGCCTGGAGGCCGACACCGTTTGGGTGAATGACCCTGCGCTTGCTACTGCACCGCAATCGATTCCGGTGGATGATTTTCTCCTGGCCTGGGCCGAATTTGATAATCGCTATGCAGCCATTACTCGGCGTTGATCTCCTGCCGGGACAGCGCGTGATGGCGAGTGGCCTCTAAGGATTTGGTCCACGAATCCTCACGAATTATCACAAATCAATGGCCGCCTTCGTGTAGATTCGTGTCAATTCGTGGATCAATTTTCCGCATGACACCCCAACTCCTCATCGCCCCCGCCGCTGCCGGCAAAACCCAGCACGCTATCGATCGCCTCCGCGCGATCAAGGCGAGCGATCCCTTCGCGCCCATCACGGTGGTTTTGCCGAATCAAATTCAACTGGCAGAGTTTCGCCGCCGCCTCGCACAAGCCGACGGCGCGATCGGCGTGGAGCTGCTGACGTTCCATATGCTCTATGCCGAACTGTTGACGCGCGTCGATCAGCGCCGCGCCCGCTTCACCGATCCGCTGCAGATTCGCCTGCTGCGCCAGATCGTCGATCGCTTGTGCGAGGCGGGCCGCCTGCCGTATTTCGCTGCACTGCGCGGCAAGCCGGGCTTCATCGCGCTGCTGCGCGATACGCTCGAAGAACTGAAGCGGGCGCGCGTTTACCCGATTGCGTTTATGGGAGCCGTGATCGGCCTCGGCCCGCGACTGGAAGAACTCGCCGCGATCTACACCGCCTATCAAAACTGGCTGCAGCGCGAAGATTGGGCTGACACCGAGGGGCAAGGCTGGCTGGCCGCGCTTGCTTTGGAAGATAACAAAGCGCTGGGCAGTGAAACACGCCTGCTCATCGTGAACGGCTTCGACGAATTCAACCCCACGCAGTTGGGCGTGCTGACGATCCTCGCGCAGCGCGCGCAGGAAACGATCATCACCCTGACCGGTGATCTTTCGCACTCATGTCTCGTGCACCGTCGCTTCGATCGCGCCCGACGGGCGCTAATCGATCAGCTACATGTTACGCCGGAAGTACTGAATGTGGAATGCGGAATGCGGAATGCAGAGTTGACCACCCTCAAAGATCACCTCTTCGAGAATCCACAATCCAAAATCCGCAATCCAAAATCGATTGAATTTGTTGAGGCCCAGAACCGCTCCGAAGAACCGCGCGCCGCTTTACGCTGGATCAAACAACGCCTCGTCCACGATGGTCTGCATCTCAACGAAGTGGCGATCCTCGCCCGCAGCCTCGAAGCCTATCGCCCGTTCCTGATCGAAGTCGCCGCCGAATTTGGCGTCCCGCTGCATCTCGTCGGTGGCGCACCGTTGATCGACAACCCCGCCATCGCCGCGCTGTTGTCGCTGCTGTCTCTGCCCGTGCTCGATTGGCCGCGCCGTCAGGTGTTGGAAGCGTGGCGCAGTCCGTACTTTGACTGGTCGGCGCAAGGCATCACCGACCGCGACGCCGCGCAGTTAGACGCGCTTACCCGCACGGCCCGCATCGTCGGCGGATTGGCGCAGTGGCAAGCGGCGTTGCAGGCCGCAAGCCAGGCGCGTTCAGACAACGCGCTCATTGAAGATGAAAACTCATCCGCCAAGACTCTCTCGCCCGAAGAAGCGCGGCGTTTGCAAGAAAAGTTCGAAGCATTCATGGCGGCCATCACGCCTGAACCACAGGCCACCCTCCGTGACTATGCGGCTTTTGTCGAGGACTTGATTGGCGAGGTCGAATCGACCGGGGCCGGGGTCGCGGCGTGCGTGCTGCACAATCCAATCACAGCAGCGCGCGATCTGGCCGCCCTGCGCGCTTGCAAAGATGCGCTGCGCGGTCTGGTGCTGAGTGAAGCTGTGTTGGGTGATGCACGGCCGATCGACTACCGCAACTTTGTCGCCGAGCTGCGCGGCGCGATCGAGGCGTTGTCGTATTCGCCCGATGACGCCAGGGCCGGTGTCTTCACCGCCGCCGTACTCGATGCGCGCGGCCTATCGTTCCGCGCCGTCGCGCTGCTGGGTTTGTCGGAAGGCGAATTTCCGCAGGCGGAGCGAGAAGACGTGTTGCTACGAGAAACCGATCGGGCCATGCTGCGTGATCGAGGATTGGCGATCGAACCGCGTTTGCGCGGCGATGAAGTGACGTTCTTCTATCAGGCCATGACGCGCGCCACCGATCGGCTCTTATTGTCCCGCCCGTATCTGGCGGAAGATGGTCAGCCGTGGGAACCCTCGCCGTACTGGTCACAAGTGTTGCAACTATTCGATCAACCGATCGGGTCGATCGGCCCGATCGTGCGCAAGGTCCGTCCGGAAGACCCGCTCGCGCCCGCTGAAGCCGCGTCGCCGATCGAGTGGGTGCAGGCCACGCGCCAGTTCGATCAACGTTTGCAATACGGCCTCGAAATCCTGCGCGCCCGGCTATCGCCGCCTGACGAAGGGGGCAGCCTCCACGATGGCGATTTGCCTGAACTCGCTTCAATTTTGCGACAGCGTTATTCGGCCGCGCACGGCTGGAGCGCGAGCCGATTGGAGATGTACGGCACGTGCCCGTTCGCGTTTTACATCGCGCATGCGCTGGAGTTGGAACCGCGCACGCCGCCGGAAGCGGGCTACGATGCGCGCATCCTCGGCTCGATGCTGCACAAGATTCTGGAAGATGTTTATCAGCACGACGATCCGATCAGCGCCCTGCCCGATGCTGCCCGCCGGGTCTTCGCCGCCGCGCCGATCGATTACGGCTTCCGGCCGAGCGCGTTGTGGGAGGCGCAACAACACGAACTGGAAGCAGCACTGCGCGAAACGATCAGCGCGCTGGCCGAGGTCTCTGAAGGATTTACCCCATATCGTTTCGAGCAGAAGTTTGGGATGGGACAGCCGTCATTGACGGTACGGTCGGCCGATGGCGAAGAGATTCGCTTGCACGGCTACATCGATCGATTGGATGTGGATCAGCACGGGTACCTGCGCGTGATCGATTACAAAGCCAGCAGCTCACCAATCAACGCCAAAGATTTGGACAAAGGAAAACGCCTGCAATTACCGCTGTACGCGCTCGCCGCGCGCGATGCCTTGCACCTGGGTGAAGTCGCCTCGGGTTTTTACTGGCACATTTTGCAGGGCAAAGCCAGCAGCTTCAAACTGGAGAAATATCCTGACGGCATCGACGCGGCGTTTGAGCGTGTCAAGCAACACGTCGTCGATCACGTGCGTCACATTCGCGCCGGAGATTTTCAACCCGTGCCGCCCGACGGTGGCTGCCCCGGTTATTGCCCTGCCGTCACGTTTTGTTGGCGCTACACGGCAAGAAATTATTGAGGTACAATCCTCCATGAACTTCGTTAAACGCGCGCCGGGAGAGGTATCATGCTTGAAGAAAAAACCATCGAAGCTGTCCGCACGCTGGCGTCTCAGCTCAATCCCGCTGAGCGACTCAATTTGATTCGTGTCATCATTGAGACCCAACCCACTGCTGAAGTCGCCGTGGAAAACGCCGAATCCAGCGAACGCGCCTGGAACGAGCAGCTCGATCGTGAAGCAGTCTACTGGTACGCACGCTCGGCTGAAGAACGGCGTCCCTACCTGGGACACTATGTGGCAGTACACCAACAGCAGGTCATCGACCATGACGCCGATCGGCGCAGCCTGTACCTGCGTATGCGCTCCAGGCTGCCGAATATCCCGGTGTTGCTTGTCACAGCCGAGGCAACCGCGCCGCGCGAATTCATCATCCGCAACCCTCGGCTGGAGAGAACGCAGCCGTGAACGAGCCTTATCTGAAATCGTATTCACCGCCCATCCCGGCGCTTGAGATTGCACTACGCCCGCCGGAAGGTCGCAGCCTGGAGCCTGTCAAAGCCCGGCGTCGAAGTCGTCGGCGATGAAGTGGGCGACGAGTTGATCCTGGGTCGCAACGCGCTCAACAAACTCATTCTTCACCTTGATGGACCGGCGCTTACCACCACTGTTTCAAGCCGCTAACATCCCTATTCTTCAGCACCTAGCCTGTGGCTACTGATTCCATCCTCACCCAATTCAAATTCACCGCCGATCAAAAGCAGGCGGCCACGCGCCGCAGCCGCGCCATCGCCGTGACGGCCGGCGCGGGTTCCGGCAAAACGCGCGTGCTCGTCGGACGTTACCTGCACCTGCTGGAACAAGGCCATCCGCTGCGCTCGCTCGTCGCCATCACCTTCACCGACAAGGCCGCGCGCGAAATGCGTACGCGCATCCGCACGGCCATTCAACAACGTTTGAGCGAAGCACCCCCAACCGAACTCTGGCAAGCCGCTTTCACCGAACTCGACGCGGCCCGCATCGGCACCATTCACAGCCTGTGCGCCGAAATCCTGCGCGCCCATCCCGCCGAGGCCGCGCTCGATCCAAACTTCAGCGTGTTGGAAGAAGGCCAATCGGCCGCGTGGCAGGCGCAGGCGATTGAAGCGGCTCTGGGCTGGGCCATCGCCCAATTGGACACGGCGGTCCTCATCACCCTGTTCACCGAGCGCAGCCTGCGCGACATCCTCACCACGCTGATCGCCAAGCGGCTCGATGTCGACACGGCCTGGCAAGCGTCAACGTTAATTGAAGATATCCTCACGCACTGGCTGGCCGATCGATTGACGGCCCCGTGGCTTGATGCTTTAGACACGTTATCCGAAACTCGATCGCGCAAGGCCGACGACAAATTGGAGACCGCGCGCCGCGCCGTGCTCGATCGGTGGCAGGCGGTCACAGCGGCCCGATCCACCGCCGATTGGGAGGCTGTCTTCAACGGCCTGGCACAACTACGCGCAGCCACCTCCACACAGGGGCAAAAAGCCAACTGGGCCGAAGCCGATCTCGCCACGGCGCGCGACGCGATGAAGACGCTGCGCGATCAGTACGACGCCGAACTCGCGCCGCTGATCGGCAAAGCCGGCACGCTCAGTTGGGCGCTCGATCAACAACTGGCCGCTGCCCGGCTCTCGCTGCAAGCGCTGCACAACCGCGTGCTGCATGAATATCAACAGTTGAAAGACGAATCACAGGCGCTCGACTTCGACGATCTGGAAGGCCGCGCCGCGCAGCTGCTCACAACGCAGCCCGCAGTACGCCAGCGCTGGCAGCGCGATGTGCAGGCCGTGCTCGTCGATGAATTTCAAGACACCAATGCGCGCCAACGGGATATGGTGTATGCGTTGGCCGACTTCGCGCCCACGCAACCTGAGCGAAGCATAGCGACATCAAAGGTTGATCCGGGAGAACTCTTCATCGTCGGCGATGCCAAACAATGCCTGCCCCCGGGTACGCTGATTTTGACGCCGGGCGGTTATCAACCGATCGAACAGATCACAAGCGGTCAGGAAATAGTGGCTGCTACTGGCAACGCGCGCACTGGCGCTTTTCCCGTGGCGCGGGTATACGAACGCCATCACTCAGGCCCGGTCCTGAAAATTAGGACAAGCCGCGGCGTGGAACTCAGCTGCACGCCCGAGCACGTGCTCTTTACAAGGCTGGTTCCCGACCTCCATGCTTATTACGTTTATTTGATGCGGCACATTGACAAGGGATATCGGATCGGCTTAACGCGCGGTTATCGCACTGGCGAACGTCGCATCACCAATGGCCTGGATTCACGTTGTCGGCAAGAAGGCGGCGATGCGATCTGGGTCCTTCGTCGCTGCTCAAGTCGAAAAGAAGCGCAGCTGTATGAGCAACTCTATTTAGCGCAATACGGGTTGCCAGGGCTATGCTTCAAAGTCAAGGACTATCAGTCGCTTGATCAAGACACCATCGACCTGATCTTTGCCCGGTTGCCCACCCGTGAACGTGCAGCGCACCTGGCGCACGATGTCGGAATCGATCTGGCTTCACCGCACTACGTGCCGGGCATCGCCAAAGAAGCCGTAACCGTCGTTTACTTTGGCGGTAAAGGCAACAGTCGATACAAGACGCATCGCATTTCATTTGAAACACGCGCACAGCAGACGGCGCAGCGCCTCAGCGATCTGGGCATACGCAGCGCCAAGCCATCAAAGCATTACCCGGAACGCTGGCGAATTGGAACGGAACGGGCTCGCATGGACGAAGCCCGCGCCTTTGCCGTGCGCGCTGCGCAGCAAGCGCAAACCCAATTGATCGAGCGTTACGCCTTGACGACCGATAAGCGCTGGGAACAAACAGCAGCCGGGCAAATCTTCCCCGGCCTGCAAATTCCCATTATCGACGACGCCCGGATACTGGCCGATGAGATTATCGAGGTGACGCGGGAACAGTATGAGGGAACAGTGTACGATTTGGAAATTCCCGATGTTCACAATTACATTGCTAATGGGATGATTGTTCATAACTCCATCTATCGTTTTCGCGGCGCGGATGTGGCCGTGTTTCGGCAAGTGCAAGCGGATGTCCAGGCGGCCGATGGTTTCACTGTCGATCTTGATCTCACTTTCCGCGCGCATCAAGCGCTGGTGCAGACCCTCAACGATCTGCTGCGGCCTGTCCTCGGCGAATCAATCGATCCGGCCCGGCCCTACGAAGTGCCCTTCGCCGAACTGCGCGCGCAGCGCAAACAGCCTGAAAAACAGGCTGTGCGTGCACCCTTCGTGGAGTTTCACCTCGGCGTTGGCGAAAAGGCAGAGGACGGACGCGAAGCCGCCGCGGCGGCGCTGGCTCAACGCCTGCACACCCTGCACCGCGAGGAAGATTTCGCGTGGAGCGATATGGCGTTGTTGTTCCGCGCCACCAGCGGCTTTGGTGTATATGAAGATGCGCTGGAACGCGCGGGCATTCCGTTCATCACCATTGCGGGGCGCGGCTTCTACGATCGGCCGGAGATTCGCGACGTGCTCAACGCGCTGGCGGCCATCCACGACCCGACCGACGATCTGACCCTGGCCGGATTGCTGCGCTCGCCCGCCATCGGCCTCAGCGATGCTGATCTGTATCGACTGCGATTTACCGACGATGATCAGCCGCATTCATTGTGGGAATCGCTAAAGACCCTTGAAATCTTCGAAGACCTCAAGGGTCTAATCTCTGAACTGCACGACCTTGCCGGTCGCGTCTCAGTCGCTGAAGTGTTGAAGCGTTTCCTTGATCTAACGCACTATCGCACGTTGTTGAGCGCTGTGCCGCAAGGCCATCGCCTGCGCCGCAACCTCGACAAGCTGCTAGCCGATGCGCACGCCAGCCGCCTGATCAGTCTGGGCGAGTTTCTGGAATACGTGCAGACGCTGGAAGACAGCGGCGTGCGTGAAGGCGAAGCGTCGGCGGACCCTTCGACAGGCTCAGGGGGCGGCGCGGTGCAGTTGATGACCGTCCACAAAGCCAAGGGGCTGGAATTTCCCGTGGTAGTGATTGCCGACGCCGCGCATGACCTGCCCCATCGATCGAGCGCGGTGTTGCTCGACGATCAACTCGGCCTGCGCGTGGATCTGGCCGACGCCGACGGCGCGCATCCGATCTCGTATCGATTGGCAAGATTGAACGAACAGGCGAAAGACGAGGCCGAAGACAAGCGCCTGCTCTACGTCGCCGCCACGCGCGCCAAAGAGAAATTGGTCATCAGCGGTCATGCCAAACTCAACGCCAAAGGCACGCTGGCCCTGCGTGGCTGGCTGGGTCGATTGGGCGAAGTGATCGGACTGGACGCGATCACGATCGATCACGAACTCACTGCCCCGCTCACCGTGGATCTCAACCAACCGATTGGCTGTGTGCTGCACCCCGCGACCGACTTGCCCGCGAGGCCGATCGCGCTAGAGATTGAACCACCGCCGATCAACATCACATCATCCACGCTGGTTCAACCACTCCCGATCATCAATCAGCAATCAGAAATCTACAATCAACAATCCAGAGTCTGGCGTGTCGTACCGCGCGTCAAGCGGCCCGTCGGCCCGGCGTGGGTCATCGGCCAATTAACGCACGAAGCGCTGCGCCGCTGGCGCTTCCCTGATCAAGCTAACTTTGATGTATTCCTGTGGCCCTTTGCACTGGAAGCGGGTTTGACGGATCGCGCCGAAATACAGGCCACGCTCAACGAAGTGCGCCGCATGTTGCAACGTTTCCAGACCCACCCGCTATACGCGGAGATCGATCAAGCCGATCGGCGGCACGAAGTGCCGTATGCGCTGCCCGACGACACCGGCGTGATCGATCTGATCTATCGCCCAGCAGGCGGTGACTGGACGATCGTGGATTTCAAAACGGACGAAGTGCGATCGATCGAGGAAATGCGCGACACGCTCGAACGGGAGAAATACGCCGAGCAAGTACAACGTTACATCGACGCGATCACGTCCCAGATCGGACATCGTCCGCGTGGGCAATTGATCTTTTTGCGCGTCGGGAGTACAGTTCAAATAGAGGAACTATGATTGACCATCGACAGCAAGTTAACGAGTTGATGCAAAAAATGAAGGAGCAGTTACCCCCTGTTGTATAATCGCCATATGTCCGAAGTCGATCTTCACGCCGCCCTGCAGCAGCACTTCAACTTCTCTGCCTTTCGGCCCGGCCAGCAGGCCGCCATCGAGCACGTCCTCGCCCAACGCGATACGCTCGTCGTGATGCCCACCGGCGCGGGCAAGTCGCTGATCTACCAACTGGCCGCGCTGCTGCTGCCCGGCACCGCGCTGGTGTTCTCGCCGTTGATCGCGCTGATGAAAGATCAGATCGATTCGCTCACGCGGCGCGGCCTGGCGGCCACCTTCATCAACTCGTCGATCGATACCGCCGAGCAGGCCCGCCGCATCCGATCGTTGAGCAACGGCGATTACCAGCTGGTCCTCATCGCGCCCGAACGGCTGCGCCAACAATCCTTTCGCGCGGCGCTGAAACAAGTACCGATCAGTTTACTCGCCGTCGACGAAGCGCACTGCCTGTCGCAGTGGGGCCACGATTTCCGCCCCGATTATTTGCACATTGCCGACGCTCGCACCGATTTCAACGCGCGCGCAGGTTTTGATGCGCCCGTCACGCTCGCGCTGACGGCCACGGCCACGCTGCGTGTACAAGACGACATCGCCCGCCTGCTGGGCCTCGCGCACATCGAACGCATCGTCACCGGTTTCAACCGGCCCAACCTCACGCTCGAAGTCTTCTCGGCGCCCGATGTGCCTACCAAGCTCAAGCTCGTGCGCGAGTTCCTGGCGAGTGTGGACGGCGCCGGGATTATTTACACCGGCACACGCCGCGATGCGGAAGAAGTCGCCGAGTTCGTGCGCGAAGTGATCGGCGTTGAGGCGCAGTACTATCACGGCACGCTCGACGCCGACACGCGCGCCCGCGTACAGGATGCCTTCATGGCCGGCGACCTGCCGATCGTGGTGGCCACCAACGCCTTTGGCATGGGCATCGATCGACCCGACGTGCGCTTCGTGCTGCACTACACGCTGCCCGCCTCGCTCGAACAGTATTATCAAGAAGCCGGCCGCGCCGGGCGCGATGGCCTGCCCGCGCGCGCCGCCTTGATCTATGCGCCCAAAGATACCGCCCTGCACGAATACTTCATCGACAACGATTCGCCGAGCGCCGACGAATTGCGCGCGGTCCATTCGTTCGTGCGCGGACAGCCGCGCGGTCTAGCGTTCTTCGATCTCGAACGCGCATTGGGCTTGCCGCAAGTCAAGGCGCGCGTGGCGATCGAACAGTTGGAAGCGGCCCGATCGATCCGGCGCGCGCCCGACGAAGCGTTCGGCCTGATGCAGCTCGAGGCGCTGACATTGACCGAAGCCACGGTGCAGGCGATTGCAGCGCAGGTGGCCGCCCGCCGCGACGCCAAACGCCGGCAGTTGCAGGCGATGATCGATTACGCCACGACCAACGCCTGCCGCCGCCGGATCATTCTCGATCACTTTGGCGACAGCGCCCCGCCCGACGCGCCGCTGTGTTGCGATAACTGCCTGACGCGCGCGGAAACCGCGCAGACCGAAAGCCGATCGGCAGCGACCCAGGCCGAACGCGCCGCGTTGATCGTGCTCGACACGATCGTGCATCTTAACTGGGATGTGGGCAAAAGCACGCTCGCGCAGATTCTCAAAGGCTCGGCCGCGCAGAAGATGATGCGCGTCGGCTATGACAAGGTTCGCAACTACGGCAAGTTTGAGGCGCTGAGACGACGCGAAATTGAAGCGTTGATCGATCAGCTGTACGAGGCCGGTTACTTGAAGCAGATCGGCGGCGAATTCCCCACGCTCAAACTCACGCCGCGCGGCGAAGCGGCGTTGAAAGCACGCGCGGCCATCAACGTGCAACTACGGCCCGTGCAGCCGGCCGAGGTACAGCGCGTCAAGGCTCAGAAAGCGGCGGGCGGCACCCTCGCGTTGACGGAGCAGCTGTTGGCGCAGGGTAAGACGCCCGATCAAATCGCCGCCGAACGCGGCCTGGTCGCCGGCACGATCTATTCGCATCTGGCGCAGCTGATCGCGCAGGGGCAAGTTCACGTGGACGCGGTAATCCCCGGCGTTGTTCAACGGCAAATTCGCGCCGCCATTGAGCAGGTCGGATCAGTCCAGTATCTCGCGCCGATCAAAGCCAGATTACCCGATGAGATCGACTACAACATGATTCGCTGTGTGGCTGAAGCGGTGAAACGCGAACAAACGCCGCCGCCAGACGAGGTCACCTTTGAGCCGGCGAATGCCATCGTGGCCTGTGTGCAGTCGCTATCAGGCCAATTGCATCGCAGCACAGTCGCCAAAATTCTGGTCGGGTCAGAAGCGGAAGCGACCGAAGATTACCGCGATCACCCGCTGTACAATATCTTGCCGAACATGACGCGCAAAGATGTCACCGCGCTGGTCGATACGCTGCTGGAAGATGAAGTGCTGGCGATCGACGAACGCGGTCATCTCGTCGTGGCGGATGACAGCCTGCCCTTTTCGGTCGATGTTGTCGCGAAAAGCGTTGCCATGAGATCGACGGCTATTCGGAGCGCAACCGAAGAACACAGCAAAATAACTCCCGGCCATGAAGGAGATCGCGTCGGAGCGGCCTTCGACTCCAGCCCGCAATCCTTCGCCTCCGCTGCTGCTCCGCTCAGGACGCGGGCTTCCGCTCACGCCGTGTCCGCGGAGCGGCGGCGCGCCGGGCGGGCTGCTTCTCGCGATGACGATCCGGTGACGTCCTTTTTGTCCCGGCCGCATCCACGCCCGCTCAAAGGCCCGTGGCTGGCGGGCTGGGCGCTCGATTTTCATTCGCGCTATGATGGCGATGCCGCCAGTCGCAGCACGGTGGGCGAACTCGTGTTCCGCTACAAATATGGCAACGAGCGCCAACTCGCGCAAGATCTGGCCGGACGCTGGGCCGAGCTGTTAGCCGCGCACCCTGAGTTGCCAAAGTTGGATGCGATTGTGCCCGTGCCACCTTCGATGCGCCGCGACTTCGATCCGGTCTCGAATTTGGCGCAAGCGCTGGCGGCCCGATTGACCGTGCCGCTGCTGGCGAACATCCTGATCAAAACGCGCGTGACGCGACCGCAAAAGGAATTGACTTCGCTGGCGCAGAAGCGAGCCAACGTCGCCGGGGCGTTTGCACTGCGCGGCAATATCCGTGGTCAGTGTATCGTCCTGCTCGATGATCTGTATGACTCCGGCGCGACGCTGGAAGAAGCCGCGCGGGTGCTGGCACGCGGCGGGGTGGGCAGCCTTGTGGTGTTGACGTTGACGAAGACGATTCACAGTGATGCGTGACGGGTAACGAGTAACGAGTCAATGTCAATAAGTTAGGCCGAATGTAACGTCATGCCCGAACGCTTCCGCCTGGCGCGCCCCCGCTTCGTGGACAGGGCGTGTCGGGCATCCAGAGTGATTATCGGCCACTCACATGGGCTGGGCGGCTGGATTCCCGCCGGAAGCACGCGGGAATGACAGGCCCAGCGCGCTAACTTACTGACATTGAGTGACGAGTGATAAGTGAGGGGCAATGTCTAACGCGCATTGGTTGGCTTTAACGACGGTGTCGGGTGTGGGCGGAGTGACGGCCCGCAAATTGATCGAGCGGTTCGGCGATGTAGAGTCGATCTTTGCGGCGTCGGTGGAAGAGCTGATCGAGATACCGCGCGTCACACCGCTGATGGCGCAGCAAATCCTCGCCGCACCGATCGAACAGCTGGAGACCGAACTGCTCTCGCTCAGTGATGAAGGCATCGATTTGCTGACGTGGGATGACGCGCGTTTTCCAACTCGACTGCGCCCCCTGCCCGACGCGCCGCTGGTGCTGTTCATGCGCGGCGCGATCAAGCGCGCGGACGACAACGCCGTCGCCATTGTCGGCACGCGCGCACCGACGCTACTGGCCGTCGAGCTGGCCCATACGATCGGGCGAGAGTTGGCCGCGCGTGGCTTGACCATCATCAGCGGTCTCGCGCTCGGCATCGACACGGCGGGACAGCGTGGAGCGATCGAGACGGGGCGGACGATCGCGGTGTTGGGTTCGGGCATTCGCTTCATCCATCCGAAAGAGAATGTCGAACTCGCGGAAGACATCCTCGGTTGCGGCGCGATCCTGTCGGAACTGCAGCCCAACACGCCACCCAAAGGACAGAATCTGATGGCGCGCGATCGCATCATCAGCGGGTTGAGCCGCGCCGTGATCGTGATCGCGGCAGGCGAAAAAAGCGGCAGTCTGGACACCGCAGCAAAAGCCTTAAAACAAGGCCGATCCGTGTATGCCGTGCCGGGCAGCGTGGGCACCGATCAGCTCATTGCGGGCGGCGCACGCGTCATCCAGCCTGCCGCGCTTGACCTGGATGCGCTCGCTGCGCTCGCCGCCGAGATCGGTCAGGCGGCGACACGCCATGAGCCACCGACGCCTCAGCAAGCCGCTCTGTGGTAATGCGCCGGAAGAACCTGAAGAAACGAGGTAACGATGGGTATCACGATTCACTATCACGGCGGGCTGGATGATCCGACGCAGCTGGACGCAGCGTTAGCCATGCTGCGCGCAGAATGTGAGCAACGCCATTGGCCGTACCGCGCGCACGATTTTGAAGCGCGCGGCGCCTTCGAGACGTATTCCGTCCGTTCCGTGCCCGGCGATCTGCCCGGCGTGAATGACGGCGTGGTGGAAACGGACATCGTGGAATTGAACACGCGTTGGCGCGGCTTGATCATCGAACCGCATCCGGAGAGTGAACATCTGGTGTTGATGTTCGATCCAAATAACGGCCGCTTGATGATGCTCATGGATGTGGCGGATGGCCACAGCCTGTCGTATGATCTGTTCATCAAGACGCAATTCGCGCCGGTCGAAACACATGTGGCCGTGTGCGAGGTGCTGCATCGCTTGCAGCGTGAGTTCGGCCAGAAGAACCTGCACGTCAATGACGAGAGTGGCTACTTCGACAGCGGGGATCCTGAAGCCCTGTTAAAAATGCGGAAGATCATCGAGGATGCCATCAACAACCCAGAGATTATCCTGCGCCTCACACGCTGGGCGACGACCGGCGATCGAGTTGAGCCGCCCGATGAGGAACAACTGGCGGGACGGTTGAATTAGGCCACGGGCGGTTCCGCTACCGGGGCCGCCGCCAACGCCGGATGATCGGAACTGGGTGTGGTCAGCTAATATGAGCCGCTTTTCGGTGGCGCGACGAGTACCTCCCCCTCGGTCAGGCCCGACTTCACCTCGATCTGGTTGAAGTCATAGCGCCCAGTCGCAATTTCAGTTTCTTCAACCTGGCCGCCGCGCTGCACATACACATATGTTTTGTCCGTGTTGCGATCCGTGCGGAGGGCCCAGTTCGGGATGACCAGCACGTTATCGCTCACGCCAACAATGATAGCGATATTGACGCTCATACCGCTCCGTACCGGTGCGTCAGTCTTGTCCAGGCTCACGACCACTCTGTAGCCCGTGACACCCGCCGCCTCTGTCGGCATCGATGCGATGCTCTTCACCTGGCCCGACAACGTTTGATCGGGGAGCATCGCTACCGCCGCCACGGCCGGCTGCCGATTGGCCAGCAGACCCACACTGGTTTCATCGACGGCGAGCGCGACGTTAAAGGCCGAGACGTCACTGACCACCGCGACCGGATTCGCATCGACTCGATCGCCAAGCGAGAGGGTCAAGCGAGAGAGAACCCCGTCGATGGGCGACGTGAGCTGCGCACGTTCCAAACGCTGTTGAGCTGATTGAAAATCCAGTTCGGCCTGCTTCAACGGCACGGCGGCTAACGTCCGTTGGCGTTCATCGGTTAGCAATAATCTGTCTAGCTGGGCCTGAGCCTGAGCGACCTGTGCGTTGGCCGCGGCGATCTGCGCGGCCGTGCTGCCCTCTTGCGCTAAAGCATACTGTAGTTCGGCGATCTGGATTGGCTGCGGCTGCAACTGGCGTCCTTCCCTGGCCATCTCCAATTGCAGGCGGG